>NZ_SMNY01000003.1:0-606683 GCF_004353535.1 Cupriavidus sp. L7L
CTGCGCGAGCGTCACGGCCTCGCGCGCCCGCTCCAGCTCCGTCGAGAATTGGGTACGCAGTTCCGCCAGTTGCCGGCCCGCGGCCTCCAGTTCCGCCCGCCCCGCATCCAGCCGGGCCTGGGTCGCCGCGTGCCCCTGCCGCTCCGCGGCCAGCGTCGCCTGACCCTCCTCGATGGTTTGGCGCGCGGTGTCCAGTTGCGCGACGAGCGCCGCGGCTTCCTCGCGCGCAAGCGCGGTCTCGGCGTGCGCGGCGTCGCGCTCGGCCTCGGCGACGCTGGCCGCATGGCGGGCCTCGGCGCGCAGCGTGGCCAGTTCGCCGGTGGCGGCCTCGTTGGCCGCCTGCCAGATGGTCTGCACCGCCCCGGCCGCGATGTCCTTCAACGCCTCCGGCAGGTCGGGATGGTCGATGGTGACGCGCGTGCGCCCGCGCAGCTCCTGCCAGAACGCCTGCAACACCTCGGCGGGCGTGCCCATGCTGCCCTTGCGCACCAGACTGTAGAGCTTGTTGGCGGTGGGCGTGACCCCGTAGCGGAAGAACAGCAGGCCGCAGACCTCGCGGTAGAGCGCGCGGGTCTCGGGAAAGCGCCCGCGCA
Source organism: Cupriavidus sp. L7L (assembly GCF_004353535.1). NCBI lineage: Bacteria > Pseudomonadati > Pseudomonadota > Betaproteobacteria > Burkholderiales > Burkholderiaceae > Cupriavidus > Cupriavidus sp. L7L. The sequence continues at coordinate 594 of NZ_SMNY01000003.1, forward strand.
GCTCGGCCAGGTCGGCCTGTAGCGCAGTGTCGGTCAGATCCAGGTCGGCAGCGGCCATCGAGAGAAAAACGAAAAAGTGATGATAAATATTACACCATAATACGTAATAAAGCCAATTTTCGGCTACATACTTTAGACATAACTGCGCTTATGTTTATAATATCGAAGTAAAGTGTGATTCTTTCGACTCGCGCATGGACCTGCTGCCCCTCAAACCGCTTGGGAGTCTTACCGACTCACTTCCCACACCGCTGGAGCGGTTGAAACTGTCATCGCCGCTGTCCGGCGCCGCCGGTACTAATCGCGCGCCCGCCACCGGCGCTCGTATTGCCGCGGCCGATGACCTGGCCGCCGTGACCGCCTGGCTGGCCCGCTATGCCGACAGTGCGGCGACCATCGCCACCTACCGCCGCGAGGTGGAGAGGCTGATCCTGTGGGCCGTGCTCCAGTTGGGCAAACCCTTGTCATCGCTGACGCACGAAGACCTGCTCGCCTACGAGCGCTTCCTCGCCGATCCGCAACCGGCCGCGCGCTGGGTGCTGGCCGGCAACAAGAAGCTCGCGCGCAGCCATCCGGACTGGCGCCCGTTTGCCGGGCCGCTGTCGCCCGGCAGCGTGCGCCAGGCCATGGTGATCCTGAACGCGCTGTTCGCCTGGCTGACCGAGGCCGGCTACCTGGCCGGCAATCCGCTCGCCCTCGCCCGCCGTCGGCGCGCTCCCAGCATGGCGCGCATCACCCGTTATCTGAGCCACGACCTGTGGGCGATCGTCAAGGAGACGGTCGAAGCGATGCCGACCGAGACCGCGCGGGAACGGCTGCATGCGGCACGCTGCCGCTGGGTGCTGAGCGTGCTCTATCTGGGCGGCTTGCGGGCGTCGGAGCTGACAGCGACCACGATGGGCGCGTTCTTCTGCCGGCGCGATGCCCAGGGCACTGAGCGCTGGTGGCTGGAGGTCACCGGCAAAGGCAGCAAGACCCGGCTGGTGCCGGCGACCGACGAGCTGATTGCAGAACTGGCGCGCTACCGTCGCGCCCACGCACTGCCGCCGACTCCGCAGTTCGGTGAGGCACGTCCCCTGGTGCTGCCGGTGATCGGAAAAGCGGACAGCGAGAAACCGCTGTCACGCGGCGCGCTGCACCTGATCCTGAAAGAGGTGTTTGGCATGGCCGCGGCGCGCCTGCGGGCGCGCGGGCCGGAATGGGAAGCGCAAGCCGCCGTGCTGGCCAGCGCCTCGGCGCACTGGCTGCGCCACACCGCTGGTTCGCACATGACCGACCAGCAGGTCGACCTGCGCTTTGTGCGCGACAATTTCGGGCATGCATCGATCTCGACGACGAGCGGCTACCTGCACAGCGAGGAAGATGCGCGGCACAAGGCCACGCAGGAGCGGCACCGGATCGGCTGGGGCAGCAAGAGGTAGCAGCCCGTGGGAATTATTTCATCATCGTTCTAAAAGGAATATGGCTGTTCCGTCAGCCGCCCCCGAGGGGCTGCCGCGACTGCCGCCGGGGAAGAGCACCCGTTTGATTTCCGAGTTCGAGATCCCATGAAACAATCAACCAACGCGACATCACGTTATACCCATGCTATTTACTTAGGCACGCATGGCTGACAGTCACTACTGACGCCAATAGAATCATCGGAACCGATATCCGATCTGGTAAAAAATACGCAACGACAAGGCTTGCCGTGAAAATAATGGGGACCACCATGCTCCTCGTATTCATTGACTCGCATCCCTCTCTACAGCAAAATTCGATACGCCATGTCAGGGGGGCGGATGTTCATACTTCGAAGCGCGTCTATTTCTGCCAAAGGAATTCCCTCACCCCCACCTATAAGTTTTGGCGCCAAGAGCTTATATCGAAAACACGCGCAGCAGTTGCCCGGGGGTGTGGGAAAAACCACTAACGATCTTGCTCATGCGCTCGTGCTACAAGGTAGCGCCCATCACCAAAGACGAGCGGCCTGTGCTCGGACCGTTCCAGGCGGATAACTCGACCGATATAAATGACATGATCGCCTTCACGATGGGCGGAAACCTTCACGCATTCCAAGTTTGCAGCGCATGAGCCAATGATGGGAATACCTCCCAAACCGGATCGAAAGGTGATATTTCGAAATTTTTCGTCGCTAGCGGTCGAGAACTGTTTGGATATCTGAATTTGATTTTCTGATAGAATATTTACTGCGAACCGATCGGAATCCCGAAACGCGGTGTAGCTTTTTGATGAAAGAGATTGACTCCACAGAATTAAAGGTGGATTTAGCGAGACAGAACTGAACGAATTGACTGTCATTCCACACCTCCTTCCGGTGGCGTCCAACGTGGTCATCACGGTAACCCCGGTGGGAAAAGCACCCAACGCCTTGCGGAAAGCCAGGCCATCGATCTGTATCATGATGTTTCCTTTCCCCCACCGGTGTGCTAAGCGGACGACCCTATTCCAACTTTGAAGATGTCAAATGTCCTGACGGACGTACTGCCCTCGACCATCCCTGCCGTACCAGTTCCGGGCGCTCCGAACCGAGCGTCCACCGCAGGGCGTGTCACTAGTACATCAAATCTTTCAGCTTGGGAGATAGAACCGGTGCGTCGACACATTAGGACGTTCGCGCCAAGCCTGGATTCTGGCAACTCGGCTCACTCGGGAGTGTTAAGCACATGCGTGTGCAGGCGCCGGAGATCCTATTCGCGTTCTGCGTCGAAGTACCGCCACGTCAGGCCATACACTACCGGAGTCGCGTTGCGCTTGGGCGCATAGAACCACGCCAGCCGGCGTCCTCGCCGCACTATAGCCGGGTCACGCCACGAGACTGTCCGGATTTCCGCCGCCACCTCTCTGGTCAGGGCGGGCTACGTCAATGGACCAGCCCCCAGTCACTCAACAGCAATCGTCGTGACCGGCGTCCAATGGCCTCCCTTGACCTGGTAGAGGGTGGATGTCGGATTCTTCAGGTCGCCATTGGCATCGAAGGCGATCTTCCCTGTGACCCCCTCGTATTGCGTTGCGCGCAGCGCCGGCGTGAATTCGGCAGGCTTCGCGGAGCCGGCCTGTCTCATCGCGTTGATGGCCACCCACGCGGCATCGTAGGCGAACGGCGCATAGCTGAGGCTGTCGCTGCCGAAGCGCTTCCGGAACTTCTGCATGAAAGCCTTGCCTTGCGGTAGGCTGTCGATCGGGCGCCCATATTCCCATGCCATCGCGCCTTCCGCAGCGGGACCGGCAATGTTCAGGAAGATGCTGTCGGCGATGCCGCCGCTGCCGACGAACTGGGTGCGCATGCCGAGCTCGCGCATGCGTTTCGTGATGAGCGCCGCCTGGTTGTCCAGTCCGGCGAAGAACAGCAGGCCGGCGTTGGAGGCCCGGATGTTCGTGAGCTGCGCGCTGAACTCGACCGACTTGTCGTTGGTATATTCCGCTATCGCGATCTCGCCGCCCGCCGCGGCGACGGCCTTCCTGAACTCGTCCACCGCCCCCTGGCCGAACGCGGTCCGGTCATCCATCACGGCAATGCGCTGCGCCTTCATTACCGTGACCGCGTACTTGCCCGCGTTGCCGGAGTTTTGCGCATCGGTCGGAATGATGCGGAAAACGGTCTTCAGACCTTGCTGCGTAATGGACGGGTTGGTAGCCGCCGGATGGATTACCGGGATACCTGCCCTGGCGAAAATCGGCGCGGCCGGAAGCGCGACGCCTGAGTTGTAGTAGCCGACAACCACGGCCACCCTGTCATCGACCAGCTTCTGGGCCACCTGAACGCCGATGCGCGGATCGCTCTGGTCGTCCGCCGGAGCGAGTTCGAAACGGGCATCCTGACCATCCAGCCGGATACGCTGCGCATTGGCTTCCTCTACGGCGAGGCGAACACCGTTCTCCATGTCCTTGCCATTGGCGGCATTGAGCCCGGTAAGTGGCGTGGACACGCCGATCCTGACGACCTGTTGCCGATCAGCCCCATAGGACTGGGTGCAAGCGAAGGACAGCAATATGACGTTCAAGCTCGCAACGAGCAGCTTTCCGGCAAGATTGGTCATTGAATTCTCTCCGCGACCAAAATGAGTCGACGGGATGGCCATTTACGGCCGGCCTAATACCCTGCCATTGATTCTATGGCACAGCCATGCGAGCGATCGCGGCGTCGCATGCCGCAAAAGACACATTCATACACGATGCACGCATTTCCAAACGCCAGCGCGGTGCTAACCAATCACCCTGGCTGCCGGCGTTCGTGGCTGGGCGCATGGCCGAACTGCGCACGGTATGCCTTGCTGAAATGGCACGGCGACTGGAATCCGCAAACCGCCGTCACCTGTGCGATCGACGCGCTGGTCGTGCGCAGCATATCGCGCGCCCGCTTCAGGCGCAGGGTCAGATAGTAGTGGGTCGGCGAAACGTTCAGATAAAACTTGAACATGCGCTGCAAATGGCGCTGGGACAGCCGCACCAGCCGCGCCAGTTCATCGAGCGAGAGGGGTTCCTCGATGTTCGCCTCCATCAGCCGCACCACCTCGACCAGCTCCGCTCGCGATAGCCCGACCCGCGCATTGACCGGGATCGGCTGCGCATCGGTCGCGCTGCGAATGCGCTCCAGTATGAACTGTTCAGAGACCTGCGCCGCAAGTTGCCGGCCGAAGCGCAAGCCAACGAGATGCAGCATCATGTCGATGGGCGCCGTGCCACCCGTGCATGTGAGCCGGTCGCGGTCGATGACGAACAGCTCGTCGGCGAAATGCACCAGCGGAAACTCCTCGTGCAGCGACGATCGGCTCTCCCAATGCACCGCGCAGCGGTATCCGTCAAGCAGCTTGCTCGACATCAGCGCGTAGGCGCCTGTGCAGATGCTGCCGAGCGGTATGGCCTGCGCGGCCAGCTTCGCCAGCATGGCGCGCGTGCCTTCGTCGACGGTATCGCGGACACGAATGCCTCCGCAAACGATCATGACGTCCGGCAGTGCCGAGTCCTCGAGCGCGCGCGTCGGCCGTACCACGATGCCGTTGCTCGCGTGCACCGGCTCGCCGTCGGTCGAATAGATCGACCACGTGTAATGGTTGGCACGCCCGAGGTAGTTGGCCATGCGTAGCACTTCGACCGCGCTCGAGAACGCAATCATCGAGAAGTCAGGCAATGTCAGGAAGCCGAAATGCGAGAGTGGCCCTGATGGGCCTGGTGGCCCGAGGGGCGCGAGGGCCGTCGATGGGAAAGCGCTGTCGGTTGGCACGGCTGCAACGGCCCTCAGATCAATTTCCTGGCGGCGGCTGGCTGGATCAGGCTTGCGCCGTGCTGGCCTTGGCGCCGAACAGCTGCCTGAGCCCGGAGAACAGCGGCGCCTTCGCGTCACCAGGCGCGCGGCCAAAGCTCTCGGTGATGCGGTCCAGTACGATCGCCAGCAGCACGACCGAGAGCCCGCTTTCGAAGCCCAGGCCGATATCCAGCCGCTGGATGCTCGCGAGCACCTCGTTGCCCAGGCCGCCGGCCCCGACCATCGATGCGATGATGACCATCGACAGCGCCATCATGATCGTCTGGTTCACGCCCTGCATGATCGACGGCAGCGCGTTCGGGAACTGCACCTTGTATAGCAGTTGCCACGGCGTGCAGCCGAAGGCATGGCCGGCTTCGACGATCTCCATGTTCACCTGGCGGATGCCAAGGCTGGTCAGCCGTACCGCGGGCGGCATCGCGAAGATCACCGTCGCCAGGATGCCCGGCACGCGCCCGAGGCCGAACAGCATCGCGGCGGGAATCAGGTAGACGAATGCGGGCATGGTCTGCATCAGGTCAAGGACCGGGCGCACGGTGGCGGCGACCACCCTGCTTTTCGCCGCCCAGATTCCGAGCGGAACGCCGAGCAGCAGGCTGATGATGGTGGACGACAGCGTGAGGCCCAGCGTGATGATGGTCTGGTCCCAGAATCCGGTCGCGAAAATCACGAACAGCGACGCGGCCGTGAACAGAGCGAAGCGCCAGCCGACGCGCCAGAGGCCGATGCCGATGAAGATGGCCATCATCAGCCACATCGGCACGGCCTGCAGGCCGCGTTCGATCCATTCGGCGAGGCCCCCTATCGCGCGGCCGATAGCGTCGAACGTTGCCGCGTCGTGATCGAGGAGGTAGTGGACGGACTGATCGACCCAGCGGCCGAGCGGGAGTAGTTCAGACATGGTTGCCTCGCGAGCGCGTGATTGCTTTCAGGATGACGGCGCGGCTGACCGAGCCGCAATAGCAGCCGTCGTCGTCGACGACCGGCAGGGCATTGGGAGTCGCGACGACGCGCTCGACGACGTGGTCGAGCGAGGCGTTGCGCTGGATGCTCTCGACGGGACGCACGCTTTGCGTCGCGTCGCGCGTGACAAAGCCGCGGAGCTTGCGTTGCGCATCGAGCACGAAGGCATAATCTTCGCTGCCGTTCAGCGTCGCCGCAATGTTGGCCGCATCGAGCCGTGACAGGGTCGGCACCGCATTGGTCTGCATCAGATCGCCGGCGGTCAGGTAGCGGCTTGTGTCGATGCCGTCGAAGAACGTGCGGACGTAGTTGTCGGCCGGGTTGGCAATGATCTCCTGCGGCGTGCCAACCTGAACGAGCCGTCCGCCCTCCATGATCGCAATCCGGCTGCCGATGCGCAGCGCCTCCTCCAGGTCGTGCGATACGAACATGATGGTGCGCCGGTGCTCCTTCTGCAACTGAAGCAGCACGTTCTGCATTTCCTTGCGCTTGAGCGGGTCCAGCGCGGAGAAGGCCTCGTCCATGATCATCAGCGACGGATTGACCGCCAGCGCGCGCGCCAGGCCCACGCGCTGCTGCATGCCGCCAGACAGCTCACGCGGCAGCTTCTGCGCGAACGTCGCCAGGCCGACCTGCTCCAGCACGTCCATGGCACGGCGCTCGCGCTCCTTCCTGCCAACTCCCGCCACCTCCAGCCCGAACGCGGCATTCGACAGCACGGTGCGTTGCGGCATCAACGCAAACGACTGGAACACCATGCTCATGTCCTTGCGGCGCAGCGCGATCAGCTCGTCGCGGCTCACTGCGGCAACGTCGCGGCCGCCGATCAAGACCTTGCCGGCGGTGGGCTCGACCAGCCGATTCACCAGGCGGATCAACGTAGACTTCCCGGAGCCCGACAGGCCCATCAGCACAAATATTTCGCCTTCCTTCACTTCGAACGACACGTTGTGCACACCGACCACCTGGCCGGTGCGCCGGAACACATCATCCTTCGTCGAACCGGCGGCGAGCATGTCGAGCGCCTGTCTGGGATTGCTGCCAAAGACCTTGCACAGACCTTCGACCACGACCTTGGGACTATCCATTGAAACTTCTCCTGGTCCTGCGGGGACTCACTCGTCATATGGCATGCCAACGCTTTTTCCACTGGTCCGGGAAACGCTGGCGGCACGTTGCTACTTTCCTCCCTGGAATGCCTGAGCAAACCTTGTCGTCGCACCGCAACCTGCATTGCGCGATTCCCTACATGGTTGCCAAGAAACGTCCTCCCCTGCCGACGAATTCCGACAAGCGCTTGCGGAAATACGACAAAGACAACCAGGCAAGGCGATTTTGACGCCGACTGTTCACAAACGCCCCCGACGATCCGGCATGGGCGCCTCATGGGCGCCTCATGGGCGGGTTAAGCGCACCGTTCGGCGCGGCGGGCCGGTACCAGCATCGCGGCGTTTCGGTTCTATCCGGTGTCCGCGCGGCCTGATCTACTTGGCGCATGGCATGTGCGCGCACGATGCGTCCGCGGCCAGCAAACCAGAGAGGATTCGCATGAACGCGCTGTCTCCTTCACAGCAGCACATCCTGACGCTGTCGTGCCCGAGTGCCCCCGGGCAGGTGGCCGCCACGGTCGGCCTGCTCGAGCGCCATCGCTGCTACATCGATGAACTGACCGTCTTCGACGACGACCTGAGCAACCGCTTCTTCCTGCGCTGCGTGTTCCATTCAACGGACGCGCACGCGCTGGATGTCGGCAGGCTGCGGCAGGAATTCGCGCCGATCGCGCAGAGCTACGGCATGCATTGGGCCGTCCACGATGCGCAGGCACGCCCGAAAGTGCTGATCATGGTGTCCAGGCTCGAACACTGCCTGGCGGACCTGCTGTTCCGCTGGCGCATGGGCGAGCTGAAGATGGACATCGTTGGCATCGCCTCGAACCATGCCGACCTGGAGCCGCTGGCGCGCCAGCACGACCTGCCGTTCCGGCACTTCCCGATCACGCCGCAGACCAAGGCCGAGCAGGAAGCGCGCTGGCTGGACCTGTTCGAGTCGAGCAGCGCCGAGCTGGTGATCCTCGCCCGGTACATGCAGGTGCTCTCCGCGGAGACCAGCGCGAAGCTCGCCAACCGCGCGATCAATATCCACCATTCATTCCTGCCCGGCTTCAAGGGCGCCAAGCCCTATCACCAGGCGCATGCACGGGGCGTCAAGCTGATCGGCGCGACCGCGCATTTCGTCACCGATGACCTCGACGAAGGGCCGATCATCGAGCAGGCCGTCGAGCGCGTCGATCATTCGTACCGGCCGGACCAGTTGCTTGCGGTCGGGCGCGACGTGGAATGCATCACGCTGGCGCGCGCGGTGAAGGCGTTCATCGAGCGCCGCGTGTTCCTGAACGGAGACCGGACGGTCGTACTCCACTAAGCGAAGCAACGCCGGCCACGATCGCTGTGCGATCGTGGCCGGCGTTTTTTTGCGGTGGTTGATAGTTTAGCGAAGTGGCGCGACCGGATTACTGCGTATTCTCGAGCCACCCGCTGACCCGGTCCCCGTGCGCGGCGATCCACGCGTCGGCGGCCGCATCCGGCTTGGTGCCATTCTGGATTGCCAGCATCACGCTATCGATCTCGCCCGCCTTCCACTGGAACTTCTTCAGGAAGGCCACTACCGGCTTTGCCTTGTTCTCCAGGCCCGGATTCACGATGTTGTCGACATGCTCGGCGTCCCCGAAGACCTTCTTCGGGTCATCAAGGAAGCGCAGTTTCCACTTGGCGAACATCCAGTGGGGCGCCCATCCGGTCACGACCACCGGCTTGCTCGCGTTCATCGAGCGCGCCAGTTCGACCGTCATCGCGCTGCCGGAACTGGGCATCAGCGAATAGCTGAGCCCATAGCTCTTGATCGCCTCGGACGCCTTGCGCATCACGCCGGCGCCGGCATCGATGCCGACGATGCGGCCTTCGAACGATGCCTTCTGCGCGTTCAGTTCGTCGATGCTCTTCGCACTGACCGATGCCGGCACGATCAGGCCGATCCTGGCCTCGGTGAAGTTGGGCCCCAGATTGACGACCTTGGTCTTGAACTGTTCCCAATAGGCGCCCTGCGTGACCGGCAGCCAGGCGGACAGCGTCGCGTCGAGGTCGCCGCGGGCGACGCCCTGCCACATGACGCCTGCCGCCACCGGCACGAGTTGCACCGGATACCCGAGCTTCTTCTCGATGATGCGCGCGGCGACGTTGGTGGTGGCGACACTGTCGTCCCAGCCTTCGACGTAGCCGATCTTCAAGGTTGGCTTGGTGTCCCCCAGCGCCAGCGCGCTCCATGTCAGCATGACCGACGCGGCGCCGGTGCAGAATAATTTTCCGAGAAGCTTCATGTCTACCCTCCTTAATCGGCGCCGAGGCGCTCCCTTTTCAAAGCAAACGTCGCCCGTCGTACCCGCCGGACCCTCACTTGTCGATCACGAGATCCGACAGCGGCTTGCTGCAGCACAGCAACACCATGCCCTGGTCGATCTCGCGCTGGCGGATGCCACCGTTGTGCTTCATGTCGACCTGGCCGCTGACAAGCCTGACCTTGCAGGTACCGCACATGCCCTGCGTGCACGACGCAGGCAGCCGCACGCCGGACTGGCGCGCCGCGTCGAGCACGTGCTGCCCCGCGTGGCAGGCAATCTCCCGGCCGCTTTTGGCGAAACTGATGTTGAACTGCGCCGTTTCCGCATGGCCGTTGGCCGCCGGCGCGCCACCCTCGACCGCCTCGATCGCTTCGCCAGGGGCAGGCTCCGCGTTCAGTGTCTCGAAGGAAAAGCTCTCCTCGTGGTAGCGCGTGCGATCGAAGCCGGCCTCGTCGAGCAGTTCGCGCACCGCCTTCATGTACGGCGCCGGCCCACACGTGAAGATCTCGCGCTCCATGAAGTCCGGCGCGACCAGTTTCAGCAGCGGCAGCGACAGGAACCCCGTGACGCCCGACCAGTTGGTGCGCGCGCCGACCCGTTCGCAGACGAACGCCGTGCGGAAGTTGCCCTGGTCAGAGGCGATCAGATCCAGCTCGCGTGCAAAGATGATGTCGTCAGGCGTGCGCGCGCTGTGCACGAACACGATGTCGCGATCCTCGGCGAGATCATGGTGCGCGCGGCTCATCGACATCAGCGGCGTGATGCCCGAGCCGGCGGACAGGAACAGGTACTTGTGCGCCGGATGCCGCGCACAGGTAAACTCGCCGCCCGGCCCCAGCATGCGGACCGGCGTTCCCGGCTTTACGGTGTCGTGCAGCCAGTTCGACACCTTGCCATCGGGCACGCGCTTGACCGTGATCGAGACTGTGTGCGGCTGCGCTGGCGAAGAAGAGATCGTATAGCAGCGATTGATCGTCTCGCCGTCGATGTCGAGTTCCAGCGTGATGAACTGCCCCGGTTCGAACACAAAGGCGCGCCCCTGGGGTGAACGGAAAAAGAAGCTCTTCACGTCGTGCGTTTCCTGCCGCACGTGGCAGCATATGAGCGTTTCCTCCACGTCGCTCGTCCAGCGCTCCGGAAGCGCGTTCCAGAACGCCGGGCGCGTCACCCGGCTATCCGCCGATTCGAAATGCACCGCATCGCGCATCATGTCAGCCTCCGCTCCTTGCGCTCAGGCGCCGATCTGCTCGGCGAGCCGGCGGATATACCAGGCCGAGAACTTCTCGACCAGGCCTTCCGTGAATGGCGAATACGGACCGGGCTCGTACGCGCTGCTCGCCGCACCACGCTGCGAGTACTCGACCAGCGCGCGGTCTTGGTCATTGGTCGCGTTCCACACCGCCGTCAGGTTCTTCACGTCGTAGTCCACGCCCTCGCGAGCATCCTTGTGCACCAGCCATTTCGTGCGCACCAGGGTCTCGCCAGCCGACAACGGGATCACCGAGAACGTGACAATGTGGTCGCTCATGAAGTGATGCCACGAATTCGGCTGCGTCCAGAAGGAAAGTCCGCCGAGGTCGGCCTGCTCGAAGTTGCCCAGCAGCTTCTTCGAGGCCACCTTGGCATCGAGCGTCTGCGACTCGCCGCTGCGGTCCAGCGGCAGGCGCTGGGTGCGGAAGCCGGTCGTCTCCAGCAGCCGCTCGATCTCGGCCGACGGCAGCTTCATTGCTTCCCATTGCGCAGCGCGCTCCTCGCAGGTGCGCTCGAACGACTCCATGCCCTCGGCGTTGGCGGGGGAGCGCTGGTAGCCAAAGCCGTACTCGTACAGAGAGATCGTCAGCTCCGGATGGTTCGCCACGCAGTGGTAGCACTCGCGGTTGTTTTCCATCGTGAGCTTCCAGTTGCCCTGTTCGATGATGTCGACCTGCGCTGCGACCTTGGTGTTCGGCAGGTCGTGCGGCAACAGGTACGGCTCCATCGCGGTGCGCATCGGCGCGAAATCCGGCGCCTCCCTGGCCAGGCAGACGAAGATCAGCCCGGCAAGGTTCTCCACGTGGACCGACTTCAGGCTGTGCTTGCAGCGGTCGAACTTCTCGCCCATGTGCTCGGCAAACATCAGTTCGCCGCTGAGGTTATAGGTCCAGCTGTGATACGGACACACGATGTTGCCCACCGTGCCCTTGTCCTCGTTGCAGAGCCGTGCGCCGCGATGGCGGCATACGTTGTGGTACGCGCGGACCTGCATGTCGTCGTCGCGCACGATCAGGATCGAGTCCTGGCCAAGCTCGACCGTCACGTAGTCTCCCGACTCCGGCACGTCGGGCTCGACCGCCACCTGGATCCAGTGCTGGCGGAAGATTGCCTCCATGTCGAGCGCGAAGATATCGTCGCTCAGGTAAAAAGGCGCCTCGAGGCTGTGGCCCGCCTTGCGCCGTTCCACCAGCGCGCGAATGTCTGCCGATTCTTTCATCGTTTTGCTCCGGATTCCCTGCGTCCCTGGTTGTTTGCCGACCCGCCAATGTCAGTAGTCGATGAGTTGATGCTCGCGTAAATACGCAAGGATGACTTGTGCTTTTTCGACCGAAGTCCCACCGTTTACGACGCTGCCGCCGCGGCTCTCGGTGGTCGTCGCCGACAGCATCCGGGCGTGGCCCGAGCGCTTTTCGGCGGCCGCCAGCCTGACCGGCTTGCGCTCGACGGCGCCGAGCACCCAAGCCGCGGCGTCGTGGTACGTGCTGCGCACGGCCGGTGCAGTCCGGATCGCTCCCCCGCGCAAGCGCGCGTAGGCATAGCGCGGATTCGCGTTGGCAAGGGGGTGCACCGCAACCACCGCGGGCAGCGCCGCATCGACGCGCCGGCGCAGCCCCTTGGGCAGGAACTGCCGCACGGCGACGCGTCCGCCGTCGATGTCGACGTCGACAGCAGCGCCGACCAGTGGGCGGCCCATTGCCGCGGCGAGCCGATATGGCAGCATGCCGGTGTCGTAAGCGCCCTCCGCGCGCGTGCCGGTCAGCACGAGGTCGCAGGTCTTCACATGCGCGGCGAGCACGCGTGCCGAGTCTTCGCTGGGATCGCACGCCAGCACCTCGACTTCGCCGGCGCCGAGCGCCAGGTAGTCGGCGAGTGCGGGCTCGGCCGCATCGCCCGCATGCACCACGGCAAGCTGGGCACCGTGTTTTTGGGCCAGGCAGCGCCCGAGCTCCAGCGCGGCGGCGTCGTTGCGGCTGTAGCGCGGCGCGCCGCTGACGGGATGGCGGCCAACGGATACCAGCACTGCGATGCGCTTCACTTGTCGGGGGGCGTTCATGCTGCGACTCCTGCGAGTTCCCGGGGACGGGCCGTGGCCGGTTGGCCGCTCCCCGGGCGTGCCGCCTGCACCAGCTCCATCAGCGCGGCAATGGTCTCGTGCGCGTCGCCGACAATGGTCAGGTTCGCGCGCTTGGCGATCGGGGCGCTGCCGTCCACGTTGACGGCGATTACGTGGCGGCAGTCCTTGATGCCTTGCAAGTGCTGTACTGCGCCAGAGATCCCGAATGCGATGTAGACACTCGCCTCGACCGTCTTGCCGGTTGCGCCCACCTGCTTGTCGCGGGTGAAATGCCCGTTGTCCACGGCGACACGGCTGGCGGCAATGGCGGCGCCGAACGTGCCGGCCAGGCGCTCGAACGCGCCGATATCAGTCACGCCGTTGCCGGCAGCCACGATAAAGTCGGCCTCCTCGAGCGCGACCCGGGCGGCATCGATCTCCTCGATGCCGAGATCGCGGTATGGATGCATGCTGCTCCCCTTGGCGCACAGGAAGTCGGGCGAAAGCCGCTCGCCCGCGCCGGTGAACGGCAGCTTCGCGTCGACCGCGCCCGGCGCCAGCAGGATTACGTCGGTCAACGCGCGGGTCGCGAACGTACGCTTCGCGTGCGCATACGTGCCGACGTGATGCGCATCGATCTCCACGACATGCGTTGCAACGCTTGCCCCTGCTTCCGCCGCCGCTGCCGCGTACCGGCGGCCAAGATCGCCATCGCCCGCCGCATTGTCCGGAATGAAGACATGCCTGGCCGACAGCGCCGTGGCGCATGCCTGCAGCGCCCGCAGCTCCGCCTCGGGGGCGAACGTGCGGCGGTCGAATTCCGGAAGCGCGATCAGCTTGTCGGCGCCGAGTTCCGCCGCATCGTCCTTCAGCTCGCCGAACACCAGCAGCGCGACTTCGGTTTGCGCGTCCGCCAGCAGCGCCGCGGCGGCAACCGCCTGGCGTGCATGGTCGTCAAGCGCGCCGCGCTCGCTGTGCGCGGCAACCAGCATCACGTAGCGCGGGTCGCTCACCAGCCGCCGCGGCTTTGCCGCCGCGCCATGACCGTGCGCGGGCCAGTGCGCCGCGCCAGCATCAGCGCTGCCGGCCTCGCCGAGCGTGATGCGCCTGAGGCCAGCCGCCGTGATGATGAATGGCCGGCGCGGATCGATTCGTTTGATTGTGTCCATCCATTCACTCCAGCGAAGCGGCAACCAGTTCAGCCACGTCGAGCACGTCGGGGCGCGGGCCAACTACGCCCTCGAGCATCGCGGTGCAGTTGGGACATCCGACCGCGACCACTTCGGCGCCAACCGCACGTGCATCGGCGATACGGATATCGGGGATGCGCTGCTTGCCCGGGATGTCGGTCAGCGGTGCGCCACCGCCGCCGCCGCAGCAGCGGCCGCGCATGCCGTGGCGCTCCATCTCAACCACCTGGATGCCGATGCTCTTGAGCAGCTTGCGCGGCGCCTCGGTTTCGCCGTTGTAGCGGCCGAGGTAGCACGGGTCGTGGTAGGTGGTGCGCTTCTCGCGCAGCGCCTCCACCGCCCTGGGGGCGATCAGTCCGCTCGACGCCAGTTCGGCGAGATACGTGGTGTGATGTTTCACCGTCACGCGCAGGCCCAGCGCACGATACTCGTTGCGCAAGCTGTGCATCACGTGTGGGTCGGCCGTCACGATCTGCTTGAACGACAGCGCGTCGAGCGTGCCGATCAGGTGTTTGGCCAGTTGCTGGAAGGTAGCCTCGTCGCCGAGGCGGCGCGCGACATCGCCCGTGTCGGTTTCGACCTCGCCGAGCACCGCATAGTCCACGCCGGCCTTGTTCAGCACCTTGGCCAGCGCGCGCAGCGTGCGCTGGTAGCGCATGTCGAAGCCACCTTCTCCGGCCACGACCAGCACGTCGACTGCCTTGCCCGGCAGCGCAACGGGTGCGTTCAGGTCCACCGACCAGTCGTAGCGCGCCGCCTTGTCGTAGCCGCCCATGGTGCCCGTCTCGCGCAGGTTCGCCAGCACTTCGGCGCCCTTGCCCGGCACGGTGCCATGCACCAGCGTCTGGTTGCGGCGCATGTCGACGATTGCGTCGACGTGCTCGATCAGCATCGGGCATTCCTGCACGCAGGCGCGGCAGGTGGTGCACGACCACAGCGTCTGCGCCTCGATCAGGCCGGACACGATCGGCCCGTTGGGCTCGCCGCGATGCCGGCCGACCGGAATTCCCGGCGAGGGGCTGCCCGCGTAGGCGGCATCGGTGCCCCCCGCCATGCCGACGACAAGGTCCTGGATCAGCTTCTTCGGGTTCAGCGGCTGGCCGGAGGCGAACGCCGGACACGCGGCCTCGCACTTGCCGCACTGCACGCAGGCGTCGAAGCTCAGCAGCTGGTTCCAGCGGAACTCGACCGGCTTGGCGACACCGTATTCCTTGTGCTCGAGGTCGGGCAGCTTGAGCGCGGTCGGCGGGGTGGCCGTGCCATTTCCGGTGTACGATTCGGGCGTAGCCGCGAACCGCTCCTGGCGAGGGTGGAAGGCGAGATGCAGCAGGCCCGCCATCGCATGCTTCATCGGCCCGCCCGTGGCCGCGCCGACCGTCATCGCGAACGCGCCGACGCCGATCAGCACCGCGCACAACACCGCGAACGCGCCCGACATCACCCCGGCCGGCACCATCGTGTACAGCGCCAGGCCCAGCGCGAACGAGCCGAGCAGCCAGGGCAATGTATTCCACGGCCCCTTCGACAGGCGCGCCGGCACGTCCTTCGCCTTGCGGCGGCGCCACACGAATACCGCGCCGACCAGCATCGCGAGCGCCGCGACCAGGATGAGCTTGTCGAGCCACGGCGAGTAGATCGCGAGGCCGTAGTTGACGAACACGAGTGCCAGCGCCGCGATCGCGCCGCCCGCGGTGGCCACGTGCGTCCTGGCGATGTACGGATCGCGCGCCACCACATGGTGCAGGTCGACGAAGTAGCGCTTGGGGATCGCGAACAGGTTGGCGATGCCGAACGAGCCGGGCGTGGCCGGCCGTCCGACCCGCCAGTACGACGCGCGCCGCAGCACCGCGAAGGCAAGGCCGGCCACCGAGAGCCACAGCAGGCCGGTAATCAGCAAGGACGGATTCATGGTCAGAAATCCTTCACGAGCCGCAGCGCGTCATAGATCGCGCCGTGGATGTTATGCATCGAGATGCAGTCGCCCACACGGAACAGCAGGAAGCGGCCGTTGCCCAGCGCCTCCGACAGGCACGGCTGCGGCTCGGCGGCGAACAGCTTGTGCACATCGACCTGGCCGCGGTTGACCGATTCCGGCTTGAGCTTCCAGTAGAGCGCGTCGTTCGGCGTCGAGCCGTTCTCGATCACAACCTGGTCGACGGCGCGCTCCTCAAGTTCCTCCGTGTACTCGTTGCGCAGCACCGCGATCTTTTTGCCATCTTCCTCGTAGACACGGTCGAGCCAGTAATTCGGCGTATGGATCACGCCCTGCGCATACAGACGGCGATAGAAGATCGGAAAAGTCGTGCCGCCGCAGTCGTCGGCGACCTTCACGTCGGGTGTGACGATCTCCACCTTGGCGCCGCGGCTTGCCAGGTAGTCGGCGACACCCGCTCCCGCATGCGTGCTGACGCCGTCGTAGACCAACACGTTCTGCTTCGCTTCGACACGCCCGGATAGCACCTCCCACGAACTGACGGCCAGTCCCTCGGCAACGCCCCAGGCGGGGACCTGGTCGGAGAAGGCTCGGCCACCCGTGGCCAGCACGATGATGTCCGGCTTTTCGGCCATGATCATCTTCGCGTCGGCCTCCACGCCCAGCCGGCGGTCAACGCCAAGGCGCTTGGTCTCCATGTCGAACCAGCGCACGATGCCGGCCATCTGCTCGCGCTGCGGTGCCTTCGATGCGAGCATGATCTGGCCGCCCACTTCGGTGTTCTTCTCGAACAGCACCACGTCATGGCCGCGTGAGCGCGCGACGCGCGCCGCCTCCAGGCCGGCCGGTCCCGCGCCGACCACGACGACCTTGCGCTTCGGACCGCGCGATTTCTCGATCACGTGCGGCATCGTCGCCTCACGCGAGGTGGCCGCGTTCTGCACGCACAGCACGTCGAGGCCGTTGTACTGGCGGTCGATGCAGTAGTTCGCGCCGACGCACTGCTTGATTTCGTCCTCGCGGCCATCGCGAATCTTGATCACCATGTGTGGATCAGCCATCTGCGCGCGCGTCATGCCGACCAGGTCGACCATGCCGCTCGCCAGCAGCCGCTCCGCCTGGCCCGCGTCGCGGATGCTCTGCGCGTGCATCACCGGGATTCTGACCACCGACTTGATGCCCGCCGCCAGGTGCACGAACGGCTCCGGCGGCAGCGCCATGGGCGGCATGCAGTTGGCCAGCGTGTTGTGCGTGTCCGCGCCAGATCCGATCACGCCGAGGTAGTCGATCAGCCCCGACTCGGACATGGCCTGCGCGATCTCCTTGAGCTGCTGGTGGTCGAGCCCATCCTCGTGGAACTCGTCGCCGCACATGCGCAGGCCGACGCAGAAGTCCTTGCCGACCGCCTCGCGCACCGCCTGCAGCACCTCCACGCCGAAGCGCAGGCGGTTCTGCAGGCTGCCGCCCCACTCGTCGGTGCGGAAGTTGGTGCGCGGGCTCCAGAACTGGTCGATCAGGTGCTGGTGCGCGGCCGAAATCTCGATGCCGTCCATCCCCGCATCCTTGACGCGCTTCGCCGCCGCGGCGAAGTCGGCGATGATCCGGCGAATCTCTTCCACTTCAATGATCTTTGCGTTGCCGCGATGCACGGGTTCGCGCACGCCGGAGGGCGACATCAGGTGAGGCCAGTGCTCGCCGTGGAACGCCGAGCGGCGGCCCATATGGGTAGCCTGGATCATGATCTTCGCGCCGTGGCGATGCATCGTCTCCGCCAGCCGGGAGAGTGGCTCGACGATCCTGTCCGTGGCAAGGTTCACCGACTTCCACCAGCCCTGGGGGCTGTCGATCGATACCGGGCTGGAGCCGCCGCAGATCGCCAGGCCGACACCGCCCTTCGCCTTTTCTTCGTAATAGCGGATGTAGCGGTCGCCCGGCAGGCCGTCCGGTTCGGCATACACCTCGGCATGCGCTGTGCTGACGATCCGGTTGCGCAGCGTCAGCTGGTTGAGCTGCAAGGGTTTAAACAAGTGGGGATAGCGCATCGCAGGCGACCTCTGGCGTTCGTATGTCTGTCGTGTTGCGGAGGGAATCTGGCTCGGCGGACGCTCAGTGGGCGATTGCCGACACCTCGAACACGCAATGCTCGTGGCCTTCGGCCGCGCACTGCGCTTCCTTGGACTGTGCGCGCGGCCCAGCCGTGCCGGTGGGCGCCGTGTCGTTGACCCAGTCCATCGCACCGGCGAACCAGCCGGCAAACATGTAGCAGAGCTTGCCTTCCTTGCCCGGCTGCGCGAGCACGAACGAGGAGTGGTGCAGCGCGATGCGGGCATGCGCCGTCGCCGGATCGGCTTCGAGGAGGGAGAAGAGGCCCCATCCGCGCTGCGACAGCCGCTTCAGGTAGTGCTCGTACACGGCCATGCCGCTCAGGCCATGCAGTTGCGCCTCCTTGTCGCACCAGTGGTATGCGGACTTGTACCCCGCCTTGTAGAGGATCTCAGCGTATGCATCGACGCCGAGCGTCTCTTCGACGGCAACGTGATTGTTCGTGAAGAAATGGCGCGGGACATACAGCATCGGCAGCGCGTCGGTGGTCCAGACGCCGGTGTCGGGATTGACGTCGATCGGCAGTTGCGGTTGCATGGTGGTGGCTCCGTGAGGATAAATTCGCCGCTTGCGTCGTTGCGCAGGCGCGGCATTGCCCGCGTGCCCGCGCGGCGCGCGGGCACGTCCCGTTTTGTACTAAATCGCTTGAAGGGTCCTGCGACTGGCGGTGGTGCCGGCTCAGGCGCCCCAGACTTCCTTGAAGACTCGTACCCAGTTCTCGCCCATGATCTTGCGGATGCGCGAGGTCTTCCAGCCCGCGCGTTCCATCGCTGCGGTCAGGTTCGGGAACTCGCCGATGGTGCGGATACCGTCGGGATTGATCACCTTGCCGAAGTTGGTCAGACGGCGATAGCGGCCCTTGTCGTGCGTCAGCATGTCAAAGAATTCCGTGCTGTAGCCCTGCGTAAAGTCCGTGCCGATGCCGACCGCATCCTCGCCGACCAGGTTCACGACGTAGTCGATCGCTTCGATGTAGTCGTCGACCGTCGCCTCGATCCCGCGCTTCAGGAACGGCGCAAACATGGTCACGCCGACGAAGCCGCCGGCATCGGAGATCTCTTTGAGCTGCTCGTCGCTCTTGTTGCGCGGATGCTCTTTCAGGCCCGACGGCAGGCAGTGCGAGTAGCAGACCGGCTTCTTAGAGAAGGCGATAGCTTCGGACGAGGTGTTGCCGCCGACGTGCGACAGGTCGACCATGATCCCGACGCGATTCATCTCCGTGATCACCTCGCGGCCGAAGTCGGACAGTCCGCCGTCACGCTCGTAGCAGCCGGTACCGACCAGGTTTTGGGTGTTGTAGCAGAGCTGCACCACACGCACACCCATGTCGGCGAATGCTTCGATGTAGCCCAGGTTGTCCTCGAACGCATGCGCGTTCTGGAAGCCAAGAATCACGCCGGTCTTGCCTTCGCGCTTGGCGCGCAGGATGTCGTCGGTGGTGCGAACCAGCGTCAGCAGTTCGCCGTGGTCGCGGATCTGCTGTTTCATCAGCGCGATGTTGTCGACGGTCTTGGCGAAATTGTCCCAGACCGAGACGGTGCAGTTCGCGGCGGTGACGCCGCCCTTGCGCATGTCTTCGAACACGGACCGCTCGAACTTCGAGATGTTCAGGCCGTCGATGATGATGCTGTCTTCGTGCAGCGGGCTCATAGGTTGCTCCACTCCTTGCCTTGGTTCTTGTCCGTGCTCAGTAGATCGGGAAGCGGTCGCACAGCGCGAAGATCTCGCGCCGCACACGCTGCTCCGTGGCCGGGTCCCCTTCCGGGTTCGCGTGCAGCGCTTCGAACACCTCCAGGATCAGCCGGCCGATCTCGCGGAACTCCGGGACACCGAAGCCGCGTGTGGTGGCAGCAGGAGCGCCGAGCCGGATACCCGACGTGATCGTCGGCTTCTCGGTGTCGAAGGGAATGCCGTTCTTGTTGCAGGTGATGCCGGCGCGCTCGAGCGCCTGCTCGACCTGCGTGCCCTTGAGCCCCTTGGGGCGCAGGTCGACCAGCAACAGGTGGTTGTCGGTGCCGCCCGTCACCAGGTCGACGCCGCCTTCCTTCAGGACTTCGCCGAGCGCCTGCGCGTTCGCCAGCACATGGTCGATATAGGTCTTGAACTCCGGCTGCAGCGCCTCGCCAAACGCGACCGCCTTGCCCGCGATCACATGCATCAGGGGGCCGCCCTGCAGGCCGGGGAACACGGCCGAGTTGATCTTCTTGGCGATCTCCTCGTCGTTGGTCAGCACGAAGCCGCCGCGGGGGCCGCGCAGGGTCTTGTGCGTGGTCGAGGTGACGACGTGGGCGTGCTCTACGGGGTTCGGATGGCGGCCCGCCGCGATCACGCCGGCGATGTGCGCCATGTCGACCATCAACTTGGCGCCGACGCTGTCGGCGATCGCGCGGAAACGGGCAAAATCCAGCTTGCGCGGGTAGGCCGAGAAGCCGGCGATGATCAGGCTCGGTTTGTGCTCACGGGCGAGCGCTTCGACCTGGTCGTAGTCGATCAGCATGGTGTCGCGGTTCACGCCGTACTGCACGGCGTTGAACCACTTGCCGGACAGCGCGGGCTTCGCACCATGGGTCAGGTGGCCGCCGGCATCGAGCGACATGCCGAGCACGGTGTCGCCCGGCTTGGCCAGCGCCAGCATCACCGCGCCGTTGGCCTGCGCGCCGGAATGCGGCTGCACGTTGGCGAAGCCGGCGTTGAAGAGCTGCTTCACGCGATCGATGGCGAGCGCCTCGACTTCGTCCGCGAATTCGCAGCCGCCGTAGTAGCGCTTGCCCGGGTATCCTTCCGCGTACTTGTTGGTCAGCACCGAGCCTTGCGCCTCGAGCACCGCGCGCGACACGATATTTTCCGAAGCGATCAGTTCGACTTGCGACTGCTGCCGCTCGAGTTCCTTGAGGAGTGCACCGCGCACCCGTGCGTCGCGCTCGGCCAGGGACTGCGAGAAGAAAGTCTGGGTGTTCGACATAGATGATCCGTGACTGATTGAGATGGCTGCCTGACGGGGCGTGAGACCCGCTGCGCCGGGGCGCTTTGGCTTTGCGGCCTGGTCGGCGCAGCGTTGCCGACGGATCTATTCTTGTCGTTTGGGTTTTTGACCGGTTGGTGAATTCAGACGCGTTCTTTTCCATTTCCGCCATTCGCGTCCGATTTGAACAAGTGGGGCACGCAACGCACGCATGCCGCGTGACGGATACGGCCGGCAGCGCGGCGAAAGACTCGTTGGTCTCCGGCGTCAGCGCCTCTCACCGAGTGCTGCACCGCACTGGCGCACCGCACTCGCGCGGCGCACGGTGCGTGTCACGCATCCGGTGCATTACCGGTGCTTGCGGCCGTTGCCGCCCCCCATTGGTAGGGTTTCGCCGTATGGCACGTTTGTTGCGCTCGCATTATCAATAGCCATAGACGGCATCGCGCCATTCCCCAAGGCCAGAATGCCCGCAAAAAGCCAAGGAACGCCCCCATGTCCACCGACCGAACCGCGTCGCTGTCTCACTTCGCATTCATGCCGCTACCCAACTTTTCGATGATCGCGTTCAGCAACGCCATCGAAGTGCTGCGCATGGCGAACTACCTGAGCGGCCAGGAGCTGTACCGCTGGTCCGTCATCAGCCCGGAAGGCGGGCCGGTGACGGCGAGCAACGACCTGACGATCGACACCCGTCCGGCGGAGAGCATCGGGAGGCCGGACATCCTGTTCGTCTGTGGCGGGATCGACGTACAGCGCTCGACCGGCGCCGACCACCTTTCAACCCTGCGCCGCGCGGCGCGTGAAGGGCTAATGCTGGGCAGCCTGTGCACCGGCACGTACGCGCTGGCCAAGTCCGGGCTGCTGGGCGGCTATGCCTGCGCCATCCACTGGGAAAACATGTCGGCGCTGAAGGAGGAGTTCCCCGATACCCGCTTCCTGAAGGAACTGTTCGTGATCGACCGCGACCGCGTGACCTGCACTGGCGGCGTCGCGCCCCTCGACATGATGCTGTTCCTGATCGCCAGCCGAGTCGGCACGGGCCGGGTCACGCAGATCGCCGAGCAGTTCATCGTCGAACATGTGCGCGACACCAGCGCGCAGCAGAAGATGCCGCTGGTCGCAAGGCTGGGGTCGGCGAACAAGTCCCTGTTCGAGGTGATCTCGCTGATGGAGAACAACATCGAGGAGCCGCTATCGCGCGAGGAGCTCGCGCGGCTGGCCATGATGTCGCAGCGGCAGCTGCAGCGGCTGTTCCGCGACCACCTCGGGATGACGCCGACGCACTATTACCTCACGCTGCGCCTGCGGCGTGCGCGCGAGCTTCTGCTGCAGACCGACATGTCGATCATGCATATCACAATGGCCTGTGGTTTCCAGTCAGCGTGCCACTTCAGCAAGAGTTATCGCGAGGCGTTCGGGGTGGCGCCGACACGCGAGCGGAGGGCGCAGACGGCGCCGCTGGCGAAGCCGCCGGTGCATGGGAAGGCGCAAAAGTATGCACCGGCGCTGCATGCGTGAAATGGTAAGAGAAGCTGGGATCGTCCCGCCCGCGCCGCGCCAATAAAATCGGGCGGCCTGCCTGCGCCGCCCTTTTTAACGCTCCGCGCGACGGATCAGGCCGCCGCCAGCATCCCATGCGGAT
Organism: Cupriavidus sp. L7L; assembly: GCF_004353535.1. Taxonomy (NCBI): domain Bacteria; kingdom Pseudomonadati; phylum Pseudomonadota; class Betaproteobacteria; order Burkholderiales; family Burkholderiaceae; genus Cupriavidus; species Cupriavidus sp. L7L. Next base: position 23,357 of record NZ_SMNY01000003.1, read on the forward strand.
CGATCACGAATTTTCGCGGCGCGCCGCCATCGAACTGCTGGTAGCCTTCCGGCGCCTGGTCCAGTGAGATCACCGACACATTGACGATTTCCGCGATGGGCAGGCGATTGTGCAGGATGGCCTGCATCAGGTTGCGGTTGTACTTCAGCACCGGCGTCTGGCCGGTGTGGAAGGAATGCGACTTGGCCCAGCCGAGGCCGAAGCGGATGCTCAGGCTGCCGCGTTGCGCCGCGGCATCCTTCGCACCCGGATCATCGGTCACGTAAAGGCCCGGGATCCCGATCGCACCTGCGGGGCGCGTGATCTCCATCAGCGAGTTCAGTACCGTCGCGGGCGCCTCCTCCACGTGGCCCGAAGCGCCATGTCCGTGCGCCTCGAAGCCGACGCAGTCGACCGCGCAATCAATCTCGGGCGTGCCGAGAATGGCGGCGATCTGTTCACCGAGCGTCGCATCCCGCGACAGGTCGACGACCTCGAATCCCATTGCCTTGGCGTGGGCAAGGCGCGCCGGATTCATGTCGCCGACGATGGTGCAGGCCGCGCCGAGCAGGCGCGCCGAAGCCGCGGCCGCCATGCCGACCGGGCCCGCGCCGGCAATGTAGACGGTCGAGCCGGGCTTCACGCCGGCGGTCACGGCGCCATGGTAGCCGGTGGGCAGGATATCCGACAGGCAGGTGAGGTCGCGGATCTTTGCCAGCGCCTGGTCCCGGTCGGGGAACTTCAGCAGGTTGAAGTCGGCGTACGGCACCATGACGTACTCGGCCTGCCCGCCGATCCAGCCGCCCATGTCGACGTAGCCGTACGCACCGCCGGCACGCGACGGATTAACGCTCAGGCAGACGCCGGTGTGTTGCTCCTTGCACATCGCGCAGCGCCCGCAGGCCACGTTGAACGGCACGGAAACCAGGTCGCCGATCTTCAGCGTCTCGACGTCGCGGCCAATCTCGATCACCTCGCCGGTGATCTCGTGGCCGAGTACGAGGCCCACCTCTGCGGTCGTGCGCCCGCGCACCATATGCTGGTCCGAGCCGCAGATATTTGTGCTCACGACCTTGAGAATCACGCCGTGCCCGATCGCGCGTCCGGTTGGATCGACCATTTTCGGATAGTCGATGTTCTGCACCTCGACCTTGCCCGGCCCAAGATATACGACACCCCGGTTGTTGCTCATCGCCTTGTCTCCTTGTCTTCGCTAGAGCCTGCCGCACTCGCGGCAGGCGTGTTCGAGAGTAGTGCGCAGAGCCGCTGTACTTTGTGCAAAATCCGACGCGCGCTTGAACTGGCCCGACTTCGTTGCCGCCGAACTCAGAACTTGTGGCGAATTGCCGCGCGCACCAGGACCTGGCTCGACGTCGACGACGAGTCGGCCGCGCCGGGGATGTAGGCGCGATCCAGTGCCGTGCCGGTCTTGTCGCCGCTCACGCGCTGGTAGACGCCCTGCAGATAGACGTCGGTCCGCTTCGAGAAGTTGTAGTCCGCCATCAGGCCGATGCTGTGGACTTTCGGCTTGGCCTCGCCCGACGACGCCTGGAACTTCTCCGTAGTCAGCGTGTAGACCGCGCCGGCATAGAACGCCGGCGTAAACTGGTACTTGAAGTTGAGCTCGAAGTTCTGGAACTTGAGCGCGTCCAGCGTGCCGGTTGCCGGCAGGATCGAGCCGGAAATGTAGGAAGTCGACAGCGGCTGCGTCAGGTTGGTGTTGGAGTACGCGAAGCCGGCGGTCGCCGCGCCGAACGTGTAGTTGATGCCGGCGCCGAAGATGCGCAGGCGCCTGGCAAGGAAGTTCTGGTCGCCGCCGCTGCTGATGGCGCCGTTGGCCGTCGCCGACGGGTTGTCGGCCTGCAGGTAAGCCGCCGCCAGCAGCCAGCCGCCGTTCGCGTACTGCATTCCCGCGCCGTACTGGCGGTTGTTGGCAAAGTTGGTGTCGTTGCTGAAGCTGTACGTGCCCCCGAACTGGAACCCGCCAAGCGCGGGGCTGGTGTACTTGACCGTATTGTTGACACGGAACGAGTAGACCATGTTGTCATTGTCGTAAGGATGGCCGAACATATAGCCGCCCCAGTTGCCGACCACGGTTGTCTGCGCCAGGTAGTCGATCACGGAATCGTACTGGCGCCCGAGCGTGATGGTCCCGAGCCGGTCGTCGGCCAGCCCGACATAGGCCTGCCGGCCGAACAGCACGCCGCCCTGCGCCGCCCTGCCGGTGCTGGCGTTGAAGCCGTTCTCGAGCTGGAACAGCGCCTTGACGCCCCCTCCCAGGTCTTCCGAGCCCTTCAGGCCCCAGCGGCTCCCTTGCGCGAAGCCGCTCTGCATCTCGACCAGCCGGTCACCGCCGACGTTGTTGGTGTAGTTGATGCCCTCGTCGATGATGCCGTACAGCGTCACGCTGCCCTGGGCGAAGGCGGACGTGGAAAACAACAGGGAAATGGTGGCGCCTAGCGTGGTTTTTTTCATTGGGTTTCCTCCTCGTATTGATAGCTCGCGGATACGAGAGTAGTCGCCAGGGCCCCACCGGTTGCATGCTAAACCCGACGCGCGCTTGACCGGCGCCGACATCTCCCCGAGGAACGGTCAGGCAGGCTTTCGGGCGCGGCGCAAGAAGTCGGCGCGCGTCCATTCCAGCTCGACGCCGACACGCTGTGTGCCGGGGCGTATCTTCGGCTTGTGCACGGCGAGCGTCAGGGTGTCGAGCGCCGGCCATTCGCGGAACGACAGCTCCGCGATGTCGGCCACCAGCGTCTCGAGAAGGCGCGTGTGCGGTTTGCGTGCCAGATAGGCGGCGACGCGCGTGCAATAGCCTTCGTAGTCGATCCACTCGGTGGCTTCGCTCGGCTCGCGCCGGTAGCCCAGGCGCGCGTCGATCACGATTGGCTGGGGGGCGTCGTGTTCGTGCGGATGGATGCCGATGCGCACCGGCACCGTCAACGCATCGACAAACACGCTCCAGCCCCGCCCCGGCAGCAGCGGTGCCTCGAGCCCCCCATCGAGTCGATTCAGCTCAAGCCCCGCCAGCGGCTCGGCAAACGCCTTCTCGACCGGCTTCATGACAGCAGCGGCGTCGCCGCGTCGAGCAGAATGCGGCAGAAGTAATCCGCGAAGCTGCGTCGCACCACGATTTCGAAGCGGTCGTCGCCGGTCGGCAGGAGTATGACCGGCGCCTTGAAGTAGTGGCTCTGGGCGCATTGCCCGGTCCGGAACACGCGCGGATGCAGGTCGAGAGGGCAACCCCGGGCCAGCACATCGCGCACACGATCCCCGCTGATTTCTACCACGGTGTAGCCGCTGCCGACGTCAACAGCGGCCGAATACGAGCCGGCGATGGCCGGCGCCAGCTTTTCCTCCAGCACGCCGGCTGGCACCGGCCCGTTCGAGCGCACCAGCCATTCGTCCGGGCCCAGCCAAAGCACGTCGTACGCGGCGCTGCGCGCACACGTGTTCGGCGCAGCCGGCGGACAGCAGCCCACCACACCCTCGAACCCATCGACGAACGCAGGGTCGGCCAGCTCGCCCCGCACGATGACCAGATCGAGGAACTGCCGCTCGCGCACCGTGAAGTACATCGACCCGCGCAGGTGCGGACTCTCCAGCAGACTGGCCGCGCCGACCAGCGGCGACTCCAGGCGCACGTCACGCGTGCGCGCGTTTGGCAACGGCGCGTCGGCCAATGCCGAGGCAAGACCTTGTTCATTCCACATTCTGGCGCACTCCTTCGGTATCGTAGAAAACCGGGCTGGAAATCTTCGCGCTCACGCGGCGACCATCGGCCAGCGGGATCGCGACGCTCTCGCCCATCTTGCCCAGCCCGCCCTTCACCACGGCGAGCGCAATCGAGCGCTGCAGGATCGGGCTGTAATAGCTCGATGTCACGTGGCCGATCATCGGCGTCGGCTCGGTCGTCGACACCCGCGTGCCCGGCGCGATGATCTGGGCCCCCTCGGGCAGCACGAACTGTGCGTCGTCGGTCAGCAGGCCGACGAACTGCTTGCGGCCCTCCTTCACCGTGTCCGAACGCGTCAGCGAGCGCTTGCCGAGGAAGTCCTTCGATTTCGCCACCAGCCCGCCCATGCCAAGGTCGTGCGGCGTGATCGAGCCGTCGGTGTCCTGGCCGACGATGATGTAGCCTTTCTCGGCACGCAGCACGTGCATGGTCTCGGTGCCATACGGCGTGATGTCGAACTCGGCGCCGGCGGCCATCAACGCTTCCCACACCGCGCGGCCGGCGTTTGCAGGCACGTTGACCTCGTATGCCAGTTCGCCCGAGAAGCTGATGCGCATCACGCGCGCCCTGGCGCCGGCCACGGTCCCATTGCGGTAGCTCATGAACGGGAACGCCGCGTTGGCAAAGTCAATGTCGGCGCAGACCTTCTGCAGCACCTTGCGGCTCTTCGGCCCGACCACGGCGAACGTCGCCCAGTGGTCGGTCACCGAGGACAGGCGGACTTTCATGTCGGGCCACTCGGTCTGCAGCCAGCGCTCAAGCCACGTCAGCACGCGCGCGGCGCCGCCGGTGGTGGTGGTCATCATAAAATGCTGCTCGCCGAGCCGGACCGTCACGCCGTCGTCGAACACCATGCCGTTCTCGTCTAGCATCAGCCCATAGCGGCACTTGCCGACTTCGAGCTTGCCCCAGGGGTTGGTGTACATCCAGTTCAGCAGCGTGACCGCGTCCGGGCCCTGAATGTCGATCTTGCCCAGCGTCGACGCGTCGAGGATGCCAACGCTGTTGCGCACCGCCAGGCATTCGCGCTTCACCGCGGCGTGCAGGTCTTCGCCCCGCTTCGGGAAATACCAGGGGCGCTTCCAGTTGCCGACGTCCTCGAACAGCGCGCCGTTCGCGACGTGCCATTCGTGCACGCAGGTCTTGCGCACGGGATCGAGGAAGTCGCCGACCTCGCGTCCGGCGAAGGTGCCGAACGTGACCGGCGTGTAGTTGGGCCGGAACGTGGTGGTGCCGGTCTCGGGAATCGACTTGCCCAGCGCCTGGGCGAGGATCGCCATGCCGTTGATATTGCCGAGCTTGCCCTGGTCGGTGCCGAAGCCCATCGCGGTGTAACGCTTCACGTGCTCGACCGACTCGAAGCCTTCGCGCGCCGCCAGCAGGATGTCCGAGGCCGCGACGTCATTCTGGAAATCGACGAACTGCTTGGGGCCGCGCGCGGCTGCCTCGCGGCTTCCGACCAGCCACAGCGGCAACAGCGCGCCCTCGGCGACGGCGCTGACCTTGGGCGCGGCCGGCCGCTTCGCGCTGTTGAAGCCGGCGGCCTTCGCCGCCTCGGTGCCCGCTTCCAGCGCCAGCGGCAGTGCCAGCGCGAGGTTGAATTCGCCCGCGGCCGCGCCGATGCTGGTCTCGGCCTGCATCGACTTGCCCGGCACGAAGCAGGTCTTCTCGTCGCTCCACTGCGCCTTGCCGCCCGATTGCGCGAACAGGTGCAGCACCGGGCTCAGGCCGCCCGACATCGCGACGAGGTCGCAGGCGATCCTCGACACCTTGCCGCCGACCTTGCCGTTGGCATAGGAGGCGACGCCGACCGAGGTCACGTGCGTCTTGCCGGCGGCAGCCACCACGACCGCGCCATTCATCACGTTCAGGCCCTGCCGCTTCGCCGCCGCGGGCAGCGCGCCGCTGGTCGTGGCCCGCGGGTCGACGACCGTCACCTTCGCGCCGCACGCCTTCAGATCAAGCGCCGCCTGGTAGCCGCGGTCGTTGTTGGTGAACACCACCGCCTCGCGACCCGGCAGCACGCTGTAGCGGTGGATGTAGGTCGACACCGCCGATGCCATCATCACCCCCGGCAGGTCGTTGTTGCCGAAGACGATCGGACGCTCATGGGCACCGGTCGCGAGGATCACGCGCCTGGCGCGGATCTTCCACAGCAGCTCGCGCGAGCCGTGGCGCATCGATACCGACAGGTGATCGGTCAGGCGCTGCGTGACGGTAACCAGGTTATGGTCCTGGTAGCCGAAGGCATTGCTGCGCGACAGGATCGTCACGTCCGGCAGCTTGCGCAGCTTGCCCTCTATCTCGGCGACCCACTGCAGCGCGGGCTTGCCATTGATGTCGGCGCGCCCGGACAGCAGGCTCCCGCCGAGCTCGCACTGGTCGTCGACCAGGATCACGCGCGCGCCGGTCACCGCCGCGGCATGCGCGGCGGCGAGGCCGGTCGGCCCGCCGCCGACCACGAGCACGTCGCAGTGCGCGTAGCATTTGTCGTAGCGGTCGGCGTCCAGCGTCGTGGGAGCCTTGCCCAGGCCGGCCGCCTCGCGGATCTTCTCCTCATACCTGGGCCACATCTTGCGCGGCCACATGAAAGTCTTGTAGTAGAAGCCGGCGGGCATGAAGCGCGCGAACTTCTGGTTGACCGCCATGCGGTCGCGTTCGAGATCCGGCTCGGCGTTTACGCTCGCCGCGACCAGCCCCTGATACAGCTCGATTTCCGTTGCTCGCGCATTCGGTACCGTGTAGGCGCCGCCCTCCAGCTGCACCACGGCATTCGGCTCCGCCACGTCGGCGGTCATGATGCCGCGCGGCCGGTGGTACTTGAAGCTGCGCGCGACGAAGCGCACGCCATTGGCGAGCAGCGCCGACGCCAGCGTGTCGCCCTGGAAACCCTGGTATACGCGCCCGTTGAAGGTAAAGGTCAGCGGCTTGCCGCGATTGATGCGGCCGCCCGTGCCGAGACGATCTTTCTGGCTCATTGCTTGCCCCTTCCTTGCTGTGCGTTGGCAGCGGGCTGGCCGAAGGTCTCGTAGCCCTTGATGTCATAGGAGACGGTATCGCGCTCGACCTTGAACCAGCGGCGGCAGCCCTGCGCATGGATCCACTGTTCGCGGTGCGTGCCACGGGTGTTGGTGCGCATGAACAGGTAGTCGCCCCATTCGCGGTCGGACAGCTTGTCGGTTTCGAGCGGGCGCGCGATGTCGGCTTCGCCGCCGCACGAGAATTCGGATTCGGCGCGCGGGCCGCACCATGGACATTGGATCAGCAACATGTCTATCTCCTGCTTGCGTTCAGTGCGCAACGGCGGCGGCGCCGTGCTCGTCGATCAGGTGGCCGGTATAGAAGCGGTCCAGCGAGAAGGGTGCGTTCAGCGCATGCGGCTGGTCGCGCGCGATGGTGTGCGCGTACGCCCAGCCCGAGCCGGGCGTCGCCTTGAACCCGCCCGTGCCCCAGCCGCAGTTGAAATAGAGGCCCTTCACGTCGGTCTTGCTGATGATCGGGCACGCGTCTGGCGAGGTATCGACGATGCCGCCCCACTGCCGGTTCATTCGCACCCGCGAGAACACCGGGAACATCTCGACGATGGCCTGCAGCGTGCCTTCGATGACCTGGAAGCTGCCGCGCTGGCCAAAGCCGGTGTACTGGTCGATGCCCGCGCCGATCACGAGGTCGCCCTTGTCGGACTGGCTGATATAGGCGTGCACCGCGTTGGACATGATCACCGAATTGACCACCGGCTTGATCGGCTCCGAGACAAGCGCCTGCAGCGGGTGGCTTTCCAGCGGCAGCCGGATGCCCGCCATGTCGGCCAGCGTGGTGGTGTTGCCCGCAGCGACGACAGCCACCTTCTTCGCCTTGATAAAACCCTTCACCGTCTCGACGCCGACCACTGCGCCGCCGTCGCGGCGGATGCCGGTAACCTGGCAGTTCTGGATGATGTCTACACCGGCGCGGTCCGCGCCGCGAGCGAAGCCCCAGGCCACGGCATCGTGCCGGGCCACGCCCGCGCGCCGCTGGATCGAAGCGCCCAGCACGGGGTAGCGACTGTTCAGGTTGATGGTGGGCTCGATCTCCTTGACCTGCGCGGGGGTCAGGAACTCGGCGTCGACGCCGTTCAGGCGGTTCGCGTTTACGCGCCGCTCGGTGTCGCGCACGTCCTGCAGCGTGTGCGCCAGGTTCATCACGCCGCGCTGGCTGAACATGACGTTGTAGTTCAGGTCCTGCGACAGGCCCTCCCACAGCTTCATCGCTTTTTCGTAGAGCGCCGCGGACTCGTCCCACAAGTAGTTGGAGCGCACGATCGTGGTGTTGCGCGCGGTGTTGCCGCCGCCGATCCACCCTTTCTCAAGCACGGCGACGTTGGTGATCCCGTGCTCCTTGGCGAGGTAGTATGCGGTCGCGAGCCCGTGCCCGCCGCCGCCGACGATCACCACGTCATACTCGCGCCTGGGCTCGGGACTTCTCCACTGCTTCTCCCAGTTCTCGTGGTACGACAGCCCGTTGCGGAACAGACTGAAAATCGAATAGCGGCTCATTCCCTGCACCCCCTTAGCATTCAATGACGTTCACGGCCAGTCCGCCGCGCGACGTCTCCTTGTATTTCGTCTTCATGTCGGCGCCGGTCTCGCGCATGGTCTTGATCACCGAGTCGAGCGACACGTAATGCTGGCCGTCGCCCTTGAGGGCCATGCGCGAGGCGTTGAGCGCCTTGATCGCTCCCATCGCGTTGCGCTCGATGCAGGGAATCTGCACCAGCCCGCCGACCGGGTCGCAGGTCATGCCCAGGTTGTGCTCCATGCCGATCTCGGCGGCGTTCTCGACCTGGTCGGGCGTGCCGCCCATCACCGCGGCAAGCGCGGCCGCGGCCATCGAGCACGCCACGCCGACCTCTCCCTGGCAGCCGACCTCGGCGCCCGAGATCGACGCGGTTTCCTTGTAGATCATGCCGATCGCGGCGGCCGTCAGCAGGAAGTCGACGATGCCATCGTCGTTCGAACCGGGCACGAACTTCACGTAGTAGTGGAGCACCGCCGGGATCACACCGGCTGCGCCGTTGGTCGGCGCGGTGACGACGCGGCCGCCCGCGGCGTTCTCTTCATTGACCGCCATCGCGTACAGGTTGACCCAGTCGAGCATCGACAGCGGATCGCGCAGCGATTCCTCGGAGCGCGTGCGCAGCCGGTGATTGAGCTCCGCCGCGCGCCGCTTCACCCGCATCGGGCCGGGCAGCTCGCCCTCGACCTTGCAGCCACGCTCGACGCAGGCGGCCATGGTGTGCCAGATCGCCAGCAACCCGGCGCGCACGTCTTCGGCAGGGCGCAGCGCGCATTCATTGCGAAAGATCAGCTCGGCGATCGACAGCCCGCTGTCGCGGCACGCCTGCATCAGCTCGGCGCCGGTGCGGAACGGGTATGGCACCTCCGCCGCCGCGCGCACGCCGTTCACGCGGTCGCCGTCGCGGTTGACGACGAAGCCGCCGCCGATCGAGTAATACTCCTTCTCGACCAGCAACTGCCCCTGCTCGTCGAACGCCTGGAAGCGCATGCCGTTGGGGTGCACGACGCTGCCCGTGCCGCTCATCATGCGGCGGTAGAAGCCGAGGTGCTCCTTTTCATCGAAGCCGATCCCGTGCTTGCCGAGCAGCAGCATGCGCTTGTCCTTGCGGAGCATCGCCAGCCGCGGCTCGATCAGGTCGGGGTCGATCCGGTCGGGCAACCATCCTTCCAGGCCTAGCAACACCGCCTTGTCGGTGCCATGGCCCTTGCCGGTCGCGCCGAGCGAGCCATACAATTCCGCGCGGACGCGGCGGACAAAGCCGAGCAGGTTCGCATCCTCGAGGTGGGATACGAAGCGGCATGCGGCGATCATCGGGCCGACCGTATGCGAACTCGATGGTCCGATGCCGATCTTGAACAGGTCGAAAACGCTGACATTCATCTGACTGCCTCTCTGCTCGTGCTGGGTTGCTGTCGTTGGAAGCCAGTACATCAGAGCGCCGGATTTGCAGATAGAACAAAACCGGCATCGGCGTGGGATGCCGGCGCCAGCCACCGCCCGTCCGGACCCGGATTTCGCTTTGGCGATGATTCGCGTCGGAATTGCGCAAGTCCGCGACGGGTGGATCGGCGAATCTGGCAGCGACGGAATGCGTCGTGCGAGCGGGCGCAAAACGGGGGCGAGCGGAGCGGCGGGAGGCTGAATGGATGCAGTGCGCATCACCAGATTCACCGAGCCGAAGGCGCCCTCCCCTGCCAGTCGACTTCGGGGTAACCCGGATGCGCCCGCCCATGCGAGCCTGTCAAGATGGATGCCGCCATGACACCAGACGTTCCCGTTTCCCCTGTTGCCGAGCCGGCGCCACGGCGTATCCGCTTCGGCATTGTGCTGCTGCCGAACTTCACGTTGACCGCGTTTTCTGGCTTCGTCGACATGCTGCGGCTGTCGGCGGACGATGGCGACTACAGCAAGCCGGTGCGCTGCGTGTGGAGCGTGGTCAGCAACACCCTCGCGCCGGTGCGCGCGAGCTGTGGGATCCAGGTCGCGCCCTGGGAGACCTTTGACCAGGCAGAGCCGTTCGACTACGTGGTGGTCGTCGGCGGACTGCTCCATTCCGGGCCGCAGGCCGGCCCCGAGACGCTCGACTTCATCCGCCGCGCGGCGGGCGGCGGCGCCACCATCGTCGGCATCTGCACCGGAGTCTTTTCCCTGATGCGCGCCGGCGTGCTCGATGGCCACCGGGCGTGCGTCAGCTGGTTCCACTACTGGGACTTCATCGAGCGCTTCCCGTCGGTCGATCCGGACCTGCTGGTCGCCGACCGGCTGTTCGTGATCGACCGCCGGCGCATCACGTGCTCGGGCGGGCGCGCGTCGATCGACGTCGCCGCCGCGATCCTGCTGCGCCACTTCGACCATGCCACCGTGCAGAAGGCGCTGCGGATCCTGCTGGTCGGCGAGATGCAGAAAGGCAATGCGCCGCAGCCGCATCCGCCGGGCCTGGAACCGGCGACGCACCCAAAGGTCAAGCGCGCGATCCTGCTGATGGAGCAGCACGTCGGGCGCGCACTGCCGCTCGAGGCGCTCGCATGCAAGCTCGACCTGTCGGCACGGCAGCTGGAGCGCCTGTTCAAGGCCGAGACCGGCAAGAGCCCGCAGGCATTCGCCAAGCACGTGCGGCTGCGCACGGCTGCGTGGCTCCTGACCAGCTCGGACCGTGGCGTCGCTGACATCGCGCTGAGCTGTGGCTTTGCCGATGCCTCGCATCTCGGCCGCGAATTCCGCAAGCAATACGGCGTGCCGCCCGCGACCTACCGCGACAAGGGGGCGGCTACCGCCGAATCCACGCTGGCCGAAGCTGATGGCGACGCGCTTTGCGCGCTCGGTGAAGGCGGAAGTGAGGGCGAAGCCGAAAGCGCAAGCGCAAGCGCAAGCCAGTTTTGATTGCGGCCATCGGCCAACTTAGATCCGTTTTCGGACAAATGCATGGCGCCCGGCCCATCACCATCGCCCATCCCCCTATAGTCTGGCGCCACGAACCAACCGACAGAACCGACCAATGAAAACACGCGCAGCAGTTGCCTGGGGTGCGGGAAAGCCGCTAACGATCGAAGACGTGGACCTGGACGGCCCGCGCGCCGGTGAAGTGCTGGTGGAAGTGAAGGCCACCGGCATCTGCCATACCGATTACTACACACTGTCGGGCGCCGATCCCGAAGGCATTTTCCCGGCGATCCTGGGCCATGAAGGCGCCGGCATCGTCACCGACGTCGGCCCCGGCGTGACCTCGCTCAAGCCCGGCGACCACGTGATTCCGCTGTACACGCCGGAATGCCGCCAGTGCAAGTTCTGCCTGTCGCGCAAGACCAACCTGTGCCAGGCGATCCGCGCCACGCAGGGCAAGGGCCTGATGCCGGACGGCACCTCGCGCTTCTCGCTCGACGGCAAGCCGATCTTCCACTACATGGGCACCTCGACCTTCGCCAACCACATCGTGGTGCCGGAGATCGCGCTCGCCAAGATCCGTCCCGATGCGCCGTTCGACAAGGTCTGCTACATCGGCTGCGGCGTGACCACCGGCGTGGGCGCGGTGCTGTTCACCGCCAAGGTCGAAGCCGGCGCCAACGTGGTGGTGTTCGGCCTCGGTGGCATCGGCCTGAACGTGATCCAGGCGGCGAAGATGGTCGGTGCCGACAAGATCATCGGCGTGGACCTGAACCCGGCGCGCGAAGCCATGGCGCGCAAGTTCGGCATGACGCATTTCATCAACCCGAAGCAGGTCGAAAACGTGGTCGACCACATCATCCAGCTGACGGATGGTGGCGCGGACTACTCGTTCGAATGCATCGGCAATACGCAGGTCATGCGCCAGGCGCTGGAGTGCTGCCACAAGGGCTGGGGCAAGTCGATCATCATCGGCGTGGCCGAGGCCGGCGCCGAGATCTCGACGCGTCCGTTCCAGCTGGTGACCGGGCGCGAGTGGAAGGGCTCGGCCTTCGGCGGCGCACGCGGCCGCACCGACGTGCCCAAGATCGTCGACTGGTACATGGAAGGCAAGCTCAATATCGACGACCTGATCACGCACACGCTGCCGCTGGAGCGCATCAACGAAGGCTTCGACCTGATGAAGCGCGGCGAGTCGATCCGCTCGGTGGTGCTGTACTGAGCCTGGTCAGGCGACTCCGGCGGCCTGGTCGACACCGGTGCTGGCGAAGCGCTCGCGATAGGCGCCGGGGGTCACGTTGAGGCGGCGCTGGAACGCCTGCCGGAGCCGCGCCTCCGATCCAAACCCGCACTCTACCGCGATCCACTTCAGCGGTTGCTCGCCGCTTTCGAGCAGCCGCCGCGCCGCGTCAAGCCGGGTCTGCTCGACGTAGGCCGACGGTGTGTGCCCGGTCTCCTTCTGGAACACCCGGGAAAAATTGCGCTCGCTCATCGCAAAGCGCGCTGCCAGCGCCTTGACCGAGAGGTCAGCCTTTGGCGTGCGATGAATATGGTCCTGGATATCGCGCACCCTCGGATGCACAGTCATCTGGCTGAGCAGGTGTTCGCTGAACTGCGACTGCCCGCCCGGCCGCTTCAGGTACACAACAAGATCCCGCGCCACCGACAGCGCGATGTCGCGCCCCAGGTCCTCCTCCACCATGGCGAGCACCAGGTCGAACACGGCGGTCACGCCGGCCGACGTCCAGATATGCGCGTCGCGCACGAAGATGGCATCGGCATCCACCTCGATCCCGGGATACCGCTGCCGCATGAGTTCCGCCACGCTCCAGTGCGTGGCCGCGCGCCGGCCGCTGAGCAGGCCCGCCTCGGCGAGGAAGAAGCTGCCCGAGCACAGGCCGACGATGGTCTGGATCCGGTTGGCCCGCGTGCGGCACCAGTCGACGATGTCGTCGCACGCCGCCAGGACATTGAGGATGTCCCGCGCGCCGACCACCACCACCACGTCGGCGGGCGTCAGGCCGGCGAGCGCGTGCGTGGCATCGAGGGCAACCAACGTATCGGAGCGGATCGCGCCGGCCTGCGGCGCGACGATGCGCAGCGCATATTTCGGCTCGCAGCCGAGCTGCTGCAGGCGGGTGTTGGCATAGTCGAAGACATTGATGGCGCCGACGGCTTCGATGGCCTTGAATCCGGGATAGATGACGATGTCTACAGTAGTTCTCATTGCGCGCAGCGTCGCGGTACGGCGCAGTCAGGGCAGTCAGTGCACGTTTGTCGAACGGCGATTCTATCCAATCATCGCCCGGGGCCACGTGCAGCGTGGCGCACCCTGCCCCGTTCGACGGGGCCGGCATGCCTTGCTATGATCAGATCGTTGACGGTCGCCGGGCCATCCAGAGGGGCAAGCCCCATGCGCTGCGCAAGCTGCGGTTTCGAGAATCCCGCAGGCGCCAAGTTTTGCGAGGAATGCGGCGCCAGGCAGACGCGTGTCTGCCCGGCCTGCGGACAGGAAGCGGCCGCAAGCGCCAAGTTCTGCAGCGAATGCGGCGCGCCGCTGAGCGTTCCTGCCGGCATTCCCGCCGCTGCGCCGGTCGGCCCCCAGGCAGGCACAACGTCGCCGGGCCTGGCGCCCACAACTCCGATCGACTACACCCCGCCCTACCTTGCCGAGCGCATCCGCGCGGCGCGGGCCGAGATGGAGGCCCGTGGCGTGGCGGACGGCGAGCGCAAGATGGTCACCGCGCTGTTCGCCGACATGGCGGGCTCGACCGCACTGATGCATGACCTCGATCCCGAAGATGCACGCCGCCTGATCGACCCGGTGCTGGCGCTGATGATGGAGGCCGTGCATCACTATGAGGGCTATGTGGCCAAGTCGATGGGCGATGGCATCCTGGCGCTGTTCGGCGCGCCCATTGCCAACGAAGACCATCCGCAGCGTGCGCTGCTGGCGGCGCTGCGCATGCAGGTTGCCATGCGCCATTACGCCGACGGCGTGCGCCTGGCACAGGGCATCGCGCTGCAGATCCGTGTCGGCATCAACTCCGGCGAAGTGGTGGTGCGCACCATTCGCATCCATGACCTGCACACCGACTACGACCCGGTGGGCAATTCGATCAATATTGCCTCGCGCATGGAAAATATCGCAGTGCCCGGCTCGATCGTCGCCAGCGAATACACGCGTAACCTGACCGAGGGCTATTTCGCCTTCAAGGCCCTCGGTGCAACGCCGATCAAGGGCTTGCCCGAGCCGCTCGCGGTCTTCGAGGTGCTAAGCCCGGGCCCGCTGCGCACGCGCCTGCAGGTGTCGGCCAGCCGCGGCCTGGCCCGCTTTGTCGGCCGCGTCCGCGAACTCGAGCAGTTGCACGAGGCGCGCGCGCGGGCACGGGCGGGACATGGGGAGATCGTCGCGGTGGTCGGCGAGCCAGGCGTGGGTAAGTCGCGGCTGTGCCACGAGTTCAAGCTGCTCGCGCCGCGCGACGCCCTGGTGCTGGAGACCTTCTCGGTCTCGCACGGCAAGGCCTACCCCTATCTGCCGCTGATAGAGCTGCTGCGCAACTACTGCCAGATCACGGCGCACGACGACGAGCGCCGGCGGCGTGAAAAGCTGACCGGCAAGCTGCTGACACTGGACCGTTCGCTGGAAGACAGCCTGCCGTATTTGTGCCACCTGCTGGGCGCCGCAGAGCCCGACCTGGCGCTGGCAAAGATGGACACGCAGATCCGCCAGCAGCGCACCTTCGAGGCGTTCAAGCGCCTGCTGGTGCGCGAGAGCCTGGCCCAGCCGCTGGAGCTGATCATCGAGGACCTGCAGTGGCTGGACGACGAGACCGAGGCATTTATCGGCTTTCTCGCAGAGGCGGTGGCCAACGCCCGCATCCTGCTGCTGGTCAATTTCCGGCCTGAATACCGGCACGACTGGAGCCGCAAGACCGACTACACCCAGCTTCGACTCGATCCGCTGGGTGACGCCGAAGCCCGCGAACTGCTGCGCGCACTGCTGGGCGATGCGCCCGGACTGGCCCGGCTCGAGCAGCTGGTGCTGAAGCAGACCGAAGGCAATCCCTTCTTCATCGAAGAGGTGGTGCAGGACATGGTTGAAGGGCACGTCCTGAGCGGCGAGCGCGGACATTACCGCCTGGAGCAGATCCCTGCCAAGCTGCACATTCCCGCCACCGTGCAGGGCGTACTCGCCGCCCGCATCGATCGCCTGCACCCGGCCGAGAAAGCACTGCTGCAGACGCTGGCGGTGATCGGCAAGGTCTTTCCGTGGAGCCTTTTGTCGCGCGTGGTCGAACTGCCCGAGGACAACACCAGGAGCCTGCTGGCGCGTCTGCAAGCCGGGGAATTCATCTATGAACAGCCAGCCTTTCCGGAGGTGGAATACAGCTTCAAGCACGCTCTGACCCAGGAGGTGACCTACGGCTCGCTGCTGAGCGAGCGACGGCGCGCCCTGCATGAATGCACCGGGCAAGCGCTCGAGGACTTGTACAAGGCCCAACTCGAGGAACACTGCAGCGAGCTGGCCTATCACTTCAGCCGCAGCGGCAACACGCCGAAAGCAGTGGAATACCTGCACCGCGCCGGACGCCAGGCGGTGCAGCGCTCGGCCGACGCCGAGGCGGTCACCCATCTCACCACGGCGCTGAACTTGCTCGCCACGCTGCCCGAAACCCCGGAGCGAGCGCGGCAGGAACTCGCGCTGCAGCTCGCGCTTGGCCCGGCCTGGATGGCCACAAAGGGCTTTGCCGCTCCCGAAGTGGAAGCCACTTATGCGCGCGCGCTGGCACTGTGCCGGCAACTCGGCGAGACGGTCGAGTTGTTTACTTCGCTGATGGGCCTGCGCACGTTCCATACCGTCCGCGCCGAATTGCGCACCGCGCGCGAGCTGGCAGGGCAGTTACTGGACCTTGCCGAGACAGCCCAGGATCCTGACCTGCTGATCCAGGCGCGCCGCGCGTTAGGC
Source organism: Cupriavidus sp. L7L (assembly GCF_004353535.1). Classification (NCBI taxonomy): domain Bacteria; kingdom Pseudomonadati; phylum Pseudomonadota; class Betaproteobacteria; order Burkholderiales; family Burkholderiaceae; genus Cupriavidus; species Cupriavidus sp. L7L. The sequence goes on from NZ_SMNY01000003.1 coordinate 39,481, forward strand.
GCCAACTTGTTCTACCTGGGCGAACTGGTCCCGGCCCGCGAGCGGCTGGAACAAGCCATGGCGCTCTACGACCCGCGGCAACACCAGTCGCACGCCTTCCTCTATGGCCTGGAACCCGGCGTTCAGGGCCTGGCGCTGATTGCCATGGACCTGTGGCTGCTCGGCTATCCGGACCAGGCGTGCACGCGCAGCCAGGAAGCGCTTGCGCTGGCGCAGACGCCGCTGCATCCGTCGGACTCGGCAGATGCCCTGATCTCCGCCGCAGAAGTCCGGCTGCTGCGCCGCGAAGTGCAGCCGGCCCACGACCTCGCGCAGGCGCTCGTTGCCCTCTCAACCGACCATGGCCTGCCGTACGGGCTGGCGGCCGGGACCATCCTCTCGGGCTGGGCGCTGGCCGCCGGGGGACGGGCGGCAGAGGGCCTGGAACTGATGCGCAACGGCCTCAGCGCATACCGCGCTACCGGCGCCGAGCTGCTGCGCACCCATTTCCTGGGACTGCTGGCCGAGACCTGTGCCAGGGCGGGACAGGTCGATGACGGACTCGCCGCGGTGGCCGAGGCACTGGCGGGAGTGGAGCGGACCGGTGAACGCGTGCATGAGGCCGAACTGCATCGGCTCAAGGGAGAGCTGACACTGCTTGCAGCCGGCCGCGCGGACGCGGCCAATCATGCCGACCATGCCGCGCGAGAAGCCGAGGCCTGCTATCTGCGGGCGCTCGAAATTGCGCGTCGCCAGAGGGCCCGGTCGCCGGAGCTGCGTGCCGCGGTGGCGCTGAGCCGGTTGTGGCTGCGCCAAGGCCGGCATGCGCAGGCCCTGCCGTTGCTGTCCGCAAGCTACGGCGTCTTCAGCGAAGGCTTCGATACCATGGACCTCCGGGAAGCGAGCGCATTGCTTGAAGAACTCGGCCAACCGTAACCCTATCGCCCGCCGGATCGCCGCGCCGCGGCCATCGCCCTGCCGCAGGGTCAGCTTCCGCTACGCACGAATGGCGTGCGCACGACTTTCGCGGCTATTTTGTTCCTGTAGACCTCCACATTGACGTGCGAGCCGATCCTGATCTCGGGCACGACACGCGCCAACGCGATAGCGATCCGCAGCGTCGGACTATAGGTTGCGCTGGTGACCGTGCCAATCACCGCGCCCCCCTCGTCTGTCACAGCGCTATGCGCCGGCGGGACAGCGGCACTGCCTTCCAGGGCAAGTCCAACGAACTGCTGCGTCTGGCGACGGGCACACACGGCTGACTTGCCGAAGAAATCCCGGTCTGAATCAAGATCAACACTCCAGCCCAGACCGGCATCGAGTGGCGAGGTTTGGTGATCCATGTCCTTCCCGTTTCGATGTATGCCTGCCTCGAGCCGAAGCGTATCCCATGCTTCATGGCCCACTGGATCGATGCCTGCCGACCGCAACATGTCCCAAATTCGGCCAGCATGCCTTGCCAGCGGCAGCAATTCGAAACCATCCTCCCCGGTCTTCCCGGTTCTCGCCACCATCAACTCCCCGAATTCCGGGTCGTGCACGATGGTCGAGTTGAACGGCTTCAGTTTTTCGGCTAGGCGGGTGGCTGGAATCGCCCGGAATACTTTTTCCCGCGCTTTCGGGCCTTGCACTGCGATGACCGCTAATGGCTCAACCTCCTCCGTTACCCAATCCTGTCGTCGCGGGACCACGGTCACTTGGCTTTTCACCTCGTTGATCGTTGACCGGATCCACTCGATGTCACCTGCGGCCGTGTGCGCGTTCAGGACAGCGCGGAAATGCTGCTCCCCCAGGTAGTAAACAAAGAGGTCATCGATCACCCCGCCAGACATGTTGAGCATGCAGCTATACAGCGCCTTTCCCGGCGTCTTCAGCTTTCCGACGTCGTTTGCCAAGAGCCTGCCAAGTACCATTCGTACATCGAGCCCATGCAGATCGACTACGCACATATGTGACATGTCGAACATACCGGCATCTTCGCGCACGGTGTGGTGCTCTTCGATCTGAGATCCATAGGCAACAGGGAGCTTCCAGCCATCGACGTCGCCTATGCGAGCGCGAAGGAGACGGTGATGGTCATACAGTGGAGTCTGCTGCCAATGCGGGAAACCTTTGGTCATCGCTTTGATTCGGTAGGCAATTGGGTTGTTGGCACGGGAATCGGCCATGGTCCGTCGGTCAACGCACCAGATGTCATGCATTGTGTTGCGTTAGCGCGCGCCGTTGCCCACCAGTACATCAAATCGTTGGAATAGCTGATAGAACGAAAGCGGCATTCACATCGGACGCCCCCGCCAGACGAAGGGCTATTGTCGTCATTTGTTGAAGAACGTTATTCGTGCGAGCGGCGCTCATCGTTCATGGGAGCATAGCTTTTTCGGCTCAACATTCATGCGAGCATAGCTTTTTCAATGCGAAACAATGTCCCGGTGGGGCAGTGCGTGCGCTCTTCGAAGCAGCTGACTGAAATTGCCAATCTTGCGCCATCCAGAACCTCTGGCTTGCCGCGCGCGCCGAAGGAATCGGCGTGGGCTGGGTTTCCTTGTTCGACCCTGAACAGCTTGGCCGGCTGCTGCGGCTGCCTCCCGGTGCCCGGCCAGTGGCTGTGCTGTGCGTCGGCCAGGTCGACACCTTCTATGAGAAGCCGATGCTGGAACAGGAAGGCTGGGCCAGACGGCAATCCCTGGACGAGATGGTGTTCGAGAATGGCTGGACCAACCCTTCCGGACAATGACCTGATGCACTAAGGGCCGTTTCACCTGAATCTGGCTGCGGGCCTGGAAGACAGCATCGTTCGAATCTTGAACGCCGAGAACATCACCGCAGGTAGTCGCCGGCCGGGGCCGAATCAGGACATCGACCAGCCAACGGCCATCGGCTGGGGTTCAAGATCCAGCGCCTGGCCTGCAGCCCCGTGTGACTGCCAACCCTGCAACTGGAAACGGCGAGGATCTCCTCGCCGTTTTTCTATGCTGCCTTGGCTTCCGCGCCGCGCCGGATGTCCTTCTCCAGCGCCGGACTCACAATGTCCGAGAGGCTTCGGACGGCCTGCTCGAGCGTGCGGATCAGATCCGGGGTGGCTCCCAGGCCTTCATAGATGTTCTTCCAGCCCCGCACTGCACCCCATACCCGGCGAATCACGTCGAGCGCCGTAGGCCGGTCCGCCACGAAGGCAGAGAACTCGCTCATCGCATTGTCGAGGGTTGCAAGCTTCCCCTGCTTGCCCACGCTTAGGTGCAGGCGGCGCTCCATGGAGACGGACGCCCGCGGCACGACGTCGTACAGCGGGCTCAGGCGCCAGCCCTGCAGCTGCGTGTCGTAGGCAAACGCGTGGTTGCGCAGGTGGTCATCGTCGTTGGTCAGGAAGATGTTGAGCACCATGCGGGCAAACAGCTCCTCGTTGTCGGCTTTCACGCACGACGCCACGACCTGCTCGCGAATCGTCTGGGCCAGATCCTTGTAGCCCTTGGCCATCGACTCCATCTCCGGGCATCCCATCAGGGTCAAGGCGCTGACTTGCGCAATGCGGCCCTCGGTATAGCCGGGCATGGGCTCGGTGTCGTAGCCGCGCGCCATGGCCGAGAGCGGTTGCCCGGCCGGGGCCCAGTATCGGTCGAACCGACGGATCATCAGCACCGGCTTGCCCCCGACCTCGATCACCTTCACCGGCGGAACGGAAAGCCCGGCGGCCCGCGCGATCTCCAGGGCGCCGGCCTCGAGGACTGCCATGTTGAGCGTGTCGGTCTTGGACGGGAACTTGGCCAGCCACAAGACGCTGTCGGCCTCCCGCACGGAAGCTTTCGGGCGCGCGCCGCCGGCCGACGGCACGCCGCCGAGGTATGGCAGCAGGTTCGCTGGAATGGGCTCGCCGTTCTCGACCGCGTCAGCCACTTGCAAAAGGTATGGCAGATCGATCAGACCCCCGGCCCCCTTGTGAGCGGGGCTCTTGGTGTCCTCCCGCACGTCCAGCGCACCAACGCGGTCGCTGCCGGCCTCCAGCAGGTAGGTGAATTCGTCGAGCGAGTTCGGCGCGGCATTGAGCCCGGCCTCGATGACGCGGCGGCCCCAGGCATCGGGCGCAGCATCGCGGATCCCCCCAAATTCGTTCACCTCGGGCAGCGGGTACCACACCGTGCCGGGCTCCGCCAGCCGCGCCTGCGCCAAGGTGAGCGCCCGAGGGTCTACTTCGATGGCGTTCGGCCGCTGCAGGTAACGCGTGCCATAGGCAAAGCTGACGGTTTCCCGACCCGCGGAAGTCTCGCGACTGAGCAGACCTGCGGGCACAAAGTGATGCCCTTCCGCCTGATCGGCGATGTGGGCGAATACCGCTACCTTGTTGGGAGCGCGACGAGGGGCCAAGGCTTTTCCTTAGAAATCGAGTTCACGCAGTTCCGCCTTGCTTGCGGAGCGAATGCGCTGTGGCAGCTTGCGCGCATGCAAGGCGATCAATGCCGGCACATCCCCTGCAAGGAGCGCCTGCAGGGTGACTTCCGGCGCCAGGGCATGAACATAGCGCAGGATCTGCGTAAGAGTCCGTCCCGGATCACCTTTTTCGATCAGGATCGCTGTTCCCCGGGAGACCCCGGCGCGCGCTGCTACATCCGCCTGGCGTAGCCTCAGGCCTTGGCGCAGCTGGGTGATACGCGCACCGAGCTGCTCGGCTTCAGTGAACCGGGAAAGGGGCAGAAGTGGAGATTCGTCTCGTTTCATGATGTCCGTAATCCTGAACTATAAGACGATTTAGGTCTATGATTACGAACATGGTAGCGCTGGTGGCGCTGGTGGTCAAGACCGTTAGATGTTTCCAAAGTTAGACTGTATCCAGCTTAAAGTCTATGATTGAAAGCATTTTGGATCGTTTCGATCCTTCCACCTCGCTCAGCTTGACGGATATGACGCGAAAGGCATAAGCCGCCTCATCGAGTTGGCCCCGGTGAAGGCTTCCTGAACGGCGCTTGCCGAGGAAGTCATGCAGGGCGTTGAAGATGGCCATGCTCTTGCCTGCTGCTTGTGCCGGCGACCGACGAGTTGATCGCCGAACTGACGCGCTACCGCCGCGCCCACGAGTTGCCACCTACCCCGCAGTTCGGGGAGACGCGTCCACTGGTGCTGCCGGTGATCGGCAGCGAAGAACGCGAGAAACCGGTGTCACGCGGCGCGCTGCACCTGATCCTGAAAGAGGTGTTCGGCATGGCCGCGGTGCGCCTGCGGGGCCGCGGGCCGGAATGGGAAGCGCAAGCCACGATGCTGAACAGCGCCTCGGCGCACTGGCTGCGCCACACCGCTGGCTCGCACATGACCGACCAGCAGGTCGACCTGCGCTATGTGTGCGACAACTTCGGGCACAGCTCGCTGTCGACGACGAGCGGCTACCTGCATAGCGAAGAGGATGCGCGCCATGAGGCTACGCAGGAGCGGCACCGGATCGGTGGACCAATAAGTCGTAGGCACGCCAGCAGGCGGGCATTTCCACACGGATCGAGGGCCGCATCCGAGAATGGCGCATCATGATCGCCCCACTCATTCAGCCAAGTTTATTGGCCCCTGATTGATACCCTTGCCGTTGACGCAAGGGTGGAACCTCCGCGACCCGCACGAAATCTCGTCGGTCGAGCGCCCATCGGTGCCATGCCGCGCTACGACAGGTCACTCTCTTTGCAAGAGCTTCCAATTTCACAATCGGGACCGGCTTTCAGGTGCTACGTTTTCGGCCCCTCCACCCGGGAGTGTTACGGCCGGCGCTAGTCAGTCCATCCGTGGCCTGTTTGGACGGTTGCGAAAGGCGTGTCGGGCGTCTTTGCATCGCGAAGTAATATCGTCAGTTCCATTGCGGCGGCTTTGAGTTCCGAGACAATACGCTGCCTGATGTCTTCGATATCCGGATTCGGCTCGACCGCGCCGCAACTTAACGTCATCCGCACTGACGAGCGTCCCACGAATACTGGGAGTGCCACGCCGTACGAGTCGCGCTGATACTCATTCAGCGACATGCACGCGCCTGTGGTCTGCAGTTCTTCGAATGCAGTGTCAATGCCCTTGATCATGCCCTCTGTTTGCGCACCTGCTGCCTGCATGATCGAGGCGATGTACTCGCTGCGTGCCGCCGCAGGCAGCGCCCACAGCCATGCCCGCCCTGTCGCCGTCAGCCCCATTGGCACCAGCGAGCCGACGCCGCGCCGCAGCGTGACGATCCGCGCGCTGCTCCGATAGGCGATATAGAGCATGTCCAAGCCATTGGGCACCGATAACGCAACGCAAACGTTGAGCCGGTCGGCCAGTTGTTGCATGAAGGGATGGGCCAGTCGCGTGACCGGATTGGTTTCAAGGTAGGTTTGGCCGATGCCGAGCGCATCGCTGCTCAGCTCAAGCTGCCTCCTGCCGGGGACGCGGCGAAGGAAACCCAGGCGCACCAGTGTCATGGTGAGGCGGGATACCGTCGATCTCGGCAGCCCCGTACGGCGAACGAGCTCGCTATTGGTCAGTGGCGCCCGCTCTGCCCGAAAGGCCCGCAGAACGCAGAGGCCACGCTCCAGCGTCGTCGTGACATCCGTGGATTGACGCATTGCTGCTCCTGATATCGGGAAGTTTGGACGTGGCAACCCGTACTCAGCCGTGAACGCCCAGTTGCGCCTGAAGCGCTTGCACCGCGCCTGCGAGCCTGGGCCCCAGTTCCCGCTCTGCCCTGGCACGGGTGATGTCGGCACTGCAGCCGATACAGGCCAGCACCAATGGCGTGCCGTACGGAATACGGATCGGTGCCGCAACGCAAGTCAGCGCCGGTTCCCACTCGCCCTGCGACATGCAGAATCCAAGCTCACGTACCTGCGAAATGCCTGCCGCCATCCGGCGGCGCAACTCTGGCCAGTCGCACCCTGCCTTCCGTTCCACGTTGTGCTCCAGGAAATAGCGCTCCCGCTCCGGAAGCGTGGCCAGCAACGCCCAACCCATCCCTGACGATGCAATACCGAGCCGCGTCCCGGCACGCAGTGGCGCATCGAACTTCGGCCGACCGCTTACACGTGTTTCGAGCACCATGACGTCAAGTCGGTCCCGTATGCCGAGCACTACGCAGACATCGCCGCAGCCGGTCAGCGACTGCATCCCGGCACGCGCCAAACGCTGTAGCCCGGGGTCGGCAATGGACGCGTGGCCAAGGGTCAGGGACGCCGACGCCAACCGATACCGGCGATGCTTCCGGTCATGGCACACGTAACCCAACTCCACCAGCGAATGCAGCAGCCGCGAGACGGTAGCCGCGGGCAGCCCGGTTTCCAGCGCGATATCGTAGTTGCGCACCCACGTCTGGCGCGGATCAAAGGCCGCCAGCACGGCCAGGCCGCGGGCGAGTGGCTCGACCACCATGCGATCTGGGGCGATGTCCTTTCCCGGCGTTGGCAGCGCTGGCACGGATGAGTGTGGCGCCGGCATGGCGCGACCGGAGATCAGCAAGGGAGTCTCCTTGTGTCTGGACCATTGCAGGTTAGGAACGCCATCCCGTTCCGGTCAATGAACACATCGATGTTGTCCCGTACTTTGGAATACGCCCGCACACGCTTCTCCTTCCTTTCTTGGATGGTTCAGCGCGTAACGCCCTTGCGATTCGCTAGGCAGCGCACAGCCGGTGCCTCAACGCGCCACCTCCGAACGCTCCTGTTGGAGAACGTTGCGATAGTGCGTCGCCGCCGCCGTTGTGGACGGCAATGCCGTCGCGGGCCACTGCCTCCATGATGGCCGTGGAGTCTTGCGGGGCCAGGGCCAGATCCGTTGACAGCGCAATGCGGCGCCCCCTGTTCAGCAGGAAGCAGTCGCCTTCTTCAAAGCGGATCGGCTGGTCCACGCCATCAACCATTCCCCAGCATGCGCCTTGCAGGACGGCGGCGAACTTGATGCCGTCGTAAGGTGGGAAGGAGAAGGACCACGCCCCGGCGGCGTCGAGCCCCGCGTAGAACTGGTTGCGCGGCTTCAGGAGCGACAGAACATCCGAAAGCGTGTCCATGGGGCGGGGGTCGCATGGCCGGGACTGCAGCGGTCTAGGCAGACTGATGCCTGCGCCGGCGCAGGTCAATCACGCACTATGAGGGTTCCGTACATCCGAACGCCGGCGGGGCATTGCGTGCACGGTTATCCCAGGTGGCGTACAGATCCGGCTCGGTTGGGTTGCAGCCCGCGAACCCGACACACCGCCTCAGGCGCGCGTCAGTTGCACCAGCCGGCGCCACTTTTCCGCTTCGGCGGACAGCCCCGCCTGAACCGTGGCGGCGGACTGGAAGTCCGGATCTAGCGACTGGGCCGCGCAGAACGCCTTGAACTCCGGCGACGCGGCAATGACCCGGAACGCTTCGGAAAGCTTGCCCACGATGGCCGCAGTTGTCCCTTTTGGCACGAATGCCCACACCGGTGACACGATGTCGTAGCCGTCGACGCCAGCAGCCTGGTTCATCGTCGGCGCATCGGGCATCACCGCCGAGCGCCGGACGCTGGTGACCGCCAGCACGCGCAGCTTGCCGGCCTTGATCAGGGGCAACGCCGCCGGCCCGGAGAATGCGAGCTGCACCTGCCCGTTGGCTGTTTCGATCATCGCCAGCGACCCGTTCTTATACGGGACGTGGTTCAGCCTGATACCGGCTGCGGCATTCAGCAACGCCCCGCACATATGCGAAGGCGTGCCCTCACCCGCCGAGGCGTAGGTCACCGAACCGGGCTGCTGCTTCTCCGCTGCAATGACGTCGCGTACCGTCTTGAGCGGCGAATCGGCTGCGGTCACCATGACGAGTGCGGTGCTGGCAAGCCTACAACGGGCTCAAAGTCGGTGAGCGCGTCGTAGGGAGTCTTTTCCATCCATGGGTTCGTGAAATGGCTGGAAAAGGTAAACAGCAAGGTATACCCGTCGGGCGGCGACTTTGCGACCACGTCCGTGCCGACGACACCGCCTGCACCCGGCCGGTTTTCGACCACCGCCGCGCCGATCCACAGCTTGTTGAGCGAGGCCGACACCTGGCGCGCCACCAGATCCGTGGCCGCGCCCGGCGCGACCGGGACGACAAAGCGAATGGGGCGTGCCGGGTAGGCCTGGGCGAAGGCTCGCATTGCGCATAGCGACCCGAATGCCGGGAGTGCGATCAGCAAGGAACGGCGGGACAGCATCTGTGGTCTCCTAATGTCTTCTGGTTGACAGTTGTTCTTATTGCTTGGCGCCGAGTGCCGTCTTCCAGAAGTGCACCATCTCACCGACTTCGCGATTGGCCTCCTCCAGCGTGGTCGGCGCGGGCTGCAATGCCATCTGGCCGATCTTCTCCTGCACCGTCGGATCAGCGAGCGCCTTGCGCAGCGCGGCATTGAACGCCTGCGCAAGGGCCGGCGGATATCCCTTGGGCGCGAAGAAGCCCAGGAAGGTATGGAAGCCAAGGCCCTCGACACCGAGTTCCTTGAAGGTTGGAACGTCGGGCAGCAAGGGCCGCTCGGTGCCAGAGACCGCGATCACCCTCGCCTTGCCGGACCGGTGCGCGGCTATGGCTTCGGGCATGCCGGTCAGGCCGGCGGGAACCTGCCCGGCCAAGACGTTCTGCAGGACCGGCGCCGATCCCTGGTATGGCACCTGAACCATCTCGACCCCCGCGGATCTGCCAATCGCATTGCCGATCACGCTGGGGGCGCCTCCCGCCAACGGCACGCCATAGGAGCGGAGCATGGGGTCCCGCCTGACGGCCGCCAGGTAGCCCTTGAAGTCGCTGTGGGCAGCATTGGGCGGGATCATAAGTGTCCAGAACGTGCGTACGGCCTGACCGAGCGCCACGAAATCGTTGGTCACGTCATAGCGAACACCGGGCACGGTTAGCGGCACAATGATGAGCGAATGGTCGACCGCGAACAGCACAGTGCTCCCGTCCGGCGGCGCATTCTTGACCACTTGCGTGCCGACCTGCCCGCTGGCTCCGGGGCGGTTCTCCACAATCACGGTCTGCCCCAGTTCCCTGGACAGGCCGGGGATCAGCAGCCTGGCAACGATATCGGTGCCGCCGCCCGGGGCTTGCGGCACCACGATCTTGACAGGCGCCTTGAAAGACTGCGCGCCGCCCAGCCCCGGGGCGAGGCAGCACAGGACCATGGCTGCCGATAACAACAAGTTTCCGATTTGACTCATGGGATCTACCCCAGTGATGGTTAACTCTTGGCCGGCCGGTGAAAGGCCGGCCAGAGCTGCTGGACCAGTTCGCGCGAAGCGCCGTAGGCGTAGCAGCTATCGATCTTGCGCGGCTTGCCACTGGCGTCGGTGGCATCGCGCAGCAGATGCGCCCGCTGCGGGTTGACGGCCTGGATGGCCGCCGTCGCCAGCGGCATCAGGATCTCGCGGAGATGGGTGCAGGTGTCTCCCGAGGGCAGGCGCTTGCGCACCTCGCCGCTCCAGTCGGCGCCGATGCGTAACCCCACCAGCGCCTGCAGCGACTCGCCGCCGCCGGGACACTCGCGGTACGGATACGCGCGGATAAAGGTGCTGACCGCGTGGACGACCATGTCGAGGTCGAACACGACGCGCAAGCCGATGTCGTGGATGAAATCGTTCGCCGTCACCACACGCACGCCGCTCGGCGGCGTGAAGTCTTGCGGCTTCTGGTCGGTCAGATGGCCTTCGACTTCAAACAGGCCGTCGCTGCGCCGAAAGCCCTGGAACTCGATGCGCCGGACATGCAGTGGCTCGCGGGTGATTTCTCCTGCTACCATGGCCGGTTGCTCGGTCGTCATGTTCTTTACTCCTTGCCCGATTCCGCCACGCACTATGCACGCGCCAGTGCCTGCGCCAGCGCGCGGGCGCCCTGCGCTTCGTCCCACAGCAACCCGGCCAGCGTCTTGCCGACCGGCGTTGCCTTGTTCTTCGGGGCCAGCCCGTCGCCCTTGGCAATGATCTGCTCGATAGTCAATGGTTTGGCTGGCGTGCCCACGCTGTCCACCACCACGCTGGAGCGCGTGGTGCCATCCTGCAAGTCAATCCGCGCGCCGGTGGCAAACCGTGACGGGTAGTACTGCATCAGGGTCTCGCTGAGTTCAAAGCGCACCCTCTGCGCGATGCGGCGGATGCTGGGGTCGTCAAGGAATGCGTCGCCATAGGCGTCGTAGCGATAAGGTCCGTAGCTCAGCGTGGCGCCCACGATGTAGGGGCAGCTGTACTGCGCGGCCATGGTGGAAGTCGGCTGCGCCAGCATGTGCTGGTCGGCGATGAGCTGCGGGCCGCTGATAACGATCTCTCGGATTGCGGAGGTCGGCATGTGGAAATTGTCGGTCAGCTGCGCCAACGCATCGATGGTCGAATGAAACAGGCGGCAGCATGCATACGGCTTCAGGCTGATGGCGTGGATCTGGAGCCTGTCGGACAGCACGACCTCCCGCAGCGGGCCGCCGAAGAGCGCGGCGAGACCATAGGTCCCTTCGATGGCCAGCACCGGTGCGGTGACAGCGTCCATGAGCGCGAACTCCGCGGCCAACACGCCGTTACGAGCCGCAAACCCGGAGTGCACCCGCTTGACCTCCCCGCCGGACGCCTCCGCCGAGAATTACATCGAACCGCTGGCTTGCGACAGGGCGTGGCCCCACGCGCGAACCAGCAGTTCGGGTGCGACTGGCATGCCACGCTGGTACGCGTGCAACGCCACGCACGCGACCGCGGCACCAAAGGTGCCGAAGATCGCCGTAGGATGAAACCCCCGGTGCACGGTTTCCAGGCCACCGGCTGCCATGCCCACCAGCGCCATGGCCTCATAGCCGGCGGCGACGGCACCGAACAGGCCCGCCTGCGAGGCATCGGTGGCGGCGGCCACGGCCAGCGCTGCGGGAATGATGGCGGCGCCGGGATGGCTCAGGGTTTCGTTGTGGGTGTCGTCCAGCTCGTAGCTGTGAGACGCGGTGCCATGCACCAGCGCTGCAACGGAAGCGTCCGCGGTCCAGTCGCCCCCGAGCACGGGACTCGTGCCGGTGCCCGCGAAGCGGCCCGTCCACTGCGCGATCTGGCCGGTCCAGGGCCGGGTACTGCCCCACAGGGACACCACGAAGTTGTCCAGGAACAAGCGGCGCAACGCTTCCATGTCGGCCGCGTCAAGCTGCGCATTCGCCACTCGGGCGACATGCCGGGCGATGGTTGCGGTGGCTCCTGCTGATAGGGTGGCCGGCACACGGTCTCCGGAACCACTGTGGGGCTGCATCATCTGTCTCCTTGCGACTGGGTCAGTTGATGCCAGAGTGGTCCCGGCACCAGTGCAAGTCAATGCAACCGGAAAAAGCTCCCGCCTGTCGGAATGTGGCCGGCTCTCAGAGGTTCTCCTTGTAGAACGGCCCGAGCTTTGCCATTGCCTGTTCAACACATTCCGTGTCTGTCGTACAGGTCGTAATGGCTTGCCCCTTCCACGACAAACAGGCTCTTCCGCTTGGAACGCGCACGGGCGAACAGGTCGTAGCCATCACGCAGCGAGCCGAAAGCCCCCGGGCTTGCTGCCCACCACGATCTGAAGCGGCTGGGTCAGCAGGTGTTCCGCCAGGTGGAAGGCATCGAAACCCACTGCCGCCTGCAGCCCGGAGAAGCGCAGCTTGTTGGGAGAGCCGGGCTGCTGCCCGCGCGGCGTGGTGTAGTACTCGACCGCCTCGACGATATCGATGTCGGTGATCCCGGCCTTCTCCCTTTCCGCCACCGAGGCGGGGATATAGGTGACGATCGCCGGCTCGGCGCCGCGGGCCTCGGCGGTGCGTTGCCTGCCAATCGCTTCCAGCGTCTTCAGCGCCGCATCCGGGGACAGGTCGCCTTCGCGCATGACGTAGTTGGCCGCCACCACCGTGCCCACCGCCTTGATGCGGCGCTCGGTCATCGCGGCATTGACCGCGTACCCGCCACCGCCGCAAATCCCCAGCACGCCGATACGCGCTTCATCCACATAGCCCAGCGTCACCAGGGTAGTCCACCGCGCAGCGGAAATCCTCGACGCGGGTGGCCGGGTCTTCGAGGTAGCGGGGCTCGCCGCCACTCGCGCCCTGGTGCGAGGCGTCGAACGCCAGCACAACGTAACCCAGCGCGGCCAGCTTTTCGGCATAGATCGCTGCGGTCTGCTCCTTGCAGCTGCTGATCGGGTGGGCGCACAGGATGGCGGGGTACTGCTTTTGTTGACGGGCCGATCGTGCTCAACAGCATCGCGCCCATACGCGATGCCGCCGCGGCAGGCCTCGGGCTGGCCTTCCTGCCGCAGGCATACGTCAGCGAACAGGTCGCATCGGGGCATCTCATCCAGGTCCTGGGCGACTGGCGCAAGACATTCGAGGGCTACCACCTGTACTACGCCAACCGGCGCCACGCCTCGTCGGCATTCTCGCTGCTGGTCGAGGCGCTGCGGTACCGGAAGGCGTAGGCGACGCTCCCGCCGGGCAGGTCTGAGCCGTCCTTTTTGATGTACGGGACGCTCTGTGAGGCTGAATTGACGGATGGGCGGCCGATGCCAAAACTGCCCATCGTCACCTGTAGCGCCAGGCGTGGCTGTCCTCGGCACGCGCGGCGGTACATTCACCTTGCCCCGGGGAGGAAGGACTTGGCTGATCCACTCGAAGTCTGTGCTGACCACGCCCATCACATCGACCAGGGCGACCTCACTGCCCTGACCATCGCCGAGCTGGGCGCACGGCTGCGGCAAGGCACCCTGTCTCCGGTCGCGATCGTCGAAGCCTGCCTCGACCGGATCGAGGCACTCGACACACGACTGCACGCCTTTGTCACCGTGACGGCCGACCAGGCCCGCGCGGCCGCGCGCGCCGCGGAGCGTCGCATCCGCAACGGCGGCTATCGCAGTGGCATGGACGGCATCCCCTTCGCCATCAAGGACAACATCGATACCGCAGGGATCCGCACGACATCGAATTCGCGGCTGCTGCAGGACCATGTGCCACAAGAGAACGCCCACGTGGTCTCCCTGCTGGAACAGGCAGGCGCCATCGTCATCGGCAAGGTGGCCACATGGGAGTTCGCGCAAGGCGGCCCGTGCTGGGACCTGCCCTGGCCTCCCCCGCGCAATCCATGGAACGTGGCGCACCTGGCGGGCGGCTCGTCGGCGGGCTCGGGTGCAGCCGTGGCGGCGCGCCAGGTCCCCGCGGCGCTGGGTACGGATACAGGCGGCTCGCTGCGCTATCCCGCCGCGGTGTGTGGCATCGTCGCGCTCAAGCCAACCTACGGCCGCACCAGCCGGCGCGGATTGCATCCCAACACGTTTTCGCTCGATCACTGCGGCCCGATGGCGCGCACCGTGGAAGACTGCGCCCTGCTACTAGGCGCCATGGCCGGCCACGACCCGCGCGATCCGGCCAGCATCGACGAACCGGTGCCGGACTATCGTGGCGCACTGACCGGGGATATCAGCGGATTGCGCATCGGTCTCGTGCGCCACTGGTATGCCGGCGTGGCCACGCCCGAGGTCGAGGCGGCCATGCAAGGCGCGGTCCGGACGCTGGAGCGCCTGGGCGCACACGTCGAAGAAGTGCGGCTCGATGCATTGCAGGACTACATCGACTGCAAGACGATCATTGGCCTGAGCGAGCTCTACGCCGTGCACGAGGGCGACCTGAAGCGCCAGCCGCATCGGTTCGGCCGCCCGTTCCGCAAAAGCATCATTGCCGGCGCACTGCTGCGCGCTGAGGACTACGTCCAGGCGCTGCGCTGGCGCACCGAACTGGTCACGCGCATGTTCGCGAAGTTCCGCCAGGTAGACCTGCTGCTGACAGCCGGCTGGATGCAGGAAGCCGAGCCGTACGACCCGGCGGCAGGCAGCCGCTTCGCGCACCGGCCACCCATCACCATGCCCTTCAGCCTGGCTGGCAATCCGGTACTGAGCGTCCCCTGCGGCTACACCGCGGCCGGGCTGCCGCTGGGATTGCAGCTCGCGGCCAGGCCGTTTGACGAAGCCACCCTGCTTCGCGCAGGCGATGCCTTCGAGCGTCACCACGGCATGCGCGGCTTTACTCCCCCAACCCTTTGAAACGGCCTGGCGCCTGCGAATATGACCCACGCTCTGCTGACCCGTGACGAGATTGCCGTCCTCGCCAAAGCCGCCGGGCTTCCTCTTGACCCCGGATGCTTCGACGAGCTGGTCGAGGCATATCAGGCCATCGAACCGGCGCTGGCGCGCCTGCGCCGCGACCGGCCGCGTGCCGACGAGCCGGCACACGTCTACGACCCCAGGAACTTCATGCCAGGCCCCTCTCGCGACTGAGGGACCGCCGGCTTCGACCGATACGAATCGCTGCTTCGAAAAAGGCCAGTTGGCCAGACTGCGACCCGTCACTACCCTTGCAGCGGACGTTTCAGGTCCCGCCCGGGGGGCTCAACGTAGCACTCATAACAATGCAGAGAGGAGACACCATGCATCAAAACTTGCCAACCCGAAGCAGTCTGTCCGTCGTCATTCTATGTTTCCTGACGCTCGTGGCCGATGGCTATGACCTCATCGTCTACGGCGCCACCATTCCGCGGCTGCTGGAAGAGCCCGGCTGGGGCCTGAGCCCCACCGCGGCAGGCATGATCGGAAGCTGGACCCTGGTGGGCATGATGGTTGGCCTGGCGGCGGCCGGCCCGCTGACCGATCGCGTCGGCAGGCGCAACCTGATCATGATCGGCGTGCTGTGGTTCTCGCTCGGCTCGATCGTCTGCGCGCTGGCGACTTCCCCGATGTTCCTGGGCACGGCCCGCTTCCTGACCGGCATCGGGCTGGGTGGCGTGGTGCCGTCAGCCGTGGCGCTCACGGTCGAATATGCGCCGCGCAACCGGCGTCAGTGGTACAACGCGCTGACGCTGACCGGCTATTCGGTGGGCGGCATCATCTGTGCCTTCATCGCCATTGCCCTGCTGCAGTCGCATGGCTGGCGCACGCTCTATGCGCTGGGCGGCTTCTATGCGCTGATCCTGCCGGTGATGTACGTGGCCCTGCCCGAGTCGGTCAACTTCCTGGTCGACCGCGGCCGCATGGATGAGGCGCGCAAGCTGGCCGCGCGCTATTCGCTCGATTTCGACCAGATCCTGCGCGAGCAGGAGGCGCAGCGCCGTTCGCAGGACAAGGTCGCAGGCGCGCGTGGATACCGCCTGCTGCTGTCGGCCGATTTCCGCGCTTCCACGATGCTGTTCGCATTCGTGGCCTTCTGTGTGCAGCTGATCGTCTATGGGCTGAATGCGTGGCTGCCGCAGCTGATGCGCAAGGCGGGTTATCCGCTTGGCTCTTCGCTGCAGTTCCTGCTGGTGATGCAGCTTGGCGCCGTAGTGGGCATGCTCGGTGGCTCCTGGCTCGCCGACCGGCTGGGCTCGAAGCGCGTGATCATTCCGTTCTTCGCCATCGGCGTGCTGTCACTGGTTGCGCTCAGCCAAAAGCTGGAGTTCGAATGGCTGATGCTGGCGGTGTTCGGCGCCGGGATCGGCTCGATCGGCACCAGCTCGCTGGTCTACGGCTACATCGCTACGCACTTCCCCACTTCCTGCCGGGGCTCGGCGCTCGGGGCTTCGCAGGCGCTCGGCCGGTTCGGCTCTGTCCTCGGGCCGCTGATCGGCGGATGGATCGTCGGCTCGAACCTGGGGATGCACTGGAATTTCTATGCGTTCATCGTCCCGGCGGTGATGGCGGCCGTGTTCGTGCCGCTGATCCCGAAGACCCGGTAAGCCGGCCCGCCCTATGGAGACCTACGACTACATCGTGGTGGGCGCCGGCTCGTCCGGATGCGTGGTGGCAAGCCGCCTGTCGGCGGACCCCGCCGTGCGCGTGCTGCTGCTGGAGGCTGGCGCGGACATGGACAACTTCTGGGTGCGCACCCCGGCGGGCGCCGGCAAGCTGTTCATGGACAAGCAGTTCAACTGGGCCTTCAATACCGAGTCCGTGCCGACGCTGGGCGGGCGCAAGGTGTACTGGCCGCGCGGCAAGGGCCTTGGAGGCAGCAGCTCGATCAACGGCATGATCTACATGCGCGGCCAGCCGGGCGATTTCGACCACTGGGCGGCCCTGGGCAATGAAGGATGGGGCTGGGCCGACGTCCTGCCCTATTTCCTGCGCTCGGAAGCGAACCAGCGCGGCGCCAATGCCTACCATGGCGCCGATGGCCCGCTGCATGTGAGCGACCCCGCGGTCGGGCATCCGACGGCGGATGACTTCATCATCGCCGCGCATAGCGTGGGCATCCCGCGCAGCCACGATCTCAACGGACCGCCCCACGAGGGCGTCGGCTACCGGCAGTACACCATCCGCAACGGCCGCCGGCACACCTCGTACAACGCCTTTATCGAGCCGGTACGTCATCGGCACAACCTGACCGTGCGCACCGGCGTGCGGGCGACGCGGGTGGTGCTGGAATCGGGCCAGGCAACCGGCGTCGAGGTGCTGGAGCACGGCCAGCCGCGCCGGATCGCCGCCGCCCGGGAGGTGATCCTCTCTGGCGGTGCCCTCGCCTCGCCGCACCTGCTGATGTTGTCGGGAATTGGTGACGGCGCGGCCTTGCACCGGCATGGCATCGCGCCAGCTGTCGAATCGCCCGGCGTGGGGCGCAACCTGCAGGACCACTGGTTCGGGTCGCTCTCATGGCGGGTCACGCCGGAAAGCTCTTACAACCACCGGTTGCGCGGCGTGCACAAGTACCTGGAGGGCGCACGCTACCTGCTCACGCATGGTGGCTACCTCGCGCTGGGGGCAGCGCCGGCGACAGCCTATGCGCGCAGCGAGGCCAGCCGTCCGGAAGCCGACCTCCAACTGACCGTCAGCCCGATGACATTCAAGTTCACGCCGTCCGGTGAGCCGGTGGTCGATGATTTTCCGGCCATCGGCGCTTCGGTCGTGCTGCTGACGCCGGACTCGCACGGCCATATGGAACTGGCCTCGCCGGATCCCCTGCAGGCGCCCGCGTTTCATCCCAACTACCTGAGCGACCCCGGCGACATTCGCCGCACCATCGCGGGCATGCGGATCATGCGCAAGATCGTCCAGGCGCAGCCGCTGGCATCGCGCGTGGTCGCCGAGATCGCACCGGGGGCATCGACCGATACGGACGAGCAGTTGCTGGAGCATCTCAAGACCAGCGGCAACAGCGGCTGGCACCAGGTCGGCACCTGCAAGATGGGCAGCGATCCGCTCGCCGTGGTGGACGCGCGGCTGCGCGTGCGAGGCGTCCAAGGGCTGCGGGTCGTCGACGCATCGATCATGCCCAGGATCGTGGCAGGCAACACCAATGCGCCGTGCATCATGATCGGCGAGAAAGCCGCGGACATGATCCGTGCCGATGCGGTGCCAGCGCGCGCCGTCAAATCCTGATTCCGTCCATAACAAAACGATAAACCATGATGAACACCGAACGCACCATCCCGCTGACGCATCCCGGCTGCTTCTATATCGACGGCCAATGGGTGCCTGCCGGCAACACCGACCTGTTCGAGGTCCTCGATTGCAGCACCGAAACCGTGGCGGCACGCGTTGCCATGGCCGATACCGCGGAAGCTGCGCGGGCCGTCGAGGCTGCACGCCGGGCATTCGACCAGGGCCCATGGCCGCGCCTGGCGCCACAGGAGCGAGCAGCTTATCTCCAGAAGATCGCGCAACGCCTGGAGGCATTGAATGACGATTTCGCGCGCGGCTGGACCATCGAATCAGGCATCCTGCACAAGATCGCACGGCCCCGTATCGGCCAGTTTCTCGGCGGGGCGTTTCGCCAGTACGCCGACATGGTGCAGACCTACCCCTTTGTCGAGCCGCATCGGTCGGCGACCGGGCACCAGGCCTGCAGCGTCAAGGAACCCGTGGGCGTAGTACTGGCCATCGTTCCCTGGAACGGCCCCGCGGCACTGACCGCGTACAAGGTTGCACCCGCGCTGCTGGCGGGCTGCACGGTCATCATCAAGCCGTCGCCGGAGGCTCCCACCTCCGCCTATCTGTTCGCCCAGGTATGCGAGGAAGTCGGCCTGCCGCCCGGCGTGGTCAATATGGTGACCGCCGATCGCAACGTGTCCGAGGCCCTGGTTCGCCACCCTGGCGTGGACAAAATCACCTTCACCGGCTCGACTGCGGCAGGCCGGAGCATTGGCGCGGCGGCGGCCGAGCGGGTGGCACGAGTCACGCTGGAGCTGGGCGGCAAGTCGCCTGCCGTGATCCTGGATGACTACGACATCGACACCGCGGCCGGGACCATCGGCGGCGCCTACTTCGGTTACCTCACCGGACAGGTTTGCCACAGCCTGACCCGCATCATCGTCCCGCGTGCCAGGCACGACGCCATGGTAGAGGCCCTGAGCGAGGTGGCGCGCGCCATGGTGCTGGGCGATCCGTTCGACGACGCTACCACCGTCGGCCCGCTGGCGACGGCGCGCCAGCGCGAGACCGTAGAGCGCTATGTGGCCAGGGGCATTGCCGAGGGCGCCACCCTGGCTGCGGGCGGCTCCCGCCCCCGTCACCTGGAGCGCGGCTTCTTCTTCGAGCCCACGGTGTTCGGCAACGTCGACAACCGTTCGACCATTGCCCAGGAAGAGATCTTTGGTCCCGTGCTGTCCGTGATTCCGGCGGACAGCGAGGCGCAGGCGGTCGAACTCGCCAACGACACCATCTTTGGCCTGAACGCCGTGGTGTTCACGCATGACACTCAACGCGCGCAGGATGTCGCGCGGCGATTGCGAGCCGGCACCGTGGGACACAACGCTTCGCGCACGGATTTCTCGATTGGTTTCGGAGGCTTCAAGCAATCCGGGATCGGGCGTGAAGGCGGGGTTGAAGGACTCAACGCCTTCCTGGAATCCAAGACCATCGTGCTCGACAAACTGCTGACTTGAACGCCGCCTCGTTCGGCGCCACCAGAGGGCGCCGCTATGCGTCGGCGTTATGCACGCGAGCCCGCGAGCTGCTGGCAGGCTGACGTGCCAACGAAATTGCGCTAGACAGTCCGGCTGCCTCGACTCTCATGCTCAAGCTGTTCGCGCTGCTCAACCAGAAAGTCCATCAGGGCCCGTATCTTGGTGGGCATTTGCGCGCGTGACGGTACATAGAGAAAAAAGCCTGGAAACGGCCTGCACCACGGGCGCAACACGCGAACCAGCGAGCCATCGGCCAGATGGTGGCGCACACACAGGTCGATGTGCTGCACCAGTCCCACACCTTGCACGGCGGCGCGCAGCATGCTGTCGTCGTCGTTGAAGACGGCGTTGCCCTGAGGTTCGAAAACGATGGTGCGCCCCTCAGCATCTGGCGAGGCGAATGACCAGCGGTCAATCGTGCCACTGGAGGTGAAGCGGTAGGACAAGCAGTTGTGCCGCATCAGGTCGGCGGGAGATTCAGGCACCCCGTGACGCTCGAAGTAGGCTGGTGCGCCGACGATGGCCATCTCCAGCATGGGCGTAACAGGCACGGCCACCATGTGTTCATCCAGGCTCTCGCCCAGGCGGATGCCGGCATCAAGCCCCTCGGCCACGATGTTTGAAAACCCATCGTTGATTACCAGCTCCAGCCGGAGCTTGGGATAGCGCGCCAGGAATTCGGCCAGCCGCGGCTCCAACAGCAGCCGGGCTGCGACTCGGGAGGTATTCATGCGGATCAGGCCCGACGGCTCGCTTTGGGCCTCGCCCAATTCGGCCACTGCCCGTTCGATAGCGGCCAACGCTGGCTTCAAGGTATCGAACAGACGCTGCCCTTCCTCGGTCAGCGACATGTCCCGTGTTGTGCGATGCAGTAGTCGCACGTTCAGTTGCCCCTCCAGCGCTTTCAAGTGTTGTGAGAGGGCTGCACGCGACACCTCCATTTCCATGGCGGCCTTAGTAAAGCTGCGATGACGGGCAACGTGTGCGAACCAAGCCAGGGCCGGAAGGAGTGAGGGTTCTATTGGCATATTGTTAAGTCTAGCTTAACTCTGATGTCTTTTTAAGCATGTTTTTCTGGTGCAATTCGCTTCCTATCATGTGAGCCATGACAGCTTTTACTCGCAACCCGGAGTCACCCACCATGCAAAAAGTCAGTTTCAAGAACCTGAATGGCCAAGGCGTCAGCATCGCCGCAGTGCTCTACTTCCCGGAAGGCTTCGACCAGAGCAAGAAGTATCCGGCCGTCGTCGTCACGCACCCCGGCGGTGGCGTGAAGGAGCAGACGGCCGGCCTGTATGCGAAGAAGCTGGCCGGGAACGGCCTGGTCGCCATCGCGTTCGATGCCTCCTACCAGGGCGAGAGCACCGGTGAGCCGCGCCAACTCGAGAACCCGTACATCCGCACGGAAGACATCAGCGCGGTGATCGACTATCTGACGACGCTGCCATACATCGATCAGGACAAGATCGGCGCCATGGGCATCTGCGCAGGCGGTGGTTACACGGCCAACGCGGCCATCAACGACCGGCGCATCCAGGCAGTGGGCACAGTCAGCGCGGTAAACATCGGCCAGATGTTCCGCAACGGCTGGGAAAACACGGTCAAGGACGCGGACGCTCTCCCTCTGCTCGAACTTGGCTCCGGGTCCCGCACCGGCGACGCAGGCAAGGCCGAGCTTGCCACACTGCCGCTGGCCCCAATGCGAAAGGAAGACGCGCCGAACAAGGAGCTGGAAGAGGCCTGGGAGTACTACCACACGCCGCGCAGCGAGCATCCGAACGCGCCCGGCCTCATGACTGCCCGCAGCCTTAACCAGATCATCACTTACGACGCCTACAACAAGGCCGAGGCGTTCCTGACGCAGCCGCTCCAGATCGTCGCCGGCAACGTTGCCGGCAGCAAGTGGATGAGCGATGACCTGTTCAGCCGCGCGGCCAGCAAGGACAAGAGCTTCCACGTAGTGGAAGGCGCCAACCACATGTCGCTGTACGACGTCACGAAGTACGTTGACGAGGCCGTCTCGGTGCTTGCGCCGTTTTTCCAGCGCACGCTGAAGTAACCCCCCCTGGGCGCGGCGCCCTGAACTGGAGCCGCGCCTCCCCCAAGGCACAAGGCGCTGGCAGGAGAGTCACGCGCTTTGCGCCGCCTGCCAAGCCTGCCCCAAAGCCGGAACATCGACTGGAAACGCATCATGACCTCGAGCACCATCAAGAACGTCACTTACAAGAACCTGGGTTGGGATTCTGCGGCCGACCTCTATCTGCCGCCGAACTTCGACGAAAGCAGGAAGTACCCCGCCATCGTCAGCACCCACCCGATCGGAAGCTGCAAGGAGCAGACCTCAGGCAACATCTACGCATCGGCACTGGCCAGGGAAGGCTTCGTCGTCATCGCGTTCGACGCGAGCTTTCAGGGCGCCAGCGGCGGATCGCCCCGCTTCATCGAAGACCCGGCGATCCGTGTGTCGGATATCCGGTTTGCCATCGATTACGTGGTCACGCTGCCGTACGTCGATGCGGAGCGCATCGGCGCCATTGGCGTGTGCGGCGGCGGTGCCTACACGATTCACGCCGCCATGACCGACCACCGCATCAAGGCGTTGGCATCGATCACTGGCGTCAACTTCGGCCGCCTGATCCGCGAAGGCTTCAGCAACTTCGACCCGGTCGGCGCGCTGCAAGCCATGGGGAAGCAGCGCACGGCGGAAGCCCAGGGCGCCGAGCGCAACGTCATCAACTATCTTCCCGCATCGGTAGAGGAAGGCAGGAAGAACGGCATCACGGACATCGACGTGCTGGAAGCCACTGATTACTACAAGACCCCGCGTGGCCAGAAGCCACACGGTGCCACTAGCGGACTGTTCTCCTTCAACAGCGCCGCCGTGGCCTGGGACGCGTTCCACCATGCCGAGGTGTTGCTCACCCAGCCGCTGATGGTGGTCATCGGCGACAAGCCGGGCGGTTTCGGCGCGTATCGCGACGGCTGGGAGATTTACGGCCGCGCCGCGTCGAAGACCAAGCACATCGTCGTGGCCGAGGGCTGGTCGCACTACGATCTGTATGACCAGCCCGAACCGGTGGCACTGGCGCTGTCCAGGATAGCGCCATTCTTCAAGGAAAACCTTTAATCCGTTGCGCCGGTGCCGCTGCTCCACCTGGCGGCAGCATGAGCCGTGCTGTTGCCGGCTGGGCACCGTGACAACGGTGTGTACGTGGGGCCGCATGACGGGGGCACTGGTTCAGGCCTCCAGCCCGGACCGGCGCCTCGGCATAAGGGAAGGAATGATGAAGAATCTACTGATACTGGGCGCCAGCGGGCAGATTGCACAATGGGTGATCGAAGCACTGGCAGACCGCAGCGATACGGCGTTGACACTCCTGCTGCGCAACCCAAAGAGGATTTCCGGCAAGGAACCCTCGAATGCGAAAGTCGTTATTGGCAACGTCCTGGACAGGAAACTGCTCAGGCAGGTCCTGCCTGGACAAGACATCGTCTACGCAAACCTGACGGGCGAAGACCTGGACGCACAGGCCAGAAGCGTCATCGCGGCCATGCAGGCGACCGGCGTCAAGCGCCTGGTCTTCGTGCTGTCGTTGGGCATCTATGACGAAGTGCCGGGCGAGTTCGGCGAATGGAACCGGGCCACCATCGGTAAAGAGCTCGAGCCCTTCCGGCGCGCCGCCGACGCCATCGAAGCCTCGGGCCTGGATTACACCATCCTGCGTCCAGCCTGGCTGACCGATGAGGATGAGGTGGACTACGAGCTGACCGAGCTCCATGAGCCTTTCAAGGGCACCGTGGTGTCGCGCAAGAGCGTGGCGGATCTGATCGTGAAGGTCGTGGAATCGCCCCGGTTGCACTCCAGTGCCAACCTCGGCGTGAACAAGCCAAACACCGACGGCTGCAAGCCGCATTTCATGTAGGCCGGCGCGGAGCAGCAAAGGCATCCGCGTGTCGCCGATCCGCCCGGACTGAGCAGGCCGCTGACGAGTCGTGCGACGACATGAGGAAAGCCCGCAAGGCCGTGGACGCCCGCCCTGATCTTGCAGACGTGGCCCAGGCACTACCTTTGCGCAGCCGGCGCGGGTGCTGGTCAACGACCTTGCCATCTGGCCGGTACTGCAGTTCGTGCCTTGATCGTTCGGTAGGCGTACCGCACGACCACGTCCCCCTGTATGTACCCAACGTGACAGGAATCCATCCGTGGGAAAGCCGATTTCCATCATGCAATGGCTAATGATCGCACTGGGGCTGGCCCTGGTCGCTGCGGCACTTTTGCCGATCACGGTCACCTGGATCGAGAAGCGCCAGGCACGCCAGGTACGGGATATGGCCCCTTACCCACCAACCGCCGTCCAATCCGGTCAGACTGCGGTGGTGTACTTCTCTCGCTCGGGTAACACGGCACTGGCCGCACGCCATGTGGCGCAGCGGCTGAATGCGCAACTGTTCGAGCTGCAAGCGACCGACTATGCACTGGGTCTGGGGGGTTGGGCACATGCGATGAACGACGCGCGCAAGCACGTGGCAGACATCACGCCACGCACCATCGACTTGACGCAATTCGACACGGTCTATCTCGGCTCGCCGGTCTGGCTCTACAGCCCAGCCCCGCCCATCTGGGCCTTCGCGGAAAACAACCGCTTCGACGGCAAGCGCGTCATCCTGTTCAACACCTTCAACAGCCATGTCGGCGCCGAGTACATCGAAGCCTTCCGGGACACGGTGATGCAGCGCGGCGCCCGCTCCTTCGAGCACCGCCACATCCTGCGAGGACGCATGACCCAACAGATTACGCCCGACGAGATGCTGAAGGCGATCGATGCCGAGTGGTTTGCGGATGAAAGCGCTACCTCGGTCAAGGAGTCAGCAAGCTAACTGCAATGCCATCGCGATAGACAGGCGGTCCGGCACCAGGGCCGCACGGATACTGGAACCGTACAGATCGTACCGCGCCGCATCAAATGGCAATCAGCGAAATCGTGGTTCGCCGCCCGGGAACACCTGCCGGCCTGGTTCGCGTTCCGGCAACCGCCGGCTCGCGAATCGGCATTTGAGCCGCGCGGTTGCCGCCTCTACTATCAGTTATCAGTTCCAGTGGTAGGGAAAACACAGCGCACGCCAATGCGAACCCATTCATGACACGTCCCGCACAGATCACGATGACCCTGGAACGGGGCCTTCATGTGCTTCGCGCCTTCCGTGCCGAGCGTACGACGCTCACAAACAGCGAGATCGTCAAGCGTACCGGTCTGCCGAAAGCCACGGTATCGCGGCTGACCACCACCCTGATTGCGCTTGGCTTCCTGCGCCGCGTTGCCGGCAGCACGCAGTTCGAGCTGGCTCCGGCTTCTCTCCACATCGGGGACACCTACCTCGAAACCAACCCGGTCACCGATCGCGTGCATCCCTTCCTGCAGGAACTGGCGGACCAGCTCAATGTGTCGGTCGCTCTTGCCGTGCCCGATCAGCTCGACATGCTCTATATCGCGCATCGAACCAGTTCGCGCATTGCGACGCTGCGCCTCGGCGTGGGCTCGCTGCTGCCGATGGGCTGGACGGCAACCGGCCGTGCCTGGCTGTGGGGCTTGCGCCCCGATGCCCGGCATGAATACCTGGAAAGCCTCAAGCGCGCGGACGGCGCGCGCATCGCCGAACTCGA
This sequence comes from Cupriavidus sp. L7L, assembly GCF_004353535.1. Lineage (NCBI taxonomy): Bacteria > Pseudomonadati > Pseudomonadota > Betaproteobacteria > Burkholderiales > Burkholderiaceae > Cupriavidus > Cupriavidus sp. L7L. The sequence continues at coordinate 64,950 of NZ_SMNY01000003.1, forward strand.
ACGCGGCATCGCTGCGGCCTTCCAGGAACTGCAGACCGTTGGAGTCTGTACTTCCCTGGGCAAGTATCAGCGTAACGCTTACGGGGTTGCCCTGCCTGTCACGGTGGGACGTGCGGCCACACTGATGTCGCTGAGCTGCGGCGCGGTTGAGCTGGAGCCGGACATGGCAGCCATCACAGAACGCCTCGCGCCTGTGCTGAAGGCCGCAGCAGCGGACCTCGTCGAACTGCTGCGAGATGTTGATACGCGGATCTGACGGTCAATCCGAGGCGCCTTCCCGGGCGCCACTGCGGCATCAGTGACGCGTGCTCAGGCGCTCCTCCAAGGCATGCGCTGTCGCAGCGAGCCTCGGGCCCAACTCCCGCTCCATCCTGGCCCGATTCATGCCCGCGCTGCGGCCAACGCTGGCCAGCACCAGTGACGGATGTCCCGGCACACTGACAGGTACCGCAACCGAAGCCAGCTCGCGCCCGCAAGGCGACATGCAGAAGCCATACTGGTGGAGCTGCGACATGCCCTCGGCCATCTGCCTGCGCAGCGAGGGCCAGTCACGGCCGCTCTTGCGCTCGACGTTGCTCTGGAGGTAGAAGCGCTCCCGTTCCGGCAATGCGGCGAGCAGCGCCCACCCCATCGGGGACGAAGCAATCGGCACGCGGATCCCGGCACCAAGGTGCGTGTCGAGATAGACGTTCTTGCCGACCTGCGATTCATTGACGATGACATCGAGCCGGTCGCGTGAACCCAGGATGACATGGGTATCGCTGGCGTCGGCAAACTTCTGCATCTCGATGCGGGCGGCGCCTTGTACGCCGTCGCCCGAGACGGCCGCGTAGCCCAGAGTCAAAGCGGCCGAGGCAAGCCGGTACTTGCGCCGGCTCTCGTCGTAGCGCACATAGCCGAGTGCTGCCAGGGAATGCAGCATCCGGGACACGGTAGGCGCCGGAATACCGGTCTCCACGGCAATCTCCTGGTTGCCCAGCCACGGATACTCAGCGCTGAATGCAGCCAGGACGGCCAGGCCGCGGGCCAGCGGCACCACCCGCACGTCACCCTTGTCGAGATCACGGTTCGATTGCATCACGGCTTGAACGGTTGCCATGGCTGTCTCCATTTTTGCCCGGCCGGCCTGCATTGGGCCGAGCCGCTATTTCCGTCACGCTTCAAGCGTAATCAGCTGGCCGCGATGGGCCAAGTTGTGTTCCGCGATGCGGCGATTCGCCAAGCGCGATCCAGCACACAGCGTGCCGGGCGGCTGCCTCAGGATAACGCCGGCCCAGGCTGCCCGGTCAGCTGGCGGCGGCTCGGCGCGCGCCTCAGACCAGGCGCAGGATATCGTCGACCCGGGCACGCTCGGTGCGGTAGCCATTCACCGGGTGTGTCCTGTCGGCGTAGCCAAAGGAGATGCCGCACACGAGTTTGCGCCCCTCCGGAATGGCAAAATAATTGCGGATGAAACTGGACTGCGTGGCCAGGGCCGCCTGCGGCGTGGTGGCCACGCCATGGGCCTGGGCTGACAGCAGGAAGGCGCTGACGAAACCGCCCGCGTCCACAGCGCCATACGTGCCCAGCTCCTCCGGCACGGTAACGATCGCCACATGCGGCGCACCGAACAGGCGGAAGTTTTCGAACGACTGGCTGTCGCGCCGCTCCTTGTCGCCGCGGCCAATCCCCAGCGCTTCATAGAGCTGAAAGCCGGCTTGGCGGCGACGGTCGAGGTAGACGCCCCGGTATTCGTCCGGAAACGGAAAGTCAGCGTCCGGTGCGGGGTGCTGCCGCACCTGCTCCATCAGCGCGTTCCTGAACTCTTCGGTGTTCTCGCCCGAAGTAATCACCAGATCCCAGGGTTGCGTGTTGCACCACGAAGCGGTGCCGCGCGCGACCTCGACGATGCTGCGGATCACGTCCTCCGGGACCCGTTCGCGCAAATAGGCGCGGCACGTGGCGCGCCCGAAGATCAAGCGCCGTAGCGCATCAATATCGGCATTGTGTGCGGTCATGGGGACCAATCCTTCCAGGAGTGAGTTCGTGCCGAGCGCCGGCCCAGCGATGCTCGCCAGCCTTCCCCGAACAGGAGAAGGTTGGCGACATGGCCTATCAGAACGACTTGAGCAAACCCAGCAAAATGTGGGCCGCGAAGTTACGCACCATTGACGCCAGCCTGCAATGAGGCCGGCTTCAGGCGATGCGGCCATCCGGGCCACTCTTTGTGGTCAATAAGACTTCGGCAGCCCGAGCTTGCGCTCGGCGATGTTCGACAGGATGAGCTGCGGGGTGACGGGCGCAATGTAGCCGATCCAGGCTTCCCGCATGAATCGCTCCACGTGATACTCCTTCGCGTAGCCGAAGCCGCCATGCGTGAGGATCGAGGTCTGGCAGGCGTTCATGCAGGCCTCGGATGCCAGCAGCTTGGCCGCATTGGCCTCGGAGCCGCAGGAGATCCCTTTGTCGTAGAGACCGGCTGCGGCGAGCAGCATGTGGTTGGCAGCCTCGAGCTCCGCCCAATTGCGGGCCAGCGGATGCTGGACACCCTGGTTCTTGCCGATCTGACGACCGAAGACGACGCGGTCCCTGGCGTATTGCGTGGCAAGCTTGAGCACCGCGCGGCCGATACCGACCTGCTCGGCGGCGACGAAAACGCGCTCCGCATTCATGCCGTGGAAGATATATTTCAGGCCCTTGCCTTCTTCACCGATCAGCGAGTCCTTGGAAACCGGCAGATCGTCGATGAACAACTCGTTGGTGTCGACAGCGCCACGGCCAAGCTTGTCGATTTCCCGAATCTCCACATACTTGCGGTCGAGCTTGGTGTAGAACAGGCTCAACCCTTCCCCGTGCTTCCTGACCTCCTCGACCGGCGTGGTGCGCGCGAGAATCAGCATGTGGTCGGCGACCTGCGCGGTCGAAATGAAGACCTTCTTGCCCGAGATCAGGTAGTTGCCATCGGGCTGCTTCTTCGCCACGACCTTGAGCTTGGTGGTATCGAGTCCCGTGTCCGGCTCGGTGACCGCGAAACACGCCTTGTGTTCACCACGGACAAAGGGCGGCAGCCAGGCCTTCTTCTGCGCATCCGTGCCGAAATGCACGACCGGCTGCAAGCCGAAGATGTTCATGTGGATAGTGGAAGCTCCCGCCTGCCCGCCGCACTCGGCCACGGTACGCAAAAAGAGCGCGGCTTCCGTCACGCCAAGGTTCGCGCCACCGAACTCCTCTGGCATGCAGATGCCGAGCCAGCCGCCACTGGCAACCGCCTCGAAGAATTCGTGCGGAAACTCGTGCTTCTTGTCCTTGTTCCGCCAGTACTCGAGCGGAAAGTCCGCACAGATCTTTTCTGCCGCATCAATAATGGCGAGCTGATCGGCGCTGAGTTGGTAATCCATCGCTTTACTCCTGCGGGTGTCAGATCAGGCCTTGTCGGCAGGGCGCAGCATCATCAGGCCGGTGCGCACGGCAGTGCAGACGATTTCATCGCGCTGATTTTTGGCAACATGCCTGAAGGTGACAATGCCGGAGTCCGTGCGGCTCTTGGAGATGCGGGTTTCGATGATCTCAGTCTCGACGCGGATGGTGTCACCGTGGAAGGTGGGCTTGGGAAAAGCAATCTCGCCAAAGCCGAGGTTGCCCAGTGTGGTACCCAGCGTCGTCTCGTACACCGTGATGCCGGCCACCAACGCCAGCAGGAACATGCTGTTGACCAGGCGCTGCCCGTAGAACGTATTCTTGCTGTATTCGGCGTCGATGTGCAGCGGTGCGCAGTTGTAGGTCATGGCCGAGAACAGGACGTTGTCGGTCTCGGTGACGGTGCGGCGGATGGCGTGCTCGATCACCATGCCGGGCTTGAATTCTTCGAAGTAAAGGCCTGCCATTTTTCTATCTCCTTGGGTGGTCGCTATCAGTTGCTGTACGATTGTGCGAGCTCGATGATTTCGCGCGCCGTCTTCACATGCGCGATGTCGATGTGCTCGCCGTCATAGATGCACGAGGCACGACCCTCGGCCTGGGCCTTTTCCAGCGCGTCGATCATGCCCTGGTAGAACGCCACTTCCTCCTCGGTGGGACTGTAGGTCTGGTTGACGATCTCGACGTTGGAGGGATGCAGCACCAACTCGCCGCTCATGCCCAGCTGGCGGTCGTTGGCGGACGAGACCTTGAGCCCTTCGAGGTCATGCACCTGCTGCCAGACTCCGCCGATGGGCAGCTTGCCCGCGGCGCGTGCGGCCATGACGATGCGCGACTTCAGGTACAAGGTCTCGCGCCCTTCGAGCGACCAGACGGTCTTGAGGGCACGGGCCACATCGGCGTTCTTGGCCGTGGCGCCGACGATGGCGGGCACGCGCTCGTGCTGGGCGATCTCGTAGGCGTATTGCAGCGAGCGGGCGGTCTCCAGCAGCGGGATCACGCGAGTGTGGCCCACCGGCAGGCCGGCGCGGTATTCGGCCTCGGCCAGCATGGACGAGACGGTATGAATGTCTTCGGGGCCGCAAGGCTTGGAAATCACGATGCCCTCGACCACCGGATGGACGATGGCCAGGATGTCTTCGAAGTCGTACAGATGCGCGCTGCGATTGATGCGCACCCAGATGCGCGGTTTCTGCCCGGCCAGCCAGTCCAGCCTGGACTTGACGACCTCACGCGCCTCGACCTTCTGGGCTGGCGGCACACTGTCCTCCAGATCCAGGATCAGCGCATCCGCTTTGGCTGCCACCGATTTCACGATCCAGTCTGGCTTGTTGCCCGGCACGAACATCATGGATCGTATCGGTTTCATGGCACTTACACTCATCTCGTCTCCTGGTAATGATTACAGCCTTACAACCGTTAGATAAACGGCAAAAAATTTTTTTGGGGGATCCCGTGACCTTGATGCTAGATGGGCCAGATGGTTTGACTCAAGTAGTGACTGACGAACCACCGATTCGCATTGCGCGAACCGGCGATGCACCGACGGCTTCAACCCGCCGGGTGGCGTCTCGGCAATCGTTGCAGGCAGCGAAACTTGGCCACCACCTCGTTGCGCTGGTTATAGGCGCGACGCTCCAGTTCGATCAGGCCGGCGTCGGGGCGCGCGGGGTCTTCGCGCTTGTCCAGCACCTCGCTCTCAACATGGATGGTGTCGCCGATGAAGACGGGCCGCGTGAAGCGCACGTCGCTGAAGGCAATGGTGCCCGGCACCAGGCCCCGTGCCAGTCCGGTCGCACCGACTCCGCATGCCAGCCCCAGCAGGAGGATGCTGTTGACGGCACGCATGCCATATGGCGCGGCTTCGGCATAGGCCTGGTCCACGTGCAATGGCTCCATGCCATAGGTCAGCGTGCTGAACAGGAGGCTATCGGCCTCCGAGATGGTCTTGCGGATGGCATGCCGGCAGGCGCTGCCGATGACGAAATCCTCGAAGTAGCGGCCGGTCGCGGCGTCTGACATGGGTGCATTCCCTTGAAAGGCGGGACTTGCATGTGCATGCCACGACGCAGCATCCCGTCACGCCTCAAGGGTAATCAGCAGGCGGCGAGGCGCCAAGTTGTGTTCCGCGACACGGCGATTCGCCAACCGCGATCCGGCATCCGGTATGCCGGTCGGCTCAGGATGACCCCGGCTCAGGCTGCTCGGTCAGCTGGCGGATCAGCGCGCGCGTCGCCGCCGTGACCGCCTTGCCGCGGCGCGTGCCGATGCGCACGCTGCGAGTCGTCCATGGTTCGGGGATCCGTAGCACAGTCGAGCGCGTGCTGGCCTCAAGCGAGACCATGCACTCCGGCAGGATGGTCACGCCAAGGCCCGCCTCAACCAGGCTGCGCGCCGCCTCGGGACCATTGATCGTGAACTTGGGATGCACCACCCGGCCGATCTCGCGCGCGGCGCGGTTGACATCGGACATCAGCGTGGTGTTCGGGTGCATGGCAATGAACGGCTCGCGGATCAGGTCGGCGAAGGCGACCTCGGGCTGCTCGCCCAGCGGGTGGCCATGCGGCACCAGCGCGACCAGGCGGTCGACGCGATACGGCAGGCTGTCCAGCGGCTCATCGTCGATATCCGGGCTGACGATATACACCGCCAGGTCGACATCCCCTGCCACCACCGAACGCACCAGGTTGGTATTGGCGTCCTGTTTCAGCTCGAGCTCGACCAGCGGGAAGTTGCGGGAGAATTCGCCGATCTCGCGTGCCAGGTACTGGATGATGACGGCGCCCGTGGTGCCCACGGTGACATGGCCACGAACGCCTTCGGAGAATTCGCCGAGTTCCCGGCGCATGTCCTCAAGGTTCTCGAACAGCTGGCGCAGATGGCGCGCCAGGACTTCGCCCGCCGCGCTCGGCGCCACGCCGCTGGGATTGCGCTCGAACAACTGCACGCCGGCAATATCTTCCAGATCCTGGATGCGCTTGGTTGCCGCGGAGGCGGCAATGTTCTCGCGAATGGCGGCGCGCCGGATCTGGCGCTCTTCCACCACCGTCAGGAACAGCCGCAGGGTGAACAGGTCGACCCGCCGGGTCAGGCCATGCACGCTCAGCGTGCTCATGGTGTCTCCTTCAGTGCTGGAACCGGTCTGTCGCCGGGTCAGGCGTCGCGCGCATGCTGCATGGCAGCATCGTGCTGCGTGCGCCGTGAATCGCACCGCGAGTATACCGTCATGTCAGGCGGACCTGCACGGCTGCCGCGGCCGTACAAGGTGGAGACATCCTGCAGGAATCTTGCGGATGTCGAAGACGCTAATCATCGGCCCGATGGTCGCGCCCTGGACCAGTACCGTGGCCAGGATCAGGTCCGTGCCCCGCATCGCCGGCGACGCAAGCGGCTGGTGCTTTCGATTTCCGGAACAGGCGTGACATGTGAATTGCCGGGGGCGGCATCCAGGACTCTAATCGTTCGCGGCGAGCGCCCGGACCCTTCATCGGCCAGCCACCCTGCCGTGGGCCGCCCCAGGATGAACTAGCGGGCGCCCTGTGATGGCCAACCCAACCCCAAGACCCTGCCATGACGAGATTTCCACGCCAGAATTCCGAAGACCCAATGGCCACCCTGTGCCGCATGGCACTGCAAACGCAGTACGAGGAGCTGCCGGCAGACGTGCTCCGGCATGCCAGGCATACGTTGCTGGATGCCATGGCCGTCACCATCGGCGGCTCGGCAATGGACGGCATACCGGCGATCGTCGAACTGGTGAAGGACAAAGGTGGCAAGCCGGAAACCATGCTGCCCTTTTATGGCGGCAAGGTCCCCGCCGCGGAGGCGGCACTGGCCATCGGGCCGATGCCGCGGGCCATGGATTGCGGCGATCTCCATGAAGAGGCCGGGCACGTCAGCGAGTACATTGTCGCCACCCTCCTGGCCGCGACGGGCCTGCGACAGAACGTGACGGGCAAGGAATTCCTCGCAGCGCTGGCAATCGGCCAGGAAATCCTGATCCGCCTGGGCTCGGCCTACAAGCTCATCAGCCGCGCGGTCAAGGCCAACGACTGTGGCGGCCACTATATCTTTGGCGCGGTCGCGGCGGCCGGCAAAATGCTGGGACTGACCCAGGAGCAGCTCGAGAACGCCCAGGGCATCGCGCGCACCATGACCCAGCCGCACACGATGGCCATCTACGCCCCCGCGACGCTGATGGTCCGCGTGCATCACGGGCTGGTGTGCCAGGCGGCGATCACCGCGTGCCAGCTGGCCTCGCGCGGCATCACCGGACCGCGCCAGCAGGTGCTGCTCGGCGCCAACGGCTACCTGAACACCGCCCACTGGGAAACCGAGCCCGAAGCACTGACGCGGGATCTCGGCGTGCGCTGGGAGCTGGCCAGGATCATCACCAAGGGCTACAGCGCCTGCTATTTCTCGCATTCCTCCATCGACGGCATCCGCGACCAGATGCGCAGCCACGACTTCGGCGCGGCCGACATCGCCAGCATCCAAATCGATGTCTCGACGCCTGGCTGGCGTGCGGTCTGCGAACCGACCGAAAAGAAATGGCATCCGCGCACCGTACCGGAATGCCAGTTCAGCCTGCCCTATGCCGTGGCCACCGCGGCGATCGACGACAAGGTGTTCCTGGATTCCTACACGGCCGAGGCCAGGGAGCGGGAGGACGTCCGCGAACTGATGACGCGGATCATCGCGTCGGAGGATCCATCCGTTTCCGACTGGGGCGCACGGCTGACCACCAGGCTGCGCGACGGCCGCGTGATCAGCAAGGAATATGTCCATGTGAAGGGCCATCCCGAGAACCCATTCAGCGAACAGGACTTCATCGACAAGTTCAGGCTATGCGTGCCCTATTCCGCGTACCCGTTGAGCGAAGAGATCGTCGACACGCTCATAAACGACATCCTGCACCTGGAACGGATCGACGACGTGGCGCAGGCCCTGCTCGCGCCGCTGACCCCCGCCGGAGCCTGAACGAACAGACATGGCGAAAACTACTGGAGACAACGTTCAAATGGAAACGCTCGAACAACGCGTCATGCCCAAGGTGTTCCGGCGCCTGGTCCCGTTCCTGATCCTCTGCTACTTCGTGTCCTTCCTGGACCGCGTCAATGTCGGCTTCGCAGCCTTGCAGATGAACAAGGACCTGGGCCTGAGCGCCACGGCTTTCGGCCTGGGGGCCGGCCTGTTCTTCCTGACCTACTTCCTCTTTGAGGTGCCCTCGAACCTGCTGCTGGTCCGCTTCGGGGCGCGCCGCTGGATCGCGCGGATCATGGTGACGTGGGGCCTGGTTTCGGCGGCGACCGCGTTCGTCACCGGGCCGACCAGCTTCTACATCGTGCGCCTGCTGCTTGGCCTGGCGGAAGCCGGGTTCTTCCCGGGCGTGGCCTATTTTCTGACCCTCTGGTTCCCCTCGGCCTACCGCGCGCGCGTGATGGGCTACCTGCTGGTCGCGGCGCCGATGTCCACCGTGATCGGGGCTCCGATTTCAGGCGTGCTGCTGAACCTGGAGGGCGTGATGGGCCTGCATGGCTGGCAATGGATGTTCATCCTGGAAGCGCTGCCCGCAGTCATCCTGGGGTTCATCGCGCTGAAACACCTGAAGGGCGAACCCGCGGATGCCGCCTGGCTGTCGGCGGACGAGCGCCGCTGGCTGTCCCAGCGCATGGCGGCCGAGGATCGTGAGCGTCGCGCCGAGAGCCACCTGTCGGTGGCGCAAGTGTTCTTCAACCCCCAGGTGTGGCTGCTGTCGACGATGGCCTTCGGCTTCTTCCTGACCATCTTCGGCGTGGGCTTCTTCCTGCCCCAGATCGTCAAGTCGTTTGGCCTGAGCAATGTGCAGACCGGTTTCGTGGCCGCGATCCCGTACGTGGTCGCTTCGCTGAGCATCGTGTTCTGGGCCAGGCGCTCGGACGCACGGAAGGAGCGCCGCCTGCATATCGCGGTGCCCGCTTTCATCGCCGGCGTCGCGCTGATCGCGGCGGCGCTGGCGGACGATTCGATCCTGAAAATGATTGCCTTCAGCGTGGCTGCCTTTGGCATCTTCGGCGCCCTGCCGGCGTTCTGGGCCATCAACACCACCCTGCTCTCCGGACCCGCGTCCGCCGCCGGCATTGCCTTCATCGGAGCGGTCGGCAACCTGGGCGGCTTCGCCGGGCCGTCGCTGCTCGGGCTGTCGAAAGACCTGACCGGAAGCTACGCCGGCGGGCTCGTGATCCTGGCCGCCGTGGCCTTCGTCGCAGCCGCCATCGCGCTGGGGGTCGGCAGGCGCAGCAACCCGTCCGGCATCGCCCTGACACCATCCGGCGAATAACCCGGCCAGCCCGGCCAGCCGGGGCGCGGCATCCGCTCATTGTACGGAACCGGAGCCCGCCTCGGATTGACACGCCCAATGCGGGCGAGGAATCTGGTCACCAGGCCAGTACACGTCGCTCATTGAACGGGCGATGCATCAACGACACTTTCCCCAGGGGACGCTTCAGTGACTACCACCCAACCCGATTCCAGTTCTCCGGCCAACTGCCCGCCCCTTGAGCAGGCAGTGGTTCGCCTGATCCGGAACCTGACCTTCGCCCAGCTCGACGCGCCGGCGCACGCCGGGGTGAGCCGGCTCATGCGCGACCAGCTGGCCCTGCAGATCGGCACCTCGCAGATGCCATGGTCGCACCAGGTACTGGCGTTCGCCACCGCCCAGCAACGCCCCGGCCGCAGCCACGTCGCCGCAAGCAAGGCCACCATGAGTGCCGCGGACGCCGCCTTCGTCAATGGCGCCTATGGCCATGGCTTCGAGTACGACGATGCGCACGGAGCCAGCGCCAGCCATCCCGGCAGCTGCGTGATTCCCGCGGCGCTCGCGATCGGCGAGGAATTGGGCTCGACCCTGGAGGAGGTCATCACCGCGATCGTGGCCGGCTACGAGGTCTACACCCGGATCGGCGTGCTGGCGGCGCCGGACCTGCTCAAGCGCGGCTATCACCCGCATGCCGTACTGTCCAGCTTCGGCGCCGCGGCAGTCTCGGCCAAGTTGCGCAAGTTCGATGCGGAAACCACCCTGCACGCGCTCTCCATCGCGCTGAGCCATGCGGCCGGCACTACCGAGTACACCTCCACCGGTGGCTCGGTCAAGCGCGTGCACGCCGGCATCGGGACGCGCAGCGGCATGGTCTCGGCCGACCTGGCGCAGGCCGGCATCACCGGGCCGCGCGCCTTCCTGAGCGGCAACAAGGGCTTCTTCCGCACCTTCCTGCAGCGTGGCCCGGGCGATCGGGCCGAGGAGCGGTTCCGCCTCGGCCAGCCGTTCGAGATCGGCACGGTCTGGCTCAAGGCGTACTGCGCCTGCTATTGCACCCATGCGTATATCGACGCAATCCGCCCGTTCGCGGCGCGGCGCGCCAGCATTGCTGACATCCAGGCCCGCATCCATCCCGCCTTCAACGTGGTCGTCGGCACCGCCAACGCCAATGCGTATGAGCCGAAGAACATCGAGCACGTCCAGTTCAGCCTGCCGACGCAGATGGCATTTGCCGTGCTCGGCATGGGCAATGGCTACAAGGTGCACCGCGACTACCTGGATGGCAAGCTCGACATGGACCCCGTGAAGGAACTGGCGCGTGGCATCGGCATTACCGAGGCGCCGGAACTCGAACAGCGCTACCCCGGCAAGTTCGTCGCCGATGTCACCGTGACCTTCCGCGATGGCACATCCGAGCACGTATTTGTGGAAGATCCGATCGGTTCCCAGGCGAATCCCATGTCGGAAGCCGAGCAGGACGCGAAATTCATGGAGCTGACGGTTGGCGTGCTTGGCGAAGACCGGGCGCAAACGCTGCTGGCTACGCTCAGGAAGATGGATCCGCGCATCAAGGCCGCAGACCTGATGGCCTTGACGCACTAGGCACCAGGGCAGGACGCGCGCCGATCGCGTGGTGTAGCCACCGGCGTTGTCCGGATAAGGCAAGCGAGCCGACCCTGGTCGGCTCGCTCTCTTCGTCGCAGACCCATCGGCCGGCTTCAGCCGGCCTTTGCCTTGGCCTGCGTCAGGGCTACCAGCTTTTTCCACCGTTCCAGTTCAGCCGGCGCACTGGCGCGAACCGCAGCGGCATCCGCGATATCGACCTCCAGGCCCTGCCCGATGCAGTAGGACTTGAACGCGGGCGTCGCCGCCGCCGCGGTCATGGCCCGGGACAGTTGCGTGACGATGGCAGGCGGCGTGCCCCGTGGCGCCATGACCCAGATCGGTGAGACCAGCTCATAGCCTTTCAGGCCGGCCTCGTCCATCGTCACGACACCCGGAAGCTGGCTCGAACGCTGCAGGCTGGTGACTGCCAGCACGCGCAATCGTCCCGCCTTGACCAGAGCCAGCGACGAGGCCACGCCCCCGAAGCCGACGTCGACCTGGCCGCTCGCCGTATCGACCGCCACCTGCGCCGGTCCCTTGTACGGCACGTGGGTCATCTCAATGCTGGCCATGCTGCTCATCAGCGCCGCCGCCATGTGCGACGTGGTGCCATTTCCCGAAGACCCGAAGGACACGCTCCCGGGCTTGCGCTTCGCCGCCGCGATAACCTCCTGGACCGTGCGGAACCGCGAATTGGCCGCGGTAGTCAGCAGCAGCGCCGACATGCCCAGCCGCGCGACTGGTTCGAAGTCCCTGACCGCATCGTATGGCGTCTTCTCGACCCACTGGTTCGAATAGTGCGCGGCGTACGTGCACAGCAGCGTGTAGCCGTCCGGTGCCGCCTTGGCCACGAAATCCGTGCCGATGATCCCGCTCGCGCCAAGGCGGTTCTCCACGACAAACGCAGAGCCCATGGCCTTCGTCAGCTCGGCGCTCATATAGCGCGCCACGACATCACTGCCCGAGCCGGGGCTGACGGGTACGATGATTCGCACCGGGTGGGAGGGATAGGCCTGGGCGAGCACCGAAGCCGGGAACGATGCCGGCATAGCCGCCAGCGCCGGCAGCGACTGAAGGAAGGTACGGCGCTTCATCTTTGCGTTGCTCCATTCTGGATGCGGCCGGCGGCCGCCAGGTTGTCAAGCTCCTCCCTGGACAGCCATTCAGCCAGTGCCAGGGCGGCATTCTCCGGGGTGGCCGCAGCCGGAGGAACCGGATCGGCGGCGCGCGTACGCGAAAAGCGCGGCGCCGGGCGCGGCTGCATCACGCCATCCACCTCGACGAAGGTGCCGCGTGCCTTCAGGTGCGGATGTTCAAAGGCCTCTTCCTGGTCGAGAACGGGCGCAAAGCACACGTCGCTGCCTTCGAGCAGTTCCGTCCACTGCGCACGGGTCCGCGTCTTGAACTGCGCAGCAAACACGCTGCGAGCGGCTGGCCAGTCAGCGCGGTCTGCCTGCTTACCCAGCGCGGAGGGATCCAGCGCCAGTCGTTCGAGCAGCTGCTGGTAGAACTTGGGCTCGATTGGGCCGATCGATATGTACTTGCCATCGGCGCATGCGTAGACATCGTAGAAAGGCGCGCCAGAATCCAGCAGGTTGGTGCCTCGCTCCGATCCGGTCAGGCCGGCCGCGCGCAGCCCGGTATGTACCGTCAGCAGCGACGCCACGCCATCGACAATTGCCGCGTCGACGACCTGACCCTTGCCGGAGGTACGCGCCTCCAGGATGGCGCTCACGATGCCGAGTGCGGCATAGACCGAGCCGCCGGCATAGTCGCCGACGACATTGAGCGGTACCGTCGGCGGCTCGCCCTCACGCCCGATCGCATTGAGCAGTCCGGTAATCGCGATGTAGTTGATATCGTGCCCCGCCGTCTGGGCCAGCGGGCCATCCTGGCCCCAGCCGGTCAGCCTGCCGTACACCAGCCTCGGATTGCGCGCGAGGCACGCATCAGGCCCCAATCCGAGCCGCTCGGTGACACCGGGACGAAATCCCTCGATCAGTGCGTCCGCCTTGTCGATCAGCGCGCGAACCAGTTCCAGCTCGGCCGGATCCTTCAGGTCGACCTGGATCGACTTCCGGTTGCGCAACACCAGATCAAACTGCAGCGGCCGTGACAGGCCCAGCCCCGATGGCTCTTTCCGGTCGACGCGGATGATCGTCGCGCCGAGGTCTGCCAGCAACATGGCGCAAAAGGGAGCCGGCCCGATGCCCGCCAGCTCCACGATGCGCACTCCAGCAAGTGGTCCCACGATTGTCTCCTGATAGCTATGTCCGGTGTCCGCGCGCCTGCAATCGGCGCGAGAGCGGCCCACGCAACCGGGGGTTCGATCCGCCTGATTCAGGCTCGCCAGCGCCCCCGCGCGTACTGCCGCCACCTACCGATCGTGCGCGCCCTCCCCCCGGAACTCAACTCGCCAGCCCATGCCGTTCCGTGCTTTGAGAGGCGGAACCTTTGCCAGCACTCAAAGCACGGAACGGTGCACCGGCGATGATTGCCCAGCCCACCGGCCGCGCCTATCTTCGAGGCATAAGAGAGGAGACATTATGTTCAGCAGAAGGCATTTCCTGAAATCACTGGCGTCACTAGGGGTTGTCGCCTGCGCGCCGTCAGCGTTTGCGCAGCAATATCCGTCGCGGCCGATTCGCATTGTCGTGCCAGCCTCCCCAGGCACGGCAGTCGACATTACCGCACGCTTTGTTGCCGAAGCACTGGCAAAGAACCTGAAAACCCCGGTCATGGTGGACAACCGTGCCGGCGCCGGCGGGCTCATCGGCACGGACGCCGTCGCCAAGGCTCCCGGGGACGGCTACACGCTGCTCTTCGCCGGTGTTCCCCACCTGACCACGCGGTGGTTTGCCAATGGCCCGGTCACGTTCGATCCAGTCAAGGACTTTGCGCCGGTTGCCAAGGTGAGCAGTTCCGCGCTGGGCATCGTGGTCAAGGCCGACTCGCCTTACAAGACCCTGGGCGACCTGGTCGCGGCGATGAAGCGCAAGCCGGGCGAGATCACCTATTCGTCCGGGGGAGCGGGCAGCACCTCTCATCTCTGTTCGGTGATGCTGAACGATCTGACGAATACACGCGCAAAGCATATCCCCTACAAGGGCAACGGCCCGGCCGTGACCGACGTCATTGCCGGCCAGGTGGATTTCACCTGCCAGGGGGCGCCCAGCGTGGTGCCGATGATCAAGGCGGGAAAGCTGCGCGGTCTCGCCGTTACGAGCGCCGGGCGGTGGGGTGAGATCCCGGACGTCCCGACCTCGGCGCAAGCGGGGGTTGCGGGCTACCAGGTCGCGTCGTGGATCGGCGCCCTCGCCCCCGTTGCGACGCCGGCCCCCATCGTCCAGCGCCTGTCCGACGAACTGGTGCGGATCGCCCAGTCGCCCGAGTTCAAGGCCTTCTGTGCGCGTCAGTCGATGTACGTCGATATCGCCGATCGCCGCCAGTTTCTCGCCGACTTGCCGAAGGAGGATGCGCACTGGAAGCGCATCGCGCAACTATCGAAGGAATCCTGAGTTCGCGGGGCTTCTTACTTTCCTAAATCGAAGTACGGGACAAACCGGGTCACGCTCTTGGCGCGGCTGGGCTGCGTCATGTGAAATGGTCGCCGACGTGTTCCGCGCGGTGAAGCGGCTCAATGCCGAGGGCATGACGATCCTACCGGTAGCACAGAACGCGCGCCTGGCGCCGGAAGCCGCGCACCGCGCTGCGGTGCTGGAACAGGGCCGCATCGTCAAGCAGGGCATCGCGGCAGATCTGGCCAACGACCCTGTTATCGCGGACCACTACATCGGCCAAGCGGCCGCAATCTGAAGCCGCCCCGCTCCAGCGCGAGCCGGGACCGACTGCCACCGGCGGCGCCTTCAACCAGAAGACGATTCATGAGAATAACGACTGTCCTGCTGGATGGCCTGACGCATACCGAGGGTGCCCGCTGGCACGACGGCCGCTTCTGGTTCAGCGACTTGTACACCTACCGCGTGTATTCGGCAAAAGAGGACGGCTCGGACCTGCGCACCGAACTGGAGGTGCCTGGCTGCCCATCCGGCACCGGCTGGTTGCCGGATGGACGGTTGCTGGCAGTGTCGATGCACGACCGCAAACTGCTGCGCCGCGAGCATGACGGCACGGTCGTGACGCACGCCGACCTCTCGCCCTACCTTGAGTTCGAACCGAATGACATGGTCGTGGACCGCAATGGCCGCGCCTGGGTGGGAAACCTGGGGTTCGACGTCATGAAGCTGGCACCGCGCCGCCCCGCGCGGCTGGTGCGCGTGGATCCGGACGGCGCCGTGACCGTGGTAAGCGAACCGCTGCATTTCCCGAACGGTTCGGTCGTGGTGGATGGCGGCCGCACGCTCGTGGTCGCTGAGTCGTTTGCCAACCGTATGTCGGCCTTCGAAATCCGGCCTGACGGCACGTTATCCGACCGCCGGGACTGGGCGCGCTTTGGCCCAGTGGCTGAGAATCCAGACCCGATCCAGGCGATGGCCGAGATCGTGGTAGCGCCCGACGGCATCGCGGAGGCTGACGCCGAGGGCGCGATCTGGGTGGCCGACTTTGTCAGGACGCGGGCGATCCGTGTCCTTCCGGGCGGGGAGATTGTCGACGAGGTCTCGACCGGCAATCTCAACTGCTATGCCTGCGCGCTGGGCGGCGAGGACGGGCGCACGCTGTTCCTGTGCGCCGCACCGGCCGAGTTCAATCCGCAGATCCGCAGGAACCATCCGCTGAGCCAGGTGTTGTCAACCCGGGTGGACGTACCCGTCGCCTGATGGCGTTGCATGGGCCGGTTCATGCAGGCATGCCAGGCACATCTACCAATGCGAATGCAGCCATCGCACGCTCGCTGCAGAAGACAAGGAGTTCAATATGGGAAACGAAACAGCCACCGCAACGGCCGGCAACGTCGACACCGGGCTGGCCGCGGCGCGGGCATGGATCAGCGCTGGACCGAAGCGCCTGCTCATTGGCGGGCAGTGGGTAGCGGCCGCATCCGGCAAGACCTTCGAGGTCATCAACCCGGCCACGGAAGCGCTGCTCTGCCATGTCGCCGAAGCCGATAGTGCCGACGTCGATGCGGCGGTGGCCGCGGCGCGCCACGCCTTCGACAAATCGTCCTGGGTCGGCATGTCGCCGCATGCGCGCACGCGCGCCTTGCTGCGCATCGCGGACCAGATCGACCGGCACGTGGATGAACTGGCCGCGATCGAGACCCTCGACAACGGCATGCCCTTGTGGTTCAGCACGGCCGTGGCCTCCACCGCGGCCGACATCTTCCGCTATTACGCCGGCTGGTGTTCGAAGATCCTGGGCAGCACGATCCCATCCGATGCGTCCGGCTTCGTCTATACCTTGCGCGAGCCCCTCGGCGTGTGCGGCCAGATCATCCCGTGGAACGTGCCGATCCTGATGGCCTCGATCAAGCTGGCTAACGCGCTGTGTTGCGGCAACACGTTGATCCTCAAGCCCGCCGAGCTGGCCTGTCTCACGTCCTTGCGGCTGGCCGAGCTGATCCAGGAGACAGATCTGCCGCCGGGCGTCATCAACGTGCTGCCCGGCTTCGGCGCCACGGCCGGGGCAGCACTGGCGCTGCACCCCGATGTCGACAAGATCGCCTTCACCGGCTCGACGGCGATCGGCAAGCAAATCGTGCAGGCCTCCACCTCGAACCTCAAGAAGGTGACGCTGGAACTCGGCGGCAAATCGCCCAACGTCATCTTCGCCGACGCGGATCTCGACAAGGCCGTCCAGGCTGCCGTCAAGACCTTCTGCGGCAATTCCGGCCAGGTGTGTTCGGCAGGCACCCGGCTGTTCGTCCACGAGAGCGTGCATGACGAGGTTTCGGAGCGCGTCGCCCGCCTGGCCGCCACCTACACCGTGGGCGACCCGCTGGCGCCAGACACCAAGCTCGGCCCGTTGATCTCGGCCAGACAGCGCGATCGGGTGCTGTCCTATATCGAGGCAGGCCAGGCGGGCGGTGCGTCGCTGCGCCTGGGCGGCTCGCAGTGGACTGGAGGCGGCTACTTCGTCGCGCCGACCGTGTTCGACGGCGTGACCAACGGCATGCGCATCGCACAGGAGGAAATTTTCGGCCCGGTCCTGTCGATCATCCCGTTCCGCGACGAAGACGACGCCGTCTTCAAGGGCAACGACACCTCCTACGGCCTCTCCGCGGCCGTGTGGACCCGCGACGTCGCGCGGGCGCACAAGGTGGCGCGCGCGCTGAAGGCCGGGCGTGTGTGGATCAACACCTATGGCGAGGCCGATCCCGCCATGCCGTTCGGCGGCTACAAGCAGTCCGGCTGGGGGCGCGAATTCGGGCAGGAGTCCATCGACGCCTACACGCAGGTCAAGGCCGTGATGCTGAGGACGTAAGTGGCCGGGGGCGCAAGCACCTCCTTTCACAAGAATATTTCAAGGAGACATTGCATGAGCAACATGACATTCGGCGTGCAGACGCCGGCATTCGTCGGCGGCACCAAACGCCTCCTGATCGGCGGCGAATGGGTGTCGGCCGCGTCCGGCAAGGCCTTTGACACGGTCAATCCCGCCACCGGCGAGGTCATCGCGCGCCTGGCGCAGGCGGGCCCGGCCGACATCGGCCGGGCCGTCGCGGCGGCGCGTCAGGCCTTCGAAGGCCCCTGGAGCCAGTGGACGCACAGCGATCGCCAGCGCCTGCTGATCCGCATCCACGACCTGGTGGAGAAGCACTTCGACGAGCTGCCATCGATCGAGACGCTGGACATGGGCGCGCCGCTGGCGCGCACGCGCGGCATGAAGTCATTCCTGCTGCAGCTGATCCTGTTCTACTCGTCGCAGACGGCCGCCGGTAGTGTGCAGACCCCGATGAACGCCCTGCCCGGCAACTTTGCGACGCTCAAGATCAAGGCGCCGGTGGGCGTGGTCGCCGGCATTATTCCCTGGAGCGGCCCGCTGATGAGCCAGTGGTGGATTCTTGGCGCGACCCTTGCCACCGGCTGCACCGCGGTGCTCAAGCCGGCCGAGGATGCCTCGCTGAGCTCGCTGCGCATGGCCGAACTGCTGCTGGAAGCAGGCGTGCCACCCGGGGTGATCAACGTGGTGACCGGCTACGGCGGCGAAGCAGGCAGCGCACTGGCCGAGCACCCCGGCGTGGACCGCATCGCTTTCACCGGCTCGCCCGAGACCGGGCGCAAGATCGTCCAGGCGTCGGCCGGCAACTTCAAGCGGGTGTCGGTGGAGCTCGGCGGCAAGTCGCCCGACATCGTGTTCGATGACGCCGACCTGGGCAAGGCCGTGCCCGGCGTGGCCATGGGCGTGTTCACCAACACCGGCCAGATCTGTGCCGCCGGTACGCGCGTGCTGGTGCAGCGCCGGATCTACGACGAATTCATCGAACGACTGAAGGCCTTCAGCACCTCGCTCAAGATCGGCAACGGCCTCGATCCGCAAGTGCAGCTGGGGCCGATCGTCTCGCAGCGCCAGCTCGATCGCGTGATGCACTACGTCGACGTGGGCGGCCAGGAAGGCGCCCAGCTCGCCTGTGGCGGCCGGCGCCTGGGCGGTGAGCTGGCCGCGGGCTATTTCGTCGAGCCGACCGTGTTTACAGGCGTGCACAACGACATGACCATTGCGCGCGAGGAGATTTTCGGCCCGGTCGCTTCGGTCATGCCATTCGACACGCCGGACCAGGCGCTGCGCATCGCCAATGACACCAGCTATGGCCTGGCCGGGGGTGTCTGGACGCAGAACCTGTCCACCGCGCACAGGTTTGCACAGGGCATCCAGGCCGGAACCATCTGGGTCAACTGTTATGGCGTGCTGGATCCGCAGGTCGGATTCGGCGGCTACAAGCTTAGTGGCTATGGCTGGAAGGGCGCTGCCGAGCAGGTGGACAGCTACCTCTACCAGAAGGCCGTCTACATGAATCTTGGCTGAGGCCCGCGACCTGGGCGCCTGTCTGTCTGCATACCGTCTATACGGAGAAATCTATGCGTGGTGTTGTATTCAAAGGTGATCGCAAGCTCGAGCTCATGAACTTCCCCGACCCGACTCCGGGCGTGGGCGAGGTAGTGATCGAAATGAAGGCGTCGGGCATGTGCGGCAGCGACCTGCACTTCTACCGGCACAGTCCCGCCGAAGTGATCCGGTCCCTGGGGTTCAAGGACCTGGCGTCGCGCGGCATCGACGAGAACGCGCCGATCATTGGCGGCCATGAGCCGTGTGGCGTGATCGCTGCGGTAGGCCCGGGCGTGAACCCGAAGGCGTTCAAGGTCGGCGATCGCGTCATGGTGTTCCATTACGAAGGCTGCAGCTTCTGCGACGCGTGCCGCACAGGCTGGACGCAGTTGTGCGATCACGGTGCCACCGTGCACGGCGTGATCGCCCATGGCGGCCACGCCGACTACATGAAGGTACCGGTCTCATCGCTGGTCCACCTGCCGGACGAGGTGTCTTTCGCGGGCGGTGCGGCGATTTCCTGCGGCACTGGCACCGCTTATGGCGCGCTGCTACGGCTGGATATCAGCGCGCGCGACACCCTGGCGGTGTTCGGGCTGGGCCCCGTCGGCCTGTCTGCCGCGCAGCTCGCGGCCGCGATGGGCGTCGAGGTCATCGGTGTGGATATCTCGGCGGATCGCGTCAGGCAGGCCAGGCAGTTCGGGGTCGCCCATGCCATCGATGGCAGCCAGGTGGATGCCGTGGCGGAAATCCTCCGGCTCACCGGTGGCAAGGGCGTGAGCTGCGCAGTGGAGTGCGCGGGCGGCGAAGTACCCAGGCAGCAGGCGGTGCGCTGCACCCGGCCATGGGGGAAGATTGCCCTGGTGGCGGTCGGCGGGAATCTCAACGTCGACGCGATGAAGGACCTGATCGGCAAGCAACGGACCGTGATCGGCTCCTACACATTCTCGGAGGTTGGCATGAAGGAATGCGCCCACTTCATCGCCCGTCATGGCGTTGAAGTGGGCAAGCTGTTCACCGACCACTGGCGGCTCGAACAAGCCGACGAGGCGTATCGTCGCTTCGACGGCCAGGCCGGGGGCAAGGGCGTATTCCTCTTCTGAGCACGGCTACGCTCATTCCTGCCAATGCGCGCCATCACATGGCGCGCATACCGGGCCCTCCTGGCTTCCCCGTTCACACGGCGGTGTAGCCACCGTCCAGCGGCAGGGTCACGCCAGTGACGAACGACGCGGCATCGGACAGCAAGCACATCGCAGCTTGAGCCTGTGCAATTGGCTCGCTGGCGCGACCGGGCAGGTGCAGACCGTTCACCCGTTCCTCGTGATCGGGCTTGGTCTTCAAGTAGTGCAGGTACAACGGCGTGCGCGTCGAGGCAGGCGCGATCGCATTGACGCGGATGCTCTGCCGGCCATAGTCGGCGGCTGCGGCTTTGGTCATGCCGGTGATTGCATACCGGGCTGTGGTTTCCGGCAGCACGCCTGCACCGATAGTCCAGCGCATATGAAATCCTGCGCTCGGCCAGCGGGGGGCTCAGCGCGGACCTGCTCCCACAAACGTTAGGTAGATTTTGTGCGCCCGATGAAGTAACGTCCATGGGAAGTATCCGCCAACCCTGCCAGGAACCCGGCTCCGGCCCTCATCAATCATGACAAAACGCCAGGCCAACGCCACCACTGTGGATACCCGCGAGAAGCTGATGCGCCTGGCGGCGCGCGCCTTTGGCACGCAAGGCTATGCCGCCACGACCATGCGCGGGATCGCCGACCAGGCCGGCATTGAAGCGGCCAGCATCTACTATCACTTCTCCTCGAAGGAAGAGTTGCTGGATGCGGTGATGGAACACGGCGCCCAAAGCATCTTTGCGCACACACAGGCGCGCATCGCGGCGCTCCCGCCAGGCGCCGACGCCGAGCAGCGCTTCCGCGCCGGCCTGCTCGGCCTCTTCAGCGCGATGATCAAGTACGGCGACTACACCCTTGCGCATGGGCGCCAGCTGGCCGAGTTGCCGGACAAGGTGCGCGAGCGCCATCTCAGGCGACGGGCCCAGCATCAGACGTTCTGGAGCGGCATGCTGGAAGACCTGCGCAACGAAGGACACCTGCGCGAGGACATCGACATCGCCCTGTGCCGCGTGTTCGTCCTGAGCACGATTACTTCAGTGCAGACCTGGTTCAACCCGAAGAAGGGTTCGCCCGAAAAGGTGATCGACGAACTCTGCGCGATCCTGTTTGAAGGCGTCCGGCCCAAGCAGGTGCGCAAGCCGGCGCGACGGGCGCAGGCCGTGGCTTCGTGAACCAATGCTGCAGCAGCACCTCCCGATCGCGAACCGAATCCCCCTCCCCGGCATTCAGCGAGGGTAGATAGCCCTCAGCATGCGGGCGTTGTCATCCTGCCTTCGCCTGAGACAGCGCCACCAGCTTCTTCCAGCGCTCAAGTTCGGCCGCCGCATTGGAGCGGGCCTTGGCAGCGTCCTGGATGTCGACCTCCAGCCCCTGGCTGGTGCAGAACGCCTTGAAGGCCGGCGCCGCGGCGGCTTTAGTCATGGCGTCGGACAACTGCGTGATGATTGCCTGCGGCGTGCCGCGGCGGGCAAATGCCCAGATCGGGGTGACCAGTTCATAGCCCTTCAAGCCAGCCTCGTCCAGGGTGGGCGCGTCGGGGAAATAGGTCGACCGCTGCTTGCTGGTCACGGCCAGCACTCGCAAACGCCCCGCCCTCACCAGCGGCAGCGACGTGGCCACGCCGCCGAAGCCGGCATCCAGCTGTCCGCCCGCCACATCGACTGCGACCTGCGCCGGCGCCTTGTATGCAATGTGGTTCATCCGGATCCCGGCCATATTGCTCATCAGCGCCGCCGCCATCTGCGGCGTGGTGCCATTGCCGGGTGAGCCATAGGACAGCCCGTCCGGCTTGCGTTTCGCGGCGGTAATGAGATCTCGCACCGTTTGCAACGGTGAGTTCGCCGCAGTGACCAGCACCATCGCCGAGGTCGCCAGGCGGGCGATCGGCTCGAAGTCGGCGACCGCGTCATACGGCGTCCTCTCCACGAACTGGTTCGAGTAGTGCGCCGCGTAGTTGAACAGGATCGTATAGCCGTCGGCGGGTGCCTTTGCTACCAGATCTGTGCCGATGATCCCGCTGGCTCCCATGCGGTTCTCGACGACGAACGATCCGCCCATGGCCTTTGCCAACTCCGAGCTCATGTAGCGCGCAACGACGTCGGTACCGGAGCCAGGGCTCAGCGGCACGATAAAGCGGACCGGGTGGGACGGGTAGGCGTGCGCAAGCGCCGACAACGGTAGCGTTGCCAGCGCGGGCAGCAACTGCAGGCAGCTACGGCGTGAAATCATTACATTTTCTCCTGTTGAATCAGGCCGGTGACTGCGGTTTGCTCCCCTCTCCCACTTCGCGGGAGAAGGGATCAGACGATCAGCCGGCCGAGCAATGGCTAGACGATCCCCGTTTCGCGCAATGCCTGGATCTCTTTCGGGCTGAGCTTGAGCAGCCTGCCGTAGATCTCCTCGTTGGCACCACCCAGCGCCATGGCAGGCCGGTCGAACTGCGAGGGTGTCGCTGAGAACCGGATCGGCAGGCCCATGCCCACCGCGTCCACCGGGCCGAAATCGGGGTGGGCCAGGTTCATCAGCGCACCGCTCTCATGCAGCCGGGGGTCGTGCAGCACCTCGTTGGGCTTGCGCACCGGCGCGCAGGGCACGCCGCGCTTGTCCAGCAGTTCGCGCACCACCTCGGCCGAGTTGCGCCGCTTCGTCCAGCCCGCGATTACCTCGTTGAGTGCCGCGGCATTGCGCATGCGCGGCCCGCGGCCGCTGAAACGCGGGTCCTCGAGCAGCTCGGGCTGGCCGATCGATTCCAGCAGCCCGCGCATCCAGTCAGGCTGGAACGCGACAATCGCCACGTGCCCGTCCAGCGTCGGATAGACCCCGAACGGCGCGAGCCGGTCGTGGTAATTGCCAGTGCGCGAGGGATAGCCTTCCCGTCCCATGACGTCAAAGTGCTCTTCGGCCACCCACGATGCCAGGCAATCCAGCATCGACACCTGCACGCGCTGGCCCTCGCCGGTGCGGCCCCGGTGAATCAGCGCGGCCAGGATGCCATTGACGACATACATCGGCGCGACCAGGTCCGCGATCGGCAGGCCGCAGCGCGTCGGCGGGCCATCGGCGTAGCCAGTGACCTCCATCAGGCCGCTGAGCGCCTGGACGATGATGTCCATGCCCTTGAGCCCCGGGAACGCACTGGGCTCGCCCATCGCCTTGACCGACGCGTAGACGATGCGCGGATTGCGCTGCTTCACCTGCTCGTAGTCCACGCCGAGCTTGGCGGTGGTACCCTCGCTGAAGTTCTCGAGCACGACGTCCGATTCCTCGGCCAGCCGCATGAACAGCTCGCGGCCCTGCTCCGATTTCAGGTCCAGCGTGATGCTCTTCTTGTTGCGGGCCCGGTTCAGGACCGTCAGCGATACCTCGCCGTCTTCACGCTGGCCAAAGTGGATGCCGTGGCTGCCCACGAACGGCGGGTTGGTCCGTGCGATGTCCCCACCACCGGGCGCTTCCACGCGGATCACCTCCGCGCCCATGCCGCCAAGCAACAGCGAGCCATATGGCCCGGCAAGCGCCACGGTCAGGTCCAGTACGCGGATGCCTTCAAGTGGCCGCGATTGATTTGCTGGCACTACTGTCTCCTTTCTTGTCGGCCCGCCGTCATGCGCCCGGGCCCTTGTCACTTCCATTGCCTTACCACTGCTAACGACGCGCCGGCGCCGCGCTTTCCCGGCCTGACTTGGCTCCGGCAGGCCCCCATTGCTTTGATTCAATGCTAGTGGAGCCGGCCGGTTGCGCTCAAGTAGTCACTGGCGAACCACCAGTTCGCATTGTGCGAATTGCTGGTGGTGCGCTGGTGGTGCGGATCGTGCTGTCAGACGATGCCGGCCTTGCGCATGGCTTGCACCTGCGAGCGGTCGTAACCCACCTCAGCCAGCACTTCTTCGGTGTGTTCGCCGACCGTGGGCGGGCGCCGCACAACATCGGGCGGGGTACGCGACAACATCGCCGGCGGCGCCACGATCGGCGCCTTGCGCGGCAGGCCCGGGTAGTCGAGCCAGATGTAGGCGCCCGACTCCTGAATCGAGGCATCATCCAGCGCCTCGCGCGGGGAATAGACCGGCGCCGCCGGGATCCTGGCCTTCTCCAGTTCCCGCAGCGCGTCATCGCGGGTGCGGCTCGCGCACCATTTGCCCATCAGGCCGCTCAGGAACTCACCCTGCTCGCCGCGCCGCAAGTCGTCGCGGAAGCGGGGATCGTCCACCAGTTCCGGCGCACCGATCAGGTTGGCCCAGCGCCGGAACAGTGGCTGCCCGATCACCTGGGCGATGATCCAGCCATCGGCCACGCGGAAGATGTCCGAGGGCCCATAGGAGGGGCTGCGGTTGCCCATCGCCTGCCGGTCGATGGCAAGCGCCGCTTCCTCGATCAGCGCCCCGCTGGACAGGTTCAGCGCCGTCTGCAGCAGTGACGCCTCGACGCATTGCCCGCGCCCGCTGTTGCGCCGCTCGTAGAGCGCCATCACTGTGCCGAGCGCGCACGACAAGGCGGTCGAGAAATCGACCACCGGCACCATCGCCTTGGTGGGGCTGTCGGGTGTGCCCGACATATAGACAGCGCCGCTCATCGCCTGCCCCACTCCGTCGAAGCCAACTCGGTGGCCAGCGCCTTCATGCGAGCCGAAGGCCGTCGAAGCGGTCAGGATGATGCCGGGATTGATCGCGCTCAATGTCGCGTAATCCAGCCCCAGGTTCGCCAGCGTTTTCGGCGGCATGTTCGCCACCACCACGTCAGCCTTCTCCACCAGGCGGCGCACCACCTCGCGGCCCTCCTCGCTGTCGATGTCCAGCGTGATCGAGCGTTTGTTGCGGTTGCACTGCAGGAACAGGGCTCCCTCCCCTGAATCCGTGACCGGCACGATGAACCGGTCTTCGCTGCCCCCTACCCGGTCGATACGGATGACGTCGGCACCGTAGTCCGCGAGCAGCGCTGCGCAGAACGGGCCGGCAATGAAGCGTCCGAAATCGAGGACGCGGATACCTTCAAGAACCTTGGACATCTTCTTTAGCTTCCATCTCACTGGTTGCCTCGTCTGGGTGAGACGACGGCTGATGGAATCGATCCTGACCGCCGGCCCTTTGCTGGTCAATCAAGGCTTCCAAGACGTTCCGTGCATCGAAATTGTCTGGCTGGATCGGCAGCGGAAACCGGCGTACCACGTCACCCAGCTCAGGCGACCGAGAGCCGCCGGTCGGAAGAGCAGCGGATCGCAAGCCGCCTGGCCGCATCCAGCGACAAGCCGAAGCGATCATGGAATGCGGAGTCGAGGTCATTGGTGGCAGGCCAGCCGGCGCAGCCCCCCAGAGCGGACACCGCAACATCGCCCGACCCCAGGAAAATGCGCCGACAACGAGGGCGGATCGCCCGGCCCGTCGTCGCCCTTCCCGCTCAGGCCGTGGTCGTGCGCGGGAACACCGGAGCGCGCTTCTCGCGGAACGAGGCCACGCCTTCCTTGACCTCCGGGCCGCCGAAACCGAACATCTCCAGCGCCAGCGAGGCATCGAAGGTCGGGCCGGCCTGGCGCAGCCAGTTGTTCAGCGAATACTTGGTCCAGCGGATCGCCGACGGCGCGCCATTGGCCAGCCGCGTGGCGATCGATACCGCCGTGTCCTGCAACTCCGCCTCGTCCACGGCGAGCGACACCAGCCCCATCTGCTCCGCCTTCTCGCCGCTCACCGGCTCGTACAGCATCAGGTGGTACTTCGCCTTGGCCATGCCGCACAGCAGCGGCCACACGATCGCGGCGTGGTCGCCGGCCGCGACGCCGAGGCGCGTATGGCCATCCACCAGGCGCGCGGTGCGGGCCGCCACGGAGATATCGGCCAGCAGCGCGGCAACCAGTCCGGCGCCAACCGCAGAGCCGTGGATCGCCGAGACGATCGGCTTGGAGCAGTTGATGATGTTATAGACCAGGTCTTTCGACTCGCGCCAGACGCGGGCGCGCGCCTCGAAGGAGTCGATCATCTCCTCGACCATGTCGAAGTCGCCGCCGGCGGAGAAGGCCTTGCCGGCGCCGCACAGCACCACGGCGCTGACCGTGGGGTCGGCGTCAATATCGCGCCAAACGCGGGCGATCTCGTCGTGGCCGCGTGCATCCAGCGCATTCAGGCGCTCGGGACGGTTCAGCGTGATGCGCAGGACGCCCTCGCTCGGGCGGTCAAACGCCAGGCTTGAATAGTTCTCATAGGCCGCGCCCGCGGCGGCATTGCTTTTCGACATGGAATCTCCTGAACAAAAGTGCGGTGGCGTGTGAAGCGAACAAGAAATACACACGCCCCCGTCAATCAATGCGCCGTCACGGTGACGTCAATGCGCGGCAGCGGCGCGAATCTCTTCGAGTGCCGGCGGGTTGTCCAGCGCCGACAGGTCGCCGGCAGGCAAGCCGGTGTAAACGCTGCGGATCACGCGGCGCATGATCTTGGAGCTACGCGTCTTGGGCAGCTGCGCGACCACGTGGACCACGGACGGGCGGAACGGGCGCCCCAGCCGGCCGTCGACATGCTTGCTGACGGCGGCCGCCAGCGCCGCGTTCGACTGCGTCATGGCGGCCGATGGCACCAGGAACACAACCAGTTTCTGTCCCTTGACCGGGTCCTCCACGCCGATAGCGGCGGCTTCGGCGATCTCCGGCAGTTCGAGCAGCACGTCCTCGATCTCGGCCGGGCCAAGGCGCTTGCCCGCCAGCTTGATGGTGTCGTCGGAGCGGCCCATCATGAACCAGGTGCCGTCGTCACGGCGCAGCGCCAGGTCGCCGTGCACCCAGATGCCCGGCACGGTGTTCCAGTAGGTGTCGAGATAGCGCTCGTCATCCTGCCAGAACGACTGTGTCATGCCGACGAACGGGCGGCGGATCGCCAGCTCGCCCACGGTGTTGGTCAGCGACTTGCCGTCCGCATCTACCACATCGGCCGCCACCGACGGCGAGGCAGTATTGAACCCGGCCGGGCTGATCGGCTTGACGATGACGCTGGACAGCAGTGCGCCAGACACCTCGGTACCGCCGGTGTAGTTGATGACCGGGCGGCGGCCACCGCCGAACGCCTTCTGGAACCACACGAAGTGTTCAGGATCGATGCCCTCGCCGGCCGTGATCAGCAGCCTGACCGTCGACGTATCGCCTTGCGTGGCGATGGCCTCGTTGGCCGCCAGACCCCGGATCAGCGTCGGCGCCGAGCCGAAGTGCGTCACACCGTAGCGCTCGACGATGCGCGACATGCGGGACCAGTCCGGGTAATCCGGGGCACCGTCGTAGCAGACCAGCGTCGCGCCGCGCAGCAACGCGCACGACATCACCAGCGTGCCGGCGACCCAACCCATGTCCGCCGGCCAGCAGAACACATCCTTCGGGCTGACATTGAAATGGATGGCCGAATCGTGTGCGATCTTCATCGGGAAGCTGCCGTGCGTATGCACGGTGCCCTTGGGCTTCCCGGTGGTGCCAGAGGTATAGATGATCATGAAGGGATCGTCCGGCGACATCCGCTCCGGCGCGGCAGCCGGCTGCGCGTTGGCCACCTGCTTCCAGTCAACCACTGTGTCGCCGAAGGGGATCGCTTCGCCCGCATGCTTCCAGACCGTGGTGCCGATGTCCGGCAGGCGCGACAGCGCCTCGTCGACCAGGCTGCGCGTATCGACCCACTTGCCTCGGCGCGAGAATCCGGTCGTGGCCACGAGCGCGCTGGCCGAGCACGACGACAGGCGCGACACGATCGCATCGACGCCGAAGCCGCTGAATAGCGGCACCGTCACCGCGCCGATCCAGGCGACGGCCAGCGAAGTTACGGTCGCCTCGACGCCGTTTTCCATCAGCAGGCCAACACGGTCGCCGCGCTTGACGCCAAGCGCCTTCAGGCCGCCGGCAAAGCCGGCTACCTTGCGCGCCAGTTCGGCATAGCTCAGCTGCTCGACCGCGCCGCCCTCTTTTTCCGCCACCACGGCGGTGTGCGACGCCATCGCGGGATCGTCCGCCCACCTCAGCGCGGACTTGACCCAGTTGAGCTGCCCGCCCGGGAACCACTTCGGGAACGGCTTGCCCTTGGAGGCATCCACATACTGCGTGTACGGCACGTCCCACACCATCCCGCAGAAGTCGATGACGGCGTCCCAGTAGGCGTCAGGCTTCTCGTTGGAGAAGGCCAGCAATTCGTCGTAGTCCTTCAGGCCCAGGCGCGTGACCAGCGCCGACACGTTCGCCGTGGCGATATCGTCTCCCGTAGGGATCCAATCATTGTGCAGAGTGTCACTCATCGAAAATCCAAGCGTATTGGTTGTACGGTTGCTGCGGCGCGATGCGGTCAAGACAGTTCATGCCGCATCAGGAGCGCCATCGCATAAGTCCAGCGTGCGCGACGCACCGAAGCAAGTCAATCAAGGCAGCGGAGTTGTGCCGTACTTTGGAATGCCGTGGTCGCGGTCCGCAGCGCCGGGCCTGGCCGTGTGCATCGGGAGCCGGGGTGCGACGGCGCGCGCGGGCGCTCCCCGCGTGAGGTCCGCGGCCCGGACTGTGGCTTCCGGAATACGCAACGCAACCCCGGCCCGGCACACTAAGCCTCGCTGCCAACATCGCGCAGCAGCACCATCAACTCCACCGCGGCGGCCCTCAGTTCCGGCACGATGCGCGCCCGAATCGCGTCGACGTCCGGGCGCAGTTCGACCGCCCCACAGTTCAGCGCCATCAGCGTGTCCGCGCGCCCCACTCTGAGCGGCAGGGCGATGCCGTAGGCATTGCGCTGGTATTCGCCGAGCGACATGCACACGCCGCTCGTGCGCAGGTCCTCGAACGCCGCCTCGATGTTCTTCTGCACCTCTTCGGCCTGCGGCCCTGCGGCCTCTACCACCGAGGCAACGTAGCCCGCACGTGTGTCCTCGGGCAATCCCCACAGCCACGCCCGCCCGATCGCCGTCAGCCCCATTGGCAGCAGCGATCCCACGCCGAGGCGCAGCGTGGCGATGCGCGTGCTGGTGCGATACGCGACGTAAAGCATGTCGAGCTGGTCGGGCACCGCCAGCGCCACCGAAACGTTGAGCCGGTCGGCCAGTTGTTGCATGAACGGATGGGCCAGCCGCGTGACCGCGCTGGTTTCCAGGTAGGCGTGGCCTATGTCGAGCGGTCCGCTGGCGAGCTCAAATTGCGGCCCCCCCGCCACGCGGCGCAGGAAGCCCATGCTGACCAGCGTCATGGTCAGCCGCGACACCGTGGATTTGGACAGTCCCGTCCGGCGCACCAGTTCCCCGTTGGTCAGGGGCACACGCTCCGCGCGAAAGGCGCGCAGCACCTGGAGGCCACGCTCCAGCGTCATGGTGACGGGTGAGGAAGGGCTCATTGCGACTCCTTACAGCTTGCAGAAGGGAACACATCGCTACACCCGTATCCCTTACGCTTGTTAGGTACATTCTGGCAGCAAGAACTGCCGGCTTCCATGAGGTTTACCCGCACCGGTGGACTCCCCCATGTGTCTTCAATTTCATTGCACGGCACAGCTGTCGCATTGGCTTTGACGCCATTGCGCGACATCTCACAGACTCCGCACATATACAAGACCACAACGGAGGAGCCCTATGAAGAGTCGGTATTACGCCGCAGTGCTGTTGTCCATGACTGCACCATTCGCCGCCGCGCAATCGTCCGTCACGCTCTATGGCGTCGCGGACATCGGGATGGAATACCTGAACAACGCCAATGCCGCCGGCGACAAGCTGTTTCGCATGACGTCCGGCAACGTGTCGGGTTCGCGCTGGGGCCTGCGCGGCGTGGAGGACCTGGGCAGCGGCGTGAAGGCGGTCTATGCCCTGGAAAGCGGCTTCGATCTCGACAGCGGTGTATCCAGCCAGGGCGGCCGTCTGTTCGGCCGCCAGGCGTTCGTGGGCCTGGACCACAAATGGGGCCGCGTCACGCTCGGCCGGCAGCAGAACGCCCTGTTCGACTTGCTGATCAACTATGAGCCGATGGTGCTGGCGGCACGCTATTCGGCGCTGTCGATCGATCCCAACCTTGCTGGCCGCTACGACAACACTGCCAAGTACACCGGCAAGTTCGGCCCCGTCACGGCAACCGCCCTGTACAGCTTTGCGCGCGGTACCAGCATCACCAGCGGAGGCACTACGTCGCTCGGCACCGAGGTACCCGGCGACGTCAAGAGCGACCGTGCCTTTGGCGGCGGCCTGGAGTACGCCGGCGGCAACTTCGGCGCTACCGTGATCTATGACCAGCAGCAAGGCACGCGTGGCATCACCGGACAGAACTCGGGCCAGACCGACCGGCGCATCGCGGCGGCGGCCAACGTCAGCTTCGGCAGCTCGACGGTTTTGGCCGGCTATCGCTGGTTCAACGGCGATATCGGTGTCGCGCGCCGCAACGACCTGTTCTGGCTGGGCTACCGTTTCCAGGCCACACCGGCCCTCACCTTTACCGGCGCGGGCTATTACCTGAACAACCGGCGTAACGGGCAGGATCCGTGGATGCTGGTCGCATCCGCCAATTACGCATTGTCCAAGCGTACCGATGCCTTCCTGAACGTGGGATACGTGCACAACAAGGACAACTCCAACCTTGGCCTGAACGGCTTCGGCAGCACGATCACGCCGGGCGAGAATCAGACGGGGGTCATGGTGAATATTCGCCATAAGTTCTGACGGATAGACTCCGGCCGTGCCGCTTCAATGCGGTGCCGCCGGACAGCAAGACAAGAAGTAGAAAAGGGAAGAGGTAGAGGTAGACGTAGAGGTAAAGGGAACTGGCGCCTGCTCGCGTGTCAAAGCGCGACCAGGCGCATTTTTTTGGTGTGGCTAACGGCCTCGAAAGCGGCCGCTGCCGCAGCAGGCGCTAGCGGATCGCCCCCGCGTCGTGCAGCGCCGCGAGCTCCTGCGCGGAGAACCCCCAATCGCCCAGCACCTCGTCGGTGTGCTGTCCGGGGCGGGCCGGTGGCCGCTGGATGCTTCCCGGCGTGCGGCTGAAGCGCGGCGCCGGCGCGGGCTGCACCACGCCATCGACTTCAACGAAAGTCTTGCGCGCCTGCAGGTGAGTGCAGTGCGGCGCCTCTCCCATCGACAGGATGGGCGTGATGCAGGTCTCGGCGCCGGCCGCGAGCACTGCCCACTCGTCACGCGTGCGCCTCCGGAACGCGGCGGCAAACTGCTCGCGCATCGCCGGCCAGCCGGCGCGTTCGTGCTGGCCGGGCAACTTGTCGACGTCGAGCCCGAGGAGCTTTACGGCGTTGCGGTAGAAGCGCGTCTCGTTGGCGCCGATACCGACATGCTTGCCGTCCTTCGTCTCGTACACGTTGTACCAGGGCGCGCCCGAATCGAGCCGGTTGGTGCCGCGCTCGTCAGTCCAGTACCCTGCTGCACGCAGGCCGTAGATCAACGTCATCAGCGATGCCGATCCGTCCACCATCGCGGCATCCACCACCTGTCCGCGCCCCGACATGCGGCTCTCAAGGATGGCGCTTACCACGCCCAGCGCCAGGTAAAGCGAGCCGCCGCCGAAGTCGCCCGCGAGATTGAGCGGGATCGACGGCGCTTCGCCGGCCTTGCCGACGGAATGCAGCACGCCTGTCAGCGCGATGTAGTTGATGTCATGCCCCGGCTCCTGGGCCAGCGGCCCGTCCTGCCCCCAGCCGGTCATGCGGCCGTAGACCAGTCGCGGGTTGAGCTTGTGGCACTCGTCCGGGCCCAGCCCGAGCCGTTCCGCCACGCCGGTGCGGAAACCCTCGATCACGGCGTCGGCCTGGCTGACCAGCCTCAGCACCGTCGCGACCGCCTCCGGCTGCTTGAGGTCCATGGCCGCGCTGCGGCGGCCGCGATTGAGCAGGTCGAAGCGTGCCTCGACCGGCGCGCCGCCGTCGGAGGGCGACGGACGGTCGATGCGGATGATGTCGGCGCCCAGGTCGGACAACAACATGCAGCAGAACGGCCCCGGGCCGATGCCGCCCAGTTCCACGATCTTGATGCCCGCGAGGGGCCCGGTTGGCTTTTGCGCCATGGCGTTGGTCTCCTGGGAATTCAATGGCCTGTTCCAGGCCCGGCGGGCCGGGCCTCTGTCAGTCTGCACAGGGGACGGCACGTCACGAGGGCTGGCCACTACCCGGCGCGCCGTCCCGCTTTCATTCTCCGTTCGTGGACTCCGCACGGTCCGGAGCGGGTTCGCGCGCAGCGCCGCATGCCAGCATATCCCGCACCTCCGCGACGGAGAAGCCATACTCGGCCAGCAGCGCCGCAGAATGCTCGCCGAGGCGGGGCGCCGGATGGCGCAGTGACGGCGGGCTTTCGCTCCACTGCTGAGGAATGCCGATGGTGCGGATACGGCCCTCGGAAGGGTGATCCTCCTCCGCGAAGAAGCCCAGCGTGGTCATATGGGGATCTTCCAGCAGCGTTTCCGGCGTATTCATCTCGATGATGGGAATGTCTGCCGCCGACATCAGCCGGATCCACTCCGCCGTTGGCCGGGTTTCAAAGGTTTGCCCCAGGAACGCATAGAGCTCCTGGATATGCTGCGTGCGGCCATGGATATCGGCAAAGCGCGCATCCGCGGCCATGGCCGCATCGCCGCAGATCTCGAAGAAGCGTTGCCAGTGGCGGTCGGTGTAGCTCTGCACGCCGACATAGCCGTCCTGCGTGCGATAGGGCCGCCGTTCAGCCGTCATCATGCGCGCGTAACCCCAGTCGCCGATCGGCGGCACGAAGGTATGGCCATACAAGTGGTCACCCATCACGAAGTGCGCGAAGGTCTCGAACATCGGTACCTCCACGGCCTGGCCCTGCCCGGTGCGCTCGCGCCGGTACAGCGCCATGGCCACCGCATTGCTGGTCGCCATGCCGACCACGCGATCGGCAATGGCGGTGGCCACATAGGTCGGCGGACCGGCCTTGCGGCTTTGCAGCACCGGCAGACCCACAGCGGCCTGGATCAGGTCGTCGTAGGCCGGCCGCGAGGCATATGGTCCGTTCTGGCCGAAGCCGAACGCGCCGCAGTAAAGGATGCGCGGGTTCAGCGCCCGCACGTCTTCATACGACAAGCCCAGCCTGGCCATCGCCTGCGGACGCAGGCTGTACAACAGCACGTCGGCCGAGCGTAGCATGCGCTTGAGCGCAGCAATCCCGCTCGGCTTCTTCAGGTCCAGCACCAGGCTGCGCTTGTTGCGGTTCAGGTGCAGGAAGATCGCGCCCATGCCCGGGGTGCGGCTCGGGCCAACCTTGCGGGTCGTATCGCCTTCGGGCGACTCGATCTTGCACACGTCCGCGCCCATGTCGGCCAGCAGCAGCGATGCGTACGGCCCCATGAAATTGGACGTAAGGTCCAGGATACGTACGCCCTCCAGTGGTCCTGACATGGCTACTCCGGCTTGTAGTTCATTTCAGCAAAAAGGTTCTTCCAGACGTTGGCCTCTTCAGCCAGCTGCTTCGCGAACGCCGGCGGCGAGGATGCCACCATGCGCCCGCTCAGGCGCGACTCGATGCTGCTGCGGAATGCCTTGTCCGCTTCCAGCGTGCTGAAGTCGTGCGCAATGCGGTCCACCACCGCGGCCGGCGTTCCCTTCGGGACAAAGATGCCAGCCCACAGCAGCGGCAAGTAACCCTTGTAGCCTACCGCCTCGGCCAGTGTCGGCAGCTCAGGGAAGCTGGCGTAACGCTCGGCGCTGATGGCAGCCAGCGGCTTGAGCTTGCCCGAATCAATCTGCGACTTCATCGAGCTGGGCGTATTGACCAGGAACTGCGCATCGTTTCGCATGGCGGCCAGGTTCATGGTGCCGACGCTGTTGAAGTCCAGCGGCGTGTACTTCATGCCCAGCGACTTGTTGAGCAAGGCCATGGTCAGGTTGAAGACCGAAGTCTGGCCCGTTCCGGCGAAGAATAGCCCGTTGGGGCTGCTCTTGCTCAGGTCGACCAGCTCGCGCAGCGTCTTCGCCTTTGGGGCGGTTTCGGCATTCACCGCGATGACGAGCTGGTAGTTGATGACCTTGTACACTGGAACCAGGTCGGTCATCGGGTCGAACTTCAGGTTCCTGGTGGTGAACTTGGGCAGGATCGAACTTTGCGTGCCCAGCAGGAGGGTATGGCCATCGGTGGCATTGACCACATATTCCGTGCCGATGACGCCGCCCGCTCCGGGCTTGTTCTCGACGATCACCGGCTGCTTCCAGATCCCTTCGAGACGCTGCGCCAGGCTCCGGGCCAGGATATCGCCGGTGGATCCCGCCGCGACTGCGATTACGATCCTCACGGGCCGGGTTGGCCATTCCGCGGCCGCGGCGAGCCTGGGCAGCGATAGTGCCGCGCAGGCGGCCAGGCCGGCGGCGCCCGCCAGCCGTAGCCAGCGCCGGCGGCCGGGCGCTGCTAGTCGTACTGTCATGTCTCTCTCCGTTCTATCTGTTATATCTTGCGCTGCGTCAGGCCTGGGTGAACACCGGTAGCGCCTGCCCGCCGCGTTCGATCATGTGCGCTTGCACACGGTTGCCGATCTGCATCGACTCGGGCGGACCTTCGATCTGCGTGAACAGGAAATAACCTTCGTCCATCTCGACAAAACCGACCGTGTACGGCGCGATCGCGGCAAAGGCCGGTGTCGGCCCCCGCATCACGGTGCTGAACGAATACAGCTTGCCGCGGCCGGCGGAGACTTCCCAGGCGAGCTGGTCGGCGCTGCAGTGCGGACAGAAGGAATGGGCCGGCCAGACCGCCTGGCCGCATCCGCCGCAACGCTGGTATTTCAGCAGTCCGGCGCCGAGGCCTTCCCAGTAGGGCTTGGCATCGAGAAGCTGGTATGGCTGCGGCCAGCCGTCTTGCGTTTGGATCATCACGTGCTCCGATGAGGTTCAGGTGGAGGAAGACAGCAGCAGCACGCTGCCGGCGGCCAGCATGCCCCCGGCACCCTGCACCAGCACTGTCTTCGGCCGGCGCGCCGGCGCCAGCCCGAGCGCTTCGCCGCGCAACTGGCGCACGGCCTCGACCATGCTGTCCATGTTGCAGGAGATGCCCGGCTGGCCGAACGACAGCCAGCCGCCGTTGGTGTCGGTGGGCAGGTCGCCGCCCACCCCGGTGCGTCCTTCGCGGTACAGGTCGATACCCCGGCCCTTCTTCGCGAAGCCCAGGTCTTCCATCACGATCGGTCCCATGTGCGCGAAGTTCACCGAGATCTGCGCCATGTCGATGTCAGCCGGCGACAGCCCCGACATGGCATAGGCCTGGCTCGCCGCCGCCGCCGTCGCCGTGTAGGTCAGGTTGGGCATCGCGCCAAGCTCGGGAAATCTGCACGACCGCATGTTCATGCGATCTCCCAGGTACTCATGCGTCGTGGCTGACCCGTAGCCCATCAGGTAGACCGGGTTGCGCGCCGCCTTTGCCCGTTCCGGCGAGGTGACCACCAGCGCGCCGCCGGTGCCGCCGCCCCAGGTGGAGCACATCCAGCGCCGCAGCGGCGTGGCGACATAAGGCGACGCAAGCACGGTCTCGCGGTCAATTTCGCCGAAGCGCGCCTTGGCAGCATGCGGGTGATGCACGCCCCAACGCTGGTTGGCCACTGCGACCTCCGCAAGGTCGGCTTCGGTCAGGCCGAACTCATGGAGGTAGCGGCACGCGGCCTGGCCATACAACGCCGGGATGATCGGGCCATACGGCACTTCGAACTGCGGATCGGCATCGGCCTCGGCACCCATTGCCACGGCATCGACAAAGAGCTCGGTCGCGTCACTCTGCAGGCACAGTACGTACTCTGCCTGGCCCGCAGCGATCATCTCCGAGGCCACCGCCAGCGTGGCAGTGAGCCCAGCGCCGTGCATGGTGATCTCGCTGGTACGCTTCACCGGCATCTGCATGTGGGAGATGAAGATGTTGCTCCACTGCGAGCGCTTATCCGCCCAGGGCGAGCGGCCGGTGTAGACGGCGTCGACCTGGTCCTTGGTAATGCCCGCGTCCTGCAGCGCGCGCCGCGTGGCTTCAGCGGCTAGCTGCAGCGGGTCCTTGCGATCCGCCCGGGACGCGTAGGCGTCGCCCATCCCGATGATGGCCGCTACTGGCTTGGTCGACATGGCCGCCATTGCCTCATGCCGCCTTCAGTTCAGGCAGCGACGATGCGATCAGCGCGTCGAGGTCTTCGCGCTTGCGCAGCATCAGCAGGCTCCATTCGCCTTGCTGCAGCAGGTCGCCGTTCTGGTTGATCGCGCTGATGCGGAACTTGATCACCCCGTACTTGTCGTCCTTCTCCTTCTTTCCGATCACTTCGCACACGGCGTAGATGGTGTCGTTGATATACACCGGGCTGCGGAAACGCATATTGTCGATGCCGTAGTTCGCCTGGATGCCCAGGCCGAACTGGATCAGGCCGGTGACGATCGAGTAGGTCAGCGAACCCTGCACCAAACGCTGGCCAAAGCGGGTCTTGGACGCGTAGTGCGTGTTGGAGTGGATCTCGATCCAGTTGCCGGTGAGTGCGCAGTAATTGACCACGTCCGCTTCGGTGACGGTGCGCCCGCCCGAGCGGAACACCTGGCCCACCTGCAGCTCGTCAAAGGTCTGGTCGATACGGTTGTTGATAATGCGCTTGGTCGTGTCAGTCATGTTGCTGGTTCCTTGATGTAGTTGCGCGTTCAGCCCAGGCGCATGGACTTGGCGATGATGGTCTTCTGGATCTGCGAGGTGCCGCCGCCGATGGTGGACTGGACAGATTCGCGCAGGTAGCGCTCCATGTCGGCTTCGGGCAGGTTGGCATAGCCGCCCAGCACCTGCATGCCGGTCAGCGAGCATTGCTTGAGCGTCTCGGATCCATACAGCTTGGCCATCGACACTTCACGGCTGCACGGCACGTTGGCAGCTGCCATTTGCGCGGCGCGGTAGCACAGCAGCCGCGCGGCATCCACCTCGGTCTGGCGGTCGGCCAGCATGTGCTTGAGCACCTGGAAGTCCCACAACTGCTTGCCGAACTGGATACGCTCGTGGGCGTACTGCACCGCCTTCGACACCGCCGTTTGCGCATTGCCGACATAAGCAGCGGCCACCGCGCAGCGCTCGAGCTCCAGGTGCTTGGTGATGATTTCCCAGCCTTGGCCTTCTTCGCCGAGGATCGCATCGGCCGGCACGCGCACTTCGTCCAGGAAGATCTCGGTGGTGCCGGTCGCGTGCCGCGACAGGGTCGGCAGCTTGTTGATCACCAGGCTCGGCGTGGTGTTCGGGATCAGGAGAACGGACAGG
Organism: Cupriavidus sp. L7L; assembly: GCF_004353535.1. NCBI lineage: Bacteria > Pseudomonadati > Pseudomonadota > Betaproteobacteria > Burkholderiales > Burkholderiaceae > Cupriavidus > Cupriavidus sp. L7L. The sequence goes on from NZ_SMNY01000003.1 coordinate 102,498, forward strand.
CCGCCGTGCTTGTTGTCGGCATCCGTGCGCACCAGCATGGCGATGACCGTATCCTTGGCCGCCGCGCCGCTGCACCACAGCTTCTGTCCGGAAACGATCCAGTCGCCGTTCGCGTCGCGACGGGCGCGGGTCTTCGTGTTGGAGGCATCGGAGCCGGCGTCGGGCTCGGAGATCGACACAGAGAAGCGGATCCTGCCCTCGATGAACGGCTTGATGTACTTGTCCTTCTGCGCAGCCGTGCCGTACTTCGCGATATTCATCGCCGTGAAGGTCGGCACCAGGACCGCCGCCGCGAAATCGAAGCCGAACTTTCCAAGACCTTCGGCCATCAGCGTGTAGTCGAAGATGTCACCACCGGCGCCGCCCTCTTCCTCCGTGAACAGCAGCCCCAGCCAGCCCTGCTTGGCGATCTTGTCGTAGGCCTCGTAGGGATAGTCACGGTTCTGGTCGCACTTGCGCACGTACTCGACCGTGACCTCGTTGTCCATGAAACGGTTCACGGTATCCAGCCACAAGGCCTGCGATTCATTCAGGAAGTTCGGTTGCACTGTATTGCCTCCATTGGTTTGCGTTGGCATCTGCCTGCATTGCAGCGAGCCCTTGCTGCGATTGCCGCGATGCGTGTTGGAAGCGTAGTGGTGTGCAGCAGGCAAGCCAACTGGCCTTTTCCGAAGCGGCGATTCGGTGGGATCGAAGTGAGCCGCAGGAGGCGCCCGGACGGGCCGGCGCGCAGTGTTGCGCCGTGTTGCGCGACGGTGCGTGGTAGCGCTCAGCCCTGCCCTGATGCGGCGGGCTCGCCGCGCGGGCGGTCTAGCAGCTGCTTCATCAGCGCGGCGGCAGGCGGGCTCAGGACACGGCCGCGGGCCGTGGCGATATGGGTGGTGCGCACGGCCCATGACTCGTCGATGGCCACGCTGGTGACCTGATCGAACATATCGTGGCTGAGCAGGCATTCGGGCAACACAGTCACGCCCAGCCCGGCCTGGACCAGGCTGGTCGCCACCCCGGCGCTGACGACGTGGAACGGTGGGGCGAACTCGGCGCCCATGCGTTTCGCCGCGGCGCGGAACATGCCCAGCATCGATTCCACCGGGATCAGCCGTTCCGGCAGCAGGTCTTCGAACCTGAGCGTTTCGCGCGCGCTGAGCGCGTGCGAGTTGGGCACCACGGCGACCAGCCGGTCGCGGCGGTACGGTGTCACGTCGACGCCCCCAAGCTCAAGCTCGTGGGCCATGGCGAACACGCCTACGTCGGCATCGCCGCGCGACACCGCCTCGATGATCGCGGCGTTCTCGACTTCGCGCACCACCAGCTCCACAAGCGGGAAATCGCGCGCGTAGTCGCCCAGCTCGCGGGCAAGAAATGGCGCGATGATTGAGCGCGCCGAAGCCACCACCACCTTGCCGCGCATGCCTTCGGTGAAAGCGGAAATCTCGGAACGCAGGTTCTCGATGCTGTCCAGGATCTGGCGCGCGTAGCGCACCAGCACCGCGCCCGCGGGACTCGGCACGACGCCCCTGGGCCCGCGTTCGAGCAGCTTGACGCCGGCGATATCCTCGAGGTCCTGGATCCGCTTGGTCGCCGTCGATGCGGCAATGTTCTCGCGGCTCGCGGCGCGCCCGATCTGCTGCTCTTCGACAGCGGACAGGAACAACCGCAACGTGAACAGGTCGACTTGGCGGATCAGGTGCAGGCGGTTGAATTCGGTCATGAAAGGCTGGCGGGAAGGTGAAGGGCCAGCCTATTTTGCTCGCCTTATTCGCGCGATGCCAGCCGTTCCTGCAGCACCTGCGCCATCGCCAGCAGGCGCGGCCCGAGCTCGCGTTCGACGCGGGCGCGCGCCATGCGCGCAGTTCGGCCAATACAGGCCAGCACCAGCGGCGGCTGCTCCGGCACGCAAACCGGCACGGCGACGGTGGCCAACTCAGGCTCCCACTCGCCGAGCGACATGCAGAAGCCCAGTTCATGGACCTGCGAGATCTTCTCGGCCATGCGCCGCCGCAGCAAGGGCCAGTCGCGGCCGGCCTTGCGCTCCACATTGCCTTGCAGGTAGCAGCGCTCCAGTTCCGGGATCGCTGCAAGCAGTGCCGATCCCATCAGCGACGACGCAATATGCAGGCGCGTCCCCGGCGTCAGGCGCAGGTCCAGCACGGCCTGGCTGCCCACGCGGCTGTCCAGCACGATCACATCGAGCCGGTCGCGCGTGCCGAGCACCATGTAGGTATCGGTCGCTTCGGCGAACTTGCGCATCTCGATGCTGGCCTCGCGCTGCACGGCAGGATCGGCGGTCGCCGCATAGCCGAGCGCCAGCGAGGCGGCCGCGAGCCGGTATTTGCGCCGCACCTCGTCGTGGTGCAGGTATCCCAGTGCGACCAGCGACTGCAGCAGCCGCGTGACCGTGGGCGCGGGGATGCCGGTCTCCAGCGAAATCTCCTGGTTGCCCAGCCAGGCCTGCTCCGGGCCGAAGGCGGCCAGCACGGCCAGGCCGCGGGCCAGCGGCACAACCCGCACCTGACTTTCCTCTGTAGCGGACCGGCCCGGCCTGGGCCAGATCGCGCCGATCCCGGGTTGATGGCCTCGCGGCCTCGCGCCTGCTTGCTGCAACATGGGCGTCTCCGTATCCATGGATATGCTTGCGCCCGCTACCCACGAGCATGCGGCGCATGGCGGCGCGCCCGTACCTGACGAACGTTAGGTAGAGTTTGAGGGCCGGTTCGATGAAGCTCCATGGGGGTTAACCCCCTCGCTCATTGCACGGAACGTCGGCAAGCGCTGCATTGACCGCGCCTGCCCCCGATCCGACCATGCGTGCATACGCCACCCTGCACGCAGGGCTGTCAACAGGATATCGAGACAGGAGACCGCAGCAATGACCCATTCCCTTCACCGCCTGTGCGGCGTGATCATCATGGCGCTGGCCGCAGGCCCGACATTCGCGGCAGACGCTTATCCAGCCAGGCCCGTGCGCATCATCGTGAACTCGGCGCCGGGCGCGCTGCTCGACGTCACGACCCGCGCCGTGGCGCAGCAGATGGCCGAGAACCTTGGCCAACCCGTGGTCGTGGAAAACATGGCTGGGGCTGCCGGGCTGCTAGGCATCCGTTATGTGAAGGCCCAGAAGCCGGATGGCTACACCCTCCTCGCCACCGCCAACACCCTGGCGCTGGCGCAGGCCACCAAGCTGGAGCCGGGCTACGACCTGGCGCGGGACTTCACCGGCATCGGCATGATGAACAAGGCCCCGCTGATCATGGTGGGCTTCTCCGCCCAGCCCGACAAGACCCTGCCACAGTTGATCGCGCATGCCAAAGCCAGTCCGGGCACGATGTCCTATGCCACCGCGGGCATTGGCACCAGTACCCATATGGCCGCCGCGCTGTTCATGCACCAGGCCGGCATCAATATGCTTCACGTACCCTACAAGGGCAACGCCGGCGCCATGCCGGATGTGCTCGGCGGGCGCGTCAACATGATCTTTGACGGCGCCAACTCGTCAGGCCCATACGTCCAGGACGGCAAGCTGCGCGCGTTCGCGGTTTCGTCACCCAAGCGCCTGCCGGCGTTTCCCGATATTCCGACACTGGCCGAACAGGGCCTGCCCAACTATAGCTTCCATGTCTATATGGGCCTGACGGCGCCGGCCGGCACGCCAACGCCTGTCGTCATGCGGCTGGCGTTGGCATTGAAGGCGGCGCAGGCCAGCGAGGCCGTGCGCGAGCGGTTCCGCAAGGACAGCGCCGAAGCCGGCAACCTGTCCCCGGAGGAATTCACCGAGTTCTTGCGCCAGGATCTTCAGCGCAATATCAAGGTCGTGGCGGACCTGGGCATTCCGAAAGAGTAAGCCGAACGACAAGCCGAACTCCCCTGCCAGCCCCTGCCGCAGGGGCGCGACACATTACCTGGAGAGAACGCAATGGCAACAACCATCGTCGAGCACCTGGCCAGCTTCACCCAACAAAGCACCTACGACTCGCTGCCCCCGGCGGTCGCGGACGAATGCAAGCGCATCGTCCTCGATTCGCTGGGATGCGCACTGGCCGCCGTCGACCAGCCCAAGGGCAAGATCGGGATCGACTATGGCGCACTGATGGGTGGCGCCGCGGGCAACGCCACTATCATCGGCACCGACCAGCGGGTGTCGGTCGTCGGCGCGGCCTTTGCCAACGGCGAACTGATCAACGCGCTCGACATGGATGCGGTGGTTCCGCCGGGCCATGTGACGCCCTATGTCCTGCCCGGCGCGCTGGCGGTCGGCGAAGCCATGGGCCGCTCCGGCCAGGACCTGATCACCGCGCTGGCCGTCTCGCACGAGATGTCCTACCGGCTCGGCAAGGCCATGGACTACCTGCGCGACACCAAGGACGGCAAGGTGTCGCCACCGAAGATCTATGGCTACAGCAGCACCGTCTTCGGCGCGACGGCGGCCATCGTCAAGCTGAAGGGACTGGGCGCCGAGACAACAGCGCATGCGCTCGGAATTGCCGGCAGCATCAGCCCGGTAAATTCGCAAGTCGCCTGGTTCCAGCATGCGCCCAGCTCCACGATCAAGTACCTGCTTGCCGGCGCGCTGACGCAGGCGGCCATGGCCGCCGCGCACATGGCCGAGTTCGGCCACCGCGGCGACCTGCAGATTCTCGATGACCGCGAGTACGGTTTCCCGCGCTTTATAGGCACCACGCGCTGGGAGCCCGATCGCATCCTCGCGGCACTCGGCACCGACTGGCAGTTTCCCGCCGAGCAATCCTACAAGCCCTACCCGCACTGTCGCATCCTGCATGCGCTGCTGGACAGCCTCAACGAGATCGTCGGCCAGAACGAGCTGCGACAGGATGAGATCGACGGCATCAAGGTCTGGGTCGAAGGCTTCGTCGAGCAGCCGGTATGGCTCAACCGGGATATCCGGCATGTGCACGATGCACAGTTCAGCATCGCGCACGGCATCGCGCTGGGCGCGCATCGCGTGCCGCCGGGCAAGGCCTGGCAGGATCCGGAACTGGTCTTCGGCGAATCCGTGATGCGCCTGATGGACAAGGTCGAGCACGCGGTGCACCCCGACTATGTGGCACTGCTGACCGGCCACGCGGCCAGCCGGCCGGCGAAGATCGAGGTGTCGGCGCGCGGCCAGACCTTTGCCGACGAGCGGCGCTATCCGAAGGGGAGCCCCTCCCCCGATCCGGCCAGCCATATGAGCACGGAAGAACTGGTACAGAAATTCCGCGACAACGCGCAGGACGTCATTCCCGAGGCCAACATCGCTCGCGTCATCGATGCGGTGCTGGACCTGGAGAATGTGCGGAACATCGCGTCGATCCTGGCTGACGTGCGACCCGGCTAAGGTCCGGCTTCACCTGGCAGCGGGCGCCATGTGCAAGGCATGGTGCCCGCGCAGACCTCAGCGGTTAGCGCATTCGGGCCGCGGCGTCCGCGGTGGCGCGCTGCAGGCCCGAGACAATTGCCTTCAATGACGCCGACACGATGTCAGAGTCGATGCCCACGCCGAACAGTGTACGGTCGCCAATGCGCAGCTCGAGGTACGCCACTGCCTGCGCGTCTGCGCCGGCGCCAATCGAATGCTCGTGGTAGTCCAGCACGCGGATGCTCTCACCGGTGGCCGCCGCCAGTGCTTTCACGAAGGCATCGATCGGCCCGTTTCCGGCGCCGTCCAGGGCAACCGGCTGCCCGTGGACCACGGCTTCGCCGGCAAGCCGTACGCGTTCTCCCGCAGCGCCTGCCGCGGCTTCTGCCAGGCTGTGCTTCGGCGCGGGGATGGCATGCACGGCGTACTCGCGCTCGAACAGCTCGAACAGGTCATGCGCGGTCAGCTCGGTGCCGGTCGCGTCCATCACGCCCTGCACTACCTGGCTGAACTCGATCTGCAGGCGCCGTGGCAGCTCCATGCCGTACTCGCTCTCGAGCAGGTAAGAGATGCCGCCCTTGCCGGACTGGCTGTTTACGCGGATCACCGCCTCGTAGCTGCGGCCGAGATCCTTGGGATCGAGCGGCAGGTACGGCATGTCCCAGATATCGCCCTCCTGGCGCGCGGCGAAAGCCTTCTTGATGGCGTCCTGGTGCGAACCGGAAAACGACGTGTAGACCAGGTCGCCCGCATAGGGGTGGCGCGGGTGCACCGGCAGCTGGTTGCAGTGCTCCACAGTGCGACGGATCTCGTCGATATCGGAGAAGTCGAGGCCGGGGTCCACGCCCTGCGTGTACAGGTTCAGCGCGACATTGACCAGGTCAAGGTTGCCGGTGCGTTCGCCATTGCCGAACAGGCAGCCTTCCAGGCGGTCGGCACCCGCCATCACGGCAAATTCGCCGGCCGCTGTCCCCGTACCCCGGTCATTGTGCGGATGGACGGACAGTCTGATCGAATCGCGGCGCGCCAGGTTCCGGTGCATCCACTCAATCATGTCGGCGAAGATGTTCGGCGTGGAATGCTCCACCGTCGAAGGGAGGTTCACGATGCACTTGTGCGCGGGCGTGGGCTGCCAGACCTCCGTGACCGCGTCAACCACGCGCTTGGAGAAAGCCAGCTCGGTACCCGAGAACATCTCCGGCGAGTACTCGAAAATCCACTGCGTCCCTGGCTGCTGCGCTGCCAGTTCGCTGAACAGCTTGGCGTGGCTGGTGGCGAGCTCAACGATGCCGGCCTCGTCGAGGCCAAGCACCACCCTGCGCATAACGGGCGAGGTGGCGTTATACAGATGGACGATCGCGCGCGAAGCCCCGCGCAGGGACTCGAAGGTGCGGCGGATCAGGGGTTCGCGTGCCTGCGTCAGCACCTGGATAGTCACGTCGTCGGGAACGAGTCGCTCATCGATCAGCTTGCGCACGAAATCGAACTCGACCTGCGACGAGGACGGGAAGCCGACTTCGATCTCCTTGAAGCCCGTCTGCACCAGCATCCTGAACATGCGCAGCTTGCGCTCGATGTCCATCGGCTCGATCAACGCCTGGTTGCCATCGCGCAGGTCCACGCTGCACCAGGCCGGCGGGCGGGTCAGCACTGCGTCCGGCCAGGTACGGTCGCGCAAGTGGACCGGGGCAAAGGGACGGTACTTGGTGGCGGGTTGCTTCAGCATGGGAGGAAGGCCTTTGGTCGAAGGTGGCGCCAACGGCGCGAACAAAAAAAGAAGCCCCGCGGCAAGCCGGTCGGGGCATAAGCTCGCTCGGAGGCGAGCATGGAGACAACAGCTACCGTTTCCGGCATGCACGGATTCACTATGCTGCAGCGGCGCCAGATAACCAATGGCGTTGCGCAAACTCTCCCGTACTTTGAAACATCTCGGCAAACCCGCGCCCCTGAGCGCTGAAGCCGCAGCGTGGCGACCGCCGGAACCGGTCGCATCCCGACCTGCAGTTGCGGGCGGCGGCGCCGTGGCATTCCAAGGTACGGAACGCCCTGTCCTTTTCGGTTGAGCTGGCGGGCGTCATCGTCGTAGCATTGCCCGCAACGCCGCAAGAAAGGCATGGCCGGGAACGCCCGGGCCGCGCCAGGCAATGACATGGCAACCATGACCGAACACCACGCCTCGAGCACGAACGCCTCGCGCGTGCAGGCCGCCCTGCAAGACCTCGAGCGCCGCTGGAACGCCGCCGCGCTGACGTGGAACGCAGACGCGCTTGCCGCGCTATACGCGCCCGAAGCCCTGTTTTTCGGGGGCCGCCCGGGCCACGCCGTGGGCCAGGCGGCGATCCTGGGGTACTTTGCCTCGTATGCCGGGACGCTGCGCTCGGCATCCATGTCGCTGGTCGACCAGACCCTGGTTGAGCTTGGCGCGGACACGCTGCTGGCGCAGGGGCACGCAAACTTCCGCTTTGTGCTCGCCGACGGGAGCGAAACCGCCTCGGCACTGCGGACGACCTGGGTGCTGGTCAGGCGCCTGGGGGTGTGGCAGATTCTGCAGCATCACTTTTCCCCGACACCGGAAGCACCGCCTATCCAATAGCCGGCGCCCCCTTCATCGAGATGACCCGATGCACGAAGACCAAGCGCCCGCCGCCGCCCACGCCGCGGCAACGCCTACCTGCGAATTGCCGCCACCGGCCCACGACGCCACCTGCATACCCGCGCTGTCATCATGCAGGGCTTTCGCCGTGACGACGGCTTGTGGGACATCGAAGGCGAGATGAAGGACAGCAAGACCGGGCCCTGGCCCAGCTGGGAAAGCGGTGAGCAACCGCCCGACGTGCCCATACACCACATGCAGGTCCGCATCACGCTGGACAACACCTATACCGTCCGGGCCATCGCAGCAGCGCTGCCTTCCATCCCTTTTGCCGAATGCACCGGGGGCCTGCCACCGCTGCAAGGCCTGGTTGGCGCGAGCATCGCGCGCGGCTGGCGCAAGACGCTCGAAACCACGTTGGGCGGCACCAGGGGCTGCACGCATCTGCGCGAACTACTGATGAATCTCGGTACCGTGGCCTACCAGACCGTGGGCGGCGAAGCGCGGCGCCAGGAATGGGAAGCCCTGCCCGAACCCCGTATCAGGCCTCCGGTGGCAACATCGCCCAAGCCGCACTGGGACAAGTGCGTCGGCTGGCGCCTTGACGGGGAAGTGATCAGGCGGTGGGCACCGGATTTCTACCAGACCCCCGGCAAGGCTTCGGCGGGCACCAGCCCAGCCGATACGGAATAACCACCGACGCGGGTGGTCGTGCAAGGTACCCGTGGTATTGCCGGATATCCTCGCGCAGGATGCCGCGCGGCTCGGTGATGCGCATCGCACCTTCTTGCACCCTGTGGCTCGAGGTGATGACAGCTTCCGAGGCCGCGCCGGGCAGGTGGTTGAGCAAGCGCGAAAGACGGCCTTAACAACCGGCTCCTCAACATAGCACTTCCAAAGTACGGGACGCGCGCTTGCAACTCGTTGCGACGCGGCGTGGCATTGGTCTCCAATCTGGCATACCTGTCAAATGAGCCACGCCATGGGGACTGAGAACGCGAACGAAGCTGGCGCTGCCGGTATGTGCCAGAAGCCATCGGTGAGCACATGACGGAGCCGCCACGCAAGTCGGCGCAAGCCGCCGCCACCACCGCCACCGCCACCGCGTGGGGGCCGCTGCGCAACCGGCGGTTCTCGGTACTCTGGTCGGTATGGGTCGCCGCCAACCTGTGCGTGTGGATGTGCGACGTCGCCGCGGCCTGGCTGATGACCACCCTGACCGACAGCAAGATCCTGGTTGCCCTGGTGCAGACGGCCACGGCCTTGCCAGCGTTTTTTCTCGCTCTCCCCGGTGGCGCGCTGGCGGATCAACTCGACCGGCGCAGGTGCTTCCTCCTCACACTCTTGTGGACTACGGCCACGACGACTGCGCTCGCAGTGGCTGCTGCCACTGGTTTCCTCAATACACCGCTGCTGCTTGCGCTGGTCTTTGCCGGAGGCATTGGCACCGCCGTGCGCTGGCCGGCTTTCTCGGCCTTGCTGCCGGAGGTCGTTGCGCGCCCAGAGTTGCCGCAGGCAATGGCCCTGCATGGCCTGGCTGTGCACGGCGGACGTGTGGGAGGACCGCTCCTGGCAGGCTTGTTCCTGGCCATATGGGGCGGCGCCTCGGTGTTCATCGTCGGCGCGCTGATGTCGCTTGCCTCGGCATTGGTGATCTGGAAATGGGACTATAACGCGCCGCCGCGCAAGCGCCGCACCGTGCGTCTGCCGCAATCGATACGATCCGGCCTGCGTTACGCATGGCGCAGCCAACGCCTGCGCGCCGCGATCGTGCGGGTCTGGGTGCTCTTTTTGACTGTGACCGCATTGATGGCGTTGCTCCCGCTGCTCGCGCGCGCATATGGCGGGGTCAGCGCACAGGTCTACACGACGCTGCTCGCTTGCGTAGGCGCCGGGGCCATGACGGTGGCGATGGCACTGCCGCGACTGCGGGCCCGTTTCGGCTCGGCAAGGATCGTCACGGATGGCTCGCTCATCCTCGGTATCGCGATTGCAGGCATCGGGCTGGCCCCGCATGCGTGGCTTGCGGCATCTGTCCTGTTCGTGAGCGGAGCCAGCTGGCTTGCGATCGGCAACTCGCTGAACGTCAGCGCCCAGCTGGCGCTGCCTGACCGGCTGCGCGCCCGCGGCATGGCGGTCTTTTTCATGGCCGCAATGGGAGGCGGCGCCAGCGGCGCTGCGCTATTCGGCGCGCTGGCCGACCATGTGGGCGTGCGTCCGGCGCTGCTGTCACTGGCGCTGATGACGTTCGGACTGGGCTGGCTGATGCGCGGCCGTTGGTCTATCTCATTCGCGGACGGCAACAGTCAGGAACAGGGTTGAACCAGAGGCCTGCGGGACCGCGCAGCCCGCCAGTCAGGAGCATGCACGCTGGCTGGAGGGACTTTCTGCATCTGACGACGCAGTTGCCTCAGTGAATGGTCAACCCACCCGTAGGACTGAGCGTCGCCCCCGTGAGGTAGTGCGCGGCATCCGAAGCCAGGAATGCCACCACCTGGCCAATGTCTTGCGGCGCCGCCACGCCAAGTGGGCTGCTGGCGATGATCTTTTCATACTGCTTGCGGTGGCGCTCCGAGACCCCTCCCTCCTTCTCGAATGCAGCCTGCCAGGAGGGGCTGTCGCGCACCACCGTCACGCACACGCAGTTCACGCGGATCCGGTCTCGGGCCAGCTCCCTGGCAAGCACCTTGCTCGCACTGATCAGCCCGCCGGCGAAGGTCGCGACCGCTGTCTGGGTGGGCGTGGGCACGCGGCCACCCTCGGATGTCACAAAGACGACGCTTCCGCCTCCGCGCTGGCGCATGAAGGGCAACGCCGACTGTACCGGGAGCAGCTTCGCAGCGGTGTTCTCTGCCACCACGGCGCAAACACGCGACAGGTCGATATCGCCGAACGGTCCCCTGACGTCGGGGCGGCGTGCCTCGTCGTCGTTGCCGCCGGCGTTCGCGACAACAATGTCGATGCCGCCATGATGGCGGGCAGCTTCGGCGGCCACCGCATCCATGTCCGCTTTGGAGCGGACATCACCGGACAGGAAATCCCCGGTACCTCCGGCGTGGCGAATCTCGGCGAGCACCGCCTCAGCCCTCGCTGCCGTTCTGCCACTGATGACAACGATGGCGCCGAGCGCAGCAAGCTGTAGCGCGATCCCCTTCCCGATCCCGCCGGTGCCGCCGGTAACGATGGCAACCTTCCCTTCAAGAATTTTCATTGCGGAGAACCTCTATCCATTGAGACGTTGATTGCATCGGGGCAGATGCCCAGGCGCTGCTCAGATGACCTCCGACGCGTGCAGTGCGTCGAGCTGCTGCGCATTCATGTGCAGCCAGTCGCCCAGCACCCTATCGGTATGCTGACCTAGCCGGGGTGGCAGACCAGCCTCCGGCTCGGGAGTATCGGACATCTTGATCGGATTGCCCGCGACCTGGACGGCGCCCCATGCCGGGTCCTGCAGGGTCATCAGCATCTGCCGCGCGGCAACGTGCGGGCATTCGAAGACATCAGCAATGTCGTTGACCGCGGAGGCCGGAACCCCGCCTTCACGCAGTGCTTCGACGGCCTCGGCGCGTGTGCGCGTGGCCAGCCATGCGTCGATATGCGGGTTGAGCGCGTCGCTGTTGGCACTGCGGGCCATACCGTCCTGGAAGCGCGCATCCTCCAGCAGGGCAGGCATGCCAATCACGTGGCAGAAGCGCTGCCAGATATGATCCCCCAGCACGGCGATGACAATATACCCGTCGCTGGCGCGGAAGGTGCCGAACGGCGCCGTCACGGCATGCAACCCGGGCGGCGCAGGCTTGTGGAAGGCGGAGTACATCGCAACCGAGATCTCGTTCTGCACCAGAGAGGCGTCATAGAGCGAAATGTCGACCTTCTTCCCCAACCCGGTTCGTTCGCGCTGGTAAAGCGCCAGCAGCGCCCCCTGTGCGGCAAGGATGCCGCCCTGCAGGTCGGTCATCGAGAAGCCGAGATAAGTCGGCCGGTCTCCCTGGCGCTCGGGCCGGTACATCAGCCCGCTCAGCGCCTGCCCGATGATGTCGAAGGCCGGGTAGTCGGTGTACGGGCTCGGCATCACATCTTCATGCCCGAAACCGGAGATCGCGACATAGATGAGGCGCGGGTTGTGCTCGCGCAGCGCGCCATAGCCAATGCCGAGACGGTCCATCACGCCGGGCCGCAGGTTCTCAAGGACGATGTCCGCCTCGCATGCCAGTTGCGTGAATATCCGCTTGCCTTCGGGATGCTTGAGGTCCAGCGTGACGCTCTTCTTGTTCCGGTTGTTGCGCAGGAAGGACAAGCTTTGCACGGAGCCGTCCTCGGCGCTCTTCACCGGAGTGGTGCTGCGCGCAAAATCCCCGCCGTCACGCGACTCCACCTTGACGACTTCGGCACCGGCATCGGCGAGCCACATCGAGGCAAAAGGCCCGGCAACAAAATTCTCGACCGCCAGGACTCGCACGCCGCTCAGGGGTCGCCCAGGGTTGTTCGTGGTGGCTGCGGTAGCAGCATTCGCATTGGCACTCATGGTGACTCGGGTTGGTCATGCATCAAGGCGAAGAGACTCTCCGTTTGCGGAACTTCGGTCATGTCTCTCTCCGTTTTCATATATCGTCGTAGCCGTCAAGCCTTTGGCCGCATGGTCAGGCACGCAAGGTCCGCGTTGTCGTGGCCGACTTCGCGCGCCGCCGACAATGGCGGCGGACGCTTGCCGTTGAACGACAGCGGCAAGCCAACGACAGCGAGCTCATCGTCTGACGGCTTGCCGATGATGCCCAGCGCCTCCGTCTGCGCGTGGTGCACCAGCTCCTCGGTCGTCTGGATCGGGGCGCACGGCAGCCCGACGACGCCCAGCCGCTCCTGCCAGTAGGCGCGCGGATGCTCGGCCAGGCGCTCGCCGATGAGTCCGTCGATCAGGGCGCGATTACGCAGGCGCCCCGCATTGGTGGCAAAGCGCTCGTCACGCGCCCATTCGGGCCGGTCCAGCGTCTCGCAAAGCCGGGCGAACAGCGCATCGTTGGCGCAGCTGACGATCAGGTAGCCGTCGGCGGTCTGGTAGGCGCGATGCGGCACGATGAAGGCGACGCCGGACCCATGGCGCGAACCCGGTTCGCCGTCCGCGTTGTAGTTGGCCACGCCGATCGACATCCAGGCAATCGCGGTTTCCAGCAGCGAGCTGCTGACGGTCGCGCCGACGTGCTTCTTCTGCCGGCGCATCAGCGCCGCCAGGATGCCGATCACGGCCCACATACCCGTGCCAAAGTCGACAATGGACACCCCGGCGCGCACCGGCGACTGCCCCTCCTCGCCGGTGATGCTCATGATCCCTGCGAACGCCTGCATTAGCGGGTCATAGCCCGGCGCGGTGTTCAGCGGACCCTGGTGGCCGAAGGCGCCGACTTCGCAGCAGATCAGCTCCGGCTTGGTCACGCGCAGGCTGTCGGCATCGAGCCCGTACTGCGCCGCCGAGCCGGGCCGCAGGTTGTGGAAGAAAACGTCGGCGCGCTCCGCGATCAACTGGTGCAGCTTGGCCAGGTCGCCGGGATCCTTGATGTCAAGGCTGATGAAGCGCTTGCCGCGGTTGATGGCATGGAAGGCCGCGCCGCTGCCCTTCCACTTGCTCGGCCCCCAGCCGCGCGCAGAATCGCCCGTGGGCCGCTCGATCTTCCAGACGTCCGCGCCGAGCGCTGCAAGGATCTGGCCGGCGAACGGCGCCGAAGCGCTGTCGCTCAGCTCGACCACGACCACACCGTCGAGAGGCAAGTCATGCATTGCTGATACGCTCCTTCGTTTGATATGCGTTGTGTTGCATCTGCTTGGATCGGATGCATGCGGGAAGAGTAGAGGCGTGACGCCGTCTGGCCAACTGGCCTTTTCCGAAACGGTGATTCGGAGGGATCGAAACCGGAGCGCCACGGCCCAACCGGTTTTGGGGCCGCTTGGGCGCGGCAGCGTCGTCGCGCGCCCCTCGCCGAGTTGCCTGATCAGCGCAGCAAACCCATCGTGCTCACTTAGAAACGTGAGGTTATAGGCGCTTTCAGCTTACATTTCCAATGAATCCCCACATTGAAATGGAAGTCCCGAGCGCAGGGCTGCCAATTTCGAGCGCGGGAGCAGAATCGGTAGTCGACAATGTCATTGGCCAGCGCATGAAAAGGAACGGGCACATGCGATGGACGATTGCTGGAGCCAATGGACTACTGCAGGTTCGATGTGCCGTTCTCAACGGCGTGAACTGTAGTAAAAGGCGGTACGTTTTCGTAGATGGAATGGTCGCCTCCCGCCTCGGCGAATCGCCGACCGTGCCGGAGCAGTTCGTAAGGCAGCTCCCATGTGTGTCACAGTGGTGATTCTGTCGTCGCAGCCTGCCAAGGAGGATCCACATGGAACCGACCACAGTAGCCATCGACCTGGCCAAGCACGTTTTCCAAATCCATTTCGTTGAGCCCGACACTGGCACGATTCACAGTAAAGCCATGAGGCGCGCTCAGCTGTTGCCGTTCTTCACAAACCGACCGCCATCCCGCATCGTCATGGAGGCCTGTGGCAGTGCGCATTACTGGGCACGGAAGTTGTCTGCGCTCGGGCACGATGTCCGGCTTATTGCGGCCCAGTTCGTGCGGCCGTTTGTCAAATCCAACAAGAACGACACCGCAGACGCCGCAGCAATCTGGGAGGCAGCGCAACGCCCAGGAATGCGATTTGTGGCCGTCAAGACGGAGGAACAGCAAGCCATGCTGGCGCTCCACCGCATGCGCCAGCAACTTGTACGCTTTCGCGTGATGCAGGTGAACCAGTTGCGCGGACTATTATATGAGTTCGGGGTGGTGCTGCCACAGGGGCGCCGCACGGGGATCGCAGCTGCCAAGATCGCCTTGGCTGATTTGGCAGACCAGTTGCCTGCAATGCTAACGGATGGCTTGCAAGACCAACTATCTCGGCTGCTCGCGCTCGACGAGCAGATCCAACGGATTGAGCAACGCATTACGGAATGGCGTCGCAGTGACGAAGCGTGCCGCCGTATCTCCGACGTCCCGGGGGTTGGCTTGTTGACAGCCACTGCCGCAGTCGCCGTCATCGGGAATGCCCGCACCTTCAAGTCCGGACGAGAGTTTGCAGCCTATCTTGGACTTGTGCCTCGACAGAATGGCTCTGGCGGCAAAGTCAAACTGGGCGGCATCAGTAAACGGGGCGACGTCTATCTCCGCACCTTGTTGATCCACGGGGCACGATCCGTAATATCAAAGGCTCGACACTTGCCCGACCACCTGAAGTCCATGCTTAAGCGACGACCCACAAACGTCGTTGCCGTGGCGCTGGCCAACAAAATGGCGAGAATCATTTGGGCCCTGCTGGCATACAGGCGCACGTACCAGGTTCCCCTCGCTCCGCCATTGCCGGCGTGACTTCGATGAAACGACTATCCACACCACCTTTCACGGTTGCATAGGTTGATATTGAATTGATGGCAAGACAGGTCGGACCGCGCAGAGCCAAACCTGAAACATTACTCGGACCTTGAGTCCGTTGCGTAGATGAGGACCTCTGCGGCGAAATCCATCGGGGCCTGCGGGTACGCCCGCGATAGAGTCCGGATATAAGTGCTCGCTTAACGTAGCCAACATCGATGCCAAGCTCGGCGATGGGTTTTTTCTCCTCGCACCACCGCCGCACAGGCCTTGCGTGCTGGAGGTATTTGCCTACGGCCACGGTGTGATTGCGGATGGTGACGTGGCTATCGCGGCCGGAGGTTGGTAACAAGAGGTTCATGACCTGCATGGCCTGCCGGTATGGCATTGTGGCGCTGAGTTCAGCATGCAGCCATCGCAGTTCCCCTGTGCTTGCTTCCCTAACAAAATTCTTAAGCGGCGATACATACCTCGATTTGTCAGCACCACACTTGCATGCTTTCCAGCGAGGGCGACAGTAGTAGACCTTTCCCAGCGTCGTCTTCAGTTCTGAGCTATGCAAGTCATGTTCACGACGGAGCGTGCCGCAGACCTTACAAGTTCGCTGTGACGCGCAGTAGCGGGCGATCTGTTCGTTGACAAATTCCTCCTGGACGCAATTGACGAATGATTTGCCTTCCTCCAGCGTCAAGCCCACGTCGCCGCAGGGCCCGCATTCAGCGCGGTGAAATCGCATCAACTCAACCCGCTTGACCGCTGTGCCGTGGCCATCATCGAACTCGAGAACGATTGTGCATCGCATGTCGGTTCTCCGTCTCTTTGCTACAGATACGATACTCCGATGAAGGGCGGCGTCCCGGGCTTTTTAACGGCTTCCTTCAACACTAAGGCGGTAAAGGATGGGCTCGGTCTGCGCTGGTCGTTCATGGGGCCAATGGAGACCATCGACCTGAACGCGCCTGGTGGCCTACGCGACTATTGCGGACGCTATGGTCCGCTCTATCTCGACATTGCCAGGCAAGCTACGCCGCGACAGTGGACCGATGCGCTCATTGGCAAACTGGAAGCGGAGCGCCTTGTGGAACTGCCGTCGCATCTACGCGACGCTCGCCAGGCATGGCGCGATCAGCGATTGATGCAATTGGTGGCCCACAAGCGCAGCGCATCAACCGAGTATGCGAACGATTGAGTGTTCCTCAAGTCGATTCTTCCCATTTAATAAACGCGCCGCGCACATGTGCAGTCAGGTGCGCTTCTCACTATGCTTGTTTCCGTTGCCTCCGGAACCTGCCCATCCTATAATACTTAGTCTCCTAACAATATGGATGGAGGCATGATGGCAGCGCACAATCCGATGTACTGGCATGACGGGCTACTGATCGGTCATTCCTCGATTGACGACGAGCATCGACAGTTTGCGGCGCTCATCCAGTCGTTGCGCGAAGCGCCTGTTGAGCGCCTGGCGGAGATGCTGGAGGAACTGCTACAGCTGGCAAGAACGCATTTCCTGCACGAGGACAGGCTGATGGAGGCAACGGCCTTTCCGCCGCGCAAGTGCCACATCGGCGAACATGCAGCCGTGCTGGCCTCGATATCCGGCGTGCAGGCAAGGCTCGTACGCGGGGAGGTGGAGGTTGCGCGCCGGCTGGCAGAAGAACTGGAGCGCTGGTTTCCTGCGCATGTCCAGCACCTGGATTCGGCGCTGGCGCACTGGATCTGCAAGCAGCAGGTCGGCGCCAAGCCGGTCGTCCTGCGCAGGAACCTGGAAGCCAGTCGCGCCGCGGAGCCTGCGTAAAGCACAGACAAGCCGTGGCAGAATACGTCTTTGCCCTTGCTTCCCGCCCTTATGTCGAAAGCCTCTGAACTCAGAGAACAGGAAATCGCCCAGCGCGTCCTGCGCCGCTGGCACGACGACGTGCCCAATGATCGCCTTGCGCACCTTGTGAAAGACGCGACGCGGGTCTTCCTGCGCGCGCTGCAGCACCGGCTCTCCCAGCATGACGTGCAGCTTGGCCACTGGACCTTCCTGCGCATTCTCTGGGAACGCGACGGCATCACCAAGCGTGAGCTGAGCATCGAGGCGGGCGTGATGGAGCCGACCACATTCGCGGCCTTGCAAGCCATGGAGGCGCTCGGCTATGTCACGCTGGAGCGCCGGCCGACCAATCGCAAGAACATCTATGTGTTCCTCACGCCATTAGGCAAGCGGCTGCGCAAGACGCTGGTACCGTTGGCCGAAGAGGTCAATGCGGTAGCGGTCCAGCATCTCGCCACGGAAGATGTCGCCACCACGCGCCGCGCCCTGCTGGTGATGATCGACAACCTGACCCGCGACCAGGAAGGTATCGAGCAGGCGTAACGATTGCGCGACTGCGCGCGAAGGACTGCGGCTGGCAGTCCTGTTTTCCCCAACACATCTCCAGCAGCCCCCTCCTCCCTCCCCCCTCTCAATATTCCCGGCTGCGAGCTGCTTCGCCGTCCGCCCTTTTTCGCCCTTCCGCCGAGCATCTGGCAAGCCGATGCCTTGCTTCCCGTCCGGCCGCGCATTGCGCACGTGACCGTGACGGCGCACGCTCCCTTTTTATTAGCCCCCTAAGTATTTTCCCTTGGTTTCCCAATCCCGCCTTGCTATCGAGGTTTGCCCTGATTATTCTTAGGCCACTAAGTATTTTTCAAGCAAAGCCAGAACGCCAGACCGGCCAGCGCCCGGGATGCGATGGCCAGGAGCCCCCAAATGATGACCAAGGAAGAAAATGATCTGTTGTGCCGTGTGGAAGGCGATGCGCCGATGGGGCAGCTGATGCGCCGCCATTGGACGCCGGTTTGCCTGCTCGAGGAGGTGACGGAGCCCGATGGCGCGCCGGTGAAGGCGCGCGTGTTCGGCGAAGACCTGGTCGTGTTCCGCGACAGCGACGGCCGCGTCGGGGTGATGGACGAGTACTGCCCGCACCGCAGGGCTTCGCTGGTCTTCGGCCGCAACGAGGAAGGCGGCCTGCGCTGCCTCTATCACGGCTGGAAGATGGATGTAGAGGGCAACGTGCTGGAAATGGTCTCCGAGCCCGCATCCAGCGGCATGGCAGAGAAAGTCAAGCACAAGGCCTATCCGGTCAAGGAATGGGGCGGCATGGTCTGGGCATACATGGGACCGGCGGATGCGGTGCCGGAATTCGCGCCGCCACGCTGGGCCCCGACCGAGGACACCCGCGTCAGCATCGCCAAGGTGCTGCTGCCTTGCAACTGGGCACAGGTGCTGGAGGGCGCGATCGATTCCGCGCACAGCTCGAGCCTGCACAGCTCGGACATGGTGCCGGCGCGCGTGGACAGCGCCAAGGCAACCGACAGCCTGTGGCTGCGCCCTTCGACCGACAAGGCGCCGCGGCTGCAGGTGCAGCGCGGCGGCTACGGGTTCCGCTACGCCGCCATCCGCAGGCCGATCCACCAGGCGCAGACACATGACTATGTGCGCTCCACGGTCTTCGTTGCGCCGGCGACCGCGCTGATCCCGCCGAACAACCTTTACAACGTCGCCAACATCAACGTGCCGATGGACGACACCAACACGGCGTTCTACTTCATCGCCTGGGGCCATCCGGCGCAAACGCCAGAAACAGAGACGTGGCGCAAGTTCCTGCGCCAGACCGTCGGCGTGGACCTGGACGCGTACTACCGCCCGCTGCGCAACATCGACAACCGCTTCTGGCAGGATCGCCAGGCGATGAAGGCAGGCAACTTCACCGGGATTGCCGGCTTCCCGAACCAGGACGTCGCGATGTGGCTGACGATGGGCCCGATCGCCGACCGCAGCCACGACCGGTTGGGCGCGAGCGATCTCGCCATCGTCGAGTTCCGCAAGCAGATGCTGGATGCCGTCCGGGCGTTCCAGCAAGGCGGCGAAGCGATCGGCACGGGCGCCAATGCGATTCCCGCCGACATCTGCGCGTTCCAGGCGGTGGTGCCGAAGACCGATGACTGGCGTACGTTCGACGTGCAATACGTCTGGGCCGGTAGGCAGGACCTGCCCGAACTGGAGCCGTCGTACTCCGTCACCGCTTGAGGCACACATCCCCCCGCATCCCCCGCTGACTGCCCCCCTGCAATCCCCCGAGCCCCCACTCCATCACCGATGACCAAACTCCGCCTCTCCGTCGCCATGGGCGACTATGACCGTACCCGCGCGCTGCTCGACGGCCGCGTCCAGATCGACGGCGTCGATCCCGTCTACATGACGCTCAACCCGGAGGAAATGTTCTTCCGCGCCATGCGCAGCCAGGACTTCGATATCAGCGAGCTGTCGTTCTCGAGCTACCTCGTCAAGCATGCGCGCGGCGACTGTCCGTACATCGCGGTGCCCGTGTTCCTCTCGCGGGCGTTCCGCCACACCTCCATCTACGTGCGCAAGGATCGTATCGGACGTCCCGAGGACCTGAAAGGCTGCCGCATCGGCATTCCCGAGTACCAGCTCACCGCGATCGTGTGGGCGCGCGCGATCCTGCAGGACGACTTTGGCATCCACCCGTCCGATGTGACCTGGGTACGCGGCGGCATCGATACGCCGGGACGTCCGGAAAAGGTGAAGCTGCAGCTTCCCGCCGATGTCCGCGTGGAAGCGGCGCCCGAAGGTCGCACCATTTCCGACCTGCTGGACAGCGGCGAGATCGACGGCTTCATCGCCCCGCGGCCCCCGGGCGCGGCGGCGCTGCGCAACGAGAACGTGGGCTGGCTCTTCGACGATCCGACCGCCGAGGCGAAAGACTACTTCCGGCGCACTGGGGTGTTTCCCATCATGCATGTGGTGGGCATCCGCAAGACCCTCGCCGAGGCACAGCCGTGGCTGCCGGGCGCCGTCTTCAAGGCGTTCAGCCAGTCCAAGGCCCACGCGCTGGCGCAGCTGTCCGATACGTCCGCGACCAAGGTGACGATGCCGTTCGTCGAAGAGATGCTGAAGGCCGCGCGCGAGACGCTGGGCGAGGACTACTGGTCGTACGGCGTGCAGGCAAACCTGCGCACGCTGGAGACGTTCTCCCGCCATCACCATGGCCAGGGCCTGTCCGAGCGGCTGGTGCCGGTGGAGGAGATGTTCCATCCCTCCACCTACGAGTCCTACAGCATCTGACGAACGCCGCGCGGCCGGGGCCATCCCGTGCCGCGCATTCGGGAGCAAATGATGTTCGAGTACAACGAGACCCTCGAGCAGGCGCTGCGACGCAACGTCGACGACGCGCTGCGCGAGGACATCGGCCGCGCCGACTGGACAGCGCAGCTCGCGCCGGCGGCCAAGCGCGTGCAGGCGCGCGTGGTGGCGAAGGAAAGCGCTGTGATCGCGGGCCAGCCGTGGTTCGACGCATGCGTGACGCGGCTCGATCCGGACGCGTCCATCGCATGGCGGATTGCCGAGGGCGAGGCCGTGCTGGCTGGCGCCGAGGTCTGCCGCATCACCGGTGACGCGCGGGCGCTGCTGTCCGCGGAGCGCCCGGCGCTGAATTTCCTGCAGACACTGTCCGGCGTCGCCACCGTGACGCGCCGCTACGTCGAGCGGATCGCCGGGGTGTCGCCCAATCCAAACGGCTGCGCGATGCTCGACACCCGCAAGACGCTGCCCGGCCTGCGCCTGGCGCAGAAGTACGCGGTCCGCGTGGGCGGCGGCGCCAACCATCGCCTGGGCCTGTGGGACGGCATCCTGATCAAGGAGAACCATATCGCCGCGGCCGGTGGCGTGCGCGAGGCGCTCGAACGCGCAGCGCAGCTCGGCGCAGATGTGCCGGTGCAGATCGAAGTGGAAGACCTGGAGGAGCTGGCGGCCGCACTGGCCGCCGGGGCCACCAGCATCCTGCTGGACGACTTCAGCCTCGACGACATGCGTCGCGCCTGCGCGCTGAACGCCGGGCGTGCGCTGCTGGAGGTCTCCGGTGGCGTCGACCTCGAATCGCTGCAGGCCATCGCCGCCACCGGCGTCGACCGGATTTCCAGCGGCAAGCTGACCAAGGACGTGCGCGCGATCGACCTGTCGATGCGCATCGTCGACTGACAGGAATGCGCATCATGACTACCACACCGCTCCATCCCGAGCCCCACGCCGGGTTGCATGCAGACACGCCGATGCTGCTGCGCATCGCGCGCATCCACGACGCCGCGCAAGGCATCCGGGGCTTTGAGTTCGTGCAGGCGGACGGCACCGAACTGCCTCCGTTCACGCCGGGCTCTCACATCAAGGTGCAGGTGCCCAACGGCATGCTGCGCAAGTACTCGCTGTGCAACGACCCCGCCGAGCGTCACCGCTACGTGATCACCGTGAAGCGCGACGATCAGGGACAGGGTGGCTCGAAGAGTCTGTGCGACGACGCCAGCGAGGGCGACCTGATCCCGGTCGGCTTGCCCGACAATGCCTTTGCGCTGCTGGAGGATGCCAAGGCATTCGTGTTCATCGCCGGCGGCATCGGCATTACGCCGATTCTGTCGATGATCCGCAGCTTTGGCGAGCTTTCCACCGCAAAGTGGCGGCTCTATTACTTCACGCGCTCGCCCGAGAGCACCGCCTTCCTGGACGAACTGCAGGCGCCCGAACTCAAGGGAAAGGTGAAGATCCACCACGATTTCGGCGATCCCGCCAAGGCCTTCGACCTGTGGCCGGTGCTCGAGCGTCCGGGCGACACCCACATCTACTGCTGCGGTCCGCGCGGCCTGATGGAGGCGGTGCGCGACATGTCGGGACACTGGCCCGCCACCCGGATCCACTTCGAAAGCTTCAACGAGGGCGGCGGCGTACGAGCCGACGACAAGCCGTTCGACGTGGTGCTCAGCCGCAGCGGGCAACGCTACGAAGTGCCGGTCGGCGCGAGCATCCTGAACGTGCTGCGCCAGCATGGCTGCAATGTGCCATCGTCCTGCGAGAGCGGCACCTGCGGCACATGCCGCACCGGGCTGGTCTCGGGCGAGGCGGATCATCGCGACATGGTGCTGATGCCGGAGGAGATGGACCACCAGGTGATGATCTGCGTCTCGCGGGCAAAGTGCGCCGAACTGGTGATCGACCTATGAGCGCCAACGCAACCCGGCAAGTGCGCCTGGGCGTGGTCGGGCTCGGCCGGGCCTTCTCGCTGATGCTGCCTACGTTCCTCGCGGATCAGCGCGTGCGCCTCGCCGCCGCCTGCGATCCCCGCGAGGCGGCACGCCAGCAGTTCGCGCGCGATTTCAATGCGCCCGTCTATGAGGACCTGGCGGCGATGGCAGCGTCGCCCGACCTTGACGCCATCTACATCGCGAGCCCTCATCAGTACCATGCTGCGCATGCGTGCCTGGCGGCGGAACACGGCAAGCACCTGCTCGTGGAGAAGCCGATGGCGATCTCGCTGGCCGAGTGCGATCAGATCATCGCGGCTTGCGGGCGCGGCGGCGTACGGATGATCGTGGGGCATTGCCACAGCTTCGATTCCCCATACCTGCACGCGCGGCAACTGATCGCGTCAGGGCGCTTCGGCGCAGTGCGCATGATCCACGCGCTGAACTACACCGACTTCCTGTATCGCCCGCGGCGCCCCGAAGAATTGCAGACGGAGGCCGGCGGCGGCGTGGTGTTCAGCCAGGCCGCGCACCAGGTCGACGTGGTGCGATTGCTGGCAGGCGCGCCCGCCACACGTGTGCGGGCGACACTGGGCAGATGGGACCCGGCCCGGCCGACCGAGGGCGCCTATAGCGCCATGCTCTGGTTCGAGGATGGTGCCTACGCGTCGCTGACCTACAGCGGCTATGGCCGTTTCGACACGGACCCGTGGAACGGCGGCTTCAGCGAAATGGGATTCGCCACGCGCGAGGAGGACTACGGCCGCGCACGGCGCAAGCTGGCGTCGATCGGCTCGGCGCAGGCGGAGGCGCGCCTGAAGACGGATGGCACCTACGGCGGCCCGTCGTGGCAGGCCCCGGCCGGCACGGAACGCGCGCTCGCCAACCAGCACTTCGGGCCGGTCATCGTGAGCTGCGAGCATGCCGATATCCGGCCGATGCCGGATGGCATCTGGGTCTACGCCGACACGCAGCGCGAGCACATCCCCCTGCCGGCACCGGCGGTGCCCCGCTTCGAGGTCATCGACGAACTGGTCGATGCCGTCATCCATGGCCGCGACCCGCTCCATGACGGCGCGTGGGCGCGGTCCACGCTCGAGGTCTGCCTGGCGATGCTGACCTCGGCGCGCGAGGATCGGGACGTAACGCTCACGCGCCAGGCGAGGGCTTCGCCACCTCCGGTCGACGCAACACCGGTCGCCTGAACCCACGGCTCGCCCAAGACCACCATCCGATAACCCCCGCGCAACGAGCCCACGAATGCCGTCGTCAGAACGGCATCACCAAGGGCCGCCGCATGCACTACGATCGTAAAGTGGAGACAACACATGAACCGCCCCCAAATCCGACTTGCACGACGCAGGCTTTGCTTCAGCCTGGGCCTCGGCCTTACCGCAGCATTCGTTCCCGCATTGGCCATGGCCAGCACCGATGCCTGGCCCGCCAAGCCCATCCGCTTTATCGTTCCCTACGCGCCCGGAGGCTTGCCTGACACTGTTGCGCGCGTTTTGTCCCAGCAACTCACCCAACGCCTGGGCAAGCCGGTCGTCGTTGACAACCGGCCCGGCGCCAATGGCGTGGTAGCCGCCCAGGCGCTCATGACGAGCCCTGCCGACGGCTACACGTTCCTGGTGACCGACGGCTCGATGATGTCCATCAATCCGGCGATTTTCAAGAACCTGTCGTATGAACCCAAGCGCGATTTCGTACCCGTCTCGCTTGCCGCCAGGTCTCCGCTCTTCCTCGCCGTCAATGCACGCGTTCCGGCCGACTCACTCAACGATTTTGTCGCGCTGGCGAAATCCAGATCTGGCGCGCTGAACTATGGATCTTCCGGCATCGGCAGCACCCATCACCTGTCGATGGAAGCACTGAAAACCGCCCTCAAGCTGGATATCAAGCACGTGCCGTTTCGTGGCTCCGGCCAGTCCGTTCCGGCTTTGATCGGGGATCAGGTCCAGGTGGTGTTTGCTGCCTTGCCGTCGCTGTCGGGCTTCGTCAAATCGGGCCAGGTCAAGATTCTCGGCACCAACTCCCTGAAGCGCTCCGCGCTTGCGCCGAAGATTCCGGCGATCTCCGAGGTGGTGCCAGGATACGACTTCGCTGTGACGGTCGGGTTGCTTGCCGCAAAGGGAACCTCGGACGCCGTGGTTCAGAAGATGGCCAACGCGGTTTCCGAGGCAGTCAAAATGCCCGAGGTGGTCTCGCAGTTCCACGTTGCCGGTATCGAACCCGTGGGAGGATCCAGCGCGGACTACGCGAAGGTCATTGCCGACGAGGCGGCTCGCTATGCGCAGACCATCAAGGTTGCGCATGTCGTGGCCGAGTAAGTAGCAAAGTCCATCTGCCGCTATTCCTGAGCCTGATGACCAGGCTCAGGATTCAACTCTCTCGGCCTCCCAGCTTTTGCACGCTCTCATTCAGTGGGTGACCGACACCACCTGCGGGAATGTCTTCCAGAATACACTTCTGGTACACCTGTGCAACGACCGCTGCCCGAAAGCCCTTGGCGGGGTCACGTCCCATCGCTTCGAGCGTCTCCCGCACCCATCCGGGGCTGACGACATTCACGCGAATTTTGCCTTGCAATTCGAGCGCTGCAGCCCGCCCGAACGCCTCGATGCCCGCGTTCACGGTGC
Source organism: Cupriavidus sp. L7L (assembly GCF_004353535.1). Lineage (NCBI taxonomy): Bacteria > Pseudomonadati > Pseudomonadota > Betaproteobacteria > Burkholderiales > Burkholderiaceae > Cupriavidus > Cupriavidus sp. L7L. The sequence goes on from NZ_SMNY01000003.1 coordinate 127,548, forward strand.
TCATGGCGGCACCACCGAGCATTGGATGCTGCGCGAGGGTGCCACTGGCCCAGGCTCGGAGCGAAGCAGTGGAAGTTCTTCGACAGGGAAGCGAGCTGCGGCTCCCAATAGCGGTAGTCGCACAGCGACCCGTGCACGAATACCATTGGCGCGCCGCTCCCAGCTTTCACATAGGGAATGGAGGTGCCGGAGGCAGTGGAAACAAAAGAAGGTTGTGGCCAGGCACCGGCAATAGCCAGCGTAGTCAGGGGCGCTCGTGCATTCATGGTTAACTCCTTGCCGAGACTTTGCTGCACCGCCCCCAAAAAGAAAATCGAATAATATTGATGGAATCGTTCAGATTTTCTGATAGCTCCACAGTCGCGGGGGGCACACAGTCTCGTGTCCCAGCGCGAACGCGCGGGCGGCCCGATTAGCATGGCGGACGCGCAGATTGCAGCCATCTGTCGGCACCCCGCCGCCGCGTTGGCCACACGCAACGGCAAGGACTTCGAAGGGGTTGGCATTGTGTAGGCCAATCCCTGGTTGGATTGATCCAGTCCTCCCGTGCAGCCGAACTGCGCAAGGCGCAATCGGCCGATGCCAGCCGCACGCGTTGCAATAGGGACCGCTGCGTCAGTCCGGCATCATGCCGCCGGTGGCAGTCCCAGCAACTGGCGCGCTTGCGCTGGCGTTGCAACGGCGCGGCCGTATTGTTCGCACAGATTTGCTACCCGGCGTACCAGTTGAGCGTTGCTGGCGGCCAGCGTGCCCTTGTCCCAGCGCACATTGTCCTCTAGGCCGGTGCGGCAGTGGCCACCGAGTTCCAGCGTCCAGTGGTTCACTTCTAACTGGTGGCGCCCGATGCCGGCGGCCGTCCACGTGGCGCCTGGCAGGATTTTCTGCAACTGGTCCACCTGGAAGGCCAGGATTTCCCGGCGAGCGGGCAATGCGTTCTTGATGCCGAAGACGAACTGCACATGCGCGGGCGCCGCGATCAGCCCTTCCCTGACCAGTTCCGCGGTGTTGTAGAGCATGGCCAGGTCGAAGATCTCGATCTCCGGCTTGATATCGAAGTCACGCATCGTTGCGGCCAATGCGCGCACGAAGCCGGGCGGGTTCTCGTAGACCGTGGTGGGGAAGTTCACGGACCCGGTGGCAAGCGATGCCATGTCGGGCCGCAGGTACAGCATCGCGCCGCGCTGCTCCGGCTCGCGCCCGCGTCCACCCGTGGAGAACTGCACGATCATGCCCGGGCAATGCTTGCGGATGCCCTCCTGTACGGCGGCAAAGCGTTCCGGGTCAGAACTGGAGTTCTCCTGATCGTCACGCACGTGCACATGGACCAGCGTCGCGCCGGCCTCATAGCTGGCGTGCGTGCTTTCGATCTGCTCGGCCACCGAGATAGGGATGGCAGGGTTGTCTTTCTTGCGAGGAATGGAACCAGTAATGGCCACCGAGATGACGCAGGGGTCTTGCATGTGGAAACTCCGATAGCGGTGAAAGGTGGGGGAGCTGCCGTGGGGGCTAGCTTTCGGGAGTCGAGATCGCAGTGAGCGGACCCGGTGATCGGCCGCCCGGGAAGGCAGTCGGGCGATTGGCTGGTTTGCGATACCGATGGCGGGTCTAGCGTCTGGCGCAGAGATTAGGCGTGGTTTTCCATATCGACAACCACAGTACGCGCACGTACGTCCAATAATCGCGCACTCAAGAACGAATACCGTACGAAACTAGGGTTTCCATGGGAAGACGAATGGATACACCGGCGTGACTGGATTACCGGCCTGGAAAAAAACCATGCTGGACGCGATGTACCAATTCGCGGGCTGCTGGATGTGCACGGCACGATGCTCGAGATCAACCGGGCCGCGCTCGAGGCGATTGGCATACGGTTGGACGACATTCGGGGGAAGCCGTTCTGGGAGGCCCGCTGGTGGGTGGTCTCGCCAGAGACCCAGGCGTTGCTGCGAGAACTGATCCAGCGTGCGAGCCAGGGCGAATTTGTCCGTTGCGACTTCGAAAACTACGGCCAGGCCATGGGCGAGGAGACGATCATTGTCGACTTCTCGCTCCTGCCGATCAGGGATTCGAACGGGAACGTTGTATTCCTGCTCCCGGAAGGCCGCAGTATCACCGAGAAGAAGCGCGCCGAGGCCGCGCTGGCGCGAAAGAACGAGGAATTGCAGGCAAGCTCGGAATTGATCAGGCGCCAGCACGACGAGCTCCAGAACCTCTATGAAAGGCTTCTGGCCGAGCAGGAGCTGCGGAGCGCCTGCTACTCAACCTGCTGCCCCTCCCAATCGCTGAACGACTGAAAGCGCGTCCTGACCTGATCGCCAGCGGCGTTCCGGAACTCATCGCCGACAGCTTTCCGGAGGTGACGGTCCTCTTCGCCGACGTCGTGGCGTTCAGCCGTTTCTCTGCAGGCATGAGCCCCGAGCAGTTGGTTGCCATCCTCAATGAGATCTTCTCCGAATTCGACACCATTGCCGACTATCGCGGCCTTGAGAAGATCAAGACCATCGGCGACGCCTACATGGCAGCCGCGGGACTGCCGGAGCCAGCGCCTGACCACGCGGTGCGGGCCGCGCATATGGCGTTGGATCTATCAGCGCCGAATCTGCTCGGCTTGCTGCAGCGGCACAACTACCACCGCCGCATCATCGCCACGATCGAGTCCAGCCGGGTCCTGTCGCACGCGACGGCATGCCGTCGGCGAAGATTGGAACAGATAGCGCTACTTGCCCGCTGATCCCAATCAAAACTTGTGTCGGAGATTGACAGTGACCCCTGTCTGGCTTTGCCCTGTGGTCACCGTGCCAAATCCGTTCAACCCAAGACGTGAATTGTCCTTGTTGTGCGCATAGCCCACGGTCAGGAATGCATCGGTCCGCTTTGACAGGGCATAGTTGACCGACGCCACTAGGCTCCATGGATCCTGCCTGGAGTTCCTGTCATTGAAGTAATAGCCTGCCGCAGTGAGACCTACTGCTGGCGACACCTGTAGGCGATAGCCGAGCCAATAGATATCATTGCGACGTGCCTGACCACCCGGGGCGATGCCGATGTCCCCCCTTAACCAACGGTAGCCCACGGAAATGGTCGCCTGTCCCAGCATGTAGTTGCCTGCCACGGCTAAGCGCCGGTCAGTCTGGCCGGAATTCTGTCCGGAGATGCCGGAAGTGCCCTGTTGCTGGTCATAGATCACTGTCGCGCCGAACGAGCCGGCTGCGTATTCCAGGCCACCACCGAACGCACGATCGCTCTTGACGTCCCCAGGAGACTCGCTTGCGAAGGCGCTACCAGTGCCACTCGTCACGGTGGTGCCGCGCGCAAAGCTGTACAGGGCTACCGCGGTGATTGGCCCAAATTTTCCTGAGTACTTCGCCATATTGTCGTAACGACCAACCAGGGCGGGGTCCAGCATAAACGCCGAGTATCGCGTCGCCAGGCCCGTTGGATCGTAGTTGATCAACAGGTCAAAGAGCGCATTCTGCTGCCGACCCAGCGTAACACGTCCCCACTGGTTTTCCAGTCCTACATAAGCCTGTCGACCGAAAAGCCGACCACCTTGGCCCATCCCCGTGTCCAGATCGAAACCGCTTTCGAGCGCATAGACGGCCTTGCTGCCGCCGCCAAGGTCCTCAACGCCGCGCAGGCCCCAGCGCGAGCCTGAAACGTTTCCACTGGCCATGCGAAGCTGCTTGTTACCAGCCGCATCGGCATTGGTCAGGTATTCAAATCCGATGTCGCCAACGCCATAGAGCGTGACAGACGACGCTGCCGTAGCCACCTGGGACCCAATCGCCAGCAGCATGCCTGCATAGAACTCCTTCTTCATGGGTTTCTCCTCCTTTGACAAGCCTTGTATTTTTTGGAAAACGGGCGTTCTGGTCTGGCAAGAGCCGCCGCGCCCCCGCCGCATCTCGCCTGGCGTGACTTCACCGCATCAGTGGGAAAAGCCACGCCGCGTAGCCTGGTTGTGCCGCTGGCCAGCTCAGGGCATATAGGCTCGCAGCACTTCGGCCGCCGCCCGGTAGTCGCCTGTCAAGGGACGGTCCTGTTCGAGAAAGGCCACGCGCTTGCGCAAGGTATCGGCCAGCGCCTGGGTGGCAGGCGACAACGTGAACCCGGGATCTTTGCGGCGTCGCAAGTCTGCCGCCTGTGCGGCATGGACAAGCTCAATGGCCAGCAGTGCATAGGCGTTGTCGATCTGCTTGCGCACGCGCTGCACGACAGCGGGAGCGTTGGTCGCGACATCTTCAATGTTCCCGGAGGATGGCGAGAAATCCATCGAAACCGGGTGCGCCAGTGCCTTGTTTTCCGCGGCGAGCGCGATAGCAGGCTTCTCCATGGCACCGAAGGCATGGACCGTATTGTCAGTGCCGAGGGAACGTGAAAGGCTGGTGAAATTGGGGTCGTTCAGGCGGCCGATGCGTTGGGCGGATGCCAGCGAGTGATGCCCTAGGGCAATCGCAGTCTGCTCAAACGCAAGCACCCAAGGCAGCGGCACGAAGTTTGCTGTGGGGAGCACTGCCCCGCCCTTTGGCAGATAGCTTTGCTGCTCTTGCCATCGGGCCGATCGCGGTTTCACACCAATTGCCACCCCCGGGTTGTCGTCAGATGCGTTGTACTGGACGTTCAGCAGTGTGCGTAATTCCGCCTGTGTGCGATCCAGTTCGCCAATCAGGAAAACCCCTGTGCGGAAACTGAGCGGATCCTGCAGACGGCGGGACGCATCCTGGTTCCAGAGACTGGAGCCGCTCAATAGACGGCGCAATTCCGCCCCGGCTTTTACCGTCTCCGGGAACGGCCGCAAGGCGAGCGAGTCTTCCAGGAACGGCGACACATTGCCGTTGAGCGCCTGCAAGCTCAACGCGTAGACGAGCTTTGAGTGCCGGCTCAGATTCGCAAGATCCACCAGCGCCAGCGAAGCCAGGCCAGAGGCATAGGAGTTGGAGCTGAGGATGGACAGGCCGTCCTTGCCAAAGGGCTGAATTGGTGCGATGCCGGCAGCCGGAAGAACGCCGGACGCCGGTTGCCGACGGCCCTGATAGTACACGTCGCCTTCTCCAAGCATGGCCACCCCGACATGGCTGAGGATGGTGATGTCAGCCTCGCCAATGGAGCCGACGGATGGGATCGCAGGCGTAACGCCCTCGTTCAGGAAGCGAACGTAAGCGTCGACGATACTTTCCTGTACGCCGCCACCGCCGGAAAGCAAGGCATTGAGCCGGGCAGCCATCGCGGCGCGCACGTCTTCAACAGGTGCGTCAGGCCCGGCGCCGCCACTGTGCGCGCGCAGCAGGGCGACGTTAAAGCGCCGTGACGCCTCCACGATCTCGCTAGTCAGCTGGCCCTTGGCATCGACCATGGAGCGGTCCTTGTTGAGACCGACACCGACGGTCAGGCCATAGATCTGCTTGCCTGCGCGGGCCGCATCAAGCAAGACGTCGTGAGCCTGGCGCACGCGCTGACGCGCCGCCGGCGAAATGCGGACGGATTCGCCACGAGCGATGCGAACGATGGACTCCGGCGTAGCATTTCGACCGTCGAGCTCGACGTCGGCAAAAGCCGGATATGCCATGCAGGTGGCGAATGCGGCAAGGCCGAAGCAGCGGCCGAATGCCAGGGCTTTTCTGCTACGGAACACCAATACATTGCGTTTCATGGCTGGCTCACAAAGATTTGGACAAATGAAGTGCGTTACCGCGTCCCGGAATGCGGGAGCGAATCTTGTTCAGGCAAAAAGAGAATTGAGCAGCGGTGCGGACATCCCGGCCCTGGCAGGGTCCAGGGCAAGGCCGGCGCTACAGCTCCGCCGCAACCGAAGCGCAAAGACCCGTGTCAGGACCACCACATGGCGCTCGTCAGGAAAGGCGCGAGAAGACTGCGCTCACTCCGTCTGAAATCTGTCGCTGGCGAATCAGGACCGCCCAGCGGCTGCTTTCCTTGCGAGATGCTTCGCGCCGATTGCGGTCAGTGCGCCGGTGCGCGCCTCCATGATGAAAGCCGCATCCATCATGGCAACCGGTACGCCGGTGCGAGGCTCGAACAGGTTCAGCATAGCCATCTCCGAAGGCAGGCCAAGCTTGTAGTTCGCGACGAAACCGCCACGATCTTCACGTCAGTCAGTCCGAGCGGCGCTACATACCCACGCAATACATTGAAGTGGCCATAGAAGGCGGCATCGGGAATCAGATGTACCCGGGGTTCAATCACGGTTTGTCCGTTCCCCTGGGCCACCAGGCCTTGCTCGACCGCGTCCAGGATTCCTGCGTCAGTCATTTCCAGCCGAGCAATGTCCTTTCCATTGATATACGTGAGATTGAGGTCTCCCAAATAGTCTCCTGTCCGGCAGTTGATACTCCGCACACCATGTTGTGCCCATGGTTCATTGCAGCACGCACTGAATCCATGGAACGCAGTGTAGACATAGACTCATTAACTGTCTTATGCCTTTTTGTCAGAGACCCTTAACATCGCATTAATTATCATGAAGATGAGCCTTCGCCGGATCGTGGTGTATCTTGCGGCCATGCTGACTGGGTCGACCAGTGGCGCATCGAAGTTGCTATTTGTCTCCAGCCTGCCATCAGCCGACTGATGGCGCCCACTGAGCAACCGGCAACCTGCTGAGCCCGTAACCCAGTGCACCGGACGCAACGAACAGCGCTGGCTCGGCATTGGCTTCGTCCCTTCGGTGCTGTATTGCTCCTGCCGTAAAGATACGTGGCGATGCCTGCCATGCATGCCGATCACTCCGGCGAGCCGGCCAGCGATGAATGTCGGGGCGTCAGGATGGCGTGCTGCACGCCGCGCCGGACAGCATTGAGCATGGCATCGCCGATGATCGCGGTAGTCAGCACGCTGTCCGGAGCGATACGCCGAATCAGGGATAGCGGCGCCTTGAACGCGATATGCATCAGCCGATAGAATCAGCCGATCGACATTGGTGCGAGACTGGATACCGTCTTCGGCGATGATCGCCGAGCGGAGCCGGACGTTTGCCGCCATCGCTTTCGCTGCCTGCGCGACATACCGCGACGAACTCGCTTGCAAGGCGCGCCGCAGTTGTTGCAGATCGTTATTTCGGCCAATGGCGGTCACAATTTCCGCCAATATGGAGATCTGACCGCTTTTTCCTACCCCTTGCGCTGACGCTTGCTAATCGCACGGAGAACCTCAGTGAGGTTGCGGCAGATACGTAGCGTGCATGGCGGGAGGGTATTCAGTCTATGGCCAGGGAGTCGGCAGACAGCCGTGTGCGGATCCAGCCAATCCCGCTTCCAGCGCGGCGATGAAACGTCAACGGGATTCAGAACCAGGCAGTCGAAGCAGTATGGGAGCTGATCGCGGTCTGACACCCAAGCCATAGGTGTTTGAAGTGCCTCGAGCCTTTGGATACCGATATGAGTCAGCAGCGCAAGGCGGCACAGCGCCTGCTCGTCCATCGGGGGAATAGAAGCCAGCCACTATTGGTCAACGCTGGAAACGCACCAAGGTCGCCAATCTGCCACAACTGGTCAACACTGATCTGATACCTTGCGCCCAGGCGACCGAGCCAACCGCCAAACGCTTCGTCATCGAATGGGCGCGGAGCAACAGGCCAAGGCCTAACACCCTCAAGAGAGCAAGGTTCGCGCTGCATGCTCTATGTGACCAAGGTCGATGGCCTCCTGCCCATCCCGGATCGCGAGTTCTGCGGAAACAGTCAAGAGGCGCGACACTTCCCCGGTTAACCCTCCACTTGCAGTCAGAATGGCATGTACCATCTCTCGCCGTGCAAGATTCGACGGACGTCGAAGTGGAAGAATCATCTCGAAGGCAGCAAGAAGGGAACGAAATGCCTCCGTCTCCTGCCATCTCGGCACCTCGAGGCGGGCGAATCGACTGACCATCTGGGGATCCGTTTGAAGCGCCATGACGGCGTCTTGAGTGCCAACGAGGACAACAGCGATTTTCAAGTCATTGGCGAGGAACTTCAGCAGATTCAAGGATGCACGTTGCTCCCGGTAGTTGCCGGCCAGCAAGTGATGAACCTCGTCAACGATCAGCATGCGCGCCGAAACTTTTCGAAGCAGTGCGCGACTCAGGTTCTCAAGCGCAGATAGCCTTGCCGACGCGTTGAAGGGGGCGCCCAGTTCGAAAAGCAATGAGGAATAGAACCGGGGCTGCTCGGGTGTCGGTGGCATCTGCATGGCAACAATACTTCGCAACTCGACGCCCTTCCCTTCGTCATACTCGGGGGGATGACGACGCTGGAATTTGGAGACGATCTGCGTCTTACCGATGTTGGAATCTCCGTGCAGCAATAGACACGGCATACGCTCCCGCTGAGGTGTTTGCAGGAGACGCTCGAGAATCTCCAGCGCCTGGTCATCGGCAAGAACTGGATTAGAAAGCGCAGGGGTTCAGGCGCCGCATTGGGAAGTAAGCGTGGCGGCGTCTTTTTACCCGCCGTCGCCCACTCCGAAAATGGAGTGGCGCCCTGCAGCCCGCGGTGAGCGTTGTGGTGATAGCGTTCGGCAATCTCGAGAACTAGCCACCGCTCAAATTCCCGGATCGTCACGGAGGCTTCTTTCTCCGGCGGTCTGGCCTTGCGGCCCTTGGGTGACGAGCCAGTCGACCCTGGCAAACTGTGGACACGTTCCATGATGGTCCTCATCAAACGTTCGATATGGCCCCCGAAGTACGGTCTCCCCGCAGGTCGGTACATCAGTTCGACACCGTACTCCCGACACCCCGCTCGCAATGCCCTACTCTTGAATTCCGCCGCATTATCGAGATGAAGTAGCTGTGGAATGCCGTGCATAGGCCAATCAACGCTAACATCGAGGCTGGCGAGCCAGCCATCCTTTGGCAAGACAACACGGGTCAATAGCAACGCAACAGTTGCCGCGTTGGGGCGGTCCATCCCGACGTATACGCCGACGACGCATCTTGTCGAAACGTCGAGGGCGATGCTTAGCCATGGCCGGCCAATGGGGCGTCGGCTCGCATCATCCACCAGCATCAAATCGGCCAGCGTGTGATCAATCTGCACAATGTCCATCGGACAGCGCGCCACAAGATGGCCTGGGGGAATCTCAGAACCCGGCAGCGTTGCGAGCCGAAGGGCCTCTTCTTCCCGATGTGCGCGCCAGCGTCGCGAAATGGTAGATCTGCTTGGCGGACTAATACTTGCCGCTGCGCATCGCTTCCGGATTTCGACGACGAGCTCGAAGAGCGGGTGAGCAAGATGAGGCTGTCGCGGCAGCCAATCGGTAAGTACCTCCCTCACAATTTCCTCGACAGTCGCCGCTAGACGCGTATCTCCCACTTTGGGACCTCGTTCATACGGTATCAACGCGCTCGCCACAGGATCCGCGAGGAAGCGCTGGCGCAAGTGATAAACCGTCGCCCAATGGATTCCAAGCAATTTGCCAGCATTCTCGGCTTGCTTACGCGAGAGAGGATCCCTCCCAAGAGGACGTAAGACCCTCGCAATCGCCAGCTCGCGTTCGTTGCAATCCTCATCGCATGTCCAAGACGGTGGTCTTAGTCACATTAGGCGATTAACTGAACGGCTGACCCAGGCTGGCGGAATTAGTGGACCCGACGCCGCAAAACGCGTTGCCTACCAGCAACAGTGTTAGACGGCACAGCGGATGAGAAATCCATTACGGATCAATCAGTTGGATCGAGGTGAATGCTAGCGGATATAGCGGCTACCGCTGGCGCTATTGGCGATCGGCAACAGCAGCGCGCGATCCGCATTGCCTTCGTTCCGCTTCATGATGCATTCCTCTCTGGATTGCTTTCCCGTGCCTTACCGCAGTGCCACGCCGGCCTGGCCGGCATGGCGTGCGTTACTTGGACTGGCCCTCGGTGTAGGGGTCGAACTTGCCGCTGCGCGCCACGTCGTCGGGCTGCGGACGTTCGTCCGGAAACTTCTTGGCGTCCGGCGATTGCGGCTTGGCGCGCGCCCCATCGGTATAGGGATCGAACTTGCCGGTCCGTTGCGGAGCGGTCTTGCTCGATGCCTTCGCGTTGTTCTTGCCCTGCGAACCCGCATGGGCGCCGCCATAGAGATCGCCGCCATCCGTGTAGTTCTTCTGCGCCATGACAGGCGATGCCGTCAACGCGGCAATGGCCGCCAACACCGCGAATCCGGTTGCATGATTGCGCTTCATTTCCTTCTCCTTCGATCCAACAACAGTACGTTTCCAGACTAGGATCGCGTCCCGAATCAGGCTTGACACACATCAAGCCAAGCAGCCGACCAGCGCATAGTCTTCCATCGTCATCGGGCCGATCGACTCGACGGTCCACCTCTCTGGGAAACTGCCATGTACAACTTCGCCGTTGCCTTCTACTCGCGTACCGGCACCACGCGCGACGTGGTGCAACGGATGGCCGATCGCCTGGACTGCCCGCTCATCGACATTGCCGATGTGGTGAGTCGGGCGGGATTCTGGGGCGACATCCGGTGCGTGTTCGACAACCTGTTCTGGCGGCGCGTGCCGTACCGGGCCAGCGGGCCCGACGTTGCCGACTGCAATACGCTGGTGGTGATGGCGCCCGTGTGGATCGGGCACCTTGCCGCGCCGATGCGCGCGTTCCTGGAAGACCACCGCGCGTTCCAAGGCAACCTGGCGGTCATGGCCGCGCGCGGCGGCTATCTCTCCGCCGAGGACATCGCCATGGCGGCGGGACGGTAATGCAATGAAATGCATCAAGAGGCACTTCTTTGCCGTGGCATCCTAGCCGCCACCCTTACATGGCTAGGTCGTGCAGCGCAGCCTGACATTCATCAGTCCGGAAGCCGCCCAGGTACTCTCGGCTTCTGAGAGGTCCTGATAAGGCAATGTTATCGAACCTCTGGTGGGTATCCATTTAACCGGAGTCACCACGCCTCCACGGTCTGTTTTGCCAGGGACGTTCGTTCGAGACTGGGAGGATGTCCGCGGTTCCGCGGTGGTGTCGGACGTACGGCCTTGGGGCTCGCTATTGTCATGCTTTGCTCGAGCGACGAACCATTACAGCAGCGAGCTAGCGGATTCCTAATGGCGGTATCCGGCCATTCTGAGCCATTCGCACTTGCGGTCATGCGGTCACTTAAGTTCCGCTCCATCATCATCAGGTTAGAACTCCCGGTCGCAATCTGCTCTGAGATAGATCATCTGGCTGTCGTTGCGCGCGCTGGCCGTTGGTGAGCCCGCTAGTCGCGGCGCGTAGCTGCGCCGCGGCCAGCGCCGCCTCGAGCGGGACCAACCCGGCTGGCCACCTTTCATAGCTGGCAGCTCGCCCTATGCTAGGTGATGATTGCGGCGCATTTCCGGCACTATGGGTTGCGGTTGACAACTGTCCCTATATAGTGGTGGTAAGTGCTTAAAACGCACGACACCAGCCCGACATTGCGCGTTGCATGACCTACCCTTTCGCCCCCAAAGGCAAGGCCTGGCCGCCATCGTCCAGAAAAGCGCCCCCGCTTGCTATCGATTTTGCGATTGGCAGTGGTGCAGTCGTGCTTTGCATCGCCCTGGCCTATCTCCTTCGGATCACCGTCGAACGGTACCAGGAGTTTCTGGTACCGTTGGTGCCTGTGTTGGGGGCGGGGATCGGACTGGTGGCTGGTCTTTACTGGATCCGGCTGAGAAGGCTCAAGCGCGCCTCCGGGGACGGTCTTCAGAGCGTGAAGGAAAGCGAGGCGCGGTTGGCGGGGATCATTCGCTCCTCAGTGGAAGCGATCATCACCGTGGACAGCGACCAGCGCGTCGTGCTGTTCAATCCAATGGCCGAGGCCTTGTTCGCCTGGCCTGCCGAACTCGCGATTGGTCGCCCGCTCGGCGATTTCATTCCCGAGCGTTTCCGGGCCGCGCATGAGGCGCATGTACGCCGGTTTGGTATCACGGGGGTGTCGGATCGCCAGATGGGACGTCAACGAGCCCTCTACGCCTTGCGGCGAGACGGCAGCGAATTCCCGATCGAAGCGTCCATCTCGCAAACGGCGGACGGAGGCACCAAACTGTATACGGTGATGCTGCGCGATATCACCGAACGTGCCCGTGCCGATGAGGCGCTGCGGAGCAGTCTCCAGCGAGTGAAGGAAAGCGAAGCGCGCTTGGGTGGCATCATCCGCTCGGCCATGGAGGCGATCATCACCGTGGACAACAACCAGCGGGTCGTGCTGTTCAATCCAATGGCCGAGAGTTTGTTTGGCTGGCCTGCCGAACTGGCGATTGGCCGCCTGCTCAGCGATTTCATTCCCAAGCGCTTCCGGGCCTCCCATGAGGAGCATGTGCGCCGGTTCGGCATTACCGGTGTGTCCGAGCGCCAGATGGGACGTCAACGGGCACTCCATGCCTTGCGTCGGGACGGTAGCGAATTCCCGATTGAAGCGTCCATCTCACAAACCGTTGACGGTGGCACCAAGCTGTACACGGTGATGCTGCGCGACATCACCGAACGCGTACGTGCCGAGGAAGCTCTGCGGCGTTCGCGTGAGGAACTGCAGCATCTCTCTGGGAGCGTTCTCGCCACACGCGAGGAGGAAAAGCGGCGCGTTGCGCGCGAACTCCATGATGACCTGGGCCAGCGGCTCAGCGCGCTGAAGATGGACACGTCCATGCTTCGCGCCGACATGAAGGACGGCCGTGATGCTGCGGACCTCCTTCAGGAGATGGATACCATGGACGAAGTCATCGACGACGCCGTAGCCTCGGTTCGCCGCATTGCCAGTGACCTACGGCCGGCGCTGCTCGACGAACTTGGGATGCTCCCCGCCATCGAATGGCTGGCCAATGATTTTGCCAACCGGTACGGATTGGCGGTAAGCGTCGATGGCGTCGATGCGGAAGTTCCGGAGCGAACGGCAATCGCCATGTTCCGCATTGCCCAGGAGGCGTTGAGCAATGTCATCCGGCATGCCGACGCAACGGCCGTACAGATCCGCCTTACCCAGAAAGCGAGCCAGGTAGAACTGCAGATACAAGACGATGGCGTGGGCTGGGACAAGAAACCTTCCGGGGGCGGGCCGCGCAAGTCGCTGGGCCTGCTCGGCATCCGGGAACGGGCGCGCCTCCTGGGTGGCGCCGTCTCGATCGACAGCACCCCTGGTAAAGGATTTTGCCTGATGGTACAAGTCCCCCAGGTCAAGGAGACTTAACGTGGTACGCGTCATGATTGCCGACGATCACGCATTGGTCCGCGACGGGCTCAGGCAGATCCTGGAGCGAGCCGGCAAGTTCGAGGTCGTCGCCGAAGCCGCGGACGGGGCGCAAGTCCTGTCTCTGGTGCGCGATTGCAGGCCGCAAGTGATGTTACTTGACCTCTCCATGCCGGGACGCAGCGGGTTGGAGCTGATTCGTCTGTTGCGGGACGAGCAGCCGGCGTTGCGCATTCTCGTGCTTACCATGCATGCGGAGGAACAATACATTGTCCGCGCCTTCCAGGCGGGGGCTGCCGGCTACCTGACCAAGGAAAGCGCCGCGAATGAAGTGGTCGCCGCCATTAGTCAGGTAGCCAATGGCAGCACCTATGTCAGCCCTGCCATCGCAGGAAAACTCGCGACGAGCTTGCAAGATCAACATAGCGAGACCCCTCACCTGCACTTGTCCGACCGCGAACTGGAGGTCTATCGCCGTCTGGTCCTGGGCGAGTCGCTGACGGCCATCGCTGCGGCGCTGTGTGTCAGCGCCAAGACCGTCAGTACCTACAAGATGCGCCTGATGGAGAAGATGGGGACGTCAAGCGAAGCCGCGCTGGTACGGTATGCCCTGCACCATCATTTGTTTGGCGACGACGAGGACTGCTAAGACTTAGCATTGGGCCTTTGTTCGATGCGGTACCCCGTCGAAGCGAGCGCTGTTGGCCGGATGCATTTGCGTGTGGGCGCGGCGTGCCGGCACTGTTCCCTGCCCCCAGCACGCGTCAAGCGCCTCGGGGTCGCATAGCGTGATTTGCTTGCCATGGACCCGGATCATGCCTTCCTGCTGGAAGCGGGACAAAGTACGGCTAACCGTTTCGAGTGTCAGGCCCAGGTAACTCCCAATCTCCTCCCGTGTCATGCGCAACGTGAAGTCGGTCGCCGAATAGCCACGGCGTTCGAACCGTGCCGAGATGTCTAGCAGGTACGCGGCCACGCGCTGCTCGGCGGTAAGGTTACCGAGCAGCAGCCTCTGACCGGCTTCACGTACGATTTCCGCGCTCAACATCTTATGAACATGTAGCTGCAACGGTTTGACCTCGCGGCACAGCGCTTCCAGTAGATGGAACGGGATCACACAGACGGCGCTGTCCTCCAGGGCAACGGCATCGCAGGTGTGCTGCTCTGTCGCAATGCCGTCTACGCCGAGAGTTTCGCCAGGCAGGAAGAACCCGGATACGTATTCCCGGCCACTCTGGTGCGAGAGAACGGTCTTGAACGAACCTGAGCGCAACGCATACACACTGTGGAACGGATCTCCGGCCCGGTACAGCGCCTGCCCCTGCCTGAGCGTTCGCCAGTTGAGGACAACGCCACTCAGTCGAGCGACCTCCTTCTCATCCAGGGCGGACACCATGCAGATGTGCCGCAACGCACAGGAGGAACATTGGGCCTTTGGCTTTGGCGACTTGGACGCGATGTGACCAAAGTCCTCCGCTGCCGAGGCGACGGTATCGAATGCCGTCAAGGCTGCCGTCCCCGCAATGCTTGTTTCGAACATCGTTGTCTCCATCTCGATGCCAGTCGTTGACTGGCCGAACGGCGATCTTGCGCATTCTGGACTGCGCGCATTTGTCACCGATTGCACTCTCCCTATCGTTCCTTGGCGTTCTTGACTGCAACAGCTTCCATCAGAGCCGCCCGCAGTTCATTGATCTCGAGCGACCTGTCAAAGCAGTAGCGCCCACCTGCCTTCAGGCAAGCCTTACGTAACAAAGAATCGCCGCTTTCAGCAAGCACAATCAAGATGCTCTCCGGGAGTGCTTTCGCCACTGTCTGGATCTGCGCCAACCAGCCTGGCTGCGAGGCGCGCAGTCCGATCAGAATGATGTCCGGCCTTACAGCAATCAGCACCTGCAACTCGGTCGCTGCATCTGCCCCCATTCCTATGACCTGAATGCCTGCAAGCGTCCTCAGCATACGCAACTGTCTGCGCCGGATCGGGATAACATGTTCGAGCAGATAGACGGTGAGGCTATCTTGTCGGGTGGGATCACTCATGTACCCAGTATTGTGGATGTCCGGGTGTGTCGAAATGAGGCGACACTGAGAGTGGCGTCAGATTTGGAGGCGGCGCTGTCAGACTTTCCTGACAGGCGGTCTGCGTTTAGGCCCCGACCGCGAGGAAATTATGCCTCACCGCCCGTAGTGAAGAGGGCGTGTTACCGTCGCAGCCGGCCAAAGCCTAGCAATTGCAGGCTGTCCCCTTTTCGGCCGGCACAGGTCTGGCGCGCAATGAGAAATTCTCGGATCATAAATATAAGGACCCCATGGGCAGCCCGATGCAGAATGCCCGAGACGTCCGCACAGCGTGCAATAGTGGTCCATGGCCATTTCCTTCGTGGATTGCAGAGCGTTGCCAACTCCAGTATCGAAGGGACACCCGACTACCGCCATCAGGAGACGCTGATTGTAATGTCAGAACCGTGGCGCGCCGTTTGTCGGCCGTGCCCCTGTGCGCGTAAGTAACTACGGCAGGCCTGTCAGGGCACCCTGACAGCGGTCGACTCCTGATTTGTCGCCGGGTGTCGTGAACGCAGGGAGCCTTTCACTTGGCTCGGGGTGTTTCCAGTATGGCATTTCGAATCGCCGTTACCGGCTCCGCGTCGATCGCACGATCCATCAGGTCCCGCAGGGCACTCCGGGAAAACTGCCAGCCCATTCTTGTCACCATCAGGCCAACCACATTCACCGAACTCGATGCTTCTGATGCCGAACTAACTCTGCAAGCAGCTATTTCGCTTGAAATGGAAAGGCCTGGTCCAGGCGCTGAGAACATCAACGTCGAAGACCTTTGGTGTCGCAAGGGTCAGATTCTTCACGAGACCAACTAAGGAGAGAGATATGCCTACCGGCGATTGTCAACGGCAGCGTGGACGAGGCACGCGCATGGACGCAGCAATTCGTGCGTTGGTACAACCACGAGCACAAGCATAGTGGATTGAAATTCGTGACACCGGCGCAGCGCCACGGTGGTACAGCCGCGGTGGTCCTGGCGCACCGTGAAGCGGTCTACGCTGAGGCTAAGGCCAGAACGCCCGAGCGTTGGTCCGGGTCAACGCGGAACTGGAGTTTGGCGGATGAAGTCTGGCTCAATCCGGAGCGGATTGAGCCAGCAGAACTAAAGCAGGTTGCGTGAGGTGACGCGACAACTACGTTGACAACCGCCGGAACTGGAGGGGCAAACCGTACGACTCCATGACCGGTTTAGCCCAGCTATCTATGATCGGTCAGGCGATGATATGCGTGCACGTGGTCTTTTCCTGGACATGCCACCCTGGGGTTATCATGTTTTTGATGTCCAAAGGATTGGTTGATAGGGCCGTTGGCATCTCCGGGGAGACCTCACCTACTCTCAACGCGAAGTCGCCAGGCGCCGAGTAACTTCGCTGCTCAGTTACCAACAACAACGGAACAAGGTCTTTAGCCATTTCTGCGAAAAAAAGGGGGCAGAGGCCGGGACACGCGGGGTCTTTTCTCTGCCAGCCTGAGAAAACGAGCGAGTTCCGTCCCCAGCGGCACCCGCAGAGGAGCCTCGGTCAGCTCTACGGCGCAGCCCCCCGGGCGAGAGCCCTTGCAATATTGGCGGGAGGCTGGCGGCATTAGCGGCCTCCTGGCCAATCAAAAAAACTTCTTGACGTGCCTCAGGACGACTTGAGGCTTTACGCATATTCTCTAAAGACAGTTCCGGCTCGTTGGCTTCCGTTTTCATCATCGAAATGCCCCAATGCCGAGACTGTATGTATCGTTGAAGCCCGAAGGAGAATCGTAATGAAAAGCACAATCTTGGCAGCGGCGTTTTCGATACTTGCACTCTCTTCCGTTCCTGGATTCTCGCAACAACCGTCAGGCGCTAAAGCGAGTCCGACGGCTCCCAATGTGCAGGAGTTCGACAAGCAGATGGCGCAGGTGCAAGAGAACATGAAGAAGATGCAGGAGCAGATGGATAAGATCCGACAGACTCAGGACCCGCAGGCACGGCAAAAACTGCTCCAGGATCACTGGGCCACTATGCAAAGCAACATGCAGTTGATGCACGGCATGTCGGGGCCGGGCGGCGGAATGGGCCCGGGGATGATGGGTATGGGCCCGGGGATGAAGGGCGGACGGATGATGGGCTGGGGGCACATGGGTGGCTATTACTCCAAGCTCACACCGGAACAGCAGCGGCAACGCCAGTACATGTGGGATCAGTACATACCCATGCAGCAGATGATGATGGACCACATGATGCAGCACCAGCAGATGATGTGGCAGTCGCAACAGCCAAGATAGCCAAACGCCCTAACGGCCCCGGGACGTCTCCTAGGGACAAACATAGTCCCCCTGCTCTGCGCATGCCCGTCCGGGGTGGGATGGGGTAGCCCGATCACCTCGATTTCTCTGGCGGCGGCCTCCCTCTCACAAGGTCGAACACGCAGCAGAGGCTTAGCGGCTTTCCTGAAATAGGGTATGGGTGGTGGAGAGGGCCACCTTTGCCAGCCAGCCTGACCGAGCGTGTCAGTTTCGCTTGCCGAATTTGCGATTGGCAACACTGGACATTTCGCTCGCGTTTCAGTGCAGGCGACGGGACGGTGCCTTGCGCCCGATCAAATGGCAGCCCGTCTGGCGTCCTACAGTAGCTTGCACCAGGACCTGTCCCCACCACGCCCACCAGGAGTGCCGCCATGACACCGGTAGCCGATCCCAGCCTGGACGCCTACTCGCCCAAACAGGTCGCGAGCCGGGTCAACGAATTCTGCATCGCCAAGGCGCACATGCCGCTGCTGAAGCTGGCGATGCTGGGCATGCTCGCGGGCGCGTTCATCGGGCTGGGCGCGCTGATGTTCGCTCTGGTGACCAGCGATGCCTCGCTCGGCTTCGCGGCAAGCCGGCTGCTGGGCGGGCTGGCGTTTTCGCTTGGGCTGATTTTGGTGACGGTGGCTGGCGCCGAACTGTTTACCGGCAACAACCTGCTGGCCATGGCTTGGGCCAGCGGCTGCGTGAGCACCCGCGATGTGCTGCGCAACTGGATCGTCGTTTGCGTAGCCAACTTCGTTGGTGCACTCGGGCTGGCGCTGCTAGTCTGGCTCTCGGGCCACGCCACGATGAACGGCGGTGCCGTGGGAAGCACAGTCGTCTCCATCGCCACGACCAAGGCCGGACTCTCGGCAACCGACGCCTTCTTCCGCGGCATGTTGTGCAACGTCCTTGTCTGCATAGCGGTGTGGATGGCGCTGGCCGGGCGAAGCTTGGCGGACAAGGCGGTGGCCATCGTGTTTCCGATTACCGCCTTCGTTGCCGCCGGCTTCGAGCATTCCGTCGCCAATATGTATTACTTCCCGCTGGCGATGCTGCTGGGCGCGCCGCTGGGCTGGGATGATTTCGCACGCAACCTGGGGCTGGTGATCGCCGGCAACCTGGTCGGGGGCAGCGTGCTCGTGGCACTGGTCTATTACACGATCTACCTGAGGCCGACGGCACGGGAGGCGGACACCGCCGCTACGCCGATCAGCACGAAGGAGCCCGGATGCTGAGTCTGACGATCGACGGCAAAGTGCTCTCAGTGCCGTCCGGACAAAGCGTGCTTGAGGCAGCCCGCCTCCACGGCATCGAGATCCCGACCCTGTGCCATCACCGTGACCTCACACCGGTTGGCTCTTGCCGCCTGTGCCTGGTCGAGATCGAGGGCGAGGATCACTTCGCGGCCGCCTGTGCGCTGGAGGCCCGGGCCGGCATGGTGGTGCGCACGGCCACACCGCGCATCGTGCAGGCACGCCGCGCGGTGCTGGAGATGCTGCTCTTGCGCTACGACGACGCGGCACAGCCTGAGCGGGACTCGGAGTTCATGCGCTGGGTGCGAGAATACGGGGCAAGTCGGCCGGAGGCCCCGCCCACTGCAGCGCGCTTTACCGCCGATACCGATCCCCACCCCTTCATCCGAGTCGATCTCAACAAATGCATCCTCTGCACCCGCTGCGTGCGGGCCTGTGCCGAGGTGCAGGGCAGAGCGCCGGCTGGGCCGCACGCGGGCTGGGACTACACCGGCCCGGACGACATCCTGACCGAAGTGGGCATGCTGTGCCCGTCCTACGCCGGCATTACGCCGGCGCGGCTCTCGCGCGGCGAAGCGCTGCACTGGCCGCGGACACAAGCCATCCGGGAACACCCATCCTGCACATGGGACACTTCAGCCGCGGCAAAGGGAAATTCCACCTTGCCGAATACCTACCCCCTCAAGAACTGCCGGACGCAGACTATCCGCTGCTGCTCACCACCGGCCGCGTGCTCCCACACTGGCACGCGGGCGAGATGACGCGGCGGGTGCCCGGGCTACTGGAGCTTTATCCGCAACCGCTGGTCGAGATCAGCCCCGAAGATGCGGCGCGGCTGCACATGGCCGACAAGCAGCCGCTGCGGCTGGCTTCGCGCCGCGGCGAGATGCAGGCCCTGGCGCACGTCACGGACCGGGTACCGCCAGGGGTGGTGTTCGGCAATTTTCACTTTCCGGGCGAGGCCAACGTCAACAACCTCACGCAACCGGCGCTGGATCCGGTAGCGAAGATTCCGGAGTTTAAGGTCTGCGCGGTGCGGGTGGTGGATTCCGGCACACGCACTGGTGAGCCATAGCGATCCCCAGTAAGCCAGGACCTATCCCTCTTGATAAGCTAGCGTGCGAGCGCGTCCGCCCGTTTTGGCCGCCGCTCGTTGTGGGCGTAGCATTGGGCCCGCTCAGCGCTGCCATGCAATCCATGCGGACTCTGCGGGCAGGAATGCTTCTTCGTGCCAGGCGCGTACTCTTGCCGTGTAATGTCCCGCCAGACGGGAAGCTGGCACAGAGGCCGAAAAGATATCCCCCTCGGTGGCCCCCGCAATTGGGCCTTCGGAGGTCATCGGCGTCCTTTCGGCGGGGGAACTCGCCATTGGCGGCGGCATAGAGTTCCACCTTGACTGTATTATCTGGCGCAATCTCACCCAGATACACGGGTAGCCTGATATGCCACTGGTCTGCCTCCCGCCTTTGCCTCGACGGCACCGAAATGGACCTCGTGCCAATCAGCGGCAAGCGCTGCGTCCCGCGCATGCAGTGCTCGCGCCAGCCGCGCTCCGCCTTCACAACGCCGCCGATAGGCGCCTGCCGCGGGCCGATAGAAGCGTTCCAGGTACTCGATGAACATCCGATTGGTACTGAAACGCGGTGCCAAATGCGACATGCTGGCACGCATGCGGCGCACCCAGCTGCGTGGAATGCCCTGGGCGTCCCGTGCATAGAATGCGGGCACAACTTCATCCTCGAGCAGGCGGTACAGGCATTCGGCGTCCGCGCCGTCACCCCCCTCCCCGCTCCCGATCGCCTATCCATACTCCGGCTGAAAGGCTTCCGCCCACCAGCCGTCCAGCGTCGACAGATTCAGTCCGCCATTGCACAACGTTTTCATACCGCTTGTCACACAGGCCTCCCGCGGCCTTCGCGGCGTATTGGCCGCTCCTCAAGCACAAGACGAAGCAGCAAGATGCGGCCGCTTGTCATTGCACATGGGTCGCGCGGACAGCCAAGGAAGACCGGCCTTGACCTTCATCAATTTGCGTTCCCGCTCATGGCCTACTTTGTCTAAGGGTCCATTGAGTTCGGTGGATAAGATTGAATGCCATGTGGCAAGCACATGACTGGCACCTGATCAGGGCTAATGCGTGCGGAATTTCGGAGGAGAGTAACCATGAACAAGTTCGTTGCCAATGCTATGGTTCTGTGCCTGAGTGCCATTGCCGTTGCCGTCCATGCGCAAACAGCGCCTTCAACCGTTGCTGGTCAGGACCAGACAGGTGTTTCATCTCCTCCCGCACATGGAAGCAAATCGGGAAAGGCAAAGTCGACTAACGTTGCCGGAAAAGACCGTACAGGCCCTTCGGCACCCCCGGAGCAGTCTGGCCAATCCAGTGTGGCGGGTCAGGACCGGACGGGCGTCTCGTCTCCTCCCGCGCACGGAAGCAAATCGGGAAAGGCAAAGTCGTCTAACGTTGCCGGAAAGGACCGTACAGGCCCCTCGGCACCGCCGGAGCAGTCTGACCAATCCAGTGTGGCGGGGCAAGACCGGACGGGCGTCTCGTCTCCTCCCGCGCACGGAAGCAAATCGGGAGAGGCAAAGTCGTCTAACGTTGCCGGAAAGGACCGTACAGGCCCCTCGGCGCCGCCGGAGCAATCGGGCGATTCCAGTGTGGCGGGGCAAGACCGGACGGGCGTTTCGTCTCCTCCCGGACGTAGCGTGAGTACCGATGCGAAAAAATGAGACCACAGGCCGCTGGATGGGACCATTGAAGCATTTGGCCGGTGGAAATCGTCAGGCAACACGCGTAATGAGATCCTGTCCAGAATTCAGCAGCCTGACATTGCGAGTGACAGCCCCAGGCTACCTGTCGGCCTTGTCGTGGCATCGATTCAGGCTAGGGTACCCCGTGCCCGGCCGCCCGGTACTCACGTCAGTCCACCGTCGAAATCGGGCTCTTCGCTTTCCAGAATCTCGAAAATACGTGCTGTCTTGCCTTGCAGCTCATACCCAGCCTGATGCGTCAGACGCTGGTCGGATTTGAGCCACGTGTACGCCTCAAGGACTTCAGCCGTACTTGGGGTGAGTTCCAGGATCAGTTCGACCACCTCGTCGTCCAGCGCACCAACGATCTCTCGGATCTCGCTTGCCGTCGCCGTCGGCGCTTCCGAATGGGTATCCATTGTCTTTCCTGATAGGGCAGCGGTTTCGTCGGAGTAGACGGGCCGGTACCCAAGTGCGAGCGCTGTTGCCCGCGTGGTTGCGCCCACGCCGATCGGAGGCGGGGCGCATGCGTCATCGCGCGCCTCGCCACCGGCTATAGAATCAAGCGCCCTTGATCGGGATCTTCTTCTCGGCTTTACGTGCTTCCGGCGTCTTGGGCAGCGTTACCGTCAGCACCCCCTTCTTGAAAGTCGCTTCAATCTTGTCGGCATCGACACCCTCTGGCATGCGGAAGGCGCGCTCAAACGAGCCGAAGTGGCGCTCATGGAGATAGTAGCCCTTGTCCTTCTGTTCCTTCTCTACGTGTTTTTCGCCTCTAATCATTAGCCCGCCATTGGCAAGTTTCACCTCGATATCTTTCTCGTCCATGCCAGGCAATTCTGCTGTGATCTCGTAGGAACTGTCCGTCTCCACGAAATCCACGGCAGGTCCGGATGCCCAGGTCCATTCCCCGCGCCAGAGCGGCTCGACGTCGTGCATCGGACGCTGGAATGGCGAGAGGCTAAAGTCGCGGTCGAAATCCCTGAAGAGGCGATCGACCTCGCGACGCAGGCTCTCGAACGGGTGCCACGCTTGCGGTAACCACGAGCGTGCATCCCCTTCTTCGCCCTTCTTCACGGGCAGTTTGGTAGCAGTCTCGGCCATGTCAGTTCTCCATCAGTTGATGTACATGAACCATAGGCACGCACACCCAAAACCCATTGATGAAAATCAAGCGTGTGCCAGACGTCCGCGCTTGTCGCGCTAGCTCCGGCCGGCTATGGCGCGACCGTTCAAAGGCCAGCGCAGCCGCAGGAATCGATCTGGCACTGTTCAAACCTGTTCAGGATTTCGTTGAGGATACCCGCGTGCCCGAGCGGCTGCTTGTGCTCGCGATGCCACGTGACGTCGTCCGCCCCGGCGAGATCGTCACAGAAGATGCGTCAAGCGGCCACTTTTTAGGATAGTTCACGAGGGGGTAACCAGACCAGGACGTGAACGACGAAATCCCGTAGTGGCGCCTCTGCGCCGTTGCACAGCGCCCGCATCGCGCCGCCATCCGCCTATCTGCCTGTCCGCGAGTTGAGAATTCCGACTCTGCCCCCAGATCGGTAACCATGTGGCACGCCGGAGCGAACGGGCGTTTGCGGATCCCCTGGCTGCCAGACGGGCGGGGCGCGAGTCTCGCCAATCCTGTATCGCGGGATGAGTCCGCACACGATATGAGTACGCAAGAGCGCGTGAACGATGGGGGCAGTCCCTCCCAGGCCATGGCCCAGTTGCTGGCGCTCGCCACGGAGCGAGGCTACCTGATCCACTCGGATGTTGTCGACGAGCTGCCGGCCGAATATGCGTTGCCGGAAGAACTCGAGTCCGTGCTCGCCGCGCTCGCGCAGCTGGGCATCGATGTACTCGAGGAGCGGCCACAGGCCGGGACCTTGCCGGTCGCCGCTGGAACCTCCGTGGACCCCGCCGCAATCGAGGAGGCCCGCAGATTCCTGGACGACGTCGTCACTCACGGGTCAGGTGCGTCAACGGACACCCTCGCGGTCTATGTCCGCCGCATGTACGCCGTCGCGCTGCTGACGAAGGACGAGGAAGTCGTGCTGGCGAAGGAGATCGAAGCCGGCCGGCGCGACGCCCTGCTGGCGTTCGCCGGATGCCCGCGCGCGATCGGGGCGTGGATCGACAGTGCCGATGCGCGTGGCCTCATCGAGGATGCGCGGACGCTTGACGAGATTCGCCGGTCACTGGCATCGATGGGTCGTTCGCTGCGCCGGGGAGGCATCGAGGCGCCCGCCTACCGGGGTGCCCGCCAGGCTATCTTCGCGCTGCTCGAGACGAACGCGCAACCGGCACGCGTCGTGGAGAGCCTGGCGCAGGTCATGCGGGATCTGAACGCCCTGGCCTGCGAACAGACCGACGACAGCCTCGATGCACGCGCCGGCGTCGGCGCGCTCGCGAAAGAGGTAATGGCGGCGGAAGCGCGCATCCATCAGGCCACGCGCAAGATGCTGGAGGCCAATCTGCGGCTCGTTCTGTCAGTCGCCAAGCGGTATCGGAACCGCGGGCTGGATCTGGCGGACCTCGTTCAGGAGGGCAATATCGGCCTGTTGCGAGCCATCGAGAAATTCGAGTACCGCCGGAATTTCAAGTTCTCGACGTATGCCACATGGTGGATCCGCCAGGCCGTGGCGCGCGCCGTGGCCGACCGCGCGCGGATGATCCGGTTGCCTGTGCATGTCGGTGACGAACTGGGCCGCGTGCGGCGCACGGCAGAGCGTATCCGACAGCGCACGGGTCGAAAGGCGGCGCATGGGCAACTGGCAAGCGAATGCGGGCTGGACCCGGAGAGGATTCGGACCTTGTTGGCGCTGCCTGGCGCACCCGTTTCTCTTGACGCGCCCGTCGCGGACGGCGAGACCCATCTCGCCGAACTCATCGAGGACCACGGCGCGCCCGATCCGTTCAGGACGGTGGCCGACACGCGCTTGCGCGAGTTCGTTTCTTCGCTACTGATGACGGTGACGCCGGACGAAGCCGAGGTCCTGCGCCGGCGATTCGGCATCGGCGGTGACCTTCCGAACAGCTACGAGGAAATCGCCCGGCAGACGGGTCTGTCGCGAGAACGGGTGCGCCGCATCGAGCAAAGGGCGCTGGAAACCCTGCGCGCATCGGCGCACGCACGGGCGGCACAAACGTTCCTGGAGACGGAAGCCTGAACTGGCCGGACATCCATGCCGCATGGCGGGGCACGCCTGCCACGGGTTCCCTGGCAGTCCTATCTGCGCCGCACGATCATGTCGAGAAGGCGTTTCCGTGTTGTAGATCCGGCACCACTGCGGCCACCGCACGCGAGATCCTCTTTCTCGCCCCCATCTTGAGCAGATCGTCAAGGGCATACGTGCTTGGACGGAAACGGAAAAAGCTGCTCGACGTGTCTTGATTTCCCGCATTGACAGACTTCGCCAGTGCTTCTGGCGTGCCCAGCTCGAGAAAGCCCAAAGTCGGATGCAGGGTATCTCACAATCTGTCGGGTGATCGTGCCTGAAACGCCGGGCGTTGCCAACAGTTTCGCACAACTGGACTACCGGGCCCGACAGCTTGTTGCATATGTCGACGCGAATGGCGGGCCGACGATCAATTACGGGGCAAGACATCGTCGAAACAAGCCTATCTCAACCGCACCGTTCGAGTCTGCGGTTAATCAGGTACTGAACCAGCGTGCAAGCGTCAACAAATGCGCTGGTCGGCGAACGGAGCCCATTTGCTTGCCCAGATCCGACTGATCAACGGTGACCTCATCGAGAGACTTGCCAAGTATGAGCCACCGACGGAACCAGTGCCGAGGGAATCAGCTGAGTTCTTCGAGCAATTCTGGCTTGCCTCGGAGTTACAACCCCAAGGTTTTTGACGCTCCCCCGCGACTATCGCGACGGCACGTCCGCCCCCTTCTTCTTCTCGCCAACCTGCTGACGACGCGGCGCCAGCGCAATCGTGGCCGAACTCCCAATTCCAACTCGCTCCGCGTGCTCCAGCCATTCCGCTAGTGCGCTCAGATCGTGCTCAGCGATCCCGCCCGTTCGGTGCAGGATCACGTTGCACGCCTTTCGCAGAAATTGGTACGCCGTCGAATCCTCGACCACGAAGAGGACGTTGCTACCCGTGTTCAGATCCTCGCCCCCTTCGGTCACGGCGTCCTTCAGGAGCGCTAGATCGTTGACCGCCACGCTGATCGGTGCGGCGGCCGGATAGCAATTCACCACCACCTCCAAGACTTGCTCCTCACACGTCAGCGTTAAAGCGTCCTGGGGCGACGCCAGCTCGAAGCCAGGCTGGCCCTTGAGCACGCGCATTTCGCGCTCTTCCAAATCCAGGTTGAATTGCGGGTTGCTGCGCAAGAAGATCTGAACGGTCGCGTCGCACACCGCTACCGGCTGATAGACATATTCGCCCTCTTTATTGATGCGTCGGATCGACTGCGCGACACCCGGGCAGATATCGAACATCAACTTGTTCTCGGAACGCCAGAAGGTGACCTTCGGCACTTCCCGCCAGACGCTGGCCAACTCCGGCGACAGGCCTTGCGTCTCGATGAGGCGCTCGACTTTCTCGCTGATACCGCCGGCGACCTTCCGGAACTCGGCGTCCAGATCAAAATCCTTCACCAGATCTAGGAACTGCGCGGCGACGCCGCCCTGGCTGATGGCCCACCGCAGGAGCGCGTCATGCCCCTCCAGTTGCTGGCGTGCTGCGGCGTGGAATGGGGAGGATCCAGAGGCGGCGGAGCGCGCCATAGCGAACTCCCAGGGTGGTTTCCGATATAGTATAGGGGCGCCGGCGGCTCCCCGACTTCTGACGTGTCTCGCGCCGCGCCAAGACGACGCTGCGCACCCGACGGATCATCGTCGGATGACATCGGTCTTTTCGAGCGCACATCTAAAACACCCGTCCGCGTGGGCTTCTTTGCACGTTGCACGGACATTCAAGGCGATTTACGTTTGTGAGGGATCGAGCCTTTCACGTCCACTCCGGCGCGGAACGGTCATCGACAGCTCTGGCAATTGTCGGCGGGTCCCGTAGCCTGTCGATTCGGCACAGCGTTGGGCTGGCCTGACAGCTAGAAGCTACCGAGTACAACGAGGACCACCAATTTCGATAAGAGATAGCGGGACGCAGCCTCCCACCCATCTAACGGCACACCAAGACCGGGATCTTGCAGTGCGTGAGCACTTTCTGGGTTTCGCTGCCGATCAGCAAGGCCCCCACGCCAGCCTGGCCGTGCGACGCCATCACGATGAGGTCGCAATTCCGCTCCTCGACGATTCGGATAATTGTCTCGTAGGGGTGATCGGCAGTGACGCAGATTGCTTCACATTCCACCGAGGCGTCCTTGGCTGCTTGTTCAATCACCCCCAAGTAATGGGCGGCGTGTTGTTCGGCAAGCTGCGCGTAGCGCTCGCGCTCGTCCTCCAGCATTTCGATTCGGTGGGTGAAGACACGGTACTCCGGGATGACATGCAATCCCGTGAGCCTGGCCTGGAACAGCCTGGCAAGTCGTACCGCGATCTGGACTGCACCTTCCGAGAGAGCCGTGCCATCGGTTGGCACCAAGAGATGCTTGAACATCGTCGTCTCCTTAACGCTTGGCAAGGCAACGCATCGGCGCGCAGGACTTAGGCCGCGTTCGCATGAGGGTTGTTGATTGCGCCAAGTCTGTCGGGCGCAAAATGCCGCACAAGGATCAAAACTACCGCACCGGAAGCCGGCCGCCGTGCAGTACCAAGTGATTAGGCTTTGGGTTGGTTAAACCATCGCGAGCACTCAGCAAGCCACTAGGAGGCTCGTCAGTCCAGAGCCGGCTCCATTTCGGATCACGCCCCCGCACGCTCTAATATGGGCACCCAGCCAGTCCGCAGCTTGCGCTGCGTCAAGCCACAATCGGCCGTTGCGCGTGGCGTAGCGACCTACCGGCTCCCAAGGCTGACTCGAGATCACGAAATTGCTGATCCAGGCAATAACGACAGCGCAGGGGAGCTCCGCACCGAGGCCCAGTGGGAGCGCCAGGGAACTGGGCAGCGATATCCCCCTGCACTTCACGGGATTCCATCCCGACTACAAGATGCGCGGCGTGGCGGTCCAAGCGAAGTGATCGAAGATTCCGGACTGAGTTCCGGCATGGCCACCACATGGCGCTGCTCAGCTCACACGGGAGGCAATTCCGGCAGGTTGCGCACCAGGTGCTTGAATCGTCCCCAGTCGACGGCCGGACGAATCGTGGCTTCTCCATGTCCATAGGCCCGGACCAGGACCGACACCCGCATGGCAGTCTCGTTGTCATTGGCCTCGAAGATGTCGAGATAGTCATAGGGCCCGAGGGTCGCATAGCTGCCCAGCCATTTCACCTCCGGACAAGCTTTCTCCAGATAACCGGCCACGCCACGCTCAAGCGCCTCGAACGACCGCGGCTGTCGCAGGGATTCCACGGAGACACGGGTTTCCATGATGAAGATCGCCATTTCTAACTCCTCAATATCGGCATGGGCCGGTTAGCCTCACAGCTAAAGGCTAGCTTGGAGATGACCCGCTTTTTTGGACACCCGCTATCTTGAACCATAGGGGGTACCCATCATGGCCAAGACCCGAGCGCCGTATGCCGCTGCTTTCCGGCAGCAAATGATTGACCTAGTCCATGCCGGCCGGACGCCGGAAGACCTGGCCAAGGAATTCGAACCCACTGCCCAGACCATCTACAACTGGGTCGCACAGGCGGACCGTGACGCCGGCAAACGTCACGATGGCTTGAGCACTGCCGAGCGCCAGGAACTGACCCATCTTCGTAGAGAGCTTCGGCAGGTCAAGATGGAGCGCGATATCTTGGCAAACTGACTTCGCGACCCGTCGCGGCCCGGGCAGAAGAAACACGCGGCGCCTACACTGTCGTGGCACCCGGGCCCGAGGCCGTCAGCTTTTTGGCGATATTCCACCCCGTCGGCAAACATGGTCCAGGGGATCTGCGGACCCGATTTTGGTGGCGCTTCGGTGACCCCGTTTAGGAAAGTGATGCTTGTCCGTGTCCCCGTCCGGGCGCTCAACGCAGGAGGTGACCATGAGCAGGCGATCCAAGGCCGTAGATCTACCGATTCTCAACGCACGTGCTGCGGCCATCGATATCGGTGCCCGCTTCCATGTCGTTGCGGTGCCCAGCGAATTGTGTACCGAGCCATTGCAGACGTTTCAAGCCTTCACCCGTGACTTGCACCGAATGGCCTACTGGTTGTCCGCGCTGGGGATCACGACGGTGGCAATGGAATCCACCGGCGTGTATTGGATCCCGGTGTATGAGGTGCTGGAGGACGCGGGGCTGGAGGTCATCGTCACCAATGCGCGCGAAGCGCGCGCCGTGCCCGGACGCAAGAGCGATATCAAGGACGCCCAATGGTTACAGCGCTTGCATGCTTGCGGTCTTCTGCGGGCCAGTTTTCGTCCGGGCCGGGAGATCGCGGCGCTACGCGCGTACCTCCGGCTTAGAGAAAGGCATCTGGATTACGCTGCCGCCCATATCCAGCATATGCAGAAGGCATTGACGTTCATGAATCTGCACCTTCATCACGTCGTCAGCGATGTAACGGGGGCGACCGGGCTGAGGATCGTGCGGGCCATCATCGCCGTCGAGCGTGACACTAAAGTACTGGCACGCATGCGTGATCTCCGATGCAAGGCGACGCACGAGGTGATCGAAGCCGCATTGCAAGGCAACTATCAGCCCGAACACGTCTTTGCGCTACAGCAGGCACTGGAACTGTATGACTTCTATCAGCGACAGGTCGAGCAATGCGACCGGCAGATCGAGCAAGTCCTGACGAGGCTTGCTGCGCAATCCCCTGCGCCCACGGCACCGCTGCCTAAGCCACGTCATCGAACCAAACAGCCCAATGCCGTCGATTTCGACACGCGACCACTTCTGCATCAGATCACGGGCACTGATCTGACTCAAATCCATGGCATTGGCCCCTACCTCGCGCTGCGCCTGGTCTCGGAATGCGGTACTGATCTGAGCCGTTGGCCGAGTGCTAAGCACTTTACGTCTTGGCTGTCGCTGTCGCCAGGTTTCAAAATCAGTGGCGGCAAGGTCCTGTCTTCGCGAACACGCAGGTCGAGCAATCCCGTCGCCGCCCATCTTCGCTTGGCAGCAGTGACGGTGGGCCGCACCGATACTGCGCTTGGCGCCTTTTATCGGCGCCTTGCGGGCCGCCTCGGCAAGGCAAAGGCGGTGACGGCGACAGCACGGAAGATTGCCGTGCTGTTCTATAACACAATGCGCTACGGGGCCGACTATAAAGATCCCGGTGCAGATTATTACGAGGCGGCCTACCGAGACCGTGTCGTCAAGCAGCTTCAGCGGCGAGCGGCAAACTTCGGGTTCCGCCTCGAAGCCATTGAGGGTAGCCGCGGCCTGGTTCGCCCGGGAGACCGGAACGGTACCCGACAAGGGTTCGAATTCATGAAGGCGAATCAGGACACCTGGCCCTTGGCGACCATGGCACGGCTGCTCAAGGTCTCGCGCAGCGGTTTCCATGCGTGGAATCAACGCCGGCCATCGGCCCATGCACAGCAGGATATGGACCTGCTGGCACGCATCCGGGCCATCTACGCGCGTTCACACGGCACCTATGGCATGCCGCGCATTCACGCGACGCTGGCCCGGCAAGGCATCCACGTCGGGCGCAAGCGCGTGGCACGCCTGATGCTTGAAGCGGGCCTGCGCGGCGTGAGTCGGCGCCGCTGGGTCAAGAACCACGCGGCGAGCACCTGGGGCACGACCGGCTCCGGATCTGGTGCAGCGCCACTTCCAAGCTGACGTGCCGAACCGTCTGTGGGTCTGCGGATTTCGGTGAAGGTGATCAGCAGTTTCGGCGAACGTGATCAGGGAAGGAAGGTGGTACTGCGCGGTCAGGAGATTGTAGCGTAGGTGATCACGATGCCCGTTTCTTGGCGTCGGTTGCCGTGCGCTTACGCATGGATTCGCCTTTGAGCGGCACCTTGTGCGCCTGGTGGACCAGCCGGTCCAGGATGGCGTCAGCCAGCGTCGGATCATTCAACCACTGGTGCCAATGCTCGATTGGGAGCTGGCTGGTCACGATGGTCGAGCGGGTACCAACCCGATCGTCCAGAACTTCCAGCAGATCGCCGCGGGCACTTTCAGAAGGCTCCTGTAGGCCCCAGTCGTCCAGCACCAGAACGTCGATGCGCGCGAGCTGCGCCAGGCGGCGGGTGAAGCTCCCGTCGCCGTGGGCGATCTGTAGTTCCTCGAACAGTCGTGGCACGCGCAGATAGAGCGCAGAGAATCCCTGCCGACAGGCCTGCTGGGCAAACGCACAGTCCAGCCAGGACGTGCCGGCACCGGTCGCCCCGGTCAGGATGAGGCTCTGAGCATTGCGGATCCAGTCGCAACTGGCCAGGGTGGCGACCAGCCGCTGGCCGTGTCCATGTCGAATACCGTGACGAGTCAGACGCGTCGGGCTGCCCTGCGGCGTACGGTTGCGCGATAGAACCAATGCTTGGCGAGTTCCGCGCAGCCCAAGTATACCAGCGTGAGCGCGGAGATCAGGAGCAGCAGCCCCGCGGGCGGCGCGACAAAACCGAGCAAGCTGGCCAGTGGGGTGAACGGCAGCGCCACGGCGATGCTCACCGCCGCAAGCGCGGCCGCGACGAGCCACCGCTGCGGCCGGCTTGCCCAAGGCCGGCCGCGCGTACGGATGACGAAGATCACCAGCACCTGGGTGGCGATCGACTCAATGAACCAGCCGGTGCGAAACAGCGACTCCTGCGCCTGGAACACCCACAGCAGCAGCCCGAAGGTCGCGAAGTCGAACAGCGAGCTGACCGGGCCCAGCGTGAGCATGAAGCGCCGGATGAAGTTCGGATCCCAGTTGTGCGGCCAGCGCAAGTAGTCGGCATCCACGTCGTCGAGCGGGATGGGCACCTCCGAGGCATCGTACAGCAGGTTGTTCAGCAGGATCTGCACCGGCAGCATCGGCAGAAACGGGAGGACTAGCGAGGCGCCGGCCATGCTGAACATGTTGCCGAAGTTCGAGCTCGTTCCCATCATGATGTACTTCATCACGTTGGCGAAGGTACGCCGGCCCTCGATCACGCCGTCGTGCAGCACACCCAAGTCATGCTCGAGCAGGATCATGTCCGCGGCGTCCTTCGCCACATCGACCGCGGAATCGACCGAGATGCCGACGTCCGCGTCGTGCAGCGCCGGCGCATCGTTGACGCCGTCACCGAGGAAGCCCACGACGTGGCCGCGCCGGCGCAGCGCGCGCAGGACGCGGCTCTTCTGCGGCGGCGAGACGCGGCAGAACGCGTCGGTGCGTTGCGCAAGCGCGGCCAGCGCCGGGTCGTCGAGCTGGTCGATCTGCGCGCCGGTTAGCAGGTGCCTGATCGGCAGCCCGACCTGAGCGCACACGTGGCGCGTGACCCACTCGTTGTCGCCGCTGAGCACCTTGACCCGGACGTTGCTGCGCTTGAGCTGCTCGAGCGCGACGGCGGCGCTCGCCTTGGCCGGGTCGAGAAAGGCCGCAAAGCCGCACAGCACGAGCTGCGTCTCGTCGTCGACTACGGCGTGTCCGTGGTCCGCGCCGACCGCGCGCCATGCGATCGCGAGCACGCGGAAACCCTCCCGGCTGAGGGCTTCGAACTGCGACAGCGCGCTCGACCGCGCTGCGTCGTCCATCGGTTGCAGTATTGGCCCCGGATCGGCTGTACCCGCTTCGCCCGCCTCATACTGCACGCACAGCCGCAACATGTCCTCGGGCGCGCCCTTGACGACCAGCAAGCGCCCCTCGCCCGTGCACTCGGCCAGCACAGACACGCGCCGCCGCTCGAAGCCAAACGGCACCTCGTCGACTTTGCGCCAGCCGCCGACGTCCACCTCCTTGTGTTCCCGAATCGCATCGTCGAGCGGGCTGCGCAGGCCGGACTCGAAGAAGCTGTTGATGTAGGCCAGGCGCAGCACGCGCGCGCTGTCGCGGCCCTGTGCGTCGACGTGCCGCTCGAGCCGGATCGCCGCCTCGGTCAGCGTTCCGGTCTTATCGGTGCACAGCACGTCCATGCTGCCCAGGTTCTGGATCGCGGTCAGCCGCTTGACGACGACCTTGTGGGCCGACATGCGAAGGGCGCCGCGCGACAGCGTCACCGACACGATCATCGGCAGCAACTCCGGCGTCAGACCCACAGCCAGTGCGACGGCGAACATCACAGTTTCGTGTACCGGCCGGTGCGCCAGCACATGCACGAAGACGATGAAGAGCACCAGCGCGAACGTCATCCGCACGATCAGCAGACTGAACCGGCGCGTGCCGAGCTCGAACGCCGTGGGCCCGGCCGGCTCACGCAGCGTGTCGGCGATGCCGCCTAGGAAGGTCGATGGCCCGGTGCAGCACACCAGCAACGTCGCGCTACCGGAGAGCACCGACGAGCCCATGAACGCGGCGTTGACGGCGTCGGCTACTTCGCGCGCTTCAGGCCCCAGATCGGCGGCGCGCTTTTCCACCGGGAACGCCTCGCCGGTGAGGACCGACTGCCGCACGAAGAAGTCGAGCGCCGCCACCACCCGGCCATCGGCAGGAACCAGGTCGCCAGCTGCCAGCTGCACCAGGTCGCCCGGCACCAGTTGAGCTGCGGGCAGGCGCACCGGCTGGCCATCGCGCAGCACGGTGGCGCGCAAAGCCACCGAGTCGCGCAGCCGCTCGGCTGCATTGCCGGCGCGGTGCTCCTGCACGAAGTCGAGCGTCACGCTGCCGGCGACGATCAGCGCGATGACGACGAAGCTCGTGGCGTCGCCCAACAGTGCGGACATGCCGCTCGCGCCCAGTAAGAGGAGCACTAGCGGGTTGCGGAAGTGCGCCAGATACTCCAGCGCCAGCGTGCGGCGACGGCGAGCGCGCAGCCGGTTCTCGCCGACGGTGGCGCTCAGGCGATCAGCTGCGGCAGTGGTCAGACCTTGCGCGCCGGTGCCAAGCTCGGCCTGCAGATCCCTTAGCGGGCGAGACCAGAATGGTGACGCCTGCAAGTCGATGTGATGCTCCATGCGGTGTGCCCCTGTCCAAATCCACACATGGATGGCAGCGCGAACGAACGCAGCGCCAACGCATGCATGATCAGCGCAAACACCAAGGCGGCTGCCAACACGATGAATACACCGTCAATACCACGTCCCTTGGTCGCGGAGTGCGGGCAACCAGAGCCGGCGCGCCGCAGCTGCGGCAATGCTTCTCACGCTAGCCCGCCGACGCTGCACCGACTCACTTGATGATGGCAGCCTTCTTGGCCGCGGCGACTTGCTTCTCACAGAGCTTCTGTTCCCTTTCAGTGGAGGCGCTCTGTGTTTCCGCGAGCTGCGTCTCGGCCTTTTCCTTGTGAGCCTTGTTGGTCACCTGGCGACCTCGGTCTCGACCTTGGCAATATCGGCCTCACAGTCCGCGTGAACCGGCAGGGACACGGCACCACGAATGGCGGCCGCGACAACAGAGGTGGTGAGTTTCAGCATGATTCACTTCTGACTCCGATTGGAAGAAAGATTTCAGCATTGTGGGTTGCCCTGAACTCCATGCAATATAAGTCGCACTACCGCCAGGGCATTGCGCCATGTCAAGTCGCGAATCACAAGGGCGATTCCTTGATGCCCAGTCGCGCCGACAGGCGGCATGCCAGTAGATCGGAGCAGTTCTCAGAGGAGAACAGCCTTGACGCTCCTCCGATTACCCACGAGGCCACGCGCTGGTGGCAGCACTGACGGTCGGTCTCCTGATTGGCTCGGAGCGTGGATGGCATGAGCACGGACCCCCGAAGGAGGGCGCGTCGCCGGCCTGCGCACTGCTTTACACGGAATTCGAGTCCAGGGCGTCACTAGAGCACGCGATGTAGTGCTGAATATGTTAAGCCGCTCCGCTGCCGACTAGCGCCCACCGCTCACTGCGATTGAACAGCTTGAACGTGTGATTCGGCTTGTGAGCCAGAAACTACCGCTGAGCACGTGGCAGAGCTTGTGACAACCCTACGCCAACGCTGCCCAGCACGGCGGCGCAGAGCCACGCCCCGTATAGCGCTTGCGCACGCGCTCCGCGCGACACCGTCGCATTCCGTTCCGTGACAAGGACCGGCAGCGCCGCCGCGATGGCCCATACGCCTTCCTTAGCCGTCAGGTCCGAGATCGGGTGGCGGTCATGCGCATACAAGCCCTCGGCGGCGTGCGCCAGCGCGTTGATGCCACTGATGACGCTGGCAGCGACCGGCAAGGAGTAAGTGAGTTCCTTGATCGTAAATGACGGCACGCGGCAGCACTTTCATGTCAGTGCCTGTGCGCTTCAGCCCCGCATCGGTGAGCCCGTAGATCGCCGTCATCTCCGAGCCGGCATAGGTGGTAGGGATCGCCACTCCAGGTTGCCATCGCACAGGCCGCGTGCGCCGTCTCGACGGGCACGTGCATCACGGCACGGTCGAAGATGCCGATCGCGCGGACGCCGAGCAATGCCACAACCGGCTCCAGCCAGTGGGCTGCGCGTCCGGGTTGGTCTCGCGGCGGCCCATGTCGGCTGATGAATGGCTCGAGCCGCTCAATGAGACATCAGCACCGGCACAGTCATAGATTCCAGAAGCGTTCGCGTCATACCGCCCAAAACAATTTCACGGAGCCGGGCATGGCCATAGGCCCCCATCACGATGAGGTCGGCATCCCGGTCAGCTGCGAGCGATAGCAACAGCTTTCCAGCGTCATCACCACCTCCATTTAGTACTGGCTCCTCATGGGTGGCTTGAACGCCATGACGTGCAAGCCACTGCACAGCATGCTCAACAGGCGAAAGCCAAGGATCGCGCAAAATGCCCGGCCGCAAGTACGAAACGATATGAACGTGATCCGCTCGTAGAAGGAGTGGCAGCGCGTCGCGGATCGCACGGGCCGCCTCCCGGCTGCCATTCCATGCCACCAAGATATTCTTGCCGACGCTAGAGAATCTACCCGCATAAGGAACCAAGAGAACCGGCCGACCACAATGTAGAACGACAGACTCAACGAAATGATCCTCTGCGAAAGCCTCCGCGTCAGCAGAATCGCGTTGCCCGAGAATTAACAGGTCGGCAAGATGAACATCGGCTTGTACCGATGAAACCGTGGCGCACTCTGGCGCCCGCCATTCTGTCGTTATCCCCGTCCCTTTTGTAGCACCTTCGAAGGCCTGACGACCACAATCTTCGATCTGTCGGTGCCATTCCTTATACGAAGCGAGGTAGCGGTCGCCATCAGCAAAATAGCGAATTGCCTTCGGGTCGGGGTTGCCTGCGGCGAGAAGACCTACCAGCGCAGCGTTAAACTCTAGCGCAAGTTGGGTAGCAAGGTGCAGGCGCTGGTGCACATGACGGCTCGCATCCAGATGCACCATGATCGTGGCGTAGTCCATGGACGTTTCCTTCAAGCGGATCTAGACCGCATGTTTAATCTAGAGCTCGGCCATGGGCGGGACTTGACGTATGTCAAGGCCAGTGCGCGGAAATGTATCGTTGGCGAAATTCGACCCCCTGCTGTCGCTTGCCTCAGCCCGTCGTGAACTGTAGATGGAATGGTCGCCTCCCGCCTCGGCGAATCGCCGACCGTGCCGGAGCAGTTCGTAAGGCTCTGCTCCCATGTGTGTCACAGTGGTGATTCTGTCTGGCACGATTCACAGCAAAGCCATGAGGCGCGCTCAGCTGTTGCCGTTCTTCACAAACCGACCGCCATCCCGCATCGTCATGGAGGCCTGTGGCAGTGCGCATTACTGGGCACGGAAGTTGTCTGCACTCGGGCACGATGTCCGGCTTATTGCGGCCCAGTTCGTGCGGCCGTTTGTCAAATCCAACAAGAACGACACCGCAGACGCCGCAGCAATCTGGGAGGCAGCGCAACGCCCAGGAATGCGGTTTGTGGCCGTCAAGACGGAGGAACAGCAAGCCATGCTGGCGCTCCACCGCATGCGCCAGCAACTTGTACGCTTTCGCGTGATGCAGGTGAACCAATTGCGCGGACTATTATATGAGTTCGGGGTGGTGCTGCCACAGGGGCGCCGCACGGGGATCGCAGCTGCCAAGATCGCCTTGGCTGATCTGGCAGACCAGTTGCCTGCGATGCTAACGGATGGCTTGCAAGACCAACTATCTCGGCTGCTCGCGCTCGACGAGCAGATCCAACGGATTGAGCAACGCATTATGGAATGGCGCCGCTGTGACGAAGCGTGCCGCCGTATCTCCGACATCCCGGGGGTTGGCCTGTTGACAGCCACTGCCGCAGTCGCCGTCATTGGGAATGCCCGCACCTTCAAGTCCGGACGAGAATTTGCAGCCTATCTTGGACTTGTGCCTCGACAGAGCGGCTCCGGCGGCAAAGTCAAACTGGGCGGCATCAGCAAGCGGCGGCTACCGGGGCAAGCTTGGCAGTGTCACCATCGCCGGTACGTACAGCCTTGGGCGCGACGTCGTCAGTGCACCCTGCCGGCGCCAACTGCGGCGCCGAAAACCCTGCCGACAAGCAAGCCTGCAGCGGGTGGTCGGCAATGATCGCCTACGACATCCAGGCCGTTGCCGCAGCATACGCCGCTCTTCTCGTGGCGCCACCACGCGTCGAAGTCATAGACATGAACGAAGCCTTCGTGTTCGCGGAGATGAAACGCGGTCAGTGGCAGTTCGCTGGCGACTGTGCAGAGCTGCAAGATGCCGTCATGAGCTTCGCCGTAACGCCGGCGGCACAATTGCAAATCCCGTCCACGCCTCGGCAAGGTCGTTTGCCCCGCTTTGGCGCGCTCGCCGGCTAGCGCTACAGACCGAGTGCCGGTCCCCGGCTCCGCTTGAGCTGGAACGCCACCGACACACGCTCGGCCGGATAGACGGTATCCGTAATCTCGAGAATCTTGCCGGAGCCTTCCTTGTAGTGGCGGATCAGCCGCAGCCCCGCCGATCCCGCCGGCACGCCGAGCTGCGTGGCCAGAGGTTCCTCGATCAGTGTGGCCGTGACTACCTGCCGGATCTCCGCGATCGCGGTGGCATGTTCGCGTTCGATCAGCTCACTGACCAGTGTCTGCGGATGATTGCGGATGGTATCGACGAGACCCGCCAGCGACGCGTCGATGTAGATGTCGGCGCGCGCCACGGGCGTGCTGCCTTTGCGCGCGTCCACGCGGGTGCCGCTGAGCAACACCCAGGCGCTGCCCACCGGCGCTTCGAGCCGCCGCGCGAGAGCGCGGTCGAGCGTGACGTCGTGCACGTCGTCGATCGCACGCACCTCGGTGGCCGCTACGCGCACGAGGTCTTCGGCCGTGCCGAAGGATTGCGTATACGCCGCGTTCGGGTTGACGGCCTCGACAATGGTGCCGACCGCCTTCTTGCGCGAGATATACCCCAAGTCCTGCAGCATGCGCAGCGAGGCGCGCACCGTATGGCGGCTCACACCGTGCTGTTCGGCTAGTTCGTGCTCCGTCGGCAGCAAGCTGCCCACCACGCGGCGGCCTTCCACGATGTCCTTCACCAGCAAGCTGGCGAGTTCGGCGTATCGGGTGGACGCGGCCGGCGCACCGGTTTTACTGTCCTTCAGTATCGCTGTCATGGCGGCAGGCGGTGCGGAAAGTCGTAGGGATTGCGCATTTTACGATGTCACTGCCCCTACCCTCCTCCGTCAGTTGGCAAAAAAGCGGCGCTCCGCCTCGGCCGGCATCGCCATGCCGGTGACCTTCGCCTTCTGCAGCACTTCCCAGAAATAGCGGTAGGTGGCGCGGTCGTGCAGCTCGCCCTTGTACTGGATCGGGCCCCAGTCCGCGTCCTGCGCGGCCACCAGGATGCCAGCGGCATCTTCCACCTCGGTGAAGTCCGGGCGCATGGCGTTGACGATCGGCTGGATCTGTGCCGGATAGATGCTCCACATGCGCAGGAAGCCGAACTCGTTGCGTGCGCGGCCCGCGTCGCCGGCGATCACGTCGGCGTCCTTCAGGTTCAGGCACACGTTATGGGCCGGCACGATGCCGTTGGCTAGCGCCGCCGCGACCATGTCCGCCTTGGCGCGCGCCAGCAGCGCGTGTTCGAACTGGCCCGGGCTACGCATGGCGGCGGCCGGGATCGCGCCGTGGTGGCCGCTGACGAAGTCCATCAGGCCGAAGTCGAGCACTTCGATGTTCGGCAGTTCGGCAATCTGGAACACGTTCCGGAGCGCGCCGTGGGTTTCGATCAGCACGTGGACCGGCACGGGCTTGTCCAGGCCGGCCTTCTTGGCGGCCTCGCCGATATAGCGGATCACCTCGGCTACCTGCTCGCTGTTGGTGGCCTTTGGCACGGTGATATAGGCCAGCCGGCTGCGGGCTCCGGTCACGATGATGTCGACGTCCTGACGCCAGGCCGGGTGCGACGGGTCATGGATGC
The DNA here is from genome assembly GCF_004353535.1 of Cupriavidus sp. L7L. Taxonomy (NCBI): domain Bacteria; kingdom Pseudomonadati; phylum Pseudomonadota; class Betaproteobacteria; order Burkholderiales; family Burkholderiaceae; genus Cupriavidus; species Cupriavidus sp. L7L. The sequence continues at coordinate 166,386 of NZ_SMNY01000003.1, forward strand.
GTGCACCGGCGCGGTCGAAGCGGTTGCGGTCGGAGGCAATCATGCGCGCGACCATCTCGGCGTGCTCGCGTTCCTGGCCGGAGGCGGCGCCGTCCTCGCAATCGCAGGTCACGTCGAAGACCGGGCCGTATTCGAGCTGCAGGTCCATGGCCTTGCCGATCAGCTTCTCGCTGCCGGCAAAATGCTCGCAGGCGGCCAGTACCGGGAAGGATTTTTCGCCGGCGAAGAGGGCGTCTTTCGGATGCGTTGCGGTGGTCATGTCTTGTCTTGTCTCGCTGAATGGTTGGATGCAAGGGGCAGCCCAGGCGTGGGGTTTACCGCTGGCGTTTCGGAATGGCGATGGTGTAGTCGAGGTCGAGCACCACGTTGGACGGATGCGCCGGCCTGCCCTCGCCCGGTTCCGGGAAAACGATGGACGCGGCGCTGGCGTTCTTCACGCCGATCATGCGCAGCCGCAGGCCGCCGACGTGTTCCTGGCCCAGGTCGATCTTGTCCAGCACCTGTGTCGCGCAGGCGATGGTGTCGCCGGCATAGCTCGGGTTCACGTGGCTGCCGCCGTTGATGGCCAGGATCGACAGGCCGTTTTCCAGCCCGTCGTAGGCCAGCGCGCGGCATACCGAGATGATGTGCCCGCCGTAGACCAGGCGCTGGCCACCGTTCGCCGCCATGGCATGGCCATCGAAATGCGCTCGTGCCGTGTTCTGGTACAGGCGCGTGGCCAGGCTGTGGTCGCTGTCGTTGATCGTCATCGCGCCCGGATGGTCGAGCCGCTCGCCCACGGCGTAGTCCTCCCACAGGTCGTCGAAGCCCGTCATGGCCGTGATCTCGCGCACGCGTGCCGTGTAGTCGCTGCCGCGCAGGCGCTCGGCCGGCACCACAGCCTGGGTAGACGGCACCATCGCTTCACCGCAAGCGGCACCGTGGTCGCGCTTGTGCACCATCACCCAGCGCACCCAGCTTAGTACCTCGCGGCCATGCTGGTTGCGCGCGGTGGAACGCACATAGACCACCCCGCTCTTGCAGCTGGAGTTCTCCTTGAGACCGATGACTTCGGTGTCGACGGCCAGCGTATCGCCCGGATACACGTGCGACACGAAGCGCACTTCCGCGTAGCCGAGGTTCGCCACGGCATTGAGCGAGATATCCGGAACCGTCTTGCCGAACGCAGTGTTGAACACCAGCATGTCCTCCAGCGGCCGGCGCTCGAAGCCGAGCTGCCAGGCATTGGTCTCGGCCGTGCACAGCACGGTACGGCTGCCGGTTAGCCCGATGTACAGGCTTCGGTCGCCTTCGGTCAGCGTGCGCGGCGTGGCATGGCTAGTTCTCATGCCAACGCGGAAGTCCTCGAAAAAATTACCGCTGCGGTCCTTCATGTCCCCTTCCTTGTCCCTCAGACCCGGCGTCGGCCTGCGCCGGCTCGCAGTCATTTATGTACGTACATAGTGATTGGCAAAGCAAGCGATGTCAACCCGTATTTTGCCCAGTGCAGCTCGTAGATGGCTTATATACCAGGATAAATCCCCACACGACTTGAGTGGGTGGCATGGATAAGCCTTGCCATCCACCGGATTTCTCCGGTTACTATGTACGAACATAAATACCGCTGAAAAGCGGACCGCAGGACAAACCGCCAGCAGTGCAAGGTGCAGAAACTGACCGTGCATGGTTCAGGAGGCCGCGCGCCAGTTCACCCAGCACGCGGCGTGTTACGGATTCCGAGAGCAGCATGCCGCATCTCGGGTTCCGGCTGCCCATGGATGACAGGCAATGGGAGCAAGTGCGATCCACGCACGCAGTTGCAGACCGGGGCCAAAAACAACCGAATTCCCATAGGTATCTGGCACTCCCTCCGGGCTAGAAGACGTCGACCACGGTCGTTGCATTCCTGGCGCGACAAAAGACGCCGGCATATGCCTGTACCGCCCCATGCCGCCGTTTCGCGAACTACTGGTGCAGACATCTCCGATCTTATCCGAGATTTCGTATGCATCAACGCCCCCTCGAAAAACCATTTGCCATCCCGTTCGACAGGTCGTACATTTATTCCATATATCGTAGTTTAGTCCGACATTTCGGAGCAAACAGTGCCAGTCCAGATTCCCGCCGCAAGCCGCGCCATGGCCGTATTCGAAGTGTTCGCCCGGGAGCGACGGGACCTGTCGAACTCCGAAATGGCGAAATTGCTCGCTGTCGCCGATAGCAGCTGTTCCGACCTGTTGCACACCCTGCACTCGCTTGGCTACCTGATGCGTACCACGCGGACGCGCCGCTTTTATCCCACCGTCCGCCTGCTGGAAACCGCGCGGCAGATCGCCGAGAACGACCCGCTGACGCGGCTTGCCCAGGAAGCCGTCGCACGCCTCACGGACAAGACCAACGAGAGCGCCTTCTTCGGCGTACTGGAACCGCAGGCGGTACGTGTTGCCGCCGTGGCCCAGAGCCGGCTGCCCCTGCGCTACATCCTGGATGTCGGCGAGCGCGTCGCGCTGCATGCGTCGGCGCTGGGCAAGGCCATGCTGGGCACCCTGCCGGAAGGCGATGCCCGTATGCGTCTGGAGGCCGCCAAGCGGCCCGCCGTGACTCCCAGCACGGTGGTGGATCTCGACCGCCTGATGGCGCAGCTGGCGCGCGGCCGCGAGCAAGGCTGGTACGAGGCCCATGACGAAGGCACTGACGGCGTGACCGCGCTGGCTGTCGCGGCGCGGCTGGGCGACCGGCCGGTAGCCATCTCGGTCGCAGGCCCCACCGAGCGCATCGAGAAACACCGCGAATCCTATCTGGCAGCCCTGCGCGACGTGCGCGACTCGCTGCTGTCCGAACACTGAACCCACACACCCCCTAGGAGAGAGACATGGATCTTGGATTGACAGGCCGCGTGGCGATCGTCACGGGCTCGGCGCGCGGCATCGGCGCCGAAACTGCCCGCATGCTGGCCCGTGAAGGCATGGCCGTGGTCATTACCGATGTGGACCTGGATGCCGCGCGCGAAACCGCCGCCGGCATCAGCCTTGCCGGCGGCAAGGCCATTGCCGTGCAGTGCGACGTGCGCCAGGAGGACCAGGTGCGCACGATGGTTGGCGCAGGCAAGGAAGCCTTCGGCAGCATCGACGTGCTGGTCAACAACGCGGGGCTGGTCAAGGACCGCACCATCCTCAAGATGGACGAGTCCGACTGGGACCTGGTGCTGGACGTGACCCTCAAGGGCGCCTTCCACACCACCCGCGCGGCACTGCCTTTCATGCATGAAAAGGGCTGGGGCCGCATCATCAACATCAGTTCGCGCGCGCTGTTCGGCAACCCGGGCCAGGCCAACTACTCGACCGCCAAGGCCGGCATCATCGGCTTCACCCGCGCACTGTCGCTGGAGCAAGCGCGCAAGGGCGTGACGGTCAACGCTATCGCCCCGGGCTACATCGAGACCGAGTACATCAAGAGCCTGCCCAACTACGACACCATCCTGGCCAACGTGATGACCAAGAACGCCGTGACCTTCCCGGGCCAGACCAGCGACATCGCCGGCGCCGTGGCCTTCATGGCATCGGAACACGCCCGCTACATCACCGGCACCACCCTGTTCGTGACCGGAGGCCGCTATGGTTGATCCCAATGTCGATGTCGACGGCCTGGATGCCAGCCAGCAACTGCTGCGCGACAACATCCGCCGCTACCTGAAGGAACACATCGCCCCGCGCATCGACCAGGCGGAGCAGGAAAAGCGTTTTCCGCACGAGGCGCTGACGGGCCTGGCCGATTTCGGCTACTTCGGCGGCTACCTGCCGGAGGCCGACGGCGGCCTGGGCCTGGACTACCTGACCTGGGCCGTGATGATGGAAGAAGCCGGCTACTGCTGGCTGTCGCTGCGCATCCTGCTCAACGGGCTGAACATCGTCTCGGGCATCATCAATGCCTACGGCACCGAGGAGCAGAAGGAACGCTTCATGCGCCCGCTGCTGCGCAACGAGCGCAAGACCTTCGTGTCGATCTCGGAGCCGGACGTCGGCTCCAACGTGGCCGAGATCAAGACCCGCGCCGACAAGCGCGGCGACCGCTACGTGCTCAATGGCAGCAAGCTGTGGATCACCAACGGCATGTTCGCCGACTTCGGCATCGTGGTGGCGCGCACCTTCAGCGAGACCTGCAACGGCGAGCTGTCGCTGTTCCTGGTGGAGCGCGACGTGACACCGTACAGCGCCACGCCGGTGGAAACCATGTTCACACGCAGCACCGGCACGGCCGCCTTCACGTTCGAAGACGCCGAGGTGCCCGCCGCCAACCTGCTCGGCAAGGAAGGCCAGGGGCTGCGCCAGATCCTGATCGGCCTGAACTTCGGCCGCCTGAACGTGGCCATGGGCGCGGTCGGCGCCGCGCAGTGCGCGCTGGACCTGTCGGTGGACTACGCGCTGCAGCGCAAGCAGTTCGGCCGCCAGATCGGCTCGTTCCAGCTCGTGCAGAAGCACATCGTCGACATGACGATGCGCACGCAGGCCGCCCGCGCGCTGGGCTACCGCGCCGCACGCTCGATGCAGAACGGCACGTCGCGCACCGAATGCTCGATTGCCAAGCTGTACGCCACGGAAGCCGCGTTCGAAGTGTCCAACCTCGCGCTGCAGGTGCACGGCGGCATGGGCTACGCCACCGGCTACCCGATCGAGCGCATCTTCCGCGACACGCGCGGCGGGATGATCCCCGAAGGCACCACCGAGATCCAGACGCTCATCATCGGCCGAGAAATCCTGGGCATCAGCGCGCTGACCTGAACTTCGCTTTCACCGACCGCTTGACTTGCAGGCGCCCCTCTCCCACAGGCGGGAGAGGGGTGCAATCAGAACCGACAATCCAAGAGACACCATGACGCAACCCGCCATCCTCGAACAGATCGCCAATACCACGCTCTACTGGGAAGACCTGGTGCCGGGCATGACCTACAGCACCTCGTCGCGCACCATCACCGAAGCCGACGTGGCCGCCTTTGCCGCGCTGACCGGCGACTTCAACAAGGTGCACGTCGACGCCGAATACGCCAAGGGCACCATCTTCGGCCAGCGCATCGCGCACGGCATGCTGGTGGCCTCCTTCATGGCCGGCCTGACTTCGCGCTCGATCCCGAACCAGTTCTTCGAAGGCTCGCTGTTCAGCGTGCTGGAAAACCGCCTGAAGTTCCCCAAGCCCACCTTCATCGGCGACACTATCCGCGTGGAGATCGAAGTCGTGGAGCAGAAGACCACCAGCCGCCCGGACCGCGGCATCATCGCGTTCCTGCGCAAGGGCATCAACCAGCGCGGCGAAGTGGTGGCCGAGATGGCTGCGACCTGTCTGTTCAAGCGCCGCACGCCGGGAGAGGCGCAATGAGCCAGCAGCCCATCTGGTTCAGCGACCTGTCGCGACTGGTCAACCCGCACTCCATTGTGCTGGTCGGTGCGTCCGAGAAACCGGACAGCATCGGTGGCCGCACGCTGGAAAACCTGACCACCTACTCGGAGTTCAAGGGCGACCTCTACCTGGTCAATCCAGGCCGCGCCGAGATCCACGGCAGGCCCTGCGTCGCATCGGTCAATGACCTGAAGCAAGCGCCGGACCTGGCCATCCTGGCCGTGCGCGCCGACGCCGTCATCCAGACCCTGCGCGATTGCGGCAATCTCGGCGTCAAGTTCGCGATCGTCTTCACTTCCGGCTTCGGCGAAACCGGCGAAGACGGCCGCGCCGCGGAAGCCGAAATGCGCGAGATCGTGGCCAGCACCGGCATGCGCATCTATGGCCCGAACTGTCCCGGCCTGAACAACATGAATGCGCGCCTGGGCCTGACCTTCTCGCCGGCGTGGCGCATCGACCGCCGTCCCGGCCCGATCGGCGTCGCCACCCAGGGCGGGGGGCTGGGCCGCTCGTTCATCCAGGCGATGGACCGCGGCGTGGGCGTGGGCCTGTGGTGCTCGGGCGGCAACGAGGTGGACCTTGAGGTCAGCGACTACATCCACTACATGGCCGACGCGCCCGACATCGAGGTGATCGTCACCACGCTGGAAGGCGTGCGCAATGGCCCGCGCTTCATGGCGGCAGCCCTGCACGCGGCCCGCCGCGGCAAACCCATCGTGGCAATCAAGGTCGGCAAGTCGGAGTACGGCGCCAAGGCGGCGCAATCGCATACCGCCGCCATCGCCGGCTCGGCCGAGATCAACAGCACGGTGTTCAGCCAGCTCGGCATCATCGAGGTGGACGACATCGACGAGCTGATCGACGTGGCCTCGCTGCTGTCGCGGCGCAAGCCCACCGGCAAGGAACAGCTGGCCGTGTACAGCTTCTCGGGCGGCACTGCGGCGCTGGCCTCCGACATGGTCGGCCTGGCGGGTCTGAAGCTGTCCGAGTTCGCCCCCGCGACCATCGAGGCCCTGCGCAACGCCCTGCCCGGCTTCGCCGCCTTCAACAACCCGGTGGACGTCACCGCCGAGGTGCTGGTGAACACCGAGGTCAGCTACGCCACGCTCAAGGCCACCGCCGCCGACCCCCACACCGACCTGGTGCTGGTGCCGATCCCGGTGGAATACGGCACGACCACCGCCATGCTGGCCGACAGCATGGTGCGGGTGCAGGCGGAAGAGACCAACACGCCGATCGTGCCGGTCTGGATGAGCGACCGCACCGGCGAAGGCCAGCGCAAGATGATCGATGGCGGGCTGATGCCGATGCGCGCGGTGGGCAACGCCGTGCTCGCCGTCCAGCGCTTCATCGAGTACGGCAAGTGGAAAGCCAGGTTCGAATGCGAATGGCGCCCGCTGGCCGAAGTGAGCAGCGCTGACGCGACCGCCAACCTCTCCGAAGCGCGGACCAAGGCGCTGCTGGAGAAGGCCGGCGTTCCGACGCCGGGAGGCATCGTGGCCCGCTCCCCCGCGGAGGCCGCGCTGGCCTTCCGCAACGTCGGCAACGGCAAGGCGGTCATGAAGATCGTCAGCGCGGCCATCACCCACAAGACGGACATCGGCGGCGTGCGCCTGGGCATTACCTCCGGCGGCGATGCCATGGCCGCGTACGAGGAAATCCATGCCAACGGCGCCAAGGCCTGCGATCCCTCGCAGATCGAAGGCGTGCTGGTCGAGCCGATGCTGCCCTCGCCGTTTGTCGAGGCCGTGGTGGGCATCCACCGCGACCCGGTGTTCGGCCACGTCTGCACCTTCGGCCTGGGCGGCGTCAGCATCGAGCTGTTCAAGGACGTGAGCCGTCGCCTGCTGCCGCTCACCCCGGCCTCGGCGCGCGAGATGATTGCCGAGACGCGCTGCTACGAACTGCTCAAGGGATACCGCGGTCAGCCGGCATTCGACATCGACGCGCTGATCGACACGCTGGTGAAGCTCTCCGGCTTTGTCGCGAAACACGCGGGCAGCATCGAGGAACTTGAAATCAACCCCCTTGCGGTCCGTCCGCAAGGCCAGGGAGTGGCCGCGCTGGACGCCGTCCTCTCGTACCAGGGCACGGAGCCTTCCACATGGTAAAGACTGAAATCGGCTACACCACCACCGACACCATCATGGTGCGTGGCCTGAACCTCTCCACCGAGATCATCGGCAAGTTCGACTTTGTCGACATGATCTTCCACACCACGCTGTCGCGGCTGCCCACGCCGCGCGAGAAGGTCATGGTCAATGCCTTGCTGGTGACCACGGCCGACCATGGCATCACGCCCAGCTCGCTGTCGGCCCGTCTCACCTACATCGGCGCGCCGGAAGCCCTGCAGGGGGCGGTGGCTACCGGCCTGCTCGGCGCGGGCAGCGTGTTCCTCGGCCCCATGCAGAACGCCGCCGAGATGCTTAACGAAGGCGCCAGCGAACTGGCGGACGATCCCACGGACGAACAGGTCCTGGAAGCTGCGCGCGCGCTCGTGCGCCGCTACAAGGAGCGCCGCCAGCAAGTATTCGGCGTGGGCCACCCGATCCACGTCGACGGCGACCCGCGCGTGCCCGCGCTGCGCGACCTGTCGCGCGAGCACGGCTACTACGGCCTGCACTGGCGCCTGATGGAAGCCATCGTTGCGGTGCTCAAGGAGCAGAACCGCAAGTTGCCGATGAACGTGGTGGGCGCGATCGGCGCGATCGTCGCGGCCATGGGCCTCGATCCGCTGATCGCTCGCGGCCTGGCCCTCGTGGGCCGGTCGGCCGGCCTGCTGGCCCATGTGCTCGAAGAGAAGACGCAACCGATGGCGCGCGAGGCATGGCAACTCGTCCTGAAGGACGATCCGCGCAACGAACTGCCGTAAAGACCGGCTCCAGGGCCGTCGAATACCCGAGGAAGAGACGATGCAGAGACTGACCGAAGAGCGGCGCATGATCCAGGAGGCCGCCCGCCAGTTCACGATGGAGCGCGTGCTGCCCATCGCCAACAAGCTGGACCCGGAGAAGGGCCAGATCCCGCGCGAGCTGATCGACGAGATGGCCGAACTCGGCTACTTCGGCATCCTGATTCCCGAGGAATACGGCGGCCTGGGCCTGGGCGCCTACGAGTACTGCCTGGTGGCCGAACAGCTTTCCCGCGGCTGGATGAGCGTAGGCAGCCTGATCGCCCGCGGCAACGGCCTGATCGGCGCGCTGAAGGCGCTGACCCCGGAGAAGAAGGCCGAGTACCTGCCGCGCATGGCGCGTGGCGAGTTCCTGGGCGCGTTCTCGCTGTCGGAGCCCAATGCGGGCTCCGATGTCGCCAATATTTCCTGCCGCGCCGTGCGTGACGGCGACGACTGGGTCATTACCGGCAGCAAGTACTGGTGCACGTTTGCCGACGAGTCGGACTTCATCCTCGTCATTTGCCGCACCGATCCGGTGGTCGACCCCAAGGCACGCCACAAGGGCCTGTCCGCCTTCATGATCGAGAAGCCCCGCGGCGAACTGCCGGAAGGCGTCAAGGGCAGCATTATTCCCAAGATCGGCTACCACGGCTGGACCACGTGGGAGCTGGCCTTCGACGGCTGCCGCGTGCCGCACTCGAAGATGGTCGGCGAGGAAGGCAAGGCGTTCTATCTCGCTACCGCCGGGCTCGAAACCGCCCGCGCCCATACCGCCGCACGTTCGATCGGCCTGGCACAGGGCGCGCTGGAAGACGCGATGCAGTACGCGAAGGACCGCGCCCAGTTCGGCAACCCGATCGGCAATTTCCAGGCCATCCGCTTCAAGATCGCCGACATGGCCACGCAGATCGAGGCGTCGCGCGCCCTGCTCTACACCGTGTGCGAGAAGATCGACGAAGGCGTGCGCGCCGACACCGAAGCGTCGATGGTCAAGCTGTTCGCCAGCGAGATGTGCGAGCGCGTGACCAGCGAAGGCCTGCAGATCCACGGCGGCGCCGGCTACACCACGCACTTCGCGGCCGAACGCTACTGGCGCGACGCACGCCTGACCAAGATCTTCGAAGGCACCTCCGAAATCCAGATGCGGATCATCTCGGACGCCCTCATGGGCAAGGTGACGGCATGACCGCCCGACCGCAGTGCGCGGGCGCGCTGGCCGGCCTGCGCGTGATCGACCTCACGCAGATGCTCGCCGGCCCGTTCTGCACGCAGATCCTGGCCGACCACGGCGCCGACGTCATCAAGGTCGAAACCATGACCGGCGACGGCACGCGCCTCACCGGCCCGTTCTGCGAAGACGACACGCTGCGCGACTACGGCGGCTATTTCCAGAGCGTCAACCGCAACAAGCGTTCGATTGCCGTGGACCTGAAGACGGCCGAGGGCATCAGCATCGTGCGCAAGCTGATCGATGGCGCCGACATCGTCGTCGAGAACTTCCGCGCCGGGGTGATGGAGCGGCTCGGACTGGCTTACGAAACGTTGCGCGAATCGAATCCGCGCCTGGTCTACGGCACCGTGCGCGGCTTCGGCGACCCGCGCTCGGGTGCCAGCCCCTATGCCGGGTGGCCCGCCTATGACGTGGTCTCGCAGGCCATGGGCGGCATGATGGGCATCACCGGGCCGGACCGCAGCACGCCGATGAAGATCGGCCCCGGCGTCGGCGACACGATCCCGGCGCTGATGCTCTGCATCGGCATCCTGTCGGCCGTTCACCGCATGAAGGAGACCGGCCAGGGACAGTTCGTCGACGTGGCGATGACGGATGCCGTGCTGGCCATGTGCGAGCGCATCGTCTACCAGGCCTCGTACACGGGCGCGGTGCCCGGTCCGGAAGGCAACCGCCATCCGCTCTTGTGCCCGTTCGGCTTGTTCCGGGCACGCGACGGCTACGTGTCGATTGCCTGCGCGACCGACGCGCTGTGGGAAAAGCTCGCCGATGCCATCGACCGCCCCGAACTCGGCGCCGACCCGGCCTGGGCGACCAATGCGGCGCGTGTCGCCAACATGCAGCAGGTGATCGACGTGCTGGAGGGATTTACGTCGGTCCGCACCAAGGACGAGATCGCTGCCGTGCTTGGCGGCAAGGTGCCGTTTGGCCCGGTTTACACGTCGGCGGATGTGTTTGCCGATCCACACTACGCGGTGCGGGAGATGCTCGTCGAGGTCGAACAGCCCGGCTCCGCCCAGCCAGTGAAGATTGCCGGCGTGCCGGTCAAGCTTAGCGAAACACCCGGCGCGGTGCGCCGGCGCGCGCCGATGCTCGGCGAGCACACGGACGAGGTCCTGAGCGCGGCTGGCTATGCCACGGAAGACATCCATCGTCTGCGCAAGGGCTGCGTCGTGCGATAAAACCACCGGCGGGCTATCGGCAACCTACGAAATTTCGTATAGTTCCGCAGGTAACCGAATAGCTGCCCGCCTACCCATGCCCACCCTGATCCCTGCCGCCGGCCGCGCCATGGCGGTGTTCGAAGTCTTTGCCCGCGAACAGCGCGAACTGTCCAATTCGGACATGGCGCGCCTGCTGTCCCTGCCGGAGAGCAGCACCTCGGACCTGCTGCATACCTTGCAGACGCTCGGCTACCTGATGCGCACCACGCGCAGCCGGCGCTTCTACCCGACCGGGCGGCTGTTCGAGGTCGCCCGCCAGATCGCCGAGAACGATCCGCTCAGCTCCGTCGCGCAGGAAGCCGTGGAACAGGTGGGGGAGAGGACCAACGAAAGCGTCTTCTTCGGCGTACTGGACGCGGCCGCCGTCAAGGTGGTGGCGGTCCAGCCCAGCCGCCAGCCGCTGCGTTACATCATTGAAGTCGGCTCGCGGGCGGCCCTTCATGCCTCCGCGCTTGGCAAGGGCCTGCTGAGCCTGCTGCCGCCCGATGAGGCACGCGCCGCGCTGACGCGGAGCAACCTGCGCGCGCTCACCCCGCACACCATCGTCGACATCGACACGCTGATGGCCCAGATTGCCCGTGGCCACAAGCGCGGCTGGCATGAAGCCCGCGAAGAAGGCAGCGAAGGCGTGTACGGCCTGGCGGTCGTGGGGCTGCTGGGGACGCAACCAGCCGGCATCTCCCTGGCCGGCCCGGCGGAACGCATGAAGAAGAACCACGATGCCTATCTGGCCGCGCTGACCGAGGTGCGTGACGCGCTGATGGAGCCCGCATAAGCGCAGCCCTGCTGCGCCAGGGCACCATGAGGCGATACAGGCGATGTATTGCGCGACATACCGAAAGTATTTTTCACATCGCCCCGCCGTCCGTAGCATCGAATGGAACCCTGCCGGAGTCAGCGCCCCGGCAGGACTGCTTCCGGCCATTCCATTCGAACCCTCATGAACAGCTTCCTGGACCTCAAGCGCGAAGGCGCCGTTGCCCTGATCACCATGAACCGCCCGGAAACGCGCAATGCGATTTCCGACGACGACGCGGTCCAGGCGGTGGTCGAGATGTGCGAAACGCTCAACCACGACACATCGATCCGCGCCGCGATCCTGACCGGCTCGGGCTCGTCGTTCTCCTCTGGCGGCAACCTCAAGACCCTGCGCGACAAGATGGGCGGCGGACTGGGCGAACCCATCCGGTCCCGCCAGGCCTATCGCGACGGCATCCAGCGCGTGCCGCTCGCACTGGGCAGCCTGGAGGTACCGATCATCGCGGCGGTCAATGGCCCCGCCCTTGGCGCCGGCAATGACCTGGCCTGCCTGTGCGACATCCGCATTGCCTCCGAGCGGGCCGTGTTTGCCGCCACCTTCGTCAAGCTGGGCCTGATTCCCGGAGACGGCGGCGCATGGCTGCTGCCACGCGTGGTCGGCATGTCGCGCGCGTGCGAACTGGCGTTCACCGGCGACACCATCGATGCGCGCCAGGCGCTGCAGTGGGGCCTGGTATCGCAAGTAGTGCCGGCGGACGACCTGCTGGCCACGGCGACGGAGCTGGCGCAGCGCATCGCGCGCAACTCCGGCCACGCACTGCGCATGACCAAGCGCCTGCTGCGCGAATCGACCCACTCGCGGATGGACACCATCCTGGAAATGTCAGCCGGCTTCCAGGCACTGGCCCACCACACGGCGGAGCACGAAGCCGCGCTGGACGCATTCCTCGAGCGGCGCAGCTGACGGACGGCACGCCGGCCGCGGCCGGACAAGACAAGCAAAACAGGAGACGACATGGCAATTCCCCCCTTGAAGCGGTACCTGATCGCGACATCACTGGCGCTGGCCTCGATCACGGCCACGGCCCAGTCCGACTATCCGAATCGCGCGGTGAAGGTGATTGTCTCCCTGCCGCCCGGCAGCGGCGCCGATACGACCGCGCGCTTCATCTCCCAGCACCTGGCCGAGAAGTTCCGGCAGCCGTTCGTGGTCGAGAACCGCCCCGGCGCCAACAGCTTCATTGGCGCACGCGCGGTCACCGAAGCCGCGCCTGACGGCTACACGCTGTTCGTCGGCAGCAATTCGTCGATGGTGACCAATGTCGCGGTGTTCAAGAGCCTGCCGTACGACCCGGTCAGGGATTTCGTGCCGGTAGAACGGATCGCGCGCTTTGCCATGGTCGTCGTAGTGCCGGCAAGCTCGCCGTACAAGACCCTCGACAATCTCGTGGATGCCGCGCGCAAGGCGCCCGGCAAGCTCAATTACGCCAGCGGCAGCGCGGGCTACCAGGTGGCGGTGGAACTGCTCCATGAACGCTTCCGCATCAAGGGCAACCCGATCACCTACAAGGGGACGGCACCGGCCATGACCGACGTCGCCGCCGGCAATGTCGATTACTCGATCGGCGAAATCAGCTCGGTCCTGCCGCTGATTCGCGCCGGCCGCCTGCGTGCGCTGGCCGTCACCGACACGCAGCGCCTGAAGGAACTGCCGCAGGTACCCACGGTTGCCGAAAGCGGCGCGCCCGGTTTCGAAGTCTTCGCCTGGACCGGCGTCTTCGCGCCGGCGAAGGTGCCCGAAAAGATCGTCAAGGCACTCTCCGACGCCGTACGCGAAGCCATGCAGCAAAGTGACAGCGTGAAGTTCATCGAGAACCTTGGCGGCAGCGTGTTCACGGGCGGGCCGCAGCAACTCAGGCAGTTCCAGCTCGCGGAAATCCAGCGCACCCGCGAGATCGTCAAGACCGCCGGCATTCCCGTGGAATAACCCCACGCCGACACTACACAACCACCGCAAGAGGAGAACGATGGGCCCCCTCGCAGGCATGAAGATCATCGAACTGGCCGGCATCGGCCCCGGCCCCATGGCGGGCATGCTGCTCGCCGACATGGGTGCCGAGGTGCTGCGCATCGAGCGCCCCGGCGAAGCCGACCTGGGGGTCAGGCGCGAGCGCCGTTTCGACCTGATGCTGCGCAACCGCAAGTCGATCGCGCTCGACCTGAAAGACCCGCAGGCCGTGGCCATCGTGCTGGACCTCGTGGAACAGGCCGACACCCTGATCGAAGGCTTCCGCCCCGGCGTCACGGAACGCATGGGGCTGGGCCCGCAGCACTGCATGGCGCGCAACCCCAAGCTGGTCTACGGCCGCGTCACCGGCTGGGGCCAGACCGGGCCGCTGGCCCATACCGCCGGGCACGATGTGAACTACATCTCGCTCACCGGTGCGCTCAACGCCATCGGCGGACGCGGCCAGCCGCCCGCGATTCCGCCCGCCTACCTCGGCGATTTCGCTGGCGGCGCCATGTTCCTCGTCACAGGTGTCCTCGCGGCCCTGATCGAAGCCGGCAAGTCGGGACAAGGACAGGTCGTCGATGCCGCCATCGTCGACGGCGCCGCGGCGCTGGGCACCGTGTTCTATGGCATGACGGCGGCTGGCCAGTGGCGGCAGGAGCGGGGCACCAATGTGCTCGACTCCGGCGCCCACTACTACAACGTCTACCAGTGCCAGGACGGGCTCTGGATCTCGGTAGGACCAATCGAGGCACGCTTCTACCGCGACCTGCTGGCGCGGATCGGCATCGACGCCGCCAGCCTGGGCGAGCAGCTTGACGCCGGCAACTGGGAAGCCGCGCGCGAACGCCTGGCCGAAGTCTTCCGCACGCGTACCCGCGACGCGTGGTGCCAGTTGCTCGAAGGCACCGACGCCTGCTTCGCGCCCGTCCTGAACTACGAGGAGGCGCCCCGGCACTTCCACTTGAAGGCACGCGAGACCTTCATTGAAGTGGACGGCATTCCCCAGCCCGCCCCTGCCCCGCGCTTCAGCCGCACACCCAGCAGCCTGCCGGCCGCGCCAAGCGCGCCCGATGCGCGCCGCTATGGCGAGGTGCTGTCCGGCTGGCTGCCGCAAGCAAAGATCGACGCGTTGCTGACGCTCGCCGGCACCGGCGCATGAATGGCGCACGGGGCAATGCCGGATTGCGCATTGCCCCGGCTTCGCGCATAGTCAGCCGCGCGGCGATGATGCCGCGACCGACCCGTCTCATCCGCATGGACCTCCGTCAGATCAAGCAGGCGCTGGTGCTGAGCGAAACGCTCAATTTCCACCGCGCCGCCGAGCGGCTGCACATGGCGCAGCCGCCCCTGTCCACCGCCATCCGCAAGCTCGAGGAAGAACTGGGCGTCACGCTGTTCGAGCGGCTGCCTTCCGGCCTGCGCCTGACCCCCGTGGGCGATACCGTGCTGCGCCAGATGCGCAACACCCTCTTCTTTGCCGACGAGATTCGCCGCGCCGCCAGCGAAGGCGAGCGTGGCGAACAGGGCAAGCTGCGCGTGGGCTTCGTCGGCTCGGCGGTGTACTCGCTGATGCCACGGATGATCCGCGCCTTCCGCCTGCGGTATCCGCGCGTCGACCTGGTGATCGAGGAATCCACCACGGTCGAGTTGCTGCGCCGGCTGGAGGAACACTCGCTCGACGTGGCGCTGGTGCGCTACCCGATCCTGGAGCGCTCCAGCGCCAGCGTCGTGCTGCTGCAGCCCGACCCGATGGTGCTTGCCGTGAGCACCGACTCCGCGCTGGCCGCGCGCGACGCGGTGGACGTGACGGAGCTCGGCGCCACGCCGTTCATCGTGTATTCGCGGACCTTCGTGCCGGCCATGTATTCGATGACGATGATGGCTTTTCATGAAGCCGGCATCCAGCCCCCCATCGCGCAGGAAGCGGTGCAGGTGCCATCCATCCTCGCGCTGGTGGAAAGCGGCCTCGGCGTGGCGCTGGTGCCCGCCACGGCGGCCAGGCAGGCCGGCGACGGGGTGAAGCTCGTTCCCCTGACCGGCATGCCGCAGAGGCTGGACCTTGGTATTGCGCTGGTGACGCTGCCCGAGACCGTCAACGCCACCACGCGCAACTTCGTTGCGCTTGCGCGGGAGATCATGCCCGGGCCGCCCGGCGCGCCTGCGCCGACGGCGTGCTGACGCGATGCATCGCGCGACGCGAGCCGCATTGGAAGGGATCCGGGGCAGCTGGCGGGGCCGTATGTGTGTCGGGGTCAGCATCCCTTGAAAACCGGCGCGCGCTTCTCGGCGAAGGCACGCAATCCCTCTTGCATGTCGTAGGAGCGCTGGTGGTCGCGGAACGCCAGCAGTTCATGACGCAGGGCGTCGGCCACCGTCTTGTCGGCCGCTTCGGCCGCCACGCTTTTCATGCGCGCCAGCACCAGCGGACTGCGTGCCGCCAGCTCTTCGGCCAGGGCCTGGGCGTGACCGGGCAGCTCGCTGTCCGGCACTACCTCGTTGACCAGGCCATGGCGCTCCATCTGCGCCGCCGTGAACGTGCGGCCGGTGAACAGCAGGTAGCGGGCCACGTTGGCCGGCAGCTTGCGCGGCAGCACGGCCGCGCCGCCGGCGCCCGGAAACACGCCGAAGTTGGCATGCGCATCGCCCAGCCGCGCCGACTCGGCCGCCACCACCAGGTCGCAGGCCAGCACCAGTTCCAGCCCGCCCGCCACCGCCAGGCCGTTGACGGCGGCGATCACGGGCTTCGGGAAGTTGCGCAGCGTGGCGAAGAATGCCGCCGCGATGTCGATGAAGTCAGGCTCACCGGGGGCCACCGGTACCGACACTTCCTTGAGGTCCGCGCCGGCGCAGAAGGCGCGGCCATTAGCGGCCAGCACCACCACGCGCACCGCGGGGTCGTCGCGCCACAGCCGCAGCTGCGCGTCGAGTCCGCGCATCAGCTCGCGGCTCAGGCTGTTCATGGCGCCGGGCCGGTCCAGGGTCAGCCAGCCGACGGCGCCGCGTAGTTCATGCAGATGGCTCATGGTCAGGCTCGGTTCAGCACAGCTCGACCGCCACGGCCGTGGCCTCGCCGCCGCCCAGGCACAGGCTGGCCATGCCGCGGCGCAGCTTGCGCTGCCTGAGCGCGTGGATCAGCGTGACCAGCAGCCGCGCGCCGGTGGCCCCCACCGGGTGGCCCAGCGCGCAGGCACCGCCATTGACGTTGAGCCGGTCATGTGAGATGCCCAGTTCCTGCAGCGTGACCAGCGTCACCATGGCAAATGCTTCGTTGACCTCGTAGAGATCCACGTCCTGCGCCGTCCAGCCCGCCTTGTCCAGCAGGCGGCGCATGGCGGCAGCCGGCGCATCGACGAACTGCTGCGGCGCCTGGGCATGCGTGGTGTGGCCGACGATGCGCGCGAGCGGGGCCAGGCCCTGGCGTAGCGCATCGCTTTCGCGCATCAGCACCAGCGCGGCGGCACCGTCGGAGATCGACGACGCATTGCCGGCGGTCACGGTGCCTTCCTTGCGAAACACGGGCTTGAGCTTGGGCAGCTTGGCAGCATCGCACTGGCCGGGTGTTTCGTCGCGGGTCAACAGCGTCTCTTCCCCTTTGCGCTTCAGCACAACCGGGGCGATCTCGTCGTCGAACGTGCCTTCCTGCACGGCGCGCTGCGAGCGCAGCAGACTTTCGCGGGCGTAGGCGTCCTGCGCTTCGCGGCCAATGCCGCGCTCCTGCGCGGAGAGATCGGCGTAATAGCCCATCAGGTGGCCTTCGTAGGCATCCTCCAGGCCATCGCAGTACATATGGTCCAGGAACTGGCCATGCCCGAGGCGATAGCCATGCCGCCCGCGCGGCACGATGTAGGGGGCATTCGTCATGGACTCCATGCCGCCTGCCACCGCCACCGAACAGGTGCCGGCCAGCAGCAGGTCGTGCGCCAGCATCACGGTCTTCATGCCCGAGCCGCACATCTTGCTCAGCGTGGTGGCGGGCGTTGACACCGGCAGGCTAGCGCCCAGCACGGCCTGGCGCGCCGGTGCCTGGCCCACGCCCGCGAACAGGCAGCAGCCCATGATGGCCTCGTCGACCGAGGCGGGATCGACACCCGCCTCCGCCACGGCAGCGCGGATGGCTACGGCGCCCAGTTCCGGCGCCTTGTATTGCGCCAGCGCGCCGTTGAACGCCCCGATCGGCGTGCGCTTCGCAGCGACGATCACGATGGAATCAGTTTTCCGCATGTCAGGTTCCGCAAATCAAGGGGTCAGGACGCGGCAGGTGCCAGCTGCAGCCGCACGAAGTCCAGGATCTCCTGGCCGGCGCCGGTCGGCTGCGCGAACAGCGCATCGCCAAGCGCGGTGGCGCAGGCGGTCTCCGTGCCCGCGCAGGCACGCCATTCATGCAGCCGTCGCGTGAACAGCCCGAGCGCGAGTTCTTCGGTGATGCCGATGGCACCGTGCACGGCGTGCGCGATGGCGGCGACACGGCTGGCCGCCTCGCTGCAGCGCAGCTTGGCGGTGGCCGCCAGCAGCGGACGCGGCAGGTAGCCGTCGGCGGCACAGCCCAGGCGCGCGCCGAAGACCGACGCGTTGGCCTGCTCGGCCAGCACGCTCAGTTCCTGCTGCATCGCCTGGAACTGCGAGATCGCGCGGCCGAACTGCTGGCGGTCGTTGACGTAATCGATGCTCATGGCCTGGATGCGCGCCATGGCGCCGGCCATGCCCGCGGCATGCACGGCGTTGCAGATGGCCACCACGTCTTCCACGCCAGCCGGCAGGCGGCGCATGGCCTGTGCCGGCGAATTCCAGCGCAGCGTGGCCGATGCCTGCGGACGGTAGGCGCCGGGCGTGGCATGCGCGAGCTGGCGCGGCATCAGCAGCCACTCGCCGCGCCAGCCCACCAGCACCTGGTGCGCCAGCGCGCCGCCCGGCACTTCGCGGCAGACGATGGTGTCGCCCGGCTGCGCCAGTGCCGGGGCCATGGCGATGCACTCGCCCGCGTGCCCATGCCCGGCGCTTGCCAGGATGGCGCGTGCGACCGCCGTCTCGGCGAACGGATGGCTCAGGCCGGCGCGGCCGGCGGCCAGGAACAGCGCAAAGGCGTCGGTCAGCGACAGGCCTGCCCCGCCCTGCTCCGCGGGCACGAGCGCGTCGGTATAGCCGAGCGTATCGATGGCGGCCCATTGTGCGTCGGCGCCTTCGCCGCTCTCGCTGCGCCGCACTTGTTCGTCCGTGCACAGGCCGGCCAGCGCGCGCTCGAAGCCTTCGATCAGGGAATCAGTCATGATGTGTGTCGTCTCAGCGAAGTCCGAGGGAGCGCGCGATGATGCCGCGCAGGATCTGGCGCGTGCCGCCGCGCAGCGAGAAGCTCGGGCACAGCTGCGTGATATAGGCGTGCGCACGCAGCAGGTCCCCGGACGGCTGGAACGCGGGCATCTGCTCCATCGCCTCGCTGATCCAGCCAGGCACGGTCTGCTCGAACTCCGTGCCGAGGTCCTTGACATAGGACGCGTCGATTTCCGGGTTCTCGCCCTTGTCGAGCCGGTCGGCCACGACCAGCGACATCGCCCGCAGCACCGCCATGCGGCCCGCGATGCGGCCCGCGATCGCCTTGACCGAATCCGGCACCGGCAGGCCGGATGCCTTCACCTCGGCCAGCCATGTCTCGGCCAGCATCAGGCTGGTCAGGATGCGTTCCGGGCCGCTGCGCTCGAAGGCCAGCTCGGCGGTGACCTGCTTCCAGCCCGAGCCCTCTTCGCCAATCAGTGCATCGGCCGGCAGGTCCACGTCTTCAAACACCACCTCGCAGAAGTGGCCGTCGCCGGCCAGGTCGCGGATCGGGCGCGCGGTGATGCCGGGCAGGCTCAGATCGATCAGTACCTGCGACAGGCCCTTGTGGCGGTCGCCATGCTGGCCCGAGGTGCGCACCAGCGCGCACATGTACTGGGCACGGTGGGCGTTGGTCGTCCAGATCTTGCGGCCATTCAGGCGCCAGCCAGTCTCGGTGCGCACCGCGCGGGTACGCACCGAGGACAGGTCCGAGCCTGTGTCCGGCTCGCTCATGCCGATGCAGATGAAGATTTCGCCGCGGATCAGCCTAGGCAGGAAGAACTGCTTCTGCGCTTCGCTGCCGCAGTGGAGGATCAGCGGCGCGGTCTGGCGGTCGGCAAACCAGTGTGCCGACACCGGCGCCCCGGCGGCGATCAGCTCCTCCACCAGCACGAAGCGTGCAAATGCGCTGCGCCCGGCGCCGCCGTACTGGGGCGGCAGGGCAAGGCCGATCCAGCCCCGCTCGCCAAGGGCGCGGCTGAACTTTGCATCGAAGCCCATCCACGTGCGCGCACGCACGGGTGCCGGCACGTCGCGCAGCGCCGATTGCAGGAATTCGCGGATGGGGGCTCGCAGCGCCTCATCCTCGGACGGGATGCTGACGAGCGGAAAGGAATCGAGGGTCGAGTTCAATGGTGCTTCCGGTATCGGGTATTGGTTCGGTTCATGCGCCGGCGTTGGCGGCAAGGCGCGTGGCGCCCTGCCTGGCCAGCTCGCGGATGTCTTCGTCGGTGTAGCCGGCCTCGGCCAGCACCTGGGCGCTGTGTTCGCCCAGGCGCGGCGCCTGCCGCGTGACCGTTGGCTGCGACTTCGACCATTGCGAGGGGATCGCCATCGAGCGGATCGCCCCTTCGCTCGGGTGTTCGACCACGTCGAAGAAGCCCACTGCGTCGAGGTGCGGATCCGCCATCAGCGAATCCACCGTGTGCAGCTGCATCACCGGCATGTCGGCGGCTTCCAGCACTTCGGTCCATGCCGCCGTGGTGCGCGTCGGCATGATCTCGGCCACCATGCGGTACAGCTCGTGGATATGCTTGTTGCGCTCGACGATGGAGCTGAAGCGCGGATCGCTGTCCATCAGGTCCGGCTGCCCGATCAGCGCCAGGAACTTGCGCCACTGCTTGTCGTTGTAGAGCAGCACGCACAGGTAGCCGTCCTGCGTCCGGTACGGGCGGCGGTGTTCGTTGAGGATGCGCGAATAGCCGCTCGGGCCGATCGGCGGTTCGAAGGTCAGCCCGCCCATGTGGTCGCCCAGGATGAACTGGGCCATGGTCTCGAACATGGGCACGTCGACCGACTGGCCTTCACCCGTACGCTCGCGGTGATAGAGCCCGGCAGTCACTGCATTGACCGCTGCCAGGCCGACGATGCGGTCCGCGATCGCGCTCGGCGCGTAGCGCGGCACGTCGCTGCCGGCCTGCCTGGCCAGCGTGGGAATTGCGACCGCGCCCTGGATCAGGTCGTCGTAGGCGGATTTGGCCGCGTACGGGCCGCCCTGCCCGTAACCGTACAGGCCCACGTACAGGATGCGCGGATTGACCTTCGCCAGGTCCTCGTAGCTCAGGTTCAGCCGCGCCATGGCCTGCGGCCGCACGTTGTAGATCAGCACGTCGGCATCGGCGGCGATACGCAGCAGCGCCTCGCGCCCGGCCGGGGCCTTCAGGTCCAGCACGATGCTGCGCTTGCTGCGGTTGGCATGCAGGAAGATCCCCGACATGCCGGCGTGGCGGCGCGGGCCGACTTCGCGCACGGTGTCGCCGTCAGGCGGCTCGACCTTGATCACATCGGCGCCCAGGTCGCCCAGGATCTGCGTGGCGTAGGGGCCCATCAGCACCGTCGTCATGTCGACGATGCGCACGCCGTGCAACGGGCCGCTCATGCCGGGCTCCCTGCCCGCACCGCGGCAAGAGAGTGCAATGCGGTGGGTGTCATCGTGCCTCCTTGAATCGTGTTGAAGGAGATGCTACGGAAGCACGGACGCCGAGAAAAATACTTTGTGTATGTCGATCAATACATGGCTTGTATCGGCGCCCACCAGTGTGGGGCGCCGATCGGGCGCGGCTCCTGACCGCCCGTACGGGACCGGTGCTGCCCCGCACCGGCGGAAAGATGCGGGGAACCCCGGTCCGGCAGGTTCCCCGCGCGCACTGCGCAACAGCCTGACGGCGTCAGAAGACGTGGCGAATGCCGGTGGTCACGCCGACCATGGCCTTCTGTCCGGCCATCATCGGATAGCCGTAAAGGAACAGCGTCTGCGACGAGTCGAAGTTCAGGCCAGCATTGCGCGAATAGGCCGCCGCCAGGTAAACGTCGGTGCGCTTGGACAGGTTGTAGTCCGCCAGGAACGACACCTGCCACGGATTGGCCGGATTGCTGCCGGATGCGGTCGGCCCCAGGCTCAGGCGCTTGAAGTCCGCGTAGTAGTACGCCAGCGAAAGCCCCAGTGCCTTGGTGGCCTGGTAGTTGACCCCGGCCCAGTAGTAGTCGTCGCGCGCCAGCGTATTGCCGTTGGCAAAATCCACCTTGGCCCAGCGGTAGCCCACCATCGCCTTGAACGGGCCGGTGGCATAGCTGAACGCGGTGCCAACCTTGCGGCTTTCCCCCGGCTGGCCCGAGGTGACGGTCGGATTCCATTCGTCGTAGGCGACGGTGGCGCCGAAGCCATTGCTTAACCAGGTGAGCGATGCGCCATAGCCCTTGTTGTCGCGGAACGCGCCGGGGACTTCGCCGGCACCGCCATTGGCCAGCGCGGTCGAGCCGATCGCCGGTACGCCGACGCCGAACGAGTAGTGGGCAACCGCCTGCAGCGGACCGAACTGGCCGACATACTTGACCACGTTGTCCTCGCGGTAGTTCGTGCCCAGTTGCCATGCCACCGGCTCATACGTCGAGGCAAAGCGCAGCGGCGCGAAGTTGGCCATGCCTTCGAAGAACGAGGTGTACTGCCGACCCAGCATCAGCTTGCCGTAGGGCTTGTTCTGCAGGCCGACAAACGCCTGGCGGCCGAAGATCCGCCCCGACTGGACGGCACCAGTGTCCCAGGCGAAACCGCTTTCCAGCACGAAAATGGCACTGGTGCCGCTGCCCAGGTCCTCCACGCCGCGCAGGCCCCAGCGCGAAGGCGACAGGCCGCCCAGCGTCGGCATCCCGAAGCGTTTGCCGCCATTCGCGGAATGCACCAGCTGGCCATTGACGACGGTCGGCTGCGCCGTCGCGACGCGATTCACATACTCGATGGACCCGTCGACCACCCCGTACAGCGTCACGCTGGAATTTGCCCGGGCCGTCGCGCCAAATCCCCCAAGGGCGCCGAGCGCCGCCAGGGCGAAAATCGTCTTCCTCATTTCTTGTCTTCTCCTTGTCAATCGTCTGCGCCAGACGCAAGCGTGTCGCTTCCCGTCTGGCACGGGCACGCCTCCTCCTGAAGCGCGGCGCACGGCGTTTCCTCCGTGTGCGCGGTGACTAGGAGAACATTGCGCTGGCATCCCGACACCCCCCTGTCGGGAGGCGTTGGCCCTGCCCACACCCCCCCTCAGGTCGAGGGGGGACAAGCGTGGCAAAGCCCTGCTTCGATTTCGTCGGCAAAAAAAACTCCGGCACACGTGCCGGAGCGAGACACCCACCACGTCGAGCCCGTGATGGGCATGGAGACAGCTTGTTCAGCGCTGCGCCAGGGCAGCCATGCCGCTTTATGTCGCGCCATTTGTGCAACAGGCCCGGGATTCAGCAAGGGATCTTTTGGTCTGACCATCAGCCTTGCGGCGGCCCATAGCACACACCGAGCGTGGGCAGGCATATCAGGATTGCGCCTCCCGCTCCCAGTCAAAGCGTGCCGGCTTGCCATGGAGGAAGGCGTCGACTGCCTCGGCGTAATACGGCACGGCCGACGCCAGCGCCTGTGCCTGGCACTCCAGCTCCAGCAGGGTGTCGTAGGAGCTTTCGAACGTGCGGTTGAGCGCGCGCTTCATCAGCGCGAGCGCTTCCTGCGGAGCGGCTACGAAGCGACGCGCAAAGCGCCTCGCTTCCTCTCCCAGGTGCTCAGCGGGATGGATGGCATGCACGATGCCGCAACGCCTGGCATCGATCACTTCGAGCCGCCGTCCGGTGAACATCAGTTCCTTGGCAAGCATCATCCCCACGGCGCGCGGCAGCGCATACAGCGAGCCCATGTCCGGCAGCAGGCCCACCTTGGCGAACGACATGCAGAACGACGCACGCTCCGACGCCAGCACGAAGTCGGCCGCCAGCGCCAGCGAAAACCCCGCGCCGGCCGCAGGCCCGTCCACGGCCGCGATCACCGGGATCTCAAGGTCGCGCAGCCGCCGCAGCCACTTGTGGACGTCCTGCAGGCGGCGGCGCATGGCCTCCGGCGCCCGCGCCGACGGATCGGGGCTGGCGAAGATGTTCTGGATCGACTTCAGGTCGCCGCCCGCGCAGAAGCTGCCGCCCGATCCGGTCAGGATCAGCGCGCGGATGCTACGGTCGCCTTCCACGCAGTCAAGCATGTCGTGGTAGTCCTGCCGCATCTCCAGCGTCAGGGCATTGCGCGACGCCGGGCGCTGGTGGGCGAACTCGGCCACGCCGTCCGCAATGCAAAGGTGGCTGTGGCGCAACGGGATCTGCTGGGGCTGCATCGTCGTCTGTCCTCCGGGAATGGATGTGCGCTCGGCTCGTTCGGCATCGCTACACGGGAAAGCCCGTGGCAGCAGTGTGGCGCGACCCCGTGTGTTGCGGCCCCCCTCATCTCAAGGGGGATCACCCCGGCGTTGCCAATGAATCGGCGCCTAAGCGCGTGAGGCGCCCCCAGTGCTGGGGGGCGTTCGCGGCCATGCTCCCGCTTAATGTGGATGGCATCGGCAATGCAGGCTGGCCAGCCGGCCGCCACCCATCGGAGAGCCTTCATGAACTTTGCACCCGACCCCAATCTCGAAGTGTTCCGTCAGCAGGTACGGGACTTCCTGCGGCAACACCAGCCGGCGGACCTGCCGCCGCGCAAGGACGGGCTGCGTTCGCCGCGGGCCGACGTGGTGCGCTGGCAGCGCATCCTCAATGCCCAGGGCTGGGGCGCCCCTTACTGGGCCACGGAGCACGGCGGCACCGGGTGGAGCGTGCAGCAGCGCCTGGTGTTCGACGAGGAATGCGCGGCAGCCGGCACGCCTTCGCAGGATTCGTTTGCGCAGAAGCTGGTCGGCCCGGTGCTGAACCAGTTCGCCACGCCCGCGCAGAAGGCCGAACACCTGCCGCCGATCTTCAACGGCGACCGCCTCTGGTGCCAGGGATTTTCAGAGCCCGGCTCCGGTTCCGACCTCGCCTCGCTGCGCACGCGCGCCGAACGCGACGGTGACCACTACGTGATCAATGGCCAGAAGATCTGGACCAGCTATGCGCATCACGCGGACTGGATCTTCCTGCTGGTGCGCACCGACCCGAGCGTCAAGAAGCAGTCGGGCATCAGCTTCCTGCTGGTGGACATGAAAACCCCGGGCATCACCGTGCGGCCGATCATCAGCATCGACGGCTGCCACCACCTCAACGAGACCTTCTTCGACAATGTGCGCGTGCCGGTAAAGAACCTCGTCGGCGCCGAAGGCGAAGGCTGGAAGATCACCAAGTTCCTGCTCAACAACGAGCATGCCTCCACGGCCGACCTGCCCACGCTGCGCCGCCTGCAAGGCCAGATACGGGACCTGTCGCACACGGCACAGGCGGGCAGCGTGTCGCTGTCGGACCGGCACGAGTTCCTACTGCGCATGTCTCGCTATGACGCCGAGCTCAAGGCCATCACCGTCATGGTCCAGCGTGTCGCGGCGATGGAGCAAGACCACAGTCCGGCGGCCCATGCGATGGGCTCGATGCTGAAGATCCGCGGCACCGAACTGCAGCAGCGGATGAGCGAATTCCTCGTGGAAACGCTGGGCGATCACGGTGCCGTGGCGTATCCGGGTGTCCATGCGGAGCGTTCGGCAGACAAGCCGGCATTGCCAATGGCGGATGTCGCACAAGGCATGGCGTCGGAAATGTTCTTCCGCCGCGCTACCACGATCTACGGTGGCACCAGCGAGGTTCAGCGGTCCATCATTGCGAAGTCGCTGTTCCAGTTCTGATTCTGAGTCTTGCCGAAGCGCTGAAACGAAGTGCCCCCACCGGAATCGTGGGGGCGTTTGCCGCGTGAACCGCGTGTAGCCACGCCCGGTGCAACGGCACCGGTCAGGTCACGTACTTCCAGTAGGCATCCTTCGACAGCAGCTTGCCGTCGGCGACGCGAAACACGTCGAGCCCCATCGCATCGATTGCCCGGCCGTCTTCCGCCTTGCCGCGCACGCGGTAGCGCAGCAGAACCACGTCGCCTAGGATCTCCATGCTGCTGTCGGAGAACCTTACGCCTTGTCCAGCCGCCTGTTCGGCGAACCGCTCGCGCAGGTAGCTGTGCGTGGCCTCCCTGCCCTGCAGCCATTTGCCGCGCGGATCGCCGGTGCCGGCGGGCAGTTGCCAGATGAAGTCGTCGGCAAGGCAGGCGGCGGCTGCGTCAGCATCGCCCGCGCGGAATGCGGCGCCGAATGCCGCCATCAGCGCCTTCACTTCGGATTCAGTCATGGGTATCTCCATTCAGGACAGGATCGGGATTCGGAAAGGTCCAGGGCTGCGCTGCCTCAAGCGCGCGCGCGGCGCGCAGCACGAGCGCGTCCGCATGCGCGGGACCGACGATCTGCAGCGCCACGGGCAGGCCGGCGCGCGTGAAGCCGCAAGGCACGCTGGCCGCGGGTTGCTGCGTCAGGTTGAAAGGCAGGCAGAACGGCGCCGACCACGTGGTGCCGACTTCGGGGGCCGGCGCGGCCAGCGTGGGCGTGACAAGCAGGTCGTAGCGCTCATGGAACCGGCCCAGCATGACGCCAAGCTCGCGGCGCCGGTCCATCGCATCCAGGTAAGCGGTGGCGTCGAGCGCGCGGCCGCGTGCGGCGGACTCGTGCAGCGCGGGCTCGAGCAGCGGCAGCCGTTCGGCGGGGATGCCGCGCAGCAGCCGTGCGACACCCGCATCCCACAACGGCCGAAAGACCTCCACAGGATTGCCGAAGCCGGGATCCGCATCCTCGACGCTGGCCCCAAGGGCAGCCAGCCGCCGAACCGCCCGTTCGCAGATCGCGGCCACTTCCGGGTCAACCTGGACGTAGCCGAGCGTGCTGCTGTAGGCCACGCGCAATCCCGTCACGCCATCGTCCAGACCGGTGCACCAGTCCCGATCCTCATGCGGCAAGGCATGCCAGTCGCGCACGTCACGTCCGCCGATGACATTGAGCAGCAATGCGGCGTCCGCGACCGTGCGCGCCATCGGGCCGAGGTGGAAGAGCGTACCGGAATGCGCCGGCGGATGGCATGGCACGCGCCCGAAGCCCGGCTTGAAGCCGAATACGCCGCAGGCCGCCGCCGGGGCGCGAATGGACCCGCCGCCGTCGCTGGCGACATGCAGCACACCCATCCCCAGCGCCGTGGCAGCGGCAGCACCGCCACTGCTGCCACCGGACGTGTGGCCCGTGTGCCATGGATTGCGCGTGACGCCGGCAAGCCGGCTTTCGGTGACGCCCTTCGCGCCAAACTCGGAGGTATTGGTCTTGCCCAGCAGCACGGCCCCGTGCTCGCGCAGGCGTGCCGCCGCAGGACAGTCTTCCGGCTGTGGGGCATCACTGGTGGCAAGGCTTCCCATGCGCGTCGGCCAGCCTTGCACGTGGAGCAGGTCCTTGAAGGTCACCGGCACGCCATCGAGCGCGCCACGCGGACTCCCGCGCGCCCAGCGTGCTTCGGATGCGCGTGCCTGCTCGCGCGCGCCGTCCGCATCCACATGCCGGAAGGCGTTGACGACGGGATCGAGCCGCGCCACGCGGTCGAGCACCGCGTCCAGTACCTCGACGGGTGACAGGTCGCGGCTCGTGTAGCGTTGCAGCAGTCCGGTAGCGGAAAGATCAGCGGGATGGGTCATGATGCTCATGGACTCCGGTCAGAAAAGCCATACCACCCCGCCACCGCAATCAGGCACAGCGAGGTGACCACACGCAACGCCCGTTGGGGCAGCCGCCGCGCCACCATGCGGCCAAGCCAGGCGCCGGCCAGCAAGGCCGCGCCGGTCTGCACCGCCAGCATCACGGGCAACTGCCCGGCCAGCAGATGGGCCGTGCTGGCGGCAACGGCAACGGGAAGCTGGATGGCCATGGCGGCCGCCACCGACGGAACGGGCGGCGCGCGCCACAGCGTCAGCAGGGGGAGCAGGATCACAGGTCCGCCCGTGCCGGACATGGCCGAGGCAAAGCCCACGGCCAGCCCCAGCGCGGCCAGCGTTGCCTGCCCAGGCATCTGGCGCGGCGCGGCACCGGATGCCCAAGCCGCCGACACCAGGCCATAAAGACCGGACGCCGCGGCCAGCAGCGCCAGCCCTGTGCGCGCAGCACCGGCCGGCACGGCGAGAATCGCGAGGCCGCCGGCCAGCGCACCGGCCAGGGCCGCGCCATGCAACGGCCACGTGGCGTCGCCAGCCGGCATTTGCCGGCGCGCGGCGCGCCAGCCGAGCAGTCCGGTAGGCAGGAATGCCATGCTGGCAGCCGCAATGGCCACCGGCTGCGGCACCCCGGCCACCGCCGACAGCACGGGCACGACGAGCACGCCGCCGATCGACGTCGCGCCGATCGCCACGCCGCACAGCAGAAGCAGCCCATCGGCCAGCCAGGTTTCCATGTTGCCTCGCCCGGCTTCAGTCGATTCTCGCGCCGGACGCCCGGATCAGGCGTTCCGTCACGGGCACCGTGGCATCGAAGTCGCGCCGGAACTCGGCGGCGCTGGTGCCGAGCGCGTACATGCCGAAGATCTGGAAGCGCGCCTTCATCGACGTGGTTTGCACGGCGGCGCGCACCTCCTGCTCAAGCCGGGCCAGCACCGCGGGCGGCACGTTCGCAGGCGCGAGCATCGCGGCCCAGCCAACCGGCCTGTACTCCGGCTGCGGGAAGCCGGACTCGGACATGGTCGGCACGTTCGGCAGTTCCGCCGGCCGGCGGTCGCCCAGCACCGCCAGGGGCCGCAGGCGCCCGTTCTGGATGTGCGGTGCCATCACGCCCACCGTACCGATCGCCCAGTCCAGCTGGCCGCCGATCAGGTCCTGGACCATCGGCGACTCTCCCTTGTACGCGACATGCGTCATGTCGAGGCGGTTCGATTCACTGAAGTACGAGCCCATCAGGTGCGCCGCCGATCCCACGCCATACGAGCCGTAGGTCACGCTGCCCTTGTGCTGCTGCGCCCAGGCCATGAACTCCTTCACCGTCTTCGCCGGCACCTTCTGCGGATTGACCGCGAGCACGAGTTGCCCGGTGCAGATCTGCGAGACGAAGGTCAGGTCGCGCCTCACGTCATACGGCACCTTCGCGTACATGAAGGGGGCCGTGAGGACCGGTCCGGATGCGGTCACCAGCACCGTGTAGCCATCGGGCGCGGCGCGGGCGACGTACTGCGTGCCGAGCATGCCCCCGGCGCCGGGCTTGTTGTCGACGATGACGGGCTGGCCCATCTGCCTGCCCACGACTTCGGCCAGCGCGCGCGCAATGGAATCCACGGCGCCGCCCGCCGCGGCCGGCACGACAAAGGTGATCGGCCGGCTCGGATATGAATCGGCCTGTGCGGCCGCGCTGACAGCCAGCGCGACGGCGCCGAGGAGTGCCTTCCATTTCATGACTGCCTCCTTTTATCGTTCGGTTCAGAGCGGACGGTCGCCGATGATGGTCGCGCGCATCATGCGCCGCACGGCCGGGAAGTAATCCTGGATCGCGTAGTGCTGGGTCGAGCGGTTGTCCCAGAACGCGATGGTGTTGGGACGCCAGCGCAGCCGCATCTGGTACTCGAGGATGGCCGGCTGGCGGAAGAGATAGTCGAGCAGGTCCTGCTTTTCGGACTGGGACTCGAACGCGCCGCGTACCGGATTGCGCGCCCGGAAATTGGCGAAGTGGGTCGCGAAGGCGGAATTGATGTAGAGGATCTTCTCGCCGCTCTCGGGGTGGGTCCGTACCACCGGATGCGTGGCGGGCGGGAACTGCCGATGCTGCTCCGGGGTCATCTTGTCGCCGAAGGCGGGGCGGATGTCGTGCACGGCGAACAGCCCCTCGATCTGCTGCTTGCGGTGCTCCGGCAGCCGCTCATAGGCCAGCGCCATGTTGACCCAGACCGTATCGCCGCCTATCGCGGGACATTCGACGCAACGCAGCATCGACGCCATCGACGGAATCTCGCGCCACGATACGTCGCTGTGGTACCCGTTCTCCATGGCGGGGCGCTTGTCGTCGCCGCCGAGCAGGACGAGCTCCGGAAACTCCTGGTGGTGCGGGAAGGTGGGATGGACCTCCAGTTCCCCGAAGCGACGCGCCAACCCGACATGCTGCGCCGGCGTAATGTCCTGTTCGCGGAACACCAGTACCTTGTGCTCCACCAGCGCGCTGCGCAGGGCCCCGATGGTCCCGTCATCAAGCGGCGCCGTCAGGTCGATATTGCCGATCTCGGCCCCGAGTGCGGGCGAGATGCGGCTGACCGTGAACGATGATTGCAGGACCGAGGCGTGAACGACTGCGGGGGCGGATTTGGGGGCGGATTTGGGGGCTTCTGCAGCGTGGACCGTACTCATGGCTTGTCTCCAATTTATAATCGGTATTACATTTTTGGATGACCCCATCGCCCGATGCAAGCGGCAGCGCGGGTGGGCCGGGAAAACCACGACGAGACTTAAGAACCCATTTCAAGCGCGGAAAAGATCATGACAAGACGCAAGCCCCTGTCCGCACTGGAAGGGCAGCCCGGCTTCATCCCCCCGCGCTACAGCCGTGCGGGGCTGACCACAGACGCGCTGCTGCGGGCCGGACGCGACCTGCTGTGCCTGCGCGGCATCGACAGCGTGACCATTCAGGAGGTGTGTGCCGCAGCCTGCGTCACCACGGGCGCGTTCTACGGCCGGTTCGACAGCAAGGAGGCGTTCTTCCGCGCACTGCAGGCAACGGCGGAACAGGACTCGCATCTGTCGATGCAAGCGCGGCTGGCGGCGCTGAAGGAGGAAGGGAACTGGACTCTGGAAACAGGGGTCCACGCGCTGCTGGCGGAGCTGCGGCGCATCGTGCTGCGAAATCAGGGCGTGCTGCGCGCGACGCTGCTCGAAGCACACGGCAGCGCCTGGCCACGCTTCAAGGAGGGGCGGCACGAATTCATTGAAGCGGCGACGCCAGTACTCATGCGGCTGCACGGCGAAGGTGACCCGGCGCTGCTGGAACGGCGCATCCGTATTGCCTTCCAGTTCGCCTTCGGCAGCATCATCAACGCCATGCTCAACAACCCGGGACCGCTGCGGCTGGCGAGCCGGGAATTCGACGACGAACTGGCGCGGGCCTTCTGCGCCTATCTGCGCGCCTGAGCGTTGCGCAGAGAGTGCGGCAGATGCCCCGCATGGCGGTGATCCGCGACGAAGGCAGAGGTGCTCGGGCAAACCACCCGAAACACCTCATTGGCTCACCGGCCGCCTAGACGCACCCCGTCACCGATTTGGCTTCCAGGAACTCGACCAGCCCGTACTCCCCGAATTCCCGCCCGTTGCCCGACTGCTTGTAGCCGCCGAACGGTGCCGTATAGTCCGGCCGGGCACCGTTGATCTGCACCATGCCGGCCTGCAGCCGCCCCGCGACGCGGCGGGCACGCGCGGCGTCGCCCGACCATACGTGCGCGGCCAGCCCGTACGCGGTATCGTTGGCGATCGAGATCCCCTCCTCTTCGCTGTCGTAGGGAATCACCACCAGCACCGGCCCGAAGATTTCCTCGCGGGCAATGCCCATGTCGTTGCTGACGTCGGCAAAGACCGTCGGGCGCGCATAGAAGCCGCGGTCCAGCCCCGCCGGCCGTCCCGGCCCGCCCGCCACCAGGCGCGCGCCTTCGGCGACACCGCGCCCGATCATGGCCTGCACGTGCTCATACTGGCGCCGGTTGGAGATCGGCCCCAGCTTGCTGTCCGGCGACGCCGGATGGCCGACCTGCAGCGCGTTGGCCGTGGCCGCCGCGATGGTCACGGCCTGCTCGTACTGGCTGCGCGGCACCAGCATGCGCGTGGGCGCCACGCAGGTCTGCCCGGAGTTCATCATGCAGCTGATGACTCCGGCCTGGACCGCCGCCGCCAGGTCGGCATCGTCGAGAATCAGGTTCGGCGACTTGCCGCCGAGTTCCTGCGTGACGCGCTTCACGGTCGGTGCCGCGTGGACAGCCACGTCGATGCCGGCCCGGGTGGACCCGGTGATCGACACCATGGCCACGTCCGGATGCGCCGCCAGCGCCCGGCCGACCTGCTGGCCATCGCCATAGACCAGATTGAAGACACCCGGGGGTGTACCGGCCTCGTGCAGGATCTCGGCAAAGATGCGCGCGCTCAGCGGCGCGATCTCCGACGGCTTCAGCACCGTGGCGCAACCGGCCGCGAGCGCCGGCGCCACCTTGGCGACGATCTGGTTGAGCGGCCAGTTCCACGGCGTGATCAGGGCGACCACCCCGACCGGCTCGCGCACGATCTCGGTGGTGCCGCGGCGGGTAACGAAAGCGAAGTCCTTGAGCGCCGCTATGGTCGCATGCAGGTGCGCCAGGCCAGCCGGCACCTGGTACTGGTGCGCCAGCCATGCCGGCGCTCCCATTTCCGTGCTGAGTGCGCGGGCAAGATCGGCGCTGCGCGCCTGGTAGCGATCGACAATGCGGCCAAGCAACGCGAGCCGCGCTTCGCGCCCGGACTGCGACCAATCCGGCAAGGCGGCGCGTGCCGCCGCCACCGCGCGCGCCACGTCGGCGGCCCCGCCCATCGACACCCTGCCGATCACGGCCTCGGTCGCCGGGCAGACAATGTCCGCCTGCGTACCGCCTGCGGACGGGACCCATTCGCCCTGGATATAGAACGCATCGACTAGCTGCATGTCACTTCCTGTTCATCGATATGGAATGGATCGGAGAGGCCGGTGGCCATCACTCCGGCTGCAGTCCGGCCGCGGTGATCAGCCGCTTCCAGGTCTGCTGGTCGGCCACCACGGCCTTGCCGAGCTCCGGCCCGGTTCCCGGGTTCGGCTGGCTGCCGCGGCTGGCGTAGTGCGCCATCGCCTCGGGCGAATTGACAAACTCAAGCGCCAGCTTCGCAACCTTCTCGACGATCGGCTTCGGCGTGCCCGCCGGGGCAAACAGGCCGCTCCAGTTGATGCGCGATACGGCTTCCACCACCGTGTTGTTCTGCATGCCGACTTCGGACAACGTTGGCACATCGGGCATCAGCGAGACCCGCTTCGGGCTCAGCACGGCGAGCGCACGCAGCTTGTTCGACTGGATCAGCGGCATTGCCGCCGTAAACTCGACTATGGTGAAGTCCACGTTGCCGCCGATCAGGTCCGGCAGCAGTGTCGCGGTCGCCTTGTAGGGCACGTCCATGGTCTTGATGCCTGCGGCCTCGGTGAACGCGGCGGCCATCAGGCGATAGCCGGTGCTGCTGCTGGCGCCATTGAGCTTGCCCGGCCGGGCGCGCGCGGCGTTGACGAGATCCGACACCGACTTGTAGGGAGAACTCGCCGACACCACCAGCGCGACCGGCAGCGAGGACATGCGCGCCACCGGAACGAAGTCCTTGGCCGGGTTGTACGGCAACTGCCTGAAGAGGTAGGGATTCGCCGACATCGCGCTGGAGGCGGTCAGCAGCAGCGTGTAGCCGTCCGGCGCGGACTTGGCGACATAGTCGCTGGCGATGATCATATTGGCGCCGGGCCGGTTCTCCACCACCACGCTTTGCCCGAGCTTCTGCGCGAGGAACTTCGCCAGCAACCGGGTGTAGTCGTCGATGCCGGTGCCCGGGCTGGCAACGGACACGATCTTGATCACGCGTTCCGGGTAGTTCTGTGCCTGCGCTCCCGCCGGCAGAACCGTGGCCAGTGCGCCGATGGCCGCGGCGGCCAGCAAACGGCGGCGCCGCGGGGAAAGGGCCTCGTGCATAAATGTCTCCTCCTTCTCTGTCCTGCCCTGGTTCGGGCAGCTTGTCTTATGTAGTCCGGCGGCTGCCGGGCGTCGGCTTACGGGAAGCGCCGGATGATCGATTCCGCGACGCAGACCGGCTTGCTGCCCCCCTGCCGCTCGACGGTCATTTCCAGCTTAAGCTGCCCGCCACCGTTGTCCAGCGCGTCGAAGGCCACCAGCTTGAAATGCGCCCGCACCAGGCTGCCCACCGGCACCGGCGCGGGAAAGCGGACCTTGTCCAGGCCGTAGTTCACGCCGGTGCTGCTGTTCTTCACCTTGTAGGCGGTATGGGAAAACGCCGGCAACAGGCTCAGCGTCAGGAAGCCGTGCGCGATCGGCGCACCGAACGGGCC
Source organism: Cupriavidus sp. L7L (assembly GCF_004353535.1). Taxonomy (NCBI): domain Bacteria; kingdom Pseudomonadati; phylum Pseudomonadota; class Betaproteobacteria; order Burkholderiales; family Burkholderiaceae; genus Cupriavidus; species Cupriavidus sp. L7L. Next base: position 200,074 of record NZ_SMNY01000003.1, read on the forward strand.
GTCCTTGGCACGCACGGGATCCACGTGGATCCACTGGTGGTCGCCGGTCGCGTCGGCAAACAGGTTGATGCGGTCCTGCTCCACCGTCAGCCAGTCGCTGGTGCCGATGACTTCGCCGACCAGCGGCTGCAGGTCGCTGATGTTTTCGTAGATCTTCATGCTTGCGTTTCCTTTCCGTTCAGGGACGCCTGCAACGCGCGGGCGTTGCAGGCCTCATGCAGGTCGGCGTTGCCGAACAGCGCGTCGGCCACCACTGCACGCTTGAAGTAGTGGCCCACCGTGTACTCCTCCGTCATGCCGATGCCGCCGTGGAGCTGGATGCCCTGCCCGCACACATAGCGGGCAGCGCGGCCGATCAGCGTCTTGGCCTGCGATACCGTGCGGGCCAAGTCCGCTTCACTGTCGTTCTCGATCGACGCCAGCAGCGCAAACAGCATCGAGCGCGCCACCTCCAGCTCGGCGGCCATGTCGGCCATGCGGTGCTGCAGGGCCTGGAAGCTGCCGATGGGAACGCCGAACTGTTTGCGCACCTTGAGATAGTCGGACGTGATCTCGATGGTCTTTTCCATGCCGCCGATCAGTTCGGCGCACAGTGCCGTGATGCCGTGCGTGAGCCCGTGGCGCAGTGCGGCCTGTCCCTTGCCGGGGTCGCCAAGCAAGGCGTCGGCGGGGACAAAGGCCTGGTCCAGGGTGACTTCCGCCGCCCAGCTGCCGTCGTGCAGCGGCAGCGCGGTACGCCGCACGCCCGCGGTGTCCGCCGGCACCAGGAACAGGCTGCACAGGGCAGCCTCGTCAGCCTTGCCGGGCAGCATGGCGGAGGCGATGAAGGCGTCGGCGTCGCAGCCGCCCAGCACCAGCGTCTTGGTGCCGTGCAGGATGTAGCCGCCGGGCGCCGGCTCCGCGCGCGTCGTCACGGGTTCAGGCAGGCCGCGCGATTGCGCTTCGCTGTAGGCCAGCGCAATCCGGCGCGACCCGTCCGCGAGCGCGGGCATCAGCGTTTCCAGCTGCGCGGGTTTGGCTGCCGCCAGCAGCGCCTGCGCGGCCAGCACGCCGCTGCCGAGATACGGCTCGACTACCAGGCCGCGGCCCAGCTCGGTCGCAATCAGCACCGTGTCGATGATGGAACCACCGAGGCCGCCGGCCGACTCCGGCAGCGCCGCGGCCAGCCAGCCGTTCTCGGCGAACATGGCCCAGTGCCTGGCGTTGCAGGGCTCGCAGGACTTGATCCGTGCGGTGCGGGATTCGAAATCGTAGTCTTTGTCGACGAAGCGGCGCACGCTGTCCTGAAGCAGGCGCTGTTCGTCAGTCAGGTTGAAATTCATGATCGGTCCGTGCTTCAGAGTTGGAACATTGACTTGGCGATGATGGTGCGCTGCACCTCGCTGGTCCCGCCATAGATGGTCGAGGCACGGCGGAAGAACATCTCGTTGGTGATGCCGCGTGCCACGCCCTGCATGGGAAGCGGTGCAGCCGCATCGCCGTCCTGCGGCGTGGGGTATGCCACCGCACCGTAGTCCCCGAGGGTCTCCACCAGGAAGCTGCTCATCTTCTGCAGCAATTCGGTGCCGCGGATCTTCAGGATGGAGCCCATGGCATGCGCCGCGGGGCTGTGGTCTTCCTCCATCGCCGCCACGCGCTGCACCAGCGTGGCGATCGCGGCAAGCTCCGCTTCGAAGCGCGCGAGTTGCAGCGCAAATTCGTGCCGTTCCAGCAGCACGCTGCCGTGCTCGCAGCGGCGCGTCGCCAGCGCATGGATCTGCGCCAGGTAGCGGCGCAGCATCGGCAGGTCGGCAGCTGTCGCATGCTCGTTGTTGAGCAGGAACTTGGTGATCCTCCAGCCTTCGCCCTCGGCGCCAACCAGGTTCTTCACCGGTACGCGCACGTTGTCGAAGAAGGTTTCGTTCAGGTGATGGCAGCCGTCGATGGTGACGATGGGCCGAACCGTGATACCCGGCGTTTTCATGTCCACCAGCAGGAAGCTGATGCCTGCCTGCTTCTTCACCTCGGTGTCGGTGCGCACCAGCAGGAAGATCCAGTCGGCGCGGTGGGCATAGCTGGTCCAGATCTTCTGGCCGTTGACCACGTAGTGGTCGCCATCGCGCGTGGCACTGGTGCGCAGCGAGGCCAGGTCCGAGCCGGAGCCCGGTTCCGAGAAGCCCTGGCACCACTGGCGCTCGCCGCTGAAGATATGCGGCAGGTGTTCGGCCTTCTGCTCCGGCGACCCGAATGCGTTCAGCACGGGGCCAAGCAGCTTCTGCGCGCCGGTATCCTGCGAAGGCGCGCCGAGTGCCGTGCATTCCTCGTCGAACACCAGCCGCTGCATCACGCTCCAGCCGGTCCCGCCGTGCTCCTTCGGCCAGTAGGGCGCACCCCAGCCCTTCTCGTTCAGGATGTTCTGCCAGCGGATAAGCTCCGACCTGGGCGAGCGCGTGCCGATGCGGATACGTCCGCCCAGGTCGGCCGGCAGGTGCTCGCGCAGAAAGGCGCGCACCTGCTCGCGGAAAGCCTCCAGGCCCATGTCACGTTGAAAATCCATGCTTTGTCTCCTCGGACGCTGGCGGCGGGCGCCCCGGGGCGCCCGCTGCCGCGTCGGCGTCAGCTGGTCAGACCGGGTCCCAGCCGAACACGTCGCGCGACAGGTCCAGCTTGTAGAAGGAGTCCTGGAACATCGGGATGGCGCGCTCGATGCACGACTCGACGGTCCAGCCTTCGCTGTTGTGGGCCGTGCGGATCGGGCGCGGCTGCGAGAACAGGTAAATCTCGTTGTTGCGCACGCCGAAGATCTGGCCGGTGACCTGCCTGGCCTGGTCGGTCAGCAGCGCGAGCGTGAACGGCGCGATCTTGCCGGCTTCCAGCCGCATGTTGATCTTCATGCGTTCGGCCGCTTCCGGCGTGTTGGTCGGAATGCTGCCGACCATGCGCGTGAAGGCGAACGGCGCGATGCAGTTCGAGCGCACGTTGAACTTCTGCATATCGACCGCGATGGACTTCGACAGGCCGACAACGCCGAGCTTGGCCGCCGAGTAGTTGGCCTGGCCGAAGTTGCCGATCAGGCCGGCGGTCGAGGTCATGTGCACGAACGCCCCGCTTTCCTGGGCCTTGAAGTGCGGCGCGACGGCGCGCGAGACATTCCAGCTGCCCTTCAGGTGCACGCGGATCACGGCATCGAAGTCGTCCTCGCTCATCTTGTGGAAGATGATGTCGCGCAGGTTGCCGGCGTTGTTGACCACGCCGTCGACACGGCCGTACAGGTCCAGCGCCTGCTGCACGATCTTCTGCGCGGCGCCCCAGTCGGCCACGCTGTCGGTATTGGCCGCCGCTTCACCGCCTGCCGCCTTGATCTCGTCGACGGTCTGCTGGGCCGGGCCGGCATTGCCGCCGGAGCCGTCGATATTGACGCCCAGGTCATTGACGATCACGCGCGCGCCCTGGAGCGCCGCTTCCTGGGCGATGCCCTTGCCAACCCCGGCACCAGCGCCGGTCACGATGATGACTTTCCCTTCGAGCAAGCTCATGGTTTCGTACTCCTGAATGAATCGGTTGAATCAAGCAATCAGCACCGTGTGCCGCGGCGTACCGCAAGGTGCCGCTGCATGTAGCCGGCCAACCGGTGATCGAGGTGCCGGATTGGACGGAACATGACAGGGCTGTCGACGATGCTGCCTGGGTAACCATGATTGCGGGCGGCATCCGGACGGGCACTCCCCAACCCGGGGGGCGGTCCGGAACGGAGCTTATGGAAGGGGGACGGATGGGACATATGCTGGAAAGCCCCCCGCCCGAAAGATGTCCGGGCGTACCACCACGTGCGAGGGAACGGCCGGCACGACGACAACAAGGGGCCTGGCGTCAGGCCTGTACGGGCGTGGCGCCGCCCAGGTCGCGCAGGCGCGCGGCCGCCCCGCCCCGTCCGCCAACGCCAAGCTTGGCGTAGATATTCTTCAGGTGCCACTTGACCGTCTCGGCCGAGACGTTGAGCACCTTGGCGATCTTCTTGTTCGACATCGCCTGCGCCAGCAGCACCAGGATCTCGCGCTCGCGATCGCTCAGTGTCGCCATCGGCCCGGGGGCCACACCGGCGTGCGGCAGACGCTGCCGCGGCGCGATACTGCCCTGTGCGTCCTGCAGGCGCTTGACGTAAAAGGCCAGCACCAGATCCGGCACCGAGTCGCGCCCCAGCGTCGCCAGCGCGTCCGGCGCCCCCTCGAGCGTATCGAGCAACGTCCGCGTCAGCCCGAGCCGATGGCCTTCCCGGACAGAATGCAGGAAGTCCTGGTTCGCTGCCTGGTGCTCGCCGAGCCCCAGGCGCGCAACGGCCAGTTGCAGCCGCAGGCCGACCCCGCCGAGCTCCTGGCCGCTGCCCGCAAGCAGCGGCTGGATACGCTCGATGGCGTTGGCATAGTCCTTGGTGTGCAAGGCCATGTCGACGCCGGCACGCGCCGCGGCCCGCGCGATCTGGCCCGCTCTTTCGGGGCCGGCGCCCGCATAGCGCTCCGCCAGGCCCTGGACGCATTCCAGCACGACATTGGCCCGTTCCATCTCTCCATGCTGCAAATGGCGGCGCAGGCGCAAGACCAGGGCCTCGGCAAGCAGCCGGTCCAGGCCGTAGCGCACCGCATACGCTTCCAGGCGGTCGAGGCAGCCCAGCGCCTGCGCACGGCGGCCCGCCAGCCAGTGCGAACCGGACAGCACCAGGCAAGCGCGCAGCACGATATCCGGCAGCGAGACGCGCTCCAGCACGTCGATGCGCGGCTCGAGCAGCTGGCACGCGGCCTCCGTCTCGTTCAACTCGTAGAGCGTGTCGGCCAGCAGGCCGGCAGCCATGCAGGCCAGGCCTACGTAGGCGGCGCCATGGCGCTCCGCTTCCTCCATCACCTCGCGCACGATCTTGCTGGCCTGCTTGATCTTGCCTTCCCGCGCCAGGCTGATGGCATGGATGCAGCGGCCAAGCTGCCCGCTGCGCGGCGCGCCGGTGCGCAGCTCTGCCTCCTCGAGCATGCGGCGGGCCAGGTCATACTCGCCGCGCGCGGTGAGCATCCATGACAGCACGTTGCCGCGTGCATGCCATGCAAAGTCGTCGACGCCTGCCGGCACGTCCCACAGGCGCGGCAGCATGGCTGCGGCGGCATCGGTATTGTCCAGTTGCAGGGCGAGGCCGGCGCGCAGCAGGCAAAGGTTGTAGCGCTCGCACTCGTCCAGCCTGTCCTGCTGCGACTCCATCTGGTCCAGGCTGCGCTGCAGCTGGTCGAAATCGCGCGAGTAGAGATGCATATAGGCGTTGACGATATGCAGGCCGAAGCGCTGCTCCACCTGCTGCGCCGGCAGCAGGCGCATCAGCCCGGCCACCCGGTGCAGCTCGCCGCGCGACAGCAGCGCCTGCGCGCAGCTTTCGACCATTCCCGCCGCGGCATTGACGTCACCGGCCCTCACGGCATGGAATACGGCCTCGTCAACATGGCCGCGACTCTCATACCAGCGCCACGCCGCCGTATGCAAGGCGAGCTGTCCGGTCTCGCCGCGCTCTGCCAGGCGGGCAAGCAGCACCTCGCGCAGCAAGGGGTGGACGCGATACCACGTTTCGTGGTCGTGGCTGCCCGCCGGCGCGATGAAGAGGTGGTCAGCCACCATCTTGCCCAGGCGGGACTTGATGTGTGAAATCGCCATCGGCCTGCCCAGCACGTCCGCGCAAAGCGGTGCGCAAAAGCGCTGGCAGATTGACATGCTGACCAGCATCTCCAGATCGTCCGGTGCCAGGCGCACGAGAACCTCGCGCTCGAAGTAGCTGGCTAATCCGCGCGCATCGCGCACGCGCGTCAGCGGAGTCTTGCCGGCCTGCCTGGTACGCAGGTCGATGGCGAAGTGCTGCAGGCCGGCTACCCACCCATCGGTCAGCGTATGCAGGGCGACGGCATCGTCGCGCTCGATCGCGCCGAGCTGCTCGCGCAGGAAGCGTTCCGACTCCTCCGGCGTGAAGCGCAGGTCGTGCATGTCGAATTCGACCAGGGTCCCCTGCAGGCGCAGCCGCTCCATCGAGAGTTCCAGCGCGCTGCGCGAGCTGAACGCCAGGTGCAGGTGCGGCGGTGCGTAATCCAGCAGCCATTGCAGGGCCTGCAGGATGCGCGGGTCGGCGATATGGTGCAGGTCATCGATCATCAGCACCAGTTCGCGCTGGCGCCGGGCCAGCGCCTGTACCAGGGTGATCACCCACAGTTCGATTGCGGCGTCGCCGCAGTCGGCCCCGACCGCTCCCGCGGCTTCCCGGGCGGCGGCAGGATCGGCTTCGCCGATGCTGGCCAGCAGGCAGTCAATGAAACGCGACGGTTCATTGTCTTCGAGCGCCAGCGACAGCCAGCAGACGTCATAGCCCAACGGCAGGATTTCCTTGCGCCAGGCCATCAGGGTGCTGGTCTTGCCGCTGCCTGCCTGTCCCCGGATCACCACGCAGAGCTGCCGGCGCGCCTCCAGCAGGCGGTTCATCAGCGCTTCGCGCGGCATGAGCTGGCGTGCGCCGCGCGGGGGCAGCACCTTGGTGCAGGCCATTGGCCACGGTTCCCGCGCACCCCTTGCCGGCTCGTCTTCGGCGCGAACCGGCGGGACCAGCCCTGGTTCGCCGCCCGCTGTCCCCTCGGGATCGCTGGAGACTTCCTTAGTGGCCGGCCTGCGCCACGCGTCCGTCGCGGCACGGATCCACCTGTAGGGCACATTCGCGCCCGCCCGGGTGGCGGCTTCGATTTCCGCCAGCAGTTCGGGGATGCCGGCGGGAAATCCGTTTCGCCGCTGCGCCTGCGCATCGCGCAAGAAACGCTGGACCATGCGCAGCCATGCCGCGGGACAGGGGGCCAGTTGCACACGGAAACGCGGATGCTGCTGCAGCCACTGCTGTACTTCCGCGTGATCGTGGCAGGCGTGGCTGACGGCAAGCACCCGCATCCGCCTTCCCGGCGGCGCGGCCGCCTCCACGTCTTGCAGGAAGGCCAGCCAGGCTTCATGGCGGACATGGCCGGACGCGGTGCCGGCCACGCCGGCTTCGAGCATCGTCAGTGCGGTCATCAGCGAGGCAGCCAGGCTGCGCTGGTGGGCCGGCAGTGTACGCATGTTGCAGGCGGCGTTGTCCGGCGGCAGCGCATATGCGTCGGCCTCGGCCGGATCCTCGATGGAAAGCGCGAGCGCATGCACGGGCGGGGACGCGTACAGCGCCGCGATATCCACCGCGCCGGCGGCAGGACTCGCCGCCGGCGTGCCACGCACGTGGCGGCTGGCGCCGGGCCTCAGTCCGGCCGCACGCCAGTGGCGCGAAACGCTGGCCGCGCTCACCCCGAGTTCGGCGGCGAGGCTGCGTGTGCTCCAGTTGCGCGGCGTCTCCGTGCCGTCGCAACTAGTCAGCAAGGCCAGGCGCGCCACGTCGACCTTCACCGGCGGCGCGCCGCGCGGCAAGTCCTGCAGGATGCCGCCCAGGCCCGACAACGCATAGCGTTCGCGCCAGCGCGCCACCTGCGCGCGGCCAATGCCCAGCAGCGGCGCGATGGTCTTGTTCTGTTCGCCTTCGGCGGCGAGCAGGATGATGCGCGCACGCTGCGCCAGCCGTGCCGGCGCATCGGTCGCCTGGGTCAGTGCCTCGAGTTCGGCACGTTCCTGTTCGGTCAGGTGGATTGGGGGTGCAACACGCATAGACAGCCTCTGCGGATTGGCGGTGGCGGGACGCCACAACAATGCAATGGCGGCACGGGCATCCGCGCCGCCGGTACGACAGATCAGCCCAGCGAAGCGACGGCGTCGGCCGCCGGATCCTGGTACAGCGTTTCAATCAGTGACTTGCGGCGTTCGCGCGTGGTGGCCTGGTTGATGTAGCCCTTGTCAGCCATTTCGTTGGCATCGATCGACGGCGGCTCCGCCATCAGCAGCACCCGGCGCACCTGCTGGCTGGCGCTGGCCCCGCCGCCGCTGCGCAGCTTTTGCGCCAAGGCCTGCACCACCACCGGATGCGACACCAGCGCCTCGGCGCCCAGACCGGCCAGTTCGGGCGCCAGTGCCTGGCAGGCCACCACGTTGGGCCACGCCAGCGCGGCCACGAAATCGCGGTCATGGCCGCAGATCACGGCATCGGTCAGCAGCGGCGCGCATTGTTCGAGCAAGCCCACGCGTACGGCACCGGTTCGCACCCAGGTGCCGCTGATCAGCTTGAAATCCTCGACACACCGGCCGGCATAGCGCAGGCCTTCGGCGGGCGCATCGGGCTCGGCCAGGCGCACGGCATCGCCCATGCAGTAGAAGCCCTCTTCGTCAAAGGCACTGGCAGTCAGGTCCGGACGGCCGAGGTAGCCCGCGAACAGGTTGCGGCCGCGCATGCGGATCTCATAGCGGCCGTCGCCGCCGTCCAGCGGCACCAGCTTGATCTCCACGCCGGGTGCCGGCATGCCCAGGTTGCCGGTCTCTTCGGCCGGACGGCTGAAGTTCAGGCCCATGGCGGTGGTTTCGGTCGAGCCGAAGCCGCTCGTGAACAGGATGCGTTCGCCGACGGTGTGCTCGGCCAGGCGCTGGAAGCGCGCGTAGACATCGGCCGGCAGGCTCGCGCCGCCGAAGCTGACGAACATCAGCCGCGCAAAGAACGCGCGGGCCAGCGCCTCGTCGCGCTCCAGTTCGGTCACCAGCATGGCCCACGCCGCGGGCACGGTGGCGAACATCGTGGGCGATACCTCGCGCAGGTTCTGCAGCGTGCGCGCAAACTGCCCGGCAACCGGACGGCCGTCGTCGATGTAGTAGGAAGCGCCCAGCACGAAGGCTCGCCCCACGTTGCCGACGCCGCCAAACACGTGGCTCCACGGCAGCCAGTCCAGCACCACCGCCCCCTGGTACACCGGGTCGGCATGGGCAAAGAGAAACTGGCCGATCAGGGCCTGGATGCTGGCATAGGAAATCTCCACGCCCTTGGGCACGCCCGTGGACCCGGAGGTAAAGAAGATGCGCGCGGTATGCTCGGCGCGGACGGCGGCGTGCGCCGCCTCGACCTGCGCCAGGCGTTGCGGGGTCAGCGCCGTGGTCAGCAGCGATGCCCACGGCATCTGGCCATCCGCTGCACCTTCGACGGCGATGACCGCCTGCGCCGGCATGGCCAGTGCCTCCAGCGCGCGGGCAAAGGCGGTTGCCGACTGCACGAATGCCGCGGCTGGCGCCAGCAGGCCGTGGATATCCTTCAGCCGGGCGAAATCCTTGCTCTGCAGGGAATACGCCGCTGATGTCGCGGCACACGGGATGCCCACGTATTCGGCCGCCGCCGCCAGCAGTGCATGCTCGATCGAGTTGCCGGACAGGATCATCAGCGGACGCCCGCGCGACAGGCCCATTTCCAGCAATCCGGCCGCCACCGCCAGCATCTGCCGGTGGAAGTCCTCCCAGGTCACCGTGCGCCAATCGCCGGCGCTGTCACGCTGCGCCAGCGCGACTTGCGTGGCACGCTGCCGTGCCCAGCCTTCGACGAAGCCGCTGAAACCCAGGTGCGGCGCGGGCACCGGCGCAATGCCGGCGCGCAGCAGCAGCGTGCCGTCGGCGCGCGCTTCATGGATGGCTTTCGCCGTGCGCAGCGCAGCGTCGCGATACCTGGGCGACGCACCGGGCTGGCCAGATGTCGGAGGCTTGGATCCCGGAACGTGGGCGGAATGGTGCAACATTGTCTTCAATCTCCTCTGCTTGTTCCCGGCCAGCGGTCTGCGCCGGGGGCGATCCTGGTCAGTCGATGGTGGCGCCCGAGCGCTGGATGGTGTCCTTCCACTTGCTGCGCTCGGCCTGCACGAAGCTGCCGAACTTCTGACCGGACAAGGGCAATGGCACGCCGCCCATCTTCTGGATGGCGTCGATGACCGCCGGATCCTGCAGGATCCGGCCGATATCGGCCTGCCACCGGGTCACGATGGCGGCCGACGTGCGCGCCGGGAAAAACAAGCCGATCCACGACGTGGATTCCGCGCCGGCGTAGCCGGCCTCGGCGATGGTGGGCACCTGGGGCAACGCGGGCAGTCGCGTGGTGCCGGTCACAGCGAGCGCGCGCAGCTTGCCGGCCTGGATCTGCGCCAGCGTGGAGACGGGATAGTCGAACGTCATGTCGACCTGCCCTGCAAGCAGGTCATTGATCGACGGCGCGCTGCCCTTGTACGGGATATGCACCAGCCTGACGCCCGACTGCGCCTGGAACAGTTCCGCGGCGAGGTGCGTGCCGGTGCCATTGCCCGCGGAAGATACGGTCAGCTTGCCCGGATTCGCCTTCGCGAACGCCACCAGGTCCTTGACCGACTGGTACGGCAGGCGGCTGTTCACCACCAGCACATTGGGGATGGAAACCAGCCCTTGTGCCGCGACGAAATCCTTTGCCGGATCAAAGCGCAGCGACTTGTACAGGAACTGGTTGCTCGCCATGGTCCCCTGCGTTCCCATGAGCACCGTATAGCCGTCGGGATCGGCGCGCGCGACGAGGTCTGTCGCCAGGTTGCCGCCCGCGCCGGGACGGTTGTCGACGATGACGCGGATACCGGCGCCGCTCGTCATCCGGGCCGCAATCAGGCGTCCGAGCTGATCGGTGATGCCTCCGGGTGGTCCCGGCACCACCAGCGTGACTGGCTTGGCGGGGTAGCCTGCCTCCGCCAGCGCAGCCGGCGCGGCCAACGTCAGGGCCGCCAGGCCCAGTACTGCCGCCCATCGTGGTGCCAGCGCCTTCACACACCAGTCCAAGCCCCGCTTCACGAGCTGTCTCTGCATTGCCACTGTCTCCTGTCGTGCCGGATGCCCCGGCGGATTGTCACGTTCGTCTTTCGCAACTTTTGTTCTCTACGATATGCCGTAGAACTTATCGCAATGTCGTATGAATCTATACTACGCTATTTCGTAATTACCTACCAGATTTCGTAGCAATGAGGGATATGGTGCACATCGGGCTCGATCCGCCCGTTGCGCCACCCCCTGTCACGCGGATAACCGGGCTTATGAAGCTACATGGCTCTTACGACCCGCCTGCCCCCCTTGGTCGAGTGGGGCGATTCCCGGGCCGGCGCGTGACACTTGCCTGCAGAACCCGCAGCCCTGTTCAAACGAAACCGGCTGCCCCGGAGACAAGCTGATGCAGTGCCACCCATACCGGACGCCTACGGCGTCATCCCAGGCCCCTCACCGGCCATCCGCATCCAACCAGCCGCCGCAGGCGGTCGCGCCCATGGAGCGGCTCATGGATCTGCTCCAGGAGGTCCGCCAGTTCAGCCGCCATCTGCAGCGCAGTGCCAGGCAAGCCGCGGGATGCGCCGATGAGTCGTCCTACGAGGTCGCGCTGCACGCCATGCTCAGCGACCGCATGTGCCGCGGCGACGAGCGCACGCGCATCCTTTGCTACGCGTCGGCGGCAGAACTGGGCGTGCCGGTGGAATTGCAGGCGGAACACTGCCGGCAAGCCATGAGTGGTGGCCTCGGGTTTCCCTTGCGGGTGCTGTTCTGGGCTGCCCACCGGCGCATGCACGCCGGCAGGCGGCCGCGCGCTGCCGTGCTGACCTGGAACTGACTACCGATCGACTTGCGGCCGGCTGCCGTGCGCAGCCATGGCATGGAGCCCGCTCATGACCCCGAATACGACTGAACGCACCGCCATTCACACCCGCCAGGTGACCTGCCATGGCTACGAACGCAGCGACGGCCTGGTCGATATCGAGGCCGAGATGCGGGACATCAGTCCCACCGGTACCGATCTGCTGTTCAAGCAGGTGTTGCCGGGTGGCGCCATCCACCACATGCGCATCGTGGTGACGGTGGACCGGTCCCTGGTCATCCATGACATGAAGGCGCTGATCGAAACCGGCCCGACCGGGCACTGCACTGCCATCGAATCCGCTTACGCCGGCCTGAAGGGGCTGCAGATCCGTGGCGGATTCCGCCAGCAGGCAAAAGCGATCATCGGTGGCGTGCGCGGCTGCACGCATCTGACGGAACTGCTCGGCCCGCTGGCCACCACCGCCATGCAGACCGTCATGGCAATCGGCCGCCGCGAGCGCAATGGCCGCTGGCCCGGCGAAGGCACGGGGCTCATGCCGAAGCCCGTGCTGATCGGCAGTTGCCATACCTACCACGAGGACGGCGAGGCGGCAAAGCTGCTGTGGCCCTTGCACCGGCGCGCGCCTGATGCGCCGGTCGCCTGAATGCCGGCGCCGGCAGCGCAGCACGGCTGCCGGCACCGCTTCGCGCGCATACCGCGCGACCACCTGTCCGGCACGCCCTGCTCGGAGCCGGCAAGACGATCACCACGGAGGAGACATGAGCTGTTTTGCAGAACGGGCCCGCGGGCCCTTGCGTGCGTTGCTGGCCCTGCTCTGCCTGCCGGCGCTGGCATTGCCGGCCGCCGCGCAGACCTACCCGGAGCGCCCCGTGCGCATCGTATCGATCACCAGTGCCGGCACGGGCGCCGACGACTACACGCGCCTGCTGGCCAAACACCTCGGGCAGAAGCTGGGGCAGAGCTTCGTGGTCGAGAACAGGCCCGGCGCCAACATGATCCTGGCCAGCGACTATGTCGCCAAGGCTGCCCCCGACGGCTACACCCTGCTGCTTTCCGCGTCCGGCGCCATGGCGGCCAACCCGTTCCTGTTCAAGCGCCTGCCTTATGACCCGCTGAAGGACTTCGTGCCGATCGCCCGCATGTCGGTGATCCCGGTCGCGCTGGTGGTGCCGGGCACGTCGCCGTACCGCACCGTCGCGGACCTGGTCGCCGCGGCCCGGGCCAGGCCGGGCGCGCTCAATTTCGGCACGTCGAGCACGGGCTACCGCACCATCATCACCGCCTTCAACGATGCCGCGAAGATCCAGACGGTGAGCGTCCCCTACAAGGCCATGAGCACGCTGCTGCCCGACCTGATGAGCGGGGTGGTGGACTACGGCGTCGTCGAGGTATCGGCCGCAGTGCCTCATGTGCAGTCGGGCAAGCTGCGCGCGCTGGCGGTCACGGCGGGCGCGCGCATGCCGCAGCTCAAGGACGTCCCGACCATGGCCGAGGCAGGCATGCCTGCGGCGGCGATCAGCAGCTGGACCGGCCTGTTCGCGCCGGCAGGCACCCCGCCGGCCATCGTCGACAAGCTTGCGCAGGCCACGCTCGAGTTCGTGAATTCGCCGGATGCCACGGCGCACTACGGCGCGCGCGGCAGCATGCCTTATCCCGCCGGCGGCGCCGAACTGCGCAAGACCATCGTCGCCGACCAGCAGATGTGGAAGCGGCTGATCACGCTGGCCGGCATCGAACCGGAATAAGCGGAGCAGACGCCCACCCGATTGCATCCCGGGCAGGCGATGCCTGCCCTCCCCGTCACTGACCAACAGGAAACCAAGATGAGCATCAAAGGCAAGGCCTATATCGTCGGCGCCTATGAGCACCCGACCCGCAAGGCACCGGACAAGACCGTCGCCCAGCTGCATGCCGAATGCGCGAAAGGCGCACTGGAAGACGCCGGCCTGACGCTGGCGGACGTCGACGGCTATTTCTGCGCGGGCGACGCGCCGGGCCTGGGCGTGCTGAACATGGTCGACTACCTCGGCCTGAAGGTCCGCCACGTCGACTCCACGGAAACCGGCGGCTCCTCCTACCTGGCGCATGTGTCGCATGCCGCGCAGGCGATCGCCATGGGCAAGTGCAACGTCGCGCTGATCACGCTGGCGGGCCGGCCGCGCTCCGAAGGCTCCAGCGGCACCAAGGCCCGCAACTGGGGCGCCGACCTGCCTGACCTGCCCTTCGAGGCCCCCTACAGTCCGCTGACCGTCAACTCGTACGCCATGGTGGCCATGCGCCATATGCACGAGTACGGCACCACGCCCGGGCAGCTGGCCTGGATCAAGGTGGCCGCCTCGCACCACGCGCAACACAACCCGCACGCGATGCTGCGCGACGTGGTGACCGTGGAAGACGTGCTGAACTCGCCGATGATCTCGGACCCGCTGCACAAGCTGGACTGCTGCGTGGTGTCCGACGGCGGCGGCGCGCTGATCGTGGCACGGCCGGAAATCGCCGCGAAGCTGAACCGCCCGAAGGTCAGGATCCTTGGCGCCGGCGAGCATGTGAAGGGGCAACTGGGCGGCGAGGTCGACCTCACCTGGTCCGCCGCTAAGGTATCCGGCGCGGCAGCCTTTGCCGAAGCCGGCATCACGCCCGCCGACATCCAGTACGCGTCGATCTACGACAGCTTCACCATCACCGTGCTGATGCAGCTGGAAGACCTGGGCTTCTGCAAGAAGGGCGAAGGCGGCAAGTTCGTGGCCGACGGCAACCTGATCTCCGGCGTGGGCAAGCTGCCCTTCAACACGGACGGCGGCGGCCTGTGCAACAACCACCCGGCCAACCGCGGCGGCATCACCAAGGTGATCGAGGCCGTGCGCCAGCTGCGCGGCGAAGCCCATCCCGCGGTGCAGGTCAGGAACTGCGGACTGGCCCTGGCACAGGGCACCGGCGGCCTGCTCGGCAGCCGCCACGGCAGCGCCACCCTCATCCTGGAACGCGAATAACGCCTGACAGCAGGCATCGAGCTCAGCCATGACGACCCCCTACACCCCTACCCCTTTCAAAGCGCCCGCCGAACACCCCGACAACACCGAGTTCTGGGCCGCCGCGCGCGAAGGCCGCCTGCTGGTGCGGCACTGCGACAGCTGCGGCAAGCCGCACTGGTACCCGCGCACGCTGTGCCCGTTCTGCCTGGGCACGACCCACTGGAAGCAGTCCAGCGGCCGCGGCACGATCTACTCGTACAGCGTCACGCGGCGCGCCGGCCCGACGCCCTTCTGCATGGCCTACGTCACGCTGGACGAAGGCGTCACCATGATGACGCAGATCGTCGATTGCGATCTCGATTCGGTACGCATCGGCCAAAAGGTGCAGCTGCGCTTCTCGCCCTCTGACGGCGGCGCACCGCTGCCGACCTTCACGCTCGCCTGAAGCCGGGCCGCGCGCGCCCCGCCATCCACCCAATGCAAGCCTGATCCATGAACACGACTGCATCCCTGGAAAGACTGTTGAATCCGCGTTCGGTCGCCATCATCGGCGCCTCGGACGACCCCGCGCGCATCGGCGGCCGGCCGATCGCCTCCATGCGCCGGCTTGGCTACGCAGGCCGCATCC
The DNA here is from genome assembly GCF_004353535.1 of Cupriavidus sp. L7L. Classification (NCBI taxonomy): domain Bacteria; kingdom Pseudomonadati; phylum Pseudomonadota; class Betaproteobacteria; order Burkholderiales; family Burkholderiaceae; genus Cupriavidus; species Cupriavidus sp. L7L. The sequence continues at coordinate 215,198 of NZ_SMNY01000003.1, forward strand.
TGCCGGTCAACCCGAATCGCCGTGAAGTGCAGGGCCTGCAGGCCTGGCCTTCGGTCGACGCCTTGCCGGAAGTGCCCGACGTCGCCATCGTGGCCGTCCCCTCCAGCCAGGTGCTGGACGTGGTGAAGGCGCTGGGCGAACGCGGCGTTCCCGGCGCCATCCTGTTCAGCGCAGGCTTCGCGGAAGTGGGCGGAGCCGGCGTCGCCTTGCAGGCCGAACTGGTGGCCACCGCGCGGCGCACCGGCATGCGCCTGCTGGGCCCGAACTCGCTTGGCCTGGTGAACCTGCACACCGGCTTTGTCGGCAGCTTTTCGTCGCTGGCGGGCATTGACAATGTGAGCGCCGGCCGCGTCGGCGTGGTCAGCCAGTCCGGTGCGTACGGCAGCCACCTGGTGTCCACCCTGGTGGATTCCGACGTCGGGCTGTCGAACATCGTCATGACCGGCAACGAGGCCGACCTGACGCTCGGCGAGATCGTCAGGCTGATGGTGGACGATCCAAACACCGACGTGATCGCCCTCTACTCCGAAGGCATCAACGACGGCGACAGGCTCGTCGAAGCGCTGAAGGCCGCGCGCGCCGCGCGCAAGCCGGTGGTGATGATGAAGGTCGGCCGCAGCGAGGTGGGCGGCGCGGCGGCGCAGTCGCACACCGCGTCGATCGCCGGCAACGACGCGGTCGTCGACGCCGTGCTGGAAGAACTCGGCGTGGTGCGCGCCTACACCACCGAAGCCATGGTCGACGTGGTGCGCCTGGCCACGCGCGGCGTGTTCCCGGCCGACAACACGCTCGGCGTGATCACCGTCAGTGGCGGCGCGGGCGTGATCGTCTCCGACGCGGCCGAGGAATACGGCGTGCCGATGCCCGAGATGCCCACGTCGGCCCAGGCACGGATGCTCAAGATGCTGCCGATCTGCGCGCCGCGCAATCCAGTCGACACCACCGCGCAGTTCATCAACGACCCGACGCTGGTGAAGCCGTTCATGGAGATGATGCTGACCGAAGGCGGCTATCGCTCCGTGCTGGGCTTCTTCAGCTACGCCGGCACCACCGCCGAGGTGGCGCCCGTGCTGCGCGAGCAGCTGGCGGCCATGCGTGCCGCCTATCCGGACCGGCTCTATGTGCTGGTGCTGCGTGGCCCGCGCGAAGTGATCCGCAGCTACGAGGCCGAAGGCTTCAGCGTCTTCGAGGACCCGAGCCGGGCCGTGGCCGCCATTGCCGCCATGGGCCGCTTCGGCCGCGCCTTCGCCATGCTGCCGCTGGCCGGGGCGCCGCAGTTCGGCGCGGTCACGCTGCCGGCGCAGACGCCGAGCGAAGCGCAGAGCAAGGCGCTGCTGGCCGAAGCCGGCATTCCCAGCGCACCGGAGCGCGCCTGCAGTTCGGTGGAAACGGCGGTGCTAGCCGCGCGCGGGATCGGCTACCCGGTGGTGCTGAAGATCCTGTCGCCGGACATCCTGCATAAGTCGGAAATCGGCGGCGTGCTGCTGGACGTGCGCGACGAGACGGCGGTCCGCAGCGGCTTCGCCACGCTGATGGAGCGTGCCGGCAAGGCCGCGCCCGATGCGCGCATCGAAGGCGTGCTGGTGGCCAGGCAGTTGAGTGGCGGTGTGGAATGCATCATGGGTATCAACCGCGACCCAGTCTTTGGCCCGATCGCCATGTTCGGCCTGGGCGGCGTGTTCGTCGAGGTGCTCAAGGACGTGGTATTCCACCGTTGCCCGTTCGGCGAGGACGTGGCCCAGACCATGATCCGTTCGATCAAGGGCGCACCGTTGCTGCTGGGCGCGCGCGGCCGGCCGGTGGCGGATATCCCCGCGCTGGCGCGTACGCTGTCGCGGCTGTCGGCATTCGCCGTGGCGGCGGGGCACCGCCTCCAGTCGATCGACCTGAACCCGGTGTTTGCCATGCCGCTGGGTGAAGGCGCGTACGCCGCTGACGCGGTCATCGAAATCAACGCGGACGCCGTCTGATCCATGCGGGATGGGCCGGCTTGCCGGCTCACTCCCTTTTCCTCGTCCGGCATATTCCTGCTGCTGTTCAGCGTCGCCTCTCGTACTTGTTCACTACCCTCCGATGGATCGCATTTCAAGCTGTCGCTCGCGCGTTGGCCCGCGCCGAAGAAGTATGTGTCGGGAGTCGCGCTGCAGCTGCTCCGTACACGTAGGGCACGTTTCGCACGCCTCAGTGTGGCGTAAGCCGGGCGGGGGAGAGGCCGCCCCAGTGGTGGGCGCATGTCGGTGTTCAGGGCGGTGTGACGCCGCCAGACGTAGAACAAAGGAAAGTCGTCACCGACCCCGAAGTAATGTCGTCAATCCGCATGACAACGGTGCCGCAACCGGACGTACCATCATAAGAATCAATGACTTACGCTACGCGAACTAAAATCGTCACCGGCTTTTGGTCGCGAAGTGTCAATTGAGGGCATGCGAACGCCTGCACGGACCCAAAATGCTGCGCCATCTCCATTTGGCGACCCAAGATCGGAGACCTGAAACAGGTCAACCTGACCGCCTTGTGGCAGCGGCTCGCGCTATGCAGATCGAACCCGCGAAACCTCTACCCGCGGCTCCTGCATCCGAGGCCATGCTCAAAGTACGAGCGCGCGAACGCCTTGCGGTGGTCCGGCCTCATCGGCTGAAGACGGTCGGGTCGCCACCCCCGGTGGCCATAGAATGCATGGCAATGCGGACAACGGTATGGTGCCTCGAGTAGCTGCACGTTCAGGTAATACGGCGCTTCATGTCCGCACCGTCTACATGTCGACTCCACGGGGCAACGATGCGCAGGACATCGACTCGCGGTCTCTAATTGGTGCAAGAGAGAGTGGTAGCCACGCACCATGCAGAAATGGCGGTAGCGAAACACTTCGCTATAGCGTCGCCGATTGGTTTCCTCGATGAGTGCCATGTGCAGCGATTTTGTTGGCAAGCCCAGCGCTTCGTTCAGCCGAACGATATCGACGAATCCCCTCGTCGGCGGAAGGCTCTCGTAGGGATCGATGTCCAACCTCATCAACCGCATCACAGCGACACCGGACAAGGCATTCGCCACTTTGAGTTTCCAGAGGATCGAGACGAGCGATTCCCGTGGATCGATCCACTTCTTGTCGAACACGTAGCCCAGCGCCGGAGTGAGCTTCGCCTAGGCCCTCACAAGGCAGCGGAGACGAGCACACGACCGATTGCATGGCGTGACTGGACATAACCGGAATGCCGTACCGCGTGCGCCCATAGCGCTGGCTCGGGACAGTAGCCCGAGCAATCCCTGAGCTCGCTATCCTTTAGCAGGATCTCTACGGCACGGACAAACGACTCCATTGGAATCTCGAGAGCCCCAGGCAAGCTGGCCTTGTGGTGCGCCGTCTCGAACGCGTCCCACAGCGCGTCGGCATCGTTGACCAGTCGATAGCCAGCGTCAAAGGCTTGCGGAACGTAAAATCGGGTAAAGCTCCATTCGCTACGCTCAGGATAAGCCGTCTCGTCATAGCCGCTCAGACACGTCGCCACGTCCTTCGCATTTCGAATGCCGTAGAAGGCCAATTCCTCGACCATCAGCCGCGCGACAATCTGAGTTTCCCCGGCCAACTGCATGGCCGTTTTCTGAGCGAGCAATTCCTGTTGCCCGACGAGGAAGGTGAACAACTTGATCTGCTGTCGATCCAGCGCATCGTGAACGTCACGCAGCCATTCGTATTCATTGTCGTTGTAGCGCTGCGCCTCATCACAGAAAAGCAGAACCGTCCCACTGCCTGCCCGAGCGGCGGCCTCACGAATCCTCAGTGCGAGGCGCATACGTTTGGCCGGGTTGGCGACAGCGTTAGGATCCGGGTCGCCAACCGCTTCAAGCAGGTTGGCGAAGAACGGTCCCTCCGCATGCCTCGGCTTGTGTTCGCATCGTGCGTGGTAGCTGGTCATCCGTGGGTGTTCGCGTGCCAACAGCAATCGCACGTACTCGATTGCCCGCGTCTTACCGATGCGCGACGGGCCGTAGATCAGGGCGCCCATAATTCTGTAGCGCAGACATCGAGTGACCAGTTCGTAGAGTTCTTCGATGGCCGGCGTGGCGATACGATAGTTGCCGGTGACCAAGGGGTGCAGCGATGGATCGATCGGACGCGGTATCTGAAGCGACATGATGACTCTCTCGCGGATGACAGGGTTAATGGACTTGGCCGGTACCGATAGACAGCTTCTTGGGTCGCGTCGGTGTTTTTTTCTGCTCGGAAGCCTTGTCTGCTTTCTGTTCTGACTCGGCGTTCGTTGCGGTCTGGGCGGCGGATGCTCCCCGCCCCATCGCAGTTCGCGCCGTCGGCGCGGATGACAGAATCCGCTTTGCTTCCGCCAGTTCGGATGCCGCCTTCCGTGACTTCTTTGCCTGCGCCATCTTTCCGTCGACGTAGTCTCCGATGGGATCCGCATCCACTGGCCCACGCGACCGCTTCTTGTCTTTCTTCTCCTGATTGATTTGCTGGCGTAGTTTCAGGTTATGCCGTATCACGCCCCAGGCCCCCTGCGCCTCCAAGACCCCAAACTCCGCGCCGTCCGGTTGGAACGCGTGGACACAGCGAAGATCATCGGCGTTCAGGTATATAAGCAAGTCTTTGCCGATCAAATCCGTGCTGCACGCAAGGACGCTGCTTGTGTAGCGCACGCCATACAAGTTGATGTGCGGTCGAATCGGGACTGTACTTTGGCCCTGCGTCTGCGCAACAGCCAACGAACTCGCAAAACGCGTCGAGCGTCTCCTTGGCGAGATTCGCCTTCGCATTGTCCAGCTTCATCCATTCCCAGGTTGTATACGCCAGCTCTGTGAGGCGCTGTGAGGGAAAGCCGTTGTGCGGACCGTAGGCCAAACCAGGAATCGTGAAGTCGCGCAGTCGATGCGGCTCCAGGGCCGACTCGATGGTCTTGATGACGTCGTAGCGACTATACTCGCGGCAAATCGCAGATGAAAGCCTAGCACCGCACGCGTGCAGACGTCGATGATTGCAAGCAGCCAAACGCGTTCGATCTCGAATTCATGTTCAAAGCCCAATGCATCGCGTACGACCACCTTCAGCCGGATATCGAGTCGGTGGCCGTCGAACTCCACGACCTGGTAGGGGCGCATGGCCGGCCGACTTTCCGCCTTATCGTAAGAGCGCTTTGTCGCCAGTCCAAAGCCGCTTTCAGTCTCTTCAATCTGCTGCATACCGGTCGCGTGCATGCTGAGGAACTGCGAACCGACGAGAAAGCTATCCGGCGCTGGCAGGATGGCTGCTCCTAAAAATAAAGCAGCGCCGCGTGTTGCTCAAACAGGTGCATACCAATGGACGACTTCATGTGTGGAAGCCCTTTCAGGTGAGTGGCGCCAGCCGCCCGTGCGGCGTGTTCGGCCGCGTCGACCAACCGGACATTGACCGCATCAGCGTTCAACTCGAGGCCCTCCTTCGCTTCTTCATCGATCACTGGATCCGGCAGGAGGATCAACTCTTGACGATCGGAGTACGAGACCAGGAAGTCTGCTAAGTGCCGCCTCTCTCGAAACTGAATGAACCCGGGGCGCTCGCAAAAGTGGCTGATTGCCGGATCGGATTCGATCAAGACCCATTGATCGAACGCACAGCGTCGGTGGAAAGTCAGCCGCCGCTTCAGCTTTGGACTGAAGACTTCGAAGCGGTGCGCACCGCGCGGGCGGACGAGCGCAACCGGCTCCGCTATACGCAGAGAATCTTCCATGAGATCAATGCCTTACGAGCGGGGCATTCGAAGTCTAGGACGTCAATTGACGAAATTAATCCGGACTAATGCGAATTGACGATTTTGCTTCGCGAGGAGTGCAAGCAATAGTGTCAATTCACCGGCCGGGTTTCTATATTCGACGCGGGTTCCAGCCGGATTCCGGAGTGACAGACTTGCTCCGTTCTACGCGTGTGGCAACGATACACGGCAACATGCGCTGCCAGTTGTCTACCCAGGTACGCGAGGCCGCCAGCTCCGCGGCGTTGACCAACCGGACGTTTCTGTCGCCGGCATCAAGATTCGCGAGTGGCTTCGCATCGCCTCCAACTATCGGATCGGGGAGGATAACGAGTTCTTGCCGATCAGGGTATGTCACCAGGAAGTCGGCGAGGCTACGCTTACCTCGGAACTGAATGTAGCCAGGACGCTCGCAAAACTCGCGAACTTTCGGATCTGACTCAATCGTGATCCATAGGTCGAACGCCTGCTTTCGGTACAACATGAGCCGCCGATTTAGCTTTGGACTAAATGGCGCCGCCAAAGAGCTAACGCGAAATCCCGGTCCAGCCCTCAACCCACCCGCTGCGCCTGCGCCCAAGCCAGTTCGGCCACACGCGCAAAGCGTTCGCCCATGGCATGCGCGTCGGCATTGGACGCCGTGCCGCGCGCAACTCTGCCCTTGATGCCATGCAGGATCGCGGCGAAGCGGAACATGTTGAAGGCGATGTAGAAATCGAGGTTCGGGATACCATCGCGGCCTGTACGCCTGCAATAGGCGTCGACATACGCAGCCTCGTCCGGCAATTCCAAGCCTGCCAAATCCAGCCCCGAGATGCCACCCAGGATATCAGGCGGCATGCGGAACATCATTACATGGTAGGCAAAGTCGGCAAGTGGATCACCGAGGGTCGACAGTTCCCAGTCCAGCACCGCCAGCACCCGGGGCTCGGTGGGATGAAAAATCACGTTGTCGGCCCGGAAGTCGCCATGGCCAATGGCAACCTCATCGGCGGCTGGCAGATGCCGAGGCAACCAGTTGGTGAGCAGATCCATCGCGGGATGCCGACCGGCCACTTCGTCGCTCAGGTACTGGGCCGACCAGCGCGCCACCTGGCGAGCCACGTAACCGCCAGGCTTGCCGTAATCGCTTAGACCGATCGAAGCGGGATCTATTGTATGCAACCGGGCCAGCGTCGCGTTCATCGCGTCCATGTACGCCGCCCGTTCATGCCGTGACACATCGGAAAAGCTGGCATCCCAGAAGATCCGTCCTTCGATCATATCCATGACGAAGAACCAGCTGCCAACTACCGACTCGTCGGTGCAAAGCCCGTGAATATACGGCACCGGAAAATCCGCTTGGCCGAGCGCCGCCATCACGCGCGCTTCGCGCTCCACCGCATGGGCGCCCTTCAGCAAGGGGCCGCGCGGTTTGCGCCGCAGCACATAGCTGCGGCCAGGCGTGGTCAGGCGGTATGTGGGGTTAGACTGCCCACCCTTGAACTGGTCGATCGTGAGCAGCCCCGCATAGCCCGCCACATTCTGTTCCATCCAGCGCTCCAGGGCCGTCTGGTCGAACTGATGCTGCTCGCGCACCGGCACCGTGCCGGCGAAATCATGCCTGTTGGTCATGTTTGTCCTCGGCGTCGAAAGCGTTACGCTTCATCATCTTCGCTGGCGTCCGTTTGTTAACAGCGATCGACCCGTCATAGATTCGAAGGCATACGGCCACTCCCGACCATATGCCTCTACTCAGGGTCTAAACATCTTGCGTGCCGAGACCAGCGCCCTTATCTCAGAACTTGTGCCGAATCCCCAGCGCAACCCCGGTTTGGTTGGTTTTCCCCGGTGCGAGCGTCTGCAGCGAAGCGAAGTTGAGCGCAGAGTTTTTTGCGTAGGCGGCCACGCCATAGACGTCGGTGCGCTTGGATAACGAGTAGATTCCCTGCAACACGTACTGTTGCGGATTGGCCGGGTTGGCGACGCCTGCCTTCGACTTGATGTCGTCGTAGTAGTATGCGAGCGTCAGCCCAAATGGCGTGGCGATCTGATAGCCGATGCCGGCCCAATACATATTGTCGCGCGACGAGGTAGCACCATTTGCGGCGACGTCCTTGCCCCAGCGGTAGCCGGCCGTGAGCCGGATCGGTCCCTGCGTGTAGGTGCCGGCCACTGCTGCCTTGCGCGACTTGGCGATGCCGGCGGCGGTGTCGGGGCCATTGCCCTGGTCATAGATCACCGAGACCGCAAACGGCCCCGACCCATAGCTGACGCCGCCGCCCCAGGATGCGCTGGCCTGAATCGAGCCAGGCTGTTCGCCGAACGCGTAGTGAGCCTGCGCCGTCAGCGCGCCGAGGGCGATGCGGTACTTGACCGCGTTATCGACGCGCAAGGGCCCGAGCAGCACCGAGAACGGTTCGTAGGTGCCCGAGTAGTAGAGCGGCGTAAAGTTGGCCAGGATGTCAAAAAACGTCGTGTATTGCCTGCCAAACGTTAACCGTCCATAGGGCGATTCCATGCCGACAAAGGATTGCCGGTTAAACAAGCGCGAGGTGTCGGCCATCGTACCGGTGTCGATATTGAAGCCGCTCTCCAGCACGAACAGGGCCTTCATGCCGCCACCCAGATCTTCCACGCCGCGCAAGCCCCAACGCGGGCCGGACAAGCCGGCAGAGGTGAGCTTGACCGCCGACTTGGCGCTGTTATCTCCCGCAATTGCAGAACGATTGTTGCTGCTGTACTCCAGATAGGTATCGGCCACGCCGTAAATCGTAACACTGGATTGCGCGAAGACGACCTGCGCCGACATACCCGTTGCACCCATCGCCATAACCGATGCCAGAAACCGAACCCGTCCAATCTTGTTCAAAACACTCCTCCTTATCGATGTGATGCACACCCTGCGGGAATTCCCCATTTCCCAGCGGCAATTTATTCTTCCTGCCTGCCTGCTCATCAGAAGAACGTTTCTGATGATTCAATTCAGAACTATGAGATAACGCGCCGCCCCTCCTTACGCAGTGTTAGCCCGGGCCCATACCGAGGCAAATAATGGGCCGCCCTTTTCGAAGGCTCAGTCCAGCCGAATGTCGGCCGCCTTGATCAAGGCGGACCAGCGTGCCTGATCGGCGCGGACATCGGCGGCGAATTCCGGCTGCGGCTTTCCCCCGGGCTCGTAGCCCAGGTCGGCAAATTTCCTGACGACGTCCGGATTGCGCGTCACCGCCGAAATCTCGGTCTGCAAGCGCTTGACCACCTCCGGGGGCGTTCCCGCGGGGGCGAAGAAGGCGCCCCAGCCGAGCGCTTCGAAACCCGGCAAGCCAAGTTCCGACAGCGTGGGGACATCGGGCGTCAGGCGGCTTCGCTTGGCGCCAGAGGAGGCGATGATGCGCACCTTCCCGGATGCGACATAGGGGCGCACAGACGGGTAATCGGTCCACATCGCGGCGACCTCCCCGTTCGCCAGCGCTTGCACCGCGGCACTGCCGCCTTTGTAGGGGACGTGGAGCATGCCCGCACTTAGCGCCTGGTTCAATGCGTGGCCGTACAAGTGCGACGACGAGGCGTTGCCGAACGACGAGTATTCCCACTTTTTGGTGGTGGCTTTCGCCTCGCTGGTGAATGCTGCGAAATCGGTGGCCTTTACGCGGCTGGTGCTGACTGCCAGCCACAGCGGCGCGCTAACCAGGGTGGTCACGGGAACGAAATCGCGCAGCGGGTCATACGGGATCTTCGGCATCGCGCTGGCAGTCTGCAGCAGGATCGGAATCGTGAACAGTAACGTATAGCCGTCAGGCTGGGCCTTGGCGACATAGTCGCTGCCGATCACGCCGCTTGCGCCGGGCCGGTTGTCGACCACAATGGCCTGCTTCATATTGACCTGCAGCGCCGAACCGGCGATGCGCGCGACCACATCGGTACCGCCACCGGCGGGGAACGGCACTACGACCCGCACTGGCTTGTCGGGGTACGATTGGGCCGCAACCGGTCCGCACAGCAGAACCAGCATCGCCATCAGGGCACGCCGGCGGGGGAATGAAATCCACGTCATTGGATCACCTCGACAAATTCGGAAGAAAAAAAGGGGGCTCTGCGCGTACGCGCAGTGGCAAATGTCACGGCATTTTTACGACTGAACGGCCCCACCGGGACCGGCAGCGGCAGATCAGTCCGGTTGAATCCCGGCCTTCCCAATCAGCTCGGCCCAACGCACTTTTTCGGCGCCGACTCCCCTGGCGAACGATTCCTGGGACTGCCCGCCGGGCATGTAGCCAAGGCTGCCCAGGCGTGATACGACATCAGGCTGATGGAGAACCTTCACGGTCGCCGCGTGCAGCTTGCTGACGATCTCTGGCGAGGTCTTGCTGGGGACGAACAGCCCGGCCCACGTCGGCAGATCGAAGCCCGGATAGCCTTGCTCAGCCAGCGTCGGCACCTCGGGCGTCAATGGCGACCGCTTGCCGCCAGTGACCGCCAGAAGGCGGATCTTGCCCGATGCCAGTTGCGGCTTCAGCGTGACGATATCCAGAATCGTGAGCGACACCTCGCCCGCGACCAGCGCCACGCTCGCCGGGGCAGAGCCTTTGTAGGGCACGTGGATCATGTCCAGCCCGGCCACCGCGTTGAACTGCGAGCCGAGCACATGTGCGGAGGAGCCGTTGCCGAGCGAGGCGAAGCTATGCTTGCCCGGATGCGCCTTGACCTCCGCCACGAACTCCTTGACGGTGCGCGCTGAGGTCCGCGAGGTACTGACCGCCACCCATAGCGGCGAGGTGACCACGTCAATGACCGGCGTCAAGTCTGCGATCGGGTCATATGGCAGCTTCTTGAACAGCGATGGCGTCTGCACCAACAGCGGCACCGTCAGCAGGATCGTATTGCCATCCGGCGCCGACTTGGCCACCACGTCGGTGGCAATCGTGGCGCTGCCTCCCGGCCGGTTCTCGACGATGACGGTCTGCCCCAGCTCGACGGAAAGCTTCTCCGCCAGCAGGCGGCCCAGCACGTCGCCGCCGCCGCCGGGCGCGAACGGGACGACGATCCGCGCCACCGGCTTTGACTGAGCCCACACAGGGTTGCCCAGCGAAGCGAGGCACGCGGCCTGGGCAGCGAACGCGAGAAACGATCGGCGGGTTTTCGTGGACATGCTCTTGTCTCCTGTAGACGGCTGTCATGGCCGCCTTTCTTATGGTCTGGAATGGTGGGGCCCGCAGTGCCAGCCTTCCTTCATGGCAGAATTAGAGCGCACAACGCAGGCGGTGGAAAATAGCTTCGAAAGAACAGCTCACATCATGGGATTTTCCTCGTCGGCATGGAGGGCAGCGGACCTCAAGGGCATTCCGCGCCACCTTGCTCTGCTCGCGCGATAACGGACTCACCAGATGGCCGCCATCCACTGCCAGCGTCGTCCCGGTCATTGCCGCGCCAGCATCCGATGCCAGCAGCAGAAGTGGCCCGTCCAGATCGGTCAGCTGGCAAAAACGCCGGCCGGGAATGCGCAGGCGCAGTTTTTCGCCGGCCTCGCTGCGCAGGAAGTCTTCGTTCATCTCGGTCATCACGTAGCCGGGCAGAAGCGCATTGACCCGGATCCGGTGCCGCGCCAGTTCCAGCGCCAGTGCCCTGGTCGCCTGGATCACGCCCGCCTTCGAGATGGCGTACGGTGCAACGCCCGCGGTCACCCTGGCGCCAAGAATCGAGGCGACATTTACAATGCTGCCGCCGCCGGCATTTATCATGCGCCGCCCGGCTTCGCAGGCGACCAGCCAGCACCCTTTCAAGTTGGTGTCGACCACCGCATCGAAATCCGCCTCGGTCTGCTCCAGCGCCGGCCCAGTCAGCGCGACCCCGGCATTGTTGACCACCACCTGCGGAGTACCCCACGGTATCGCGTCGAAGCAGGCCTGGATGCTTTTCGCGTCAGTCACATCGAGCGCCAATGCGCACGCCGTTCCGCCCGCCTGGGAAATCGCTTCGACGATCGGTTGCAGCTTGTCCACGCGACGCGCAGCGAGCGCGACACGCGCGCCGGCCTCCGCCAGCACAGATGCAAAGTGCTTGCCGAGTCCGCTCGATGCGCCCGTGACCAGCACCACGCGCCCATCCAGCCGGAAGCGCTGCGATGGCGCGACGGCTGCAGCGCTGTGTGTGTCCTGCAATTCACTGTTCATGTTGTCGCCCGACTCTTTTACCGAGCGGAACAGCAGTCCGCTCGATCCGATTGATGTCAGCCAAAGTTAGCCTGCCTCTTCTGCAGCATCGCCGTCACGCCTTCGGCGAAGTCCGCGCTCGCGGCACATAGCGCGAAGCTCTCGGCCTCGGCGCGCAGCTGGGCCGCCAGATCGCGCTGGCCGGCATCGAGCAGCAAGCGCCGGGTCAGCGCCAGCGCCAGCGGCGGACCGGCTGCCAAGCGACGCGCGATCCCCTCGGCCTCAGCCATCAGCTCCGCCGGTGCCACCACGCGGTTGATCAGGCCGGCAGCGCGTGCGTCTGCCGCGGACAGCGGCTCGCACAACAGCGCAAGCTCCAGGGCACGACGCAGCCCCACGGCGCGCGGCAGGCGCCAGGTCGTGCCGCACTCGGGGCTCGCGCCGACCAGCGCGGCGGCGACATTGAAGCGCGTATCCGCCGCGGCGACGATCAGGTCCGCGGCCAGCATCACGCCGATGGCACCGCCCGCCACCGCGCCGTGTACGGCGGCTACCTTCGGGAATTCGAGACGCTCCATCACGGCAAGCGCGCCGTGCATTTCGTCGACAATCTCGGCCGGGCTGCCATGCGCCGAGGTCATCGCCTGCAGATCGCCGCCGGACAGGAAGGCACGCCCTTCGCCGCTCAGGATCAGTGCGCGCACATCGGTGGCGGCCGCGAGGTCTTCGCAGGCGAGGCGGAAGGCCCGCGCCAGCGCAAGGTCGACGGCGTTGCGCGCCACCGGCCGGTTGAAGCGGATATGCGCAAGGCTCCCATCCCGCCATGCCAGCACCGGCATGGTGGCCTCCGTATCGGCACCGATCTCAGTGAGCGGCATCATGCTTCCCCGTCCCGCTCCACCACAAAGCTGGCCACAGTGGCGCACGACCCACCGATATTCAGCGTCTGGAGCCGTTTTGCGCCCTCGATTTGCGCCTCCCCTGCCGTGCCGGTCACCTGGCGCGCGGCATCCAGCAACATGCGCGCGCCTGTGGCGCCCACCGGGTGCCCACACCCGATCAAACCGCCGCTCATATTGACGGGGCACCGTCCGCCCGGTTCGATGCTACCGTCTTCCACGGCTTGCCAGCTCTGCCCCGGCGGCGTCAGGCCGAGGTGGTCCAGCGCCACGTACTCGGTGGTGGTGAAGCAGTCATGGGTCTCGACCCCGTCGATCGCTTCAATACCCGTCACATCGGCTCGTCGCCAGGCATCCTCGATGGCGTGGCGCAGGTGCGGGAATACATAAGCCTGGTCACGGCTGCGCTCCAACTTGTCCTGCAAGCGCAGGCCGGCGGTGCGGTGTCCCCACCCTGCGATACGCGGCAGTTGGTCGACCGATGTGCCGCGCCGCCGCGCATACTCCTGCGCGAAGCGTGGCGAGGCCAGTACAATGCCGCAGCCGCCGTCGGTCACCTGGCCGCAGTCCTGGCGGCGCGTGCCCGGCTCGATCAGCGGGTTGGCTTCGTCGTTGTCGGTGAAACTGTCGGCGCTGAACTGCCAGTTGCGGGTCTGCGCCAATGGATTGCGGCGAGCATTACCGTAGTTAATCTCGGCAATGCGATTCAGGTATTTGCGGTCCAGTCCGAAGCGGCGCTCATACTCCTGCGCGATGCGCCCAAATGCCGCAGGCCACATGAAGGTGCATTCGATCTCTTCGCGGCCTTGCCACGCGGCGGAATTCTGATTTTTTGAGGCCTCGTGGCCCGAGATGTTTTTAAACTCCTCGGCGCCCACCACCAGCACGCAATCATAGCGCCCGGCTTCGAGCTCCGCCATCGCCGTCAGTACGGCCAGCGATGACGACGCGCAGGCGCCCTCATGGCGCATGGCCGGTACGCCCCACAGTTCCGGCACCACTTGCGCCACCATCGCGCCGAGATGCGCCTGCTGGCGCTGCAGTTCACCGAACGCGTTGCCGACGTGGATGCTCTCGATCTGCGCTGCATCGAGCGCGCAGGCGTCGAGGGTACCGAGCGTGGTGTCGCGGATGATGTCGGAGATGTCCTGTCCATGGCGGGACCAGACCCTGGCGAAGTCGGTCTGGTAGCCGCCGAGGATGTATGCGGATTGGCTCATGTCAATGGCTCGGTTGGGGGTTCACAGCAAGCCAGCCCAATCGGACTGGATGTCCCTCGCGTCGGCCCAGCACGCATGCGTACCGCTGCTGATGCGATGGGGAAGGAAAATGCGCGCGACCGGCCCTGCGGCGAGATCGCGGGCGTCCAGCACAAGGCATTCGGAACGCTCGGTGTTCATGTCGGTGACGAAACTGACCACATAGCCATCGTCCTCACCCTGCGCGTCGTGGCACGGCGCCATCGGCGATTCGCTGCCGAAGCGGCCTTCGCCGAACAGATACTGTTGCGACTCGCCGGTGATGTGGTCATAGCGCAGGATGCCGTCGAACAGGAATGCTCCGGGGTGCGCAAGCATGTTGTACGAGTAGCGATACGGCTTGCCCCAGTACTCCATGTTGACCATGCCGAACTCGAGATAGCGCTCGTCCAGGCGGCGTTCGCGCGTAGCGCCGGTGCGCAGGTTGAAGCGCCATTCGTACAGCGTAGGGCCGTACCGGTCCGGCCCCATGGTGTTGCCGGTGTTGTCGTAGCCGGCCTTCGGCATGGGCGTCTTCTGGTGATAGCCGTGCAGCACCACCTCGTCACCGTCTTCCCAGGCATTGAGCCAATGCAGCACGTAGGTCGGGCTCGCCTCGAACCAGCGGATCTGCGCCGAGGCGGCCCAGCGGCGCGGCACGATGGCAAAGCGCGACGGCTTGTCGGGGTAGTAGCTGAGCTTGTGCTTGCCTTGCGGCAGCAGATTTTCGTCCCAATGCAGCGGAAAGTCGTTCAGAATGGCGAAATGTTCAGTGAACGCCATGTCGTGCGGAAGCCGTGGGCCCGGCAGCGGCACCGGCACGTAGTGCACCAGCCGGTTTTGCCGGTCGACCTCGCCGTAATGCATATACGGGGCGTCCTTGCTGTAATTGAAAAAGAGCAGATCGCCGGTGCGCGGATCGACTTTGGCATGGGCGGAGAGGCCACAGTCCCGCAACACTTCGGCGCCCCAGGCATCGACCCCCTCCAATTCCAGGGTACGTGCATCCAACCGGTACGGTTCGCCGCATTGATAGAACATCGCGAGCGCTTTGCCGGCATGGACGATGACGTCGGTAGCGGCGCTGTCGCGCAGCCCGCCGCGCGCGCCCCAGCCCGGCAGCTCCGACAAGCTCGGCTTGTCGATCAGGCCGGCATACAGAGCCCGCCCGGCTTGTTGCTCCTGCTGGAACGCCCTGGTGCGGATGAAGCGGTTGCGGTATTCGCAGCGACCGTTTTGAAAGCTCATCAAGTGCAACATCGCGTCACCATCAAAAGGATGGAACTTGCCGAGCGGCTGGTGCACCGGGTTCTGCGTGTTGCGCAGATAGACGCCATTGAGGCGTGCCGGGATCGTCCCTTCGACCTCCAGGTCAACGGCATTGACTTCGCGATAGTTAGGGGTGAACGGCCCGGACGTGTAGGGATGCCCTTCGAGCGCTAGCGTAGGGTGGATTTCTCCGACGACTTCGACATGCATGGTTGACTCGCTGTATGAAATTTGATCGATGCGGGCGAATTAGCGCTACATCTGCACCGCCGCACTCGTGTTCTGACTTACGCTCGCCAGCAACTGGCGCAACTCCCGCTTGAGTACCTTGCCGACCGGGTTGCGTGGGAGCTCGGCCGTGATCAGCAGTTGCTCCGGCAGCTTGAAGGCTGCGACACCTTCCGCGCGCAAATGCGCCACCAGCGCAGGCAACGTGACGGTGGCGCCCGGTAGCGGCACCACTACCGCGCAGACCCGTTCGCCCAGTGTCGGATCGGGGCTGCCGATTACCGCCACCTCCCTGACATCGGGGTGGCCGAGCAGCAGGCTCTCGACTTCCTCCGACGAAATATTCATGCCACCGCGGATCACGATGTCCTTGTGGCGCCCTGCAAAGCGATAGAACTGATGACGATCTCCAGCGATTTCGAACAGGTCTCCGGTGCGGTAGTAGCCTTGCTCGTCGAAGGCGCACGCCGACAGCTCCGGGGCGTTGAAATAGCCGCTGAAGATCGCCGGTCCCTGGAAGCGGAGTTCGCCGACGTGGCCCGGCTCATCGATCTCCGCGCCGGTATCGGGATCGACGAGACGGGTGCGGATACGCTTTGCATTGGAGTGCGACCAGGTGTAACCGGGCACCCCCATGCGCGGAAAGTACAGCGCGCGCTGGCTGCGGTCGGGGATGTCCTCCGGCGTTGACGACAGTGCCGCGCCTTCATTCGAGCCGAAGTAATTGACAATTTCGACGTTGAAGCGCTGCGCGAACTGCGCCACCAGCCAGTCCGCCAGCGGGCCGCCGCCCGAACCGATGCGTTTCAGGCGCTGCAGGTGGACTCCGCTGAGACGTTCCGGCTCCTTGAGCAGGCGGCTCAGCACGGCCGGGGCAGCCACCGTATAGTCGATCAGGCTGGTTCGCAACTGCGTGAGAAATACCTCGATGTCGAACGGGTGATGATGATGCAAGCCGCCGCCGATCAGCAGCCACGCCACGAGGCTCGTCGAGACTCCCGCCATGTTGACGAAGGGGAAAGGAATCAGCAGCTGGTTGCCGGGCTGCAGGCGGCCGGCCTCCACCACCGATTGACCGACCACCAACCACTCGTTGTGGTTGCGCGGCACCCCCTTGGAGCGTGCTTCGGTGCCGGAGGTCCAGCAGATGGTGAAGACGTCATGCGCCGTCAGGCCAATCGCCTCCATGTGCGCGCATAGCGCCGCCGCGTTCCACCCAGTGGTAGCCGTTAGCGCGGCGTCAAGGTCGCCGATGGCGGGCGGCAAGGCGTCGTCCGAACCGTCCCGATAGCACCAGACTTGCTCCAGCGCGGCGCATTGCGTCATGTAGGCGGCCCACTGTTCGGCCGCTTGGAAGGAACCGACGCGCTGCGTCGTGATGGCGAACCTGGCGCCGGTGGTGCTCAGCACATGGGACAGCTCATGCCCGCGGTACTGCATCGGCACAGGCGACACGATGACGCCGGAGATGGCACAAGCAAGATATAGGGCGTGTAGCTCAACGCAATTCGGGAGCTGCAGCACAATGATGTCGTCCTTGCGCAAACCTTGCCAGTGCAGCCAAGCGGTGTAGCGGCCGACTTGCTCGAGGAGTTCACCCCAAGTCCACTGTTGCGCCGCCTTGCCCCACAGCGCAGACCGGTTAGGTGGATCGGCGACTGCGAAGGCGGTAGGCTGCCGCACCGCGGTCTCGACAAACATTGCGCCAAGCGTCCGCTCGCCCCACCATCCGCGCGCGACATAGTCTTCGATTTTGTCCCTGGATACCAAGATCATGATTTACTTCCAACGATTG
The DNA here is from genome assembly GCF_004353535.1 of Cupriavidus sp. L7L. NCBI lineage: Bacteria > Pseudomonadati > Pseudomonadota > Betaproteobacteria > Burkholderiales > Burkholderiaceae > Cupriavidus > Cupriavidus sp. L7L. The sequence goes on from NZ_SMNY01000003.1 coordinate 232,493, forward strand.
AGCGTCGCTTGACTGACAAAGGTGGCGTGAAAACCGTTGGGGACACGGCGTGGCAACAGCACGCGCGCAACCGGTCCTTGGGCGAGGTTCGCGCCCCTGCAATCAAACACCTGAATTTCCGAGCGGGCATCAACGGGGTTCCAGACAAAGCAGACCAAATAGCCATCGTCTTCGGCCATGCTGTTGTCGCGCGGCGCGAAGCCGGGCTCGTTGTAGAAATGGCGCGGGCCGGCGCTGTATGCGACATAGCCGCCGGTATCGAGGTCATACTTGACCAGCCCCGGGAAGCGGGGCTCTTCGTGGCCGCCATGCGGAAACACTACGTTGTAAGACCAGCGATTCCTGCGCCCCTGGTACATGCTGTTGATGACGGGGAATTCCGTGTTGAGCACGTCGTCGATCGGGCCTTCGTGCGTCTCGCCTGTCTTCAGATTGAAGCGCCACTGGTAGAGCAGGAAGTCGCGCTGCCGCAAATGGATGGTCCGCTCCAGCCTGCGCGCGTCCGGCTGACCGTCGGGGCCTGCGTGGATGCGGTACGGCGTGCCGATCATGACGATCTCGTCGCCTTCTTCCCATGCATTGACAACGTGCAGCATGTACGTTGGCTTAGCGCTGAACCAGCGAATCTCATCTGCGTGGCCATGGCGCGGAATCACTGCAAAGCGCGACGGCTGGCTGGCATCGAACCGTAGCTTGTAGCGTCCCGCGCGCAGCGCATCGGCGTCTGGCCGCAACGGGAAGTCGTGCAGAATGCTGTAGTGCTCGGTGATGGCCATGTCGTGCGGGAGACTTGGCGCGTCGAGCGGGATTTCGGTGCGATGCACGAGCTTGCGATCCGGTCCGATCACGCCGTATTCCATATACGGCCGGGTCAAGCCATAGTCGAAGAACAGCAGCTCGCCGGTGTGCTCGTCCGGTTTGGAATGTGCCGAGATCCGGCTAATGGCGCCGCCGAAATCGGCGGGACCAATGGTCTGCAGACTGTCAGGATCGACCGCGTACGGCATACCTGAGCGATACCACATGGTAATCAGCCGGCCCGCGTGGTACTTCACATCGGTGTTGGAAGTGTTCTTGAGCGGCTCGTTGGGTCGGTCCGCGCGCAGCGGTTCCTTGAGTCCCTTCCACAGCGCGCGCCCAACGGCCTTCTCTTCCTGCAGCGCGCTGGTGGTGATCCATCGGTTGCGGTAGCTCACCTTGCCGTTGCGGAAACGCACCGCATGCAGCATGCCGTCGCCGTCGTAGGCGTGGTAGCGCCAGTTAGGCGGGAAGTAGTTGTTAGGTCCGTTGCGCACATATAGCCCATTCAGATCCGCCGGCACGCAGCCAATCACGGCCAGCTCGTCAAAGGAGTCTTCTTGTTGAATGCCCGCGTTGTTCCCGCTGAGGGCTCGATTGTCGAGGACGGGCCGGTCGACTTGCATACTGAGTGCCTCCGTGGCGCGGTGAAGATCGATGGCGTCAGTCTAGGGAGCTGCCTCGGGAACACGGCCAGCATTTTTGATATACTGGTGATTGTTTCGATATGTCATAATCGGCCTGATCATGTCCATTCCGCGCCGCGTACCGCTCGACCTGCTCGAATACGAGGGGGACCGCCAATTCGCCACGACGCTGGCGCGCGGGATCGCGCTGTTGCGCTGCTTTACGCCGGAGGAGCCGGTACTGGGTAACAAGGAACTTTCGCGCCGGCTGGAGCTGCCGGTGGCGACCATTTCGCGACTTACCTACACCTTGGTGGCGATGGGCTATCTGGCACAGGACGAGCCCCACGGCAAATACCGGCTCGGAAGTGCGGTGCTCGCGCTGAGCTACCCGCTACTGGAATTGTTCACGATTCGCCGGCGCGCACGACCCTACCTGCTCGAACTTGCCGAAAGTACGGGAGGCTCGGTGTCGATCGGTATCCGGGACCGCCTCAGCGTCGTCTATATCGAGGCAATACGCTCGCACCACCACAAGGTTTATCCACTGGATGTGGGGACGCGGCAGTCCCTCGCCGGGACCGCGATCGGGCGAGCTTACCTGATGTCATGCGCGCCATCGGAGCGCGAGGCCTTGATGAACCAGTTGCGGGTCCGCGCGCCGGAGGAGTGGCAGCGGCACCAGGCGGAGTTACGCCGCAACATGGCCGAGTATTCGCGCTGGGGGGCTTGCGTGTCGGTCGGCGAAATCTTCCCCGATGTGCAGGCGGTGGCCGTGCCACTCGGCCGGATTGATCGCGGTGAGCCCGCCGCGCTTAACTGCGCGTTCCAGGGACGTCCACTGAACCGATCCTGGCTGCTGGAAGAGATCGGGCCGAAATTGCAAACTTTGGCCCGTCAGCTGATGTGAGACCAGGCGAGGCCAGCCGCGCCTTGCCGTGTCTATTATCCCTCTCCGCGCCAACCAAACGGGCCGACTTCTTGCACCAGCAACTCGCCCAGTTCCGCGCGACGCTTCGCCGGCATCCTCGAGTTGATCGCCGCGATACTAATCCCTGCATAGCTGTTGCGGGTGAGCGCGAACGCGCATCCTACACCGCTCATTTCGACATGTGGATCCGCCGACTCCGAGTAACCGAGCTTTCGTGCGCGTGCGATTAGCTGGCGCAGCTGGGTTGCGCTGATACCGAGCCGGCTGTACTCCTTGCCATTTCTTGCCAGCATTTGCGCAATCTCTTCATCGGGCAGCATCGCCATGATGGAGACACCCACTGCGCTGGTGGCGAGCAGGCGCCGAATGCCGACTTGCACGATGAAGGCCTTGACCGGATAGTCGCCCTCCTCTCGGCACAGGCACACGGCGAAATCACCGCTGCGCACGAGCAGGAATACCGTGTCACCGGTCTGGCGGGCCAGCCGCTGCATCAACGGGCGAAAACGATCGCTTACGCTGGACAGCCCGGCGGACGAGAACCCCCATTGCAGAGCCTCGATTCCGAGCCGGTAGAGCTTAGTGGTACCGATGCGCTCGACGAAGCCCTCTTCGATCAGACACATCAGCAGACGATGCGTGGTCGAGCGATCAAGTCCTGACACCTCGATCAGATCGCGCAGCCGAATGCCGGAGCCATGGTTGGCGCCGACATGCCGGAGCAGCGACAAGGCTCTGGCTGCACTTTGCGTGCCGGACACCGGGGTAGCAACGACATTTTTCTCATCCATTGAGCAAATATATCAAATTCCGCTTGTACGGCGAAAGTCCTTCCCTTGTAATCGCGACAAACGGGGGCCACCGGTCCGCTGACACGAGCAATCGCGCGATGATGGGAATTCGGTGAACGTACTGTCATGGCAAGCAGGGAACAACGCGCGACGCCCCGACTTTAGTCAACGGAGACTGCATTGGAACGCATCAGACTATGGCTGCTACCGGGCATGATGAACACGGCCCGCGTATGGGATCCTATCGCCGCCGAACTCGCCGACGTGGCGGATGTCCACATTGCAGATCTGAGCTGGCAGACCAGCATTGCTGAGATGGCGCGGAGCGTGCTGGCGCAGCAGCAAGGGAGCTTCGCGCTGGCCGGCTTTTCGATGGGAGGCTACGTCGCGCAGGAAATCGTGGCGCAGGCGCCATCGCGCGTGTCCCACCTCGCGCTGCTCGGTACGTCCATGCGGCCCGAGAGTCCAGAACAGACGGCCGGCCGCAAGGCGCTGCTCGACGCAGTCGAGACGGATTTCTCGGCGCTGACACACAAACTGCTGGCGCTTAATCTCCATCCCGCGCAGGGCCGGGACAGCGTCCCGGCCCAAGTGCTGCGCACGATGTTCGAAACGCTTGGTCCCGACGTCTTCGCTCGTCAGATCCGCGCCATCACGTCCCGGCACGATACGCGTGCTGCGTTGCTTGCGGCGCAGATGCCAGTCGCCGCCATCTGCGGACGCGAAGATCGCGTTGTACCGCCGGCGTTGTCTGCGGAAATCGCCGCGCAGGTACCCGGCGCCAGCCTGACCTGGATCGAGCAGGCGGGACATATGGCGCCGCTCGAACAACCCTCAGCAGTTGCCAGCGCTTTACGGAAGTTGCTGCGGGTGCGAGGCGCCGCGTAGTGCCGCCGTTTTCTCGACATACGAGATATTTTCCAGATTGATCTGGATAGACAGCACAGCAAGCACTGTAATTCAACTGTAAAGACCCTCGCCCGCGGGGCTAGCAGCATTCGATAGCAGCAGAATTCGCGGGCGCGAACCACGCAGGACCAGCGGCCAGTCATGGACGACAGCCGGCAATTCAACCGATAACGAAAAGAGGAATCCAGATGGTCGCATCCACACTTTCCGCCGAACAGAAGAAAGATGTCTTTAGGGAAATGAAACAAGCCTGGGAAGCAAAGGATTGGCAAAAATGCGCCAGCCTGATCGCCCCGGACGGCGTGCTGCACTCTGTGATGCTGGACCCTTGCGTGGGGCGGCAAGCATTCTTAGAGCGCATCGAGAAAGCGGCCAAGCCTAACAAGCATGTCAAGCTACATATCCAGCGCATGGGTACTGCCGACGAGGCGCTCATCGTGGAGCGGATCGACGAGATCATCATTGACGGCATTGGCCGTTCGGTTCCGACGGTCGGCATCCTCGAGTTCGAGGGCGCGCTGATCTCGCTGTGGCGGGAGTACTACGACCGTCCGACGCTGCTGAAGGCCCTCGGCCTGAGCGCCGATCCTCACGCGTAAGGCTGATCCGCGGCACCGCACAACGCATTCCAGCTCAACTATCCGTTCCAGTATCATGGCCAAGACCCCACTCAAAAAGATCATCGCGTTCTATTGCCGCTTCACACCGAGCTACAGTGCGATCGGCTATCACGTGCGCCGCATGTTCTGGCGCCGGATCAACCCGGATTTTCGCGGGCAAACCTGGCTGGTCACCGGTGGCTCGGAAGGGATCGGCGCCTCCGCTGCCAGGCAAGCCGTGGCGGCCGGCGCTACCGTCATCTGCGTGGCGCGAGACACCGCCAAGCTGAAGGCGTTCGCCGCCTCGGTGACGCGACCGGAAGCGATACAGATCGAGACAGCGGACTTCTCACTGCAGGCTGACGTCTGGGCGCTGGTTGACCGCCTGGAGCAGCGCGGGGTGCGCATCGATGTGGCGGTCAACAATGTGGGCATCCAGAAGCGGGACCAGATCATCACCCGAGAGGGGCTCGAGACCTCGTTTGCCACAAACGTTCTCGGCCATTATCTGCTGTTGCGCGAATTGCTGGGACGCAAGATGCTGCGCGACGATGCCACCGTGATCGAGGTGGCGTCGGGCGGCATGTACAACCACGCGATGGTGGTCGACGATCTCAATATCACCGGCCCCGGCTATCTCGGCGTGCGCGCCTACGGCCTTGCTAAGCGCGCGCAGATGATGCTCATGACGCATTGGCGTGCGGCCTTCGCCAACACCGGCAAGTGCTTCTATGCGATGCACCCCGGTTGGGTCAATACCGCCAGCGTCAACCGCTCGATGCCGCGCTTCGTCGCCATTCTCAAGTCCGTGCTGCGCGACCATCAGAAGGGCGCCGACACCATCGTCTGGTTGGCCCACCGCCGGCCGGAGCAGGTACGCCCCGAGGCGATCTGGTTCGATCGCAAGGAGCGGCGCCCACATATCTACGCACATACACCTAAGTCCACTGCGACACCGTCCGATGTGGTGGCCAAACTCGAATCGCTGGTGCTTCCGCGCGGCGATTATGAAACTGTGAACTTGGCGTCAGTGAATTCGGTAGAAGTCTAAGGCTATGCTGAACAAGCCGCGTGAATTGGTGCGTTCAGACTGATAAGAACGTGTGCGGGCGAAAAACTCGGCTCTGATGACGAGAATTTTCCTACCGCATCCCCAAATGGGGCGTGTTGGCGGAGCACTTGCCCCACATTCGCCCTTTACGGACGGACTGCTCCCATCAAATGCCCTCGGCTGAGGTACAGATTGGCCAGCGCCAGGGCCGTGAAGGCCCGGCCCGCATTCTTCTTCAAGCCACGGCAGCGTACTTTGGTGAAGCCCCACAGGCGTTTGACTACGGCAAAGACATGCTCGACCCGAGCACGGATCTTCGATTTGTTGCGGTTCTTCCCACGTTGCACTTCGTCAATCTGCCCGTTCTTGCGCGTACGCTGATTGGTGAAGTCCTTGGCGCGGGGCGCCTTGGACGCGATCAGCGCCTGCTGACTGGCGTAGGCGCTATCGCCATAGACTCGCTGCTCCTGCCGATCGTCTCCATCGTCGCCAGAAAAGCCTCGCGTCGCGTTGGCTTGCGGTATTGCTCGAATCCTGCCCCTTGATCTGCACCCGCCGCCAACGTCATCTGCTTCATGTTCATCTCTTCGCGCTCGTGATTCTTCAGATAACGCTTACTCTCACGAACTGGAGGACTTAATCAGCATTGCCTTAGATCTGCCCGACCGGCTTCATCCGGAGGACATAGCGCTGCGTGCCGGACGAGGCGAGGGCTCTCCGTGTAGTCCGAATGTGAGGATTCGGTTCTGGACTATCATGCGCAGCGATGCGGGAATGGGTTTAGCACAAATTCAGGATTTCGCGAGCCTGGGCTGCGGTCGCGACGGGGCGACCATACTCCTCGCAAAGCTCGGCAACCTGGCGCACAAGCGCGGCGTTGGACGGGGCGAGCGTATTCTTGTCCATCCGCACGTTGTCCTCGAGCCCGGTGCGACAGTGCCCCCCTAGTTCGAGAGACCAGCGAGCCATCGTCAGTTGATTTCGCCCGATGCCCGCGCCGGTCCAGGTCGCATCGGGCGATAGGCGATTAAGGGTACGAACGTAGAATTCAAGCACTTCGCGATCGACCGGCATTGCGTTCTTGATGCCCATGACAAATTGGATATGCAGGGGACCGACGATCGCGCCGGCTGCCTGCATAGCTGCGGCCTGGAAGATCATCGACAGGTCAAACGCCTCGACTTCGGGCTTGATGCCGTAGGTTTTCATTTCGGCAGCGAGCCAGTCGACCAGGTCGGGCGAATTGTCATAGACCCGGGTCGGGAAGTTGACGGAGCCGGTTGCCAAGGATGCCATGTCCGGCCGCAGGGATAGCATGGCACCTCTCTCATTGCCGGCCCCAGAGCGGCCGCCGGTGGACACCTGGGTGATCATGCCCGGCGCGTGCTTGCGAATGCCTTCCAGCACCAGGGCGAAACGATCGGGATTTGACGTGGGAGTTTCGTCATCGTTGCGTACGTGAAGATGGACTAGGGTCGCGCCGGCTTCGAATGCCGCATGGGTCGATTCCACCTGCTCGCTGACTGTGATGGGTACAGCCGGATTGTCTTTTTTGCGCGGCAGTGATCCCGTGATGGCAACAGAAATAATGCAAGGCTTGGTCATGCTTGATCTCAGTAGGTTGGGTTGTGCGGACGCGGTATTGCTGGTGCCTCCAGGGTCAGCGAGAGGGCGACCTCTGCACTGGTTTGGCACCGTCCAGAACGATCGTCCGTTCTGAATCCGCTGCGCCCTGGCTCGACCTGCTGTCGATCACCGATGCCGACCGCTTGTGGTCGATCAGCAGCACAGCCAGCACTGCGATGACAGCAGGCACTGCCATTGCAGCGAAGTTCTGCTGGAGTGGCAGGGACATGCTTACCAGCACGCCGATGACAATGGGCGCCAGGATCGCGCCGCTTCTGCCGACACCGGATGCCCAGCCAATGCCCGTGCCCCGGACGGTAGCCGGGTAGTACTGCCCTGCATAGGCGTACGTCACAATCTGCGTGCCGATCGTAGACGCTCCGGCGAGCGCAACCACGAAGAACAAGGCCTCGGTCGACATCTTGTAGCCAAGTAGCGTGATAGACACGGCAGCAAGTGCGTACATGCCGACCAGCACGTATTTGATATTGAACTTGTCTGCGAGCCAACCGCCTCCGATTGCGCCGGCCATCGCGCCAAAGTTCAACACCAGGACGAAAGTCAGTGCCGAGCCGAGGCTATAGCCGGCGCCAGCCATGAGTTTCGCGAGCCAGGAACTCAATGCATAGACCATGAACAAGCACATGAAGAAAGCGACCCATAGCATCGTGGTGCTGAAACCCCGGCCATCACGGAAGAGCATACTGATGGGAGCGCTGGACCCTTTCTCGGCCTGCGGCAAGTCGAACCGGTCTGTCATCTGAGCGCGGTAGGTGGGGTCCATCTGGACCAGGACCGCTTTGAGCGTGTCCAGACGATTACGCTGGATCAGGAAGGGCAGTGACTCCGGCATCAGCTTCAACACAGCAGGGATGATAAGTACGGGAACGCTCGCAGCCAGGAATACCGATTGCCAACCGTACGTCTCGATCAGTGATTTGCCCATGATTGCCGCGAGCATCCCGCCTACGGAATACCCGCTAAACATCAGCGTAACCATGGTTCCGCGAATCTTGCGCGGCGAGAACTCTGTCATCTGTGCGACGACATTGGGCATCACACCGCCGATCCCCAATCCGGCAAGAAACCGTGTCATGCTGAACGTGATCGGATCATGTGTCATTCCCGCCGCAGCAGTAAAGATGCTGAAGAGCGCAATACAGACTGCAATGGTTTTGGGCCGGCCAATGCGATCGGCAATAGTACCCATGATGACTGCGCCGAACATCATGCCGAACAGCGCGGAACTGATCATGAAGCCGGCGCTGGTCGCATCGACGCCCATGTCTTTCATGATGGATGGGAGCGCAATGCCCACGACGGCAAGGTCATAGCCGTCAAAGATGATGATGAGCGCGCACCAGAACAACAGGCCAGCGTGGAATCTGTTGAATCGCGCATCGTCTGCGAGCTTGTGAACGTCAATCTGACGCATGCTTTGTCTCCTCGATTGTTTTTGGAATGGTTGCGACGTTCTGGGCAGTGGCTCTCCGTTAGCTCACTGCCCCATCTCCTGTCGTCGCTTCTTCGATGAGTGCTAGCCGTTGTCGCCGCCCGCAACCGGCAGCACAGCGCCTGTGATGTAGCCGGCTTCGTCAGAGGCAAGGAAAAGAATCGGCGCGATTTGTTCGTCAAGCGTGCCGTAGCGTTTGAAGAAGGTGGATTCAGTCACCTGCATCACCGCCTCGCTCATCCAGGCCTTCTCTTGCTCGCTATCTCCAATCGCGTTGCGAGGCACGCGCCGGGGAGGCGCCTGGGTTCCACCGGGTGCGGCAGCGACCACACGGATGTTGTGCTCGCCATACTCCATCGCAAGCGACTGGGTGAGCGCGTTGACGCCGCCCTTTGCAGCCGAATACGGCACGCGACGGATGCCGCGCGTTGCATTCGAGGAAACGTTCACGATGGACCCGCGTCCTTGAGCAAGCATGTGCGGAAGCACCGCGTGGCAGCCGTACAAGGTCGGCATGAGCGAGCGGCGGATCTCCGCATCAATCTGAGCCGGTTCGAACTCGGCATAGGGCCGCATGCGAATGGCCCCGCCAACGCCATTAATCAAAATGTCAATTCGGCCAAACGTCTCCACAGCGAAAGCCATCGTGGAGGCTGCGCCTTCATAGGTCTCGAGGTCGGCAATAAAGCCGGCAGTGTCGGCCCCAACCGCTTCCGCTGCGACCTCGGAGACGAAGTCGGCGCGATCGACAAACAGAACCTTCGCACCTTCAGCCGCAGCGCGTAGCGCGACGCCGCGTCCGATACCTTGGGCGGCACCGGTGACCACCATCACCTTGCCTTCGAATCGCTTGCCGCTCATGGGGTCACCGGGGCTGCGTTGGGCGTGAACTTCTCGTAATGGAAGCTGTTGGGCTTCACGCCGTTGTCGTCGAAATACTTGCGGACCGCGTCGACCATCGGCGGCGGTCCGCACAGGTACACGTCGACATCACCATCGTTCAGACATTCCGCCGGCATGTGCTGGGTCACCCAGCCCTTGCGGGGATGGCTCGATTCTGCTTCTGCAACCACGGTACTGAACGTAAAGTTCGGCAACTTCGCGACGTACGCCTCGATAGCCTCAACCTGGACCAGGTCGAGGTCTCGTGTCACGCCGTAGATGAGATGCACCTTCTGCTCCGAGTTCGCGCGAACCAGGACCTCCAGCATCGACAGGAATGGTGCCAGGCCCGTGCCGCCAGCCAGGAACAACAAGGGACGCTCCACTGCCCGGAGGTAGAAGCTGCCCAGGGGCCCCGTCAGTTGCACTTTGTGGCCTGGCTGCGCCGATTCGAGCCAGGTGCTCATCACGCCGCCAGGGATCTTTTTGATCAGGAAGCTGATTTTCGGTGCGCCCGGCGCGGACGAGAAGGAATACGAGCGATGTTTTCCGCTGCCGGGGACATCGATGTTCACATACTGGCCAGCGAGGAAGACCGGAGGGATGCTGTCCACGTCCAACTCTAGGACCACCGCCGCATCATTGTGCTGTTCGACTTTCGTGACCGTCGCAGCGAATTTGCTTTGCTCGGTTTTGCACATCGTCGACGATGCCGGCACTGCGATAACGCAGTCACTTTGCGGCACCATCTGGCACGTGAGCACGAGACCGCCGGCTTTCTCGTCGTCGCTCAACGCCTCCTCAATGAAGTCGTCGCCCAGGTCGTAGCTGCCACTCTCGGCGCGGCACTTGCAGGTGCCACACACGCCGTCGGAGCAATCCATTGGCAGGTTGATCTTGGCGCGAAACGCGGCATCGAGAACCTTTTCGCCGGCCTTGCATTCGACAAAGCGGGTCACGCCGTCTTCAAAGTTCAGTGCGATGTTGTAGCTGGACATGTTAACTCCTGCGTCCTTTCTCATTCCTACCGGTGGCAATCAGACGTGGTAGACGTCCAGCACCTGGCGGATGTAGTCGTTTTTGAGCGCAATCTTTTTGCTCGAAATCAGCAACCGATCGTCAACTTTGCGGAAGGTGACGCAGGCGGTGCCGAAGTACTGGTCCGTGACCTTATAGCGATGGCTCAACGTGTTGAAGTTGTATCGAACGTCGACTTCGTTATCCCGCTCCGCCAGCACTTCGATATTGGTGACGTTGTGGCTGGTGCGCGGCTCCGGCATCGACGCGCTGCTGCGCTCGGTTCTGATACGGAACACCCGGTCTTCCAGGCCGCCGCGGTCCGAGTAGTACATCAGAGAAATTTCGCTTTGCGGGTCTTCGGTAAGCTTGTCATCGTCATCCCAGGCCGGCATCCAGTAGGTGACGTCTGCTGTGTAGCAAGCCAACCACTCGTCCCACTGACGATCATCCAGAAAGCGCGCCTCTTGATAGAGCGCGCTACAGACCTTTTGATAATCGATGCTCATACGGCTGCCTCCGCCTGTTCTTTGCGCAGGGCTTCGCGCATCACCTGCACCCAGTATTCGTGTTGAACCACAAAGAGACCTTCATCTTCGCTGCGCTCGCCAGAGATGAGTGGGTTCAAGCCCATGCCCTTCGCATTCGCGTCAGGTCCATGGACCCACAACGGTGCACCGCGCGACATGTCGTTCCACATCGACGTCGTGCTGGCGTAGCCCGCCTGGCACGCACGGAACTCTTCGAGGTCGTCGCTGGTGCCCATGCCTGAGACGTTGAAGAAGTCTTCGTATTGACGAATGCGGATCGCGCGGCTCTCTGCGCTTTCGCCCTTTGGTGCGAAGCAGAAGATGCTGACTTCTGTCTTGTCGACACTGATCGGACGGACGACGCGAATCTGGGTACTGAACTGATCCATCAGGAACACGTTCGGATACAGACACAGGTTGCGCGTCTGATTCACGATGTACTTCGCCTTGTCTTCGCCAACGCGCGCTGCGATTTCGTCGCGATGTTGATAGACAGGACGCACTTCAGGATTCATCGTGTTGGTCCAAAGCAGGATATGGCCATGCTCGAAGCCATACACCCCCGCAACCGACTTGCTCCAACCATTTGCATCGACGGCCTTGGTGCCTTCGACATGGCGGCGCCCCATCGTTGCGGCATAGTTCCAGTGCACGGTGCTGACGTGATAGCCGTCACAACCGTTTTCCATCTGCATCTTCCAGTTGCCGTCGTAGATGTACGAAGAGTTGCCTCGCAACACTTCGAGACCGTCCGGCGCCTGCGAGACGATTTGGTCAATGATGATCTTCGTCTCGCCGAGATAGTCCTCGAGCGGCATCACGTCTTCGCTCAGGCTACCGAACAGGAAACCGCGATAGTTCTGGAAGCGCGCAACCTTCTTCAGGTCGTGCGATCCCTGTTTGTTGAACTGCACCGGATACTCGGTGGTCTTCTCGTCCTTTACCTTCAGCAGCTTGCCGGCGTTCGAGAAGGTCCAGCCGTGGAACGGGCAGGTGAAGCTGCCTTTGTTGCCGTGCTTGCGGCGGCACAGCATGGCACCCTTGTGGGCACATGCGTTGATGACCGCGTGCAACTCACCGGCCTTGTCACGCGTGATGACAATCGGCTGACGACCAATCCACGTCGTGTAGTAATCGTTGATGTTCGGTACCTGGCTTTCGTGCGCGAGGTAGACCCAGTTGCTCTCGAAGATGTGCTTCATCTCGAGTTCGTACAGATCGGCGTTCGTGAAGATGTCTCGGCGACAACGGAAAACACCATTTTCCTTGTCGTCCTGGACGGCGTTGCTCAGCAAATCGTCCAGTTGCCGTGCTTTATCGATAGTTGCGGACATGAGTCGTCTCCCTATGCGGGCTTCGTGGTCAAGCCCTTGCATCGGTTCAGAGAATTCGTGCGGGGAAGCTGGCGGCCTGGCGAGTGAGGCCGCCGCGTGAGGGGGTTACGCCGTGGCGGAAGCGCGCGGGCGATTCACAAGCTGGTTGTCCTTGCCTTGCACCAGCGGAGTCAACTCGATGTTGAATTCGATTTCCTTGTACGCGTCGCCCTTGAGGCCCAGCGCGGCACCGCCCGTTTTCTCGACAACGTGCGGCACAAGCTCTTCGCGCGTCGCATAAGCGAAGTCGTCCCAGATCAGCGGGTCGCCTTCGATATTGATCTGCGTCGTGAGCTTGCGAGTCTTGTCGCTCGTTACGAAGAAGTGTACGTGCGCCGGGCGGTTGCCGTGGCGGGCAATCACGTCAAGCAACTGTTGCGTCGCGCCTTGCGGCGGACAACCGTAGCCAACGGGCATCAGCGTGCGGAACTCGTACTTGCCGTCAGCCCCCGTCTTCACCGCGCCGCGAAGGTTGAAATCGTCCTGGGCGCCGGTCGGGTCGAAGTGCGAGTAAAAGCCCTTGGAGTTGGCGTGCCAGCATTCGACAACCGCATCGGCCACGGGCTTGCCGTCCGGTCCGGTCACCGTGCCACGGATGATGAGCGGACCCGCGTCTTCGTCGGCATTGAGATCAATCTTAGAGACACCAGCTCGCACCGGGGCGCCCGCAACATACAGCGGGCCTTCAATCGTGCGCGGCGTGCCGCCGTGGATGTCAGCTTCACGGTCCTCTGCATCCATGCGGATGTCGAGATACTTCTCGAGGCCAAGGCCCGCGGCCAAGAGGGCCGCCTCACCATCTTGCCCAAGCTTGTTGAAGTAATTCACGCCGGCCCAAATCTCGTCGGGCGTCATGTCTAAATCGTCGATGGCCTTGAAGAGGTCGCTCAGCAGACGATGAGTAATCTGCTTGGTACGAGCGTTGCCATCGTGGCTTCCCAGATTAGCAGCGGCCTTCAGCAGGTCCTGCACTTCCTTCGAGTCGAACACTTTGACACTCATGTCTGCTCCTAAACTTTCTGTTTTGGTGGGGTAAACCCTTGTTTCAGGTAACTCTAAACTTACTCAGAAGGTATAATGTGACCGTGAAACAGAGCGTGATGGCAGAATATAGGACGGCAAACCGGTCAGTCCAACACTGTTTTAGTATGGAATCATATCTGGGAGGTATTGTATGGAGCTGCGACATCTTCGCTACTTTGTAGCGGTTGCCGAGGAGCGCAACTTCACGCGCGCAGCAAAGCGGCTTCATATCGCGCAGCCGCCATTAAGCCGCCAGATACAGCAGCTCGAAGAAACGTTGGGGGTCCAGCTATTCGAACGAAGCTCTCGTCCGCTTAAGCTCACCGAGACAGGCAAGTTTTTTTACTCGCACGCAGTACATCTCATTGCGCAGACGAACGAGTTGGAATCCATGACAAGGCGCGTTGGCAGTATCGAGCGCAGTCTGTCCGTCGGCTTTGTGGGGTCCACGCTCTACGGCATGCTTCCAAAGATCATTCGGCGATTCCGGGACGAGAACAAGTCGGTCGAGCTCAGCCTCCACGAGATGTCGACGATGGACCAGATTCGCGCGCTCAAGGACGGACGTATCGATGTAGGGTTCGGTCGGATTCGACACGAGGATGCGAGCATCCGCCGGGTGATTCTCCGCGAGGAGAAAATGATCGTTGCACTTCCCGTCGGTCATCCGCTCTCCACGTCGAAGCCGGTGCTCGCGCTTCGAGACCTCATCTACGAAACGCTCATTGTTTTTCCCAAGGCACCGAGGCCAAGCTACGCTGACCAGGTTCTTTCGGCTTTCCAGGAGCGAGCCCTTACGCCTCGGCGCATCTATGACGTGCGCGAGTTGCAGATTGCATTGGGGCTTGTCGCGGCGGGAGAAGGGATTGCAGTCGTCCCGAGCAGCGTCTATGGGCTCAAGCGCGACGACGTGAGCTACATGGAACTGGATGACCCAACCCTCACGTCGCCCATCATCATGAGTATGCGTGCGATGGATGAGTCGCGTGACATCAAGGAGATGCTGGAAATGATCTATCGGCTGTACGAGGAAGAGGGGATTCCCCATGTACCTCGCACGGATAAGGGGGCGTAAGGCATTTCATCATGGGGTTTACGTTGTTGGATCTAGACAGCTGAATATTGCGCGAGGCATTTCCCGCCGACGACGCCATCGTCGATCATGTGTCGCTGGTACCGGTCTGCCGAGTACCGTCATTGGCTGACTCGTAGGTTTGGTAGGTTCTTTGGTAAATGGGCGAATGCAGCAGTATCCATGAGCGGCTGCAGTAGACTGGTAAAGACCCCTGCGCCGGCCAGCGTCGGCAGCATGTACGCCTCGACGCCGTAATGGCGCGCGTTGGCGGCGGCCATGATGATGAAGCTACAGATCGATGCACAGAGTGGCATCGAACGAAGCATGAGTGCCCCCGGTTTTCAGAAAGCATTTGACCTTTGGAGTCTCGAGGGTTGAGGGCAGGGATTCATTTACTGGCGGCCGCATCGGCGTAGCGCATTTGGCACGAAATGAGTGCGGCCGCTCAGTCCCGCCCCGTCAGAGTACCGAAATTACTACTCACAAAATTGAAGTAATATCGGTACGGAGACTAACAAGAAAATCGCTAATATTTTAATTTACAACGTCTTTGGAACAGGCCCGGAGGGAGGACTTTTACTTCACTTCACGCCAGGCTACCGAGCCAACCGCCAAACGCTTCGTCGTCGAATGGACGCGGAGCAACGGGCCAAGGCCTGACACCCTCAGGAGAGCAGGGTTCGCACGCCGCGGACAGCCATCAAGGCGCTGCGATTGGCCCTTCTTCGATTGAGGATCCTTGCCCCTCCCTATCAGCAAGCCACAAGTTTAGGTGAAAGTAGATACAACTTCAGGTATGCAAGCGGCCCTCACAATGGCGCTCCTCTTTAGAACTTGTGAGCCATGGTCCATAGGTCAACGAGTACCCGATGTCATGCATCGTGTTGCCTTAGCGGCGACGCTGCCTACCAGTACATGAAATTCGTTGGAATAGCTGATAGAACGAAAGCGGCATCCATGGGACGCCAGCGCCAGGCGAGGGACTGTTGCCGCCATTTGATGCGGCTGGTTCCATTGGCACGTTAGTGACCAGCGCTTGTGGCCTGCCCTACGTGAGAGAGGTCGATCATCTCTGGCCCATCCAGGAGGTCCACCGAACTGGCGCAGGTACCTCCGCGCCCAGGCGTTGCCGTAGGCCGCTGGTTCGTATCGCGCACGCAGTCGACGTCGACACAGTGGGGTGGCCGCCCGATTGCCGTTTTCCGCGTGGTGCTCCGGACTTCCCCGCGCTGGTGCTGCCCCCCGAATTCGGGCAGGTGTGGGCGTTCAAGATGGAACGCATCAGCCAGTACGATGACAAGGGACCGGGCTGGTACTGGAACAACTTCTCCTGCGGCGAGCATACCGGCACGCATTTCGACGCGCCGGTGCACTGGATCTCGGGCAAGAACCACGCCAACAACAGCGTGGACACCATCGACCCGGCCAACTTCATCGCTCCCGCGGTGGTGGTCGATGCCAGCGCCGAAGTGGCGGAGGACCCCGACTGGGTGCTGACGGTGACGCACCTGCAGCGCTGGGAAGCCGAACACGGCCGCATTCCCACCGGCGCCTGGGTGCTGCTGCGCACCGACTGGAGCAAGAAGACCGACCCTGCCGAGTTCCTCGGCCTGCGCGAGGACGGTGCCCATACGCCCGGCCCGGAACAGGCTGCGGTTGAGTGGCTGATCCATGAGCGCAATGTACACGGCTTCGGCGTCGAAACCATCAACACCGAC
Organism: Cupriavidus sp. L7L; assembly: GCF_004353535.1. Lineage (NCBI taxonomy): Bacteria > Pseudomonadati > Pseudomonadota > Betaproteobacteria > Burkholderiales > Burkholderiaceae > Cupriavidus > Cupriavidus sp. L7L. Next base: position 248,895 of record NZ_SMNY01000003.1, read on the forward strand.
GCCGGCCAGTCCTACGCCTGGTCGCTGCCCTACCCCTGTCACACGCTGATGCACGGCGCAAACAAGTATGGGCTGCAATGCCTGAAGAACCTGGACCAGCTGCCGCCAACCGGCGCGTTGATCGTGGCGGCACCGCTGAAGATCCAGAATGGGTCTGGCAGTCCGTTGCGGGTACTGGCGATCGCGGCTACCCGTTCTCCAAGCGCACTGACCTTTACGCCGCCTGGCGCTATGACAAGGTGACCGACCTGAACCCAGGCAACACCTTCGGCCTGGGCCTGCGCCACAAGTTCTAGTTGCGACCTCGCCGCCTCACCGTAGAGGCGCCGGCCAGGCCACCATCGCCCGCCTCAAAAAAATATATTTCCAAAATCATATGTTTATGCCTAAACTATGAACAACAACGAGCGCGTGGCGACGATCGCGCGAAACAGGTTCCCTGGCGGCCTCTCCGGTTCCATATCCGCCACCCATCAGGAGACAGACAATGACCCCAGCTGGCAGCGCTCAGCCCTGGCGCCCCACCTCTCGCGCAACCTATACCGTACTTTTCGTATGCTTCCTTGCAATTCTTTTTGAAGGCTATGACGTCGGCGTCATGGGAGCGGTACTGCCCGCGCTCGCCGACGACCGCAACTGGAACCTGACGCCGCTGGAACTCGGCGCCCTCAGCAGCTATGCCCTGGTCGGCATGTTCTTTGGCGCCTTCCTGATTGGCACGCTGAGCGAGATGATCGGCCGTCGCCGCATGCTGCTGCTCTGCGTTTCCTTGTTCTCACTGACCATGCTGGGCGCGTCGTACGCGCCGACGCCCGCCATCTTCGGCGTCTTGCGATTTATCGGCGGGCTCGGCCTCGGCGGCGTCATTCCGGTCGCCGCCGCCTTGACCATCGAGTACTCGCCGCCGCATCGCCGCAGCTTCAACTATGGGTTGATGTACTCTGGGTATTCGGTCGGCATTCTTTGCGCAGCCCTCATCGCGATGTGGCTGTTGCCGAATCTTGGCTGGCGTGGCGTGATTGGCCTGGGCGCCGTGCCCATGGTGTTGATACCGCTAATGGCGTGGCTGCTCCCAGAGTCGCTGGAGTACTTGGTGGGGCAAGGCCGGATCGATGAAGCGCAGGCATTGGCCGATCGCACTGGTCATGGCCGGCTGCCGTCACAAGTTCGGCCCGCGAACAGCGCCGCCCGCGCCACCTGGCGCGACGTGATGTCTAGCATGTTCACCCGCAAACAACTACGCGCGACAGCGTGCTTCTGGATCGCACTGTTCTTCGGCTTGCTGCTGGTCTATGGCCTCAATACGTGGTTGCCGACGATCATGCGCAAGAATGGCTATGACCTCGGCTCCAGCCTTTCCTTCCTCGTTATCTTCAGCCTTGCCTCCGCGGTGGGCGGCCTCTTCCTGGGCAGCGCGGCGGACAGGATGGGCGCACGTGGCACCGTCGCACTCTTCTACCTGATCGGCGCTCTCGCCATCGGCGCACTGATGTTCCGAAACTCCGTTGTCGTCAATTATCTTCTGGTCGCGCTGGCAGGCGTGGGCAGCGTCTCGGCATCCCTAATCCTTACCGGATATCTGGCCGGTTACTACCCGGCGCACGCACGCGCCGCGGCAACAGGATGGGCCCTGAGCTTCGCGCGATTCGGCGCCATGAGCGGCCCGCTCGTCGGCGGCTACGTGGCCGGCTCAAGCCTGAGTTTCGGCTGGAATTTCATCACATTTTCCATTGCCGGCCTTGCCGCTGCGCTGGCTGTAGCGCTGCTCCCATCGGCGCGGGAGCCAGTCGTCGTGGCCCGCGTCCGCTAGCAAAGCAACGCACAGATCGCCTGAGGCGGGGCTTCGGCTTCCACCGAAGCCGTACTAGCGTACCTCTAACTCCGTGCATATATATGACTTTGGCATTGTTCATATTTAAACAATATTTATTTCAAAGTATCGGCTCGATATCTGGATATCGGAAAGCGGATTGCGGATAGAAGCATCATCACCGGTACACCAAACTGTCCTTCACATGGCTACATGCGAGCCAATACAAAAGTGGAGACAGACGTGCAAGGAACTCAGAGCAAGACGGCGATCGTGACCGGTGGCGCAACCATGATTGGGGAAGCGGTCGTTTCGGCTCTCGTCTCGGCAGGCGAAACCAACGCCTGAGAATGGGGCCGGCCGTTCGATCTACCGGCAACGGCTCCATCCCAATATCTGCTTGAAGTCATGGATATTCCGCTGAGCTTCGCAGCGTTAGGGCATCCATCGCCGTAGCGCTAACTTCTATCGCGTGACCACGCAAGGTGTGGCTCTGTGCAGCGCGAAGAACTCATGCTCTCGCGAAATGCACATCGACCTATGCAGCAAGAACATGGGGCGTCGGTGGCCTGAGCCTCCGGCGCACTACCTGGGCGCGGCGTCTACCACGACTCCCAGGTATGCCGCGAGGCAATAACCACTCGATATTCGGAGCTACGGGTTTTTCCTCCCCACTGATCCATCACTCCGGCCTCATATATGATTTTGGAATTGTTTAAGCTTAAACTATACTCATCACAAAGAGGACTCGCACTGCGCTTTGCAGTATGTCCCCATCCAAGCATCAGGAAGGAAAGCCATGGCTGAGCGTTCATTCGTTGAAGAAGTCAAGAAGTTGCGTCTGGGTTCAGGCGAGGTATTCAGTGGCGAGGGCATCCTCGCGGTCACCAAGGCGCTGCTCGAGTCCGGCGTGGCGTATGTCGCGGGGTACCAAGGCTCCCCAATTTCGCATCTGATGGACGTTCTGGCGGATGCGCAGGACATTCTGGCCGAGAACGGCATCAGATTCGAAAACAGTGCGAGCGAAGCTACAGCGGCAGCGTCGCTGGCCGCCTCGGTCAACTACGCGCTGCGCGGGGCGGTGACATTCAAAGCTACTGTCGGCACCAACGTAGCGTCCGACGCGCTCGCCAACCTGGCTTCGGGTGGGGTGACCGGAGGCGCGCTGATCATCGTCGGTGAAGATTACGGTGAGGGTTCCTCGATCATGCAGGAACGCAGCCATGCCTTCGCGATGAAGTCTCAGATGTGGCTGCTGGATCCGCGCCCCAACCTGCCCTGCATTGTCCAGGCTGTGAAGGATGGCTTCGACTTGTCAGAGGCTTCCAATACCCCGGTGATGCTCCAACTGAGGGTGCGTTCCTGCCACGTACATGGGCAGTTTGTGGCTTCCGACAACCGCCGCAGCAAATTTTCGATTCAGGATGCGCTTGACAACCCTGCACGCGACCTCAGCCGGATCGTTCTGCCGCCAGCCAGCTTCGTGCACGAGCATGAGAAGGTAAAGCAGCGCTGGCCCGCTGCTGTGAAATTCATCGAGGAGCGCAAACTCAACGAGTTCTTCGACGGCGAGATGGACGACATCGGCATCGCCGTACAGGGTGGCAGCTACAACACGCTGATTCGTGCGCTGGAGCAACTAGGCCTGGCGGATGTGTTTGGCGAGTCCAGGATTCCGCTGTACGTGATGAACGTGGCTTACCCGCTGATTGATTCAGAGTGGGAACGCTTCTGCGCCGGCAAGCGCGCGGTGCTGGTGCTGGAAGAAGGACAGCCCAATTTCATCGAACAGAACGCCGCAAACATCTTGCGCATCGCAGGGGCGAAGGTCACCTTGCACGGCAAGGATCTTCTGCCGCTGGCAGGCGAGTACAACACCGCCACGATTCTCAAGGGACTGCGCGCCTTCCTGGAACAATACGGCAAGATCGCACCGCAGCCTGAGCCAAAGCCCGAGCGTAGGGTGATTCCGCTGGTGCAAGCCCCGACCGCTATCGTCGATGCCGTAGCCGCCGAAGTACTGGAACCGCAGAAGCTGGTTGACGAAAGTGTTCATGCACGCCCACCTGGCTTCTGCACCGGCTGCCCGGAGCGTCCGATCTTTACCGCAATGAAACTGGTGGAGCGCGAGATCGGCGAACACCACGTGAGCGCCGACATCGGCTGTCACCTGTTCTCGATCCTGCCGCCGTTCAACCTTGGCAATACCACGATGGGATACGGCCTGGGCGGCGCCAGTGCCGCGGCGCTGAATGCGCCAACAGGCAAACGCGCCATTTCCGTGATGGGTGACGGGGGCTTCTGGCACAACGGCCTGACCAGCGGTATCGCGAATGCAGTATTCAACAAGAGCGACAACCTCACCGTTGTCGTCGACAACAGCTACACATCGGCCACAGGAGGCCAGGACATCCTCTCGTCCACGGCGCACAACGACACGCGTAGCACTGGCCATGCCATCGAGGATGCTGTGCGAGGCGTGGGCGTCAAGTGGGTGAAGACCATCCGCCGCACGTATGACCTGAAGGCGATGAAGGCAACGCTCAAGGAAGCGCTGACCACCGGTGCCAAGGGACCGAAAGTGCTGATCGCCCAAAGCGAGTGCATGCTGAACAAGCAGCGCCGAGAGAAGCCCAAGACGCGCAAAGCGATTGCCGATGGCCAACGCGTCGTGCGGGAGCGCTTCGGCGTGGATTCGGATACCTGCACCGGCGACCACTCGTGCATTCGCCTGTCCGGATGTCCTTCGCTGACGATCAAGCCCAATCCGGATCCGCTGCGCACCGACCCGGTGGCGTCTGTCCTGGATAGCTGCGTGGGTTGCGGTCTATGCGGCGAGGTTTCCCATGCCGCCGTGCTTTGCCCGTCGTTCTACCGCGCCCAGATTGTTACCAATCCGACCCGCATGGACAAGCTGCGTCAGCGGCTGCGCGACACGGTGATTGGCTTCCTGCAAAAACGCGAAGCCGCGCGCCGCGCACGCTTTGCATTCTGAATCTACGATCAAGAGGTTCATCGTGAACGTACCCATCAATCTCAGCGCCAAGACGATCAAGGTTGCCATTCTCGCCATGGGCGGGGAAGGCGGCGGCGTGCTGGCAGACTGGATCGTGGATCTCGGCGAGCACAACGGCTACATCGCGCAGACCACTTCGGTACCCGGCGTGGCTCAGCGTACCGGCGCCACCATTTATTACGTCGAATTGTTTCCGCGCGAGATCGCCGAACGTGCCGGCCGCATGCCAGTGCTTGCGTTGATGCCGACGCCCGGCGACGTCGATGTGGTACTCGCTTCCGAGCTGATGGAAGCCGGTCGCGCGGTACAACGCGGGCTAGTTACGCCGGATCGCACCACCCTTCTGTCATCGACCCATCGGGTCTACTCCATCGCTGAAAAGGCGGCAATGGGCGATGGCCGTGTCGACAGCAATGAACTGATCGCCCACGCCAGCAAAGCCGCCAAGCGCTTCATACGCTTCGACATGGCCCAGGCTGCAGAAGCTAACGGTAGCGTCATTAGCGCGGTCCTGTTCGGTGCGCTGGCGGGCACCGGCGTGCTGCCCTTCAGCCGGGCGCAGTTCGAAGCGACCATCGAGCGTGGCGGCGTTGGCGTCAAACCTAGCTTGCGCGCGTTCGGCGCCGCCTTCGCTACGGCTGAAACGGGCGATGCGCCGGCCCCTTCCGAGCCTTCGGCTCCTGCCGAACTCAATCCGCGGGACAACAAGGTCGCCCAGGTGCTGCAACGTGTCCGCGATGAGCAACCGGCGGAGATCCAGCATGTCGTGGTAGAAGGCGTGCGTCGCATGATCGACTACCAGGACGTCGGCTATGCAGGCCTCTACCTGAACCGGCTCCAGTTGGTGCGCCAGGCGGTGGGCGTCAACAGTATCCCGCTGCTGCGTGAAACCGCGCGCCACCTCGCGCTGTGGATGACTTACGAGGACACCATCCGCGTGGCCGACCTCAAGACGCGCGGCACCCGCTTCGAGCGCGTCCGCGGCGAAGTTCGCGCAAGTGACAAACAACTGCTGGCAATCAATGAATTCATGCACCCGCGCGTGGAAGAAATCTGCGAAACACTGCCAGCCGGGCTCGGACGCTGGTTGATGAAGCCGCACTTGGTGCACCGCCTGGTGCGCCGCTTTACTACCGCCGGCCGCGTGGTCACGACGAGCTCGCTGCGCGGCTACCTGATGCTGTGGACCGTGGCACGTCTGCGCGCCATTCGCCGTTGCACGCTGCGCTACGCACTCGAGACCGAACGCATCGAAAGCTGGCTGGCACAGGTTCTTGCGGCCGCCCGCCTGAATCCCGCGCTTGCGCTGGAAGTGGTGCAATGCCAGAGGCTGGTGAAAGGCTATAGCGACACGCACGTGCGCGGCTTGACCAATTACCAGACCCTGATGAGCGCAGTCGTGCGGGCAGGTGCCCGCCTGGCGCCGGCCACGCTGCGGGAGTTGCGCGAGGCAGCCCTGGCGGACGAGCACGGCAAGAAGCTGAAGGAAGCCCTGATGCGCCACGCGCTGGCGTGACCCAACTCCGAACCTTTTGCAGGAATTGAAGATCATGACCACTCCGCACACCTTCAGGCGCCAGCACAAGATCCATTTCTCCGAATGCGATCCCGCTGGGATTGTGTTCTACCCCCAGTACTTCGTGCTGTTTAACGACCTGATCGAAAGCTGGATCGACACTCTGTTGCCGGATGGGTACCACGGTGTGATTGGCGCACGTCGACTCGGCATGCCAACGGTCCACCTGGAGGCGGACTTCAAAGCCATCAGCCGCTTTGGCGACCGTGTCTGGCTGGAGCTGGAAGTGGTGCGTGTTGGCGGAAAGTCGATCACGCTGGCCTGGCGATGCTCGGGGGTGGACGGCGAGGTGCGGATGGCCGTCACGCAGACCATCGTGATGACCTCTCTCGACACGCACCTGGCGATCACGGTCCCGGAGGATCTGCGCGCTGCGATCGAGCATGGGCCGGCCCCGGCCCGCACAGAAGATGGGGCGTTGACTGAGTTGGGTCACCGTATCGGGACGCATTCTGCTCCTGGCGGCCGGCCTTTTCGCGAAACGGTCTGAATCCAGCACGTTCAGACCTTGGGCAAATGCCAACGCGACCCGCGCAGGGACGCCGAAGGCTCCGGTAGTAACTTGATTTGGAAACAGCCATGAAGATCGTATGTATCGGCGGTGGTCCCGCCGGCCTCTATTTCGGCCTGTTGATGAAGCTGCAGGATCCCGCCAATGAAGTCGTCGTGGTGGAGCGCAATCGCCCTTATGACACCTTCGGATGGGGCGTTGTGTTCTCCGACGCAACCCTGGGCAACCTGCGGGAAGCCGATCCTGTTTCGGCCGACACGATCGGCGACGCGTTCAATCGCTGGGATGACGTTGAAGTTCACTTCAAGGGTCGGGCGGTGCGCAGTGGCGGCCACGGTTTCATCGGCATCGGCCGCAAGCGCCTGTTGAACATCCTGCAGGCGCGTTGCGAGGAAGTGGGCGTCGAACTGGTTTTCGAAACCAATGTCGACGACGATCAGGCCATCGCGCGCAAGTACAACGCGGACCTGGTCCTTGCCTCTGACGGCCTGAACAGCGTGGTGCGGAAACGCTACGCCGATACGTTCCGACCGGATATCGACACCCGCAAGTGTCGCTTCGTCTGGCTGGGCACGAAAAAGGTATTCGATGCCTTCAACTTCATCTTCGTGCCGACCGAGCACGGCTGGTTCCAGGCGCACGCCTACCGTTTCGAAGATGGTACTTCGACATTTATTGTCGAGACCCCAGAAGAAACGTGGAAGGCGGCCGGCATCGACCAGATGAGCCAGGAGGAAGGCATCGCCTACTGTGAGCGCCTGTTTGCCCCGTACCTGGATGGCCATCCGCTCATCAGCAACGCCTCTCACCTGCGCGGCTCGGCGATCTGGATCCAGTTCCCACGCGTGATTTGCGAAAGGTGGGTGCATTGGAACACGTTGACTGACGACGCCGGCGTTGACAAGAAAGTACCGGTGGTGCTGATGGGCGACGCTGCGCACACCGCGCACTTCTCGATTGGTTCCGGCACCAAGCTGGCGCTCGAGGATGCCATTGAGCTGGCACGTACCATCAAGCGCGTCGATGGCTCCTTGGAAGCGGCGCTGGCGCAGTACGAAGCGGTGCGTTCGGTCGAAGTCCTGAAGATCCAAAATGCCGCGCGCAACTCCACCGAATGGTTCGAGAACGTCAAGCGCTATGAAGACCTGGAACCCGAGCAGTTCGCGTACTCGCTGCTGACTCGCTCTCAGCGCATCTCCCACGAAAACCTGCGTCTGCGCGACAAGGCATGGCTGGATGGTTACGAATCGTGGTTGGCAAAGCGCTCCGGCACCGAAGCCACGGCGGTACCGCCTCTTCTGACGCCGTACACCGTACGCGGTGTCGCGCTGAAGAATCGCGTGGTGGTATCGCCTACCGCGATGTATTCGTGTCAGGAAGGCATGCCGGGGACCTTCCACATGGTCCACCTGGGTAGTCGCGCCTTGGGCGGTGCCGGACTCGTCATGGTGGAAATGACGGCGGTCTCGCCAGAGGGGCGCATCACGCCGGGTTGCCCGGGGCTTTGGAATGATTTGCAGACCTTCGCTTTTGCCAGCATTGTCCGCTTCGTCCACGAACATACCAGTGCGCGCATCGGCGTGCAAATCGGTCACGCCGGCCGCCGCGGCTCCACCCAGCTCGGCTGGGAGCAGGCTGATCATCCGCTGCCTGAGAACAACTGGCCTCTGCTTTCAGCTTCCGCGCTGCCTTACCAGCCCGGCATTTCCCACACACCTCGCGCCATGACGCGCGAGGACATGGATCGCGTGCGCGACGACTTTGTCGCAGCCACCCGACGTGCGGCTGCCGCCGGCTTTGACTGGCTGGAGCTCCAGGCGGGCCACGGATACCTGCTGTCGAGCTTCATCTCGCCCGTCACCAACCACCGTACCGACGAATATGGCGGCACGCTTGAGCAGCGCATGGCGTTCCCGATTGAAGTGCTGCTCGCAGTACGTGAAGCCTGGCCTCAGGACAGACCGATTTCTGTTCGGATTTCGGCCACCGACTGGGTGAGCGGCGGCATCAGCGCAGATGACGCGGTCGAGATAGCTCGGCTGTTCAAGCAAGCTGGTGCGGACGTCATTGACTGCTCGTCGGGCGAAGTGACCCCGGAACAGAAGCCGGTATACGGGCGCATGTTCCAAACCCCGTTCTCCGACCGGGTTCGCAACGAGGCTGGTGTCCCCACTATCGCCGTGGGCGCGATCACCGAGGCCGACCAGGTCAACGGGATCATTGCCTCGGGGCGCGCCGATCTTTGCGCAATCTCTCGCCCGCATCTGGCCGATCCGGCCTGGCTGCTGCGCGAGACTGCGAAGCTTGGCTACCACCGTGTCGAATGGCCAAAGCAATACCTGCTTGCCAAGGACCAGCTCGAGCGAAACCTCCAGCGCGCGGCAGCCGGAGCCTGATTGCTTCTACCCCGCAGGCAATCCGAGCGGGGAAAGACACACACAAGGGAAGAAGACGATGTCGGACACCTCATATGACACTTACCGTGAGAACGTAGCGGGTCGAGCGGACGTGGCAGACACGCCGGAGTTGCTCGCCTACTACAAGGAACTGGCAGCGCTCAAGACTGGTGCGCTCTGGACTGTTGCCAACAAGATTGAGCCGTGGCAACCGAAGTCCGAATCGGTACCGGTGCTGTGGCGCTATCGCGATCTGCGTAACCACGTACTGCGGTCGGTCGACCTCGTTACGCCCGAGAAAGCGGGCCGCCGGGTGATCTACCTGAACAATCCGGGTCGCCAGGACGTGTCGGCGGCCGTGGGTTGGCTCTACTCCGGCCTGCAGGTGATGCATCCGGGCGAAGCCGCCTCCGCGCACGCGCATTCGTCCTCGGCGCTGCGCTTCATCATGGAAGGCAGCGGTGCGTACACGATCGTCGATGGCCACAAGATGACGCTGAACGCCAATGACTTCGTGCTGACCCCCAACGGCACCTGGCACGAGCACGGTGTATCGGCCGACGGCACCACCTGCATCTGGCAAGACGGTCTGGATATTCCATTGGTCAATGCGATGGAAGCAGGCTTCTACGCCGTCCATCCGGATCTCCAGCAGGCCGTCACGCATCCGGTCGACGACATGCCGGCCATCTGGGGCGGCAAGGGCTTGCGCCCGCACGGGGGCAACTGGACAAAACCGTACTCGCCACTGTTCAAGTATGAATGGGCACCGACCTACGAGGCGCTGGTTCGCCATAGCAAGGCCACGGACGGCAGCCCTTTCGACGGTGTGCTGATGCACTATGTCAATCCCGTCACCGGTGGACCGGTAATGCCGACGATCGGCGCCAGCATGCAGCTACTGCGCCCTGGTGAAGCCACCCAGGCGCATCGCCACACCGGCAGCTTCATTTACCAGGTTGCCAAGGGCAGTGGCTATTCAGTCATCAATGGCAAGCGCTTTGACTGGACCGAGCGCGACATCTTCTGCGTGCCCTCCTGGGCCTTCCATGAGCACGCCAATGCGTCAGCCAGCGATGACGCTGTGCTGTTCTGCTTCAACGACCTTCCGGTTATGCATTCGTTGGGGTTGTACCGGGAAGAGGCCCTGGCAGAGAACGGCGGCCACCAGGTGGTAGCCGACTGACCTGAGAACGGTCGTTGCCCATTGCCCATTCTCCATTGCCCATGTGACAACGATTTCCACAACCTTACCCATTATTTGTTTGCGCAGCCGCCTATAACGCGGCACTCACTGGAGTAGTCATACCATGCGTCTCGTCACCTATCGCTCAGAAGTCGCCGCCGCCGCCCGCCTGGGTGCTCTCGTCGACGGCAATATCGTCGACCTTGCCCGCTTCGGCACCGCCGTCGGCGTGGACATTCCTTCCACCATGCTGGAGTTCATTGACCTGGGACCCGAGGCGGTCCGCTCGACCAGCGCGCTGCTGAACGAATATCGCGGCAAGCTTCCCTTCGGCGTGGCCTTCCCTGCCTCGAACGTCAAGCTGTTGGCCCCGATTCCGCGCCCCCGCAAGAACGTCTGGGGCATCGGCCTGAACTACGTCGAGCACGTGGCGGAATCCAGCCGCAGCCTGGACACCTCCAAGGAACTGCCCAAGGAGCCGGTGATCTTCTCCAAGCCGCCGACCACCGTGATTGGCCCGGGCGATGCCATCGAGCACAACAAGGAAATCACCCAGCAGATGGACTGGGAGGTCGAGCTTGCTGTCGTGATTGGCACCCGCGGCAAGGGCGTGAAAGAGGCCGACGCACTGAATTACGTGTTTGGCTATAGCGTGATGATCGATATCTCGGCACGCGACTGCCGCCGCGCCGGCCAGTGGATCTATTCCAAGGGGCAGGACACCTACGCCCCATTTGGGCCGGTCATCGTCACCGCTGACGAGATCCCGGATCCGCACACGCTGGACCTGTCGCTGACCGTCAACGGCGTGACCAAGCAAAGCTCCAATACCCGTCACATGCTGTTCAAGGTGCCCGCGCTGATCGCCGACATCAGCAAGGGCATGGCCCTGGAGCCGGGCGACATCATCGCTACGGGAACGCCGGATGGTGTGGGCGCAGGCCGCACTCCGCAGGAATGGCTGTGGCCGGGCGATACCGTGGTGGCCACGGTAGAAGGCATCGGTCAGTTGCGCCACCCGGTGGTCGCAGTCTGAGTCACGGTATCCGATGAAACGGCAGTCCCGATGCGATATGCGTTCCGGGACTGGCCATTCGGAAGTGTGGAAGTGTAAGGAGAGAACTGCAATGCTCAACCTGCCAAAATTCAAGGCTGCAGCCGTCCAGGCGGCTCCCGTCTTCCTGGATGCCGACGCGACCGTCGACAAGGTCTGCCGACTGGTCAAGGAGGCGGCGGACAATGGCGCGAAGCTGGTCGCCTTCCCGGAGGTGTTCGTGGCCGGCTACCCGTACTGGAGCTGGTTGACCAACCCTGTCGACGCCAGTCCCTGGTTCGAGAAGCTGGTCAAGGCTTCCATCGAGATTCCTGGCCCGGAAATCCGCAAGATTGCACAGGCCGCGCAGGCCAACCATATCAACGTAGTCGTTGGCGTCAACGAGCGCAGCCGCACCGGTGTCGGCACCCTCTACAACACGCTGGTCACGATCAGCGATGAAGGCCGCATTCTCGGCCGTCACCGCAAGCTGGTACCGACGTGGGCAGAGAAGCTGACCTGGGCCAACGGCGACGCCTCGGCGCTGCGCGTGCACCAGACCAGCGTCGGGCCGCTCGGCTCTCTTGCGTGCGGCGAAAACACCAACACGCTGGCGCGGTTCTCGCTGCTGTCGCAAGGCGAGCTGATGCATGTGGCGAGCTATATCGCCCTGCCGGTGGCGCCGGCCGACTATGACATGGCCGAAGCGATCAAAGTGCGCGCTGCCGCCCACTGCTTCGAAGGCAAGGTGTTCACTGCAGTGTCGTGCTCGACGGTGTCGGAGGAGATCATCGAGGCGATGAGCCCGCTGAACCCTAAGGCACAAGAACTGCTGTCGCGCCGTAACAGCGCCTTTTCCGGCTTCCTCGGCCCGGACGGCCGCGTGATCGGCGAGCCGCTGATCGACGTGGAAGGCATTGTCTATGCGGACATCGACCTGTCGCGCTGCATCCAGCCACGCCAGATGCATGACATTACCGGCCACTACAACCGTTTCGACATCTTTGACCTTCGCGTCGACCGCCGGCCGCTGCAGCCCGCGCAATTCACCGACGGTGCCGCCCAGAGTTTCGACCTGGACGCCGACCAGGCGGAACTCAATGCATTCGACCTTTCCGAGAGCAAGTAAATGTCTTTCCTGTTGACGCCCCAAAAGCCGCTGCGCATCGGGCAAATCGTGCCGTCGTCCAACACCACCATGGAGACGGAAATCCCCGCCATGCTGCGCGAGCGCGAAAAGGATTTCGCCGAACGCTTCACCTTCCACTCCAGCCGCATGCGGATGAAAAAGGTGGTCAAGGAGGAGCTCGAAGCCATGGACCGCGATAGCGACCGCTGCGCCCTCGAGCTCTCCGACGCGCGCGTGGACGTGCTCGGCTATGCCTGCCTGGTGGCCATCATGAGCATGGGCAAAGGCTATCACCGTGTCTCCGAGGCACGTCTTACCCAGCGCACCGTCGACAACGGTAACCCGGCTCCGGTGGTAACTAGCGCCGGCGCGCTGGTAGACGGCCTGCATGCCATGGGCGCAAAACGCGTCTCGGTGGTATGCCCGTATATGAAGCCGCTGACGAAGCTGGTGGTGGAGTACATCGAGAGCGAAGGTGTGGAGGTCAAGGATTACTGCGCGCTGGAAATCCCCGATAACCTGCAGGTCGCCGCACAAGACCCCGCAAACCTGCTGGAAATCTACAAGCGCGTCGACACGACCGGCGTGGATGCGATCGTACTATCGGCCTGCGTGCAAATGCAGTCCCTGCCATCGATCCAGAAGGTGCAGGACGAATCCGGCATTCCCACGCTTTCGGCAGCCGTGGCAACTACCTGGCAGATGCTGCGCAAGCTGAATCTGCGTACGGAAGTTGCCGGCTGCGGCGAGCTGCTGAGCGGCAAGTTCTAAGCGTCCCCAATCTTTCGCCGCCTCCGGCAATGCCGGGGCGGTGCACCTAGCACGCTTATGGACGATATCCATTTCTACGAGCCCACGCTGGGCCACGGGCTGCGCCACGATCCGCTGGCCGCCATCGTCGGCCCGCGCCCCATCGGCTGGATTGCCACCGTGGACAAGGCAGGGGTACCAAACCTGGCGCCCTATGCATTCTTCAACGTCTTCAACTACTCCCCGCCGGTCGTCGCCTTCTCCAGCGTCGGCTACAAGGACACGGTACGGAATGTCGAGGCGACTGGCGAGTTTGTCTGGAATCTGGTCACACGTCCGCTGGCCCAGCGCATGAACGTGACCAGCACCGGCGTACCGCCGGAAGTCGATGAATTCAGTCTTGCCGGCTTGACACCGACGCCGTCTCGCCTGGTGTCCGCACCCCGGGTAAAGGAAAGCCCGGTGTCATTTGAATGCCGCGCGACTCGAGTCATGCAACTGGGCAGAGCCGACGGCGCCATGCTGGACACATGGATGGTGCTGGGAGAAGTGGTCGGTGTGCATATCGACCGGGCCTTCGTTCAGGACGGCGTGTATGACACCGCCGCTGCGCGTCCGATACTGCGCGGTGGCGGCCCCGCGGATTACTACGAGGTCAGCAAGGCGACGCTCTTTCAGATGCGCCGGCCGGCCTGAGGCTTGTGGATGGACTCAGATGGCAGGGCGGTGCAGGCGGATCAGCAGCTTTAACGTGGCACGCAGCTCGTCAGCTTTTTTTTGACCAAGCGGTGCCAGCACTTCCGCTTCGTGGGTCCGCGCCTGCGCGATCAGGCTTGAGGTCAGCTTTTGGCCACTTCGAGTGATGCGAACCAGCGTGATGCGCCGGTCGCTTTCATGGGGAATGCGCTTCACATAACCTTGTGCTTCCATTCGGTCGAGCAAGCGCGTCACGGTAGGCTGCTTGGTCACCGAAAGCTGCGCCAGCTCCCCGATGCTGATTGGCTTACCCCCCGACAGCGTGGACAACACGCGCCAGTCTGAAACGGTGAAGCCGTTCGCCACGACAATCGCGTGGAATTCGCCGGAAATCAGTTGGCTGGCTTGGGCCAGCAACGCTGGCGTGTAATTGTCGACGAAATCGTCGTCAGAGGTCCCAATAGACGTATTCATAAAGTATGGTGAGCGATTGGGCGGCCCCCAAGGCGGCCGCGCGACAGTAGACCATACCACGGCGGCCATTGCTTGCCGGCAAGGCCCGGGTCGGCAGCACTTTCCCCTCTTGATGCAAAAGGGATTTTCGGTACAAAGTAATTGCATTGCAGAAGCGCCTATCGCTGCCAAGCCAACGAAGCCATGCTGCAATCCCGCAGGAACGAGACAATGCTAACCGCCCCCCGGTCAATCTCCGAAACCAATGCGCCGGCGAATGCAGAAGACTGCTCGCCGGCCGGCATGCTGTCCGACTACCCGTTGTTCCGCTCGGTGGACGTGGAAGAGACGCAGGGAAAGATCGCGGCAGTCTTTTGCCCCCATGAGCTGCGCGTCATTGGTGCATTGCAGCATCTGCATGTCCAGCATAACATTGTGCGGCTCCAGGAGACCGCAATAAACTTCCTCGCATATGGCGCGCATGTCGAGATCGATCCCGGCCGCCTGGGGAATTTTTATCTGGCCCAGATCCCCGTAACCGGGCATGCCAGCATTCTGTGCGGGCACCAAGAAATACTTTCCGATGTTCACACGGCCACTCTTTTGAGTCCTGACACGCCGACTCGCATGCATTGGCACGAGGACTGTGCCCAAGTGTTGCTGTGGATAAAAAAGGAGGCGATCGAGCACCGCTTTGCCTTGCTGACGGGGCGCGATCCAGGCGAACCTCTCTCGTTCGACCCAACGCTTCCCAAGCAAGCGGGGATTTCCAGCCCGTGGACCCAGGCCGTACTTGACCTTGCCCGCAATATCGACCAGCACGGTACGCACTGGCTCCAGTTTCCCGTTGCGGTGGCTTCGATGGAGGACTATCTCTTGCGAACGCTGCTGCTACTTCAGCCCCATACCTACACCGAGTTCGTTGCCCGCAGTAGCGAACCCGCCAAACCGCGTCACTTGCAACGCGTGATTGACTATGTGCAAGCGAATGTAGACGAGCCGCTTACCGTCGCCGACCTCGCGCGAGTCGCCTGCGTTAGCATCCGGGCGCTAGAGGAAGGCTTTCGCCGCCATCTCAATACGACGCCGGTCGGCTATCTGCGAGACGTCAGACTGGATGGTGTACGACAGGCGCTCATTGCCGCCGCAGGCGCGAAGCAGGCCTCGGTCGCGGATATTGCCTATCGCTTCGGGTTTACCCATCTTGGCCGATTTGCGGCCTACTACAAGCAGCGCTTTGGCGTAACACCGTCGGCGACCTTGCAAAGGCCCGGCGCCGAGCCAAGGTCCTAGCGCACAGCCTGTCTCGGCGCTAATAGCTCACGGCGCAAATAGCTCTCCGGAACGCATCGCCAGGCGAACTGGCTGCCTTCAACGTAATCGTTGATACAACAACGCAAATACGCCTTCCTGGCTGTACTGGAATCCGCCCTCCAGGAAGCCAGCAATGCTGCCACATCCCCCTCCAATCCACGTGTCCTAGCCGAACTTCCCATCGGCTCGTTATCCGGATATCGGAAAGCGCATTGCGGATAGAAGCATCATCACCGATACACCAAACTGTCCTTCACATGGCTACGTGCGAGCCAATACAAAAGTGGAGACAGACATGCAAGGAATTCAAGGCAAGACGGCGATCGTGACCGGTGGCGCAACCATGATCGGCGAGGCCGTCATTTCGGCCCTCGTCTCGGCCGGCGCGAACGTTGTTGTTGTCGACATCGATAAGCAAGGAGGCAGTCAGGTTGCGGAACGCCACGCGGCACATTGCCGCTTTGTCGCCGTGGACGTGACCAGCGATGCCGATATCTCTACCTGCATTGCTGACACCGTGAACGCCTTTGGGGGCATCGACCTTCTGGTCAACTGCGCCTGCACCTACGTCGACAATGGCGCGGAGTCCACCCGCGAGCAGTGGCTGGAGTCCTACAACGTCAACGTGGTTGGCGCCGCGATGATGCTGAAAGCTTGCGTGCCGCAGATGAAGAAGCGCGGCGGTGGCGCAGTGGTGAACTTTGCCTCGATCTCGGCCGGCGTGGCGCAGTCGGGGCGCTGGCTGTACCCGATTACCAAAGCCGCGATGCAGCAATTCACTCGCAGCGCGGCGCTCGACCTCGCCCCCGACAACATTCGAATCAACTCGGTCTCACCAGGATGGACCTGGTCGTCGGTGATCAGCGCGCTTAGCGGTGGCGACAAAGCGAAGGCTGACAGTGTTGCCGCCGATTTCCACCCGCTCGGTCGGCTCGGCAAACCCGAGGAAGTCGCGCAAGTGGTGCTCTTTCTCTTGTCCGATGCGGCCAGCTTCGTCACCGGCACTGACTACGCCTGCGACGGAGGCTATGGCGCGTTGGGCCCGGAAGGCCGGCAGACCGCCATCCAGCGGCTCACTGCTTAGCGCTACTGACTGCCGCGGCGCAGGCAAACCCATGCCAGCCCTGCGCCAGCCAAAAAGCAAGATATCCCCCACTGGAGAGACACATGACAACCCAACCCATTTCGAAGATCACGCCGCGCAAGATTGCCATTGTTGGCGCAGGGCAGGCTGGCCTGTTGCTGGGGTGCGCCCTGCTGCAACAGGGCTACGAAGTCACGCTGGTCACTAACCGCACGGCAGAGGAAGTCTGGAACGGCAAGGTGATGTCGTCCCAATGCATTTTCAACCAGGCGCTTCAGATCGAGCGCAATTTCGGATTGAATCAATGGGAGGCACAGTGCCCCACCGTCGACGGCATTGGCCTGACCATCCCCACCGCTGATGGGAAAGGCGAAATGGCGATCCATTGGCGCGCCCGCCTGAATGCCTATGCGCAGTCGGTCGACCAGCGCGTCAAGATGCCTGGATGGATGGCTGAGTTCGAAAGCCGGGGCGGCAACCTGCGCATCGAGAACGTAGAAATTCCCGAGCTTGAGGCTTTGACGCAGAGCCACGACCTGGTCCTGCTGGCTGGTGGCAAAGGAGAGATCGTTAACCTGCTGACCCGCAATGAGGCACGTTCTCCCGTGCGTCAGCCGCAGCGCCAGCTCGCGCTCGCCTACGTAACGGGCATGCAACGTAGCGGCCCGTTCGAGTGCGTCAATTTCAACCTGATTCCGGGCGTCGGCGAATACTTCGTGTTTCCGGCACTGACGACCAAGGGCACCAGCGAAACACAGGCCTGCGACATCATGGTCTTCGAAGCCATTCCGGGCGGCCCGATGGACCGCTGGGCCGACGTCAAGTCCGCCGACCAGCATCTGGATGTCTGTCTGGGCATCCTGCGCGACTACCTGCCCTGGGAGAACGAGCGCTGTGCCGGCGTGCAACTCACGGATGCCAACGGGATTCTGAGCGGGCGTGTCACGCCGACCGTACGCAATCCCACCCTTACGCTGCCATCCGGCCGCGTGGTGATGGGCCTCGGCGATGCCGTCATGGTCAACGACCCGATCACCGGCCAAGGCTCGAATAACGCCACCAAGGGCGCCCTCCACTATTTCGATTCCATCCTGCGCCATGGCGACAAGCCCTTCGACAAGGCATGGATGCAATCGACCTTCGACGGCCTGTACGAGGGCTACGCCGAGCCGGTGATCCGCTGGACCAACTCGTTGCTGTTCCCACCCCCGGACCACATCGTCAGGCTGTTCGCCACGGCGCAACACGCACCGCGTATCGCCCATCGCATTGCCAATGGCTTCAATGATCCTCGCGACTACGGCAGCTATTGGTTCGACGAGGAAGCCACCGACGCCTGGATCGCGCAAGAGTCCCAGTCCCGCGCCGCCTGAGACAGAGCAGCAACTACCCGAAAACTAGTCGCCTGCTTGCGCCCATCGGTGCAGCAGGCTACAGGAGACAGCCATGACCGACGCACGCGAATTCCGGAATGCCCTCGGCCGCTTCGCCACCGGCGTAGCCATTGTCACAACCCGCACCGCCGATGGTGAACCATGGGGCGTAACTGTCAACAGCTTTAGCTCGGTATCGCTGGAGCCGCGACTGGTGCTGTGGAGCCTTGCAAAAAAATCCTACAGTCTGGAGGCGTTTCAGAACACCGGCAGTTTCGTGATTCATATTCTCGCCGCAGACCAGGAAGATGTTTCCAACCGCTTTGCCCGCGGCGCGGAAGGTAAGTTCGCCGGCATCACATGCGCCGATGGCATCGATGGCTCGCCTGTCCTGTCAGGTTGCGCAGCGGTATTCCAATGCCGCAACACGCATCAGTATGACGGCGGCGATCACATCATCTTCCTGGGCGAGGTCCAGCACTTTGACACATCGGATCGGGAATCCCTGCTTTTCTACAAGGGAAACTACGCGCGTACCGCCAACGCTCTTACGGATCTTTCAGATCTGATCCGCACCGAATACGTCGCCGCGACCTGATTCCGGCACCGCACACGGCAATTCGTCCGAAGGAAGCTGGCCAACGCAGCGACCAAACGTATTTGCCCGTCTCTCTTATCCTTGCCCCCGGGATAATCCAATGAGTACGTATGACGCCGTCATTGTCGGCAGTGGTATCAATTCTCTCGTCTGCGCTGCCGTTCTCGCCAGACGCGGCAAGCGTGTCTGCGTGCTGGAACGCAATAGCACGCTCGGCGGATGCATTCGCACAGAGACCCTCAACGCTCCCGGTTATCTCCATGACACGTTGTCCACGGCACATCCGCTGTTTGTCACCTCACCGGGATACGCGGAGCTGAAGGATGATCTTCATCAGGCAGGACTCAGCTACCGCAATAACAGTACGCCCACTGGCGTACTGCTGCCCGATAACCGCTCGCTGATTCTTAGCACGTCCCGTGAGCGCAATGTCAGTGCGTTCAATGCGCTGTCGAGCGGCGACGGCGATGCCTTTCAAGCCGCCATGCAAGAAGTCGAGCAGAACGCCGGCCTGGTCTTCTCGCTGCTAGGCAACGAACTGTGGAGTACCAGCGTTGCAAAGACCGTTGCCGGTCGTCTGTGGAAGCAAGGCGTGCATGACACTGTCGCCTTCTTTTCCCCTGCGTTGATGAGTTGCCGGAGTTGGCTGGAGACGCGACTCAAATCCGATCTGGTCAAGGCGCTGCTAGCCCCTTGGGTATTGCATACAGGCCTGGGCCCGGAAAGTGCCATGTCTGCATTGATGGGCAAGGTAGTCGCCTTCACGCTGGAAGCTGTTGGCCTGCCTATCGTTCAGGGCGGCAATGCCCGTACTGTTGACGCCTTTCGCAGAATCGTCGAGAACCGGGGTGGTGCTTTCCATGTGAATGCCGACGTCGAGGACATCCTTGTCGAGGGCGGTTCGGCGCGCGGCGTCAGGACGCGGGACGACCGCGTTTTCATGGGCAAGGAGATCATCTGCAACGTCACGCCCGGCCAGCTTTACGGAAAGCTGCTGGCCCCCAAGCACGTTCCCCCTGGCCTACGCCAGCAGGCAGCCGAGTACCGCTACGGCAAGGGGAACATGCAGATCCATTTGGCGCTGTCCGCCCCTCCGGACTGGCCTCAAGAACATCTGCG
This sequence comes from Cupriavidus sp. L7L, assembly GCF_004353535.1. Taxonomy (NCBI): domain Bacteria; kingdom Pseudomonadati; phylum Pseudomonadota; class Betaproteobacteria; order Burkholderiales; family Burkholderiaceae; genus Cupriavidus; species Cupriavidus sp. L7L. The sequence continues at coordinate 268,939 of NZ_SMNY01000003.1, forward strand.
CGACGTCATCTACCTGCACCTTACCTCGGGTCTGGACGGTGTCTCGAGGGCCGTGAGCGAAGCGGAGCGGGGCCTGCTCCCAGCCGAGGGCACGATTTGCGTTGCGCAACCTTGCGCTGTTGACCCTTCCCGAAGCCCCGCAGGAGGCTGGGTGCTTTGGATTCAGGTTCCCGAGTGCCCTCGTCAGGTTAAAGGCGATGCTCTTGGAGAGATCGCTGTTCCTGCGGATGGCCGCTGGACCGCCGAACTCCGTGAGCGCTACGCCGACCGCATTATCGACCGCATTGCGCGCCAGGTCCCAAACCTCAAGGCGAGCATCGTCGGTCGTACGGTCCTCTCCCCAGCGGATCTTGAGTCGATGAACGTCAACCTCGTCGGCGGCGACCCCTATTCCGGCGAATGCAGCATTGACCAGTTCATGTTCTGGCGTCCGGTTCCCGGCGTCAAGGACCACGCTACCCCGGTTAAGCATCTCCACCACATCGGCGCCTCGACCCATCCAGGCCCAGGGCTTGGCGGTACCTCGGGCTACCACGTCGCAAATGCGCTCGCAAAGAAACGGGCGAAATCCAACTGATAAGTGAAGTAACCACAGGAGACAACAACCATGAGCAACAGCCTCGCGCACTTCGCAGCAGACCTGCTGTCCGGACGCATCCGCGTGGTGGACCTGACGCAGACCCTGAGTTCTGAATTTCCGACCATCTCGTTGCCTCCGGAGATGGGCCAGACTTGGCCCTTCCGGCAAGAGACCATCTCGCGCTACGACAATCGCGGACCAAACTGGTACTGGAACAACTTTTCGTGCGGCGAACATACCGGGACCCACTTCGACGCACCCGTCCATTGGATCTCTGGTAAAGACTTGCCGGACAATACGACCGACACCATCCCCGCCGAGAAGTTTTTCGCCACCGCCTGCGTCATCGACTGCTCGAGCGAGGCTGCGGAAGACCCGGACTATCTGCTCACTATCGATGCCGTCAAGGCGTGGGAAGCCCGTCACGGGCTCATTCCTCCCCGCTCCTGGGTCCTGATGCGCACCGACTGGTCCAAGCGCACCAGCGCCGAGGCGTACCTGAATGCGCGCGACGATGGCATGCACACACCTGGCCCTGACCAGGGCGTCGTCCAGTGGATGATTGAAGAGCGCGATGTTCATGGATTTGGTGTCGAAGCCATCGGCACCGACGCGGGCCAGTCCTATGGCTGGGAGTTGCCGTTCCCGTGCCATTACCTCATGCATGGCAACAACCGCTATGGCCTGCAATGCCTGACCAATCTCGACCAGCTCCCGCCGCAAGGTGCATTGATTGTCGCTGCCCCGCTGAAGATCAAGGACGGTTCAGGCAGCCCGCTTCGCGTCCTGGCTCTGATTCCCGGCTGACATTCCACTAGCTCGACCATAATCACAAAAGGAGGCGTACGAATTGAACAAACGAGCAATCGCGGCCATGCTGGCCGGTTCGCTTGCGCTGGTTGGCAATCAGGCAGCCCTTGCAAAGGAGGGTGCAGACCAGTACCCAAATGGAGCCGAAAGCTGGATGTCAGGAGCTTTGCCCCCGCCTGGCACCTATTTCCTCAACTACACCGGCTACTACGGCGGAAAGCTGAAAGACGGCAACGGCGACAACGCAAACATCGCCGGCAGCCCTGCAAAGGTTGACGCCTGGTTCGACGCGTTGCGGGTGGTGAAGGTCACCGACATCACGCTTCTTGGCGCGAGCTGGGGCATGCAGGCGATCGTCCCGCTCGTCTACCAGTCCATGAATCTGCCCCAGATGGGCGGCCGTCGCAACGCCACGGGCTTAGGTGATATCACGATCGACCCGATTATCCTGGGTTGGCATGGCGCGAACTGGCATGTCACGACGGGTCTGGATATCTACGTGCCTACAGGGCGCTACGATCAGAATGATCCCCGGGTCAGCATCGGCGCGAACTACTGGGCCTTCGAGCCAGTGGCGGCATTCACCTGGCTAAGCCAGAGCGGCTGGGAAATCTCTGCCAAGTTCATGTACAACATCAAGGGGAAGAACAATGACGCTAACTTCGGCGGCATGACAGGAAGTTACCAGTCCGGACAGGAATTCCACGTCGATTATGCCTTGGGCAAGCATATCGGCCCGTGGACTGTCGGATTGAGCGGCTACTATCTGAAGCAGGTCACGGACGACAAGTTCAATGGTGCCGTAGTTCCAGAAGTGCCTGGGGTGTGGAGCCGTGGCCGTCGCGGCGAGGTGCTGGCTATCGGCCCTAGCGTCTCCTATACCAACGCCAAGGGAACTAGTTTCGTTGCCCAATGGCAGCATGAAGCATATGCAAAGAACCGGTTTGGCGGCGACAAGCTATGGTCCAAGGTAGTCACGGCCTTCTGACGAAACGAGCCCGTACTGGTCGCGGGTGCGTCACCAAGTCACGCGAGTTGAGTCCGCATCGCCGTCGGAGGGTGAAGCATGGCATCCATAAGCCTCTTGTTCCCTGATGCCCGGCAACTCCGGGTGCGCGATGTTACGCTTTTGGCAAGCGACGATCTGCAGACCCAGCGGGACAAGCTTGCGCGCATCATGCTGGACGCGATGTATCAATTCGTGGGCCTGCTGGATGTGCACGGCACGATGCTCGAGATCAACCGGGCCGCGCTCGAGGCGATTGGCATACGGATGGACGACATTCGGGGGAAGCCGTTCTGGGAGGCCCGCTGGTGGGTCGTTTCGCCAGAGACCCAGGCATTGCTGCGAGAGCTGATCCAGCGTGCGAGCCAGGGCGAATTTGTCCGTTGCGACTTCGAAAACTACGGCCAGGCCATGGGCGAGGAAACGATCATTGTCGACTTCTCGCTCCTGCCGATCAGGGATTCGAACGGGAACGTCGTATTCCTGCTCCCGGAAGGCCGCAATATCACCGAGAAGAAGCGCGCCGAGGCCGCGCTGGCGCGCAAGACCGAGGAACTGCAGGCAAGCTGGGAATTGATCAGCCGCCAGCACGACGAGCTCCGAAGCCTCTATGACAGGCTTCTGGCCGAGCAGGAGCTGTCGGAGCGTCTGCTACTCAATCTGTTGCCCCTCCCGATCGCTGAACGGCTGAAAGCGCGTCCTGACCGGATCGCCAGCGGCGTTCCGGAACTTATCGCCGACAGCTTTCCGGACGTGACGGTCCTGTTCGCGGACGTCGTGGCGTTCACGCGTTTCTCTGCAGGCATGAGCCCCGAGCAGTTGGTTGCCATCCTCAATGAGATCTTCACCGAATTCGACACGATTGCCGACTATCGTGGCCTTGAGAAGATCAAGACCATCGGCGACGCCTACATGGCAGCCGCGGGGCTGCCGGAGCCGGCGCCTGACCACGCGGTGCGGGCCGCGCATATGGCGCTGGACATGACAGACGCGCTCGCGCATTTCAACCACCGCACCGGCTTCAACCTACAGATGCGCATTGGCATCAACAGCGGCCCAGTGGTCGCCGGCGTCATCGGGAAACGCAAATTCATCTACGACTTGTGGGGGGCGGCCGTCAACACCGCCAGCCGGATGGAATCGCATGGCGTAGCGGGTCGGGTGCAGGTCACCGACGCGACTAGACAGCTATTGGGTGAGTCATTCTTGTTCGAAGAGCGCGGCGGAATCGAGGCGAAGGGGATAGGCGCGCTGCACACCTGGTTCCTAACAGGCCGGAATGATGCGTTATCCGCATAATGGGCTGTTTTCCCCACTACAATCAAGGCCTGCAAGTAGCTCGAACCGCTGCGTCGGCGCGTCCGCGACCCGGCCAGAGCTATATAGGGTTGCCCTTTGCTACCTGTCTGCACCATCGTAGAACGGTGCTGCAACTGGGCAAGCCGCTGCCCTCGCTCACGCACGAGGACCTGCTTTCGTACGAGCGCTTTCTGGCCGACCCGCAACCAGCCGCGCGCTGAGTGCTGGCCGGCAGCAAGAAACTCGCTCGCAGCCATCCAGACTGGCGCCCGGCAGCGTGCGCCAGGCGATGGTGATTCTGAACGCGCTGTTCGCCTGGTTAACCGAGGCGGGCTACCTGGCCGGCAACCTGCTCGCCTCGCCCGCCGCCGGCGCGCCCCCGCGAAGGCGCGCATCACTCGTTATCTGAGCCACGACTGTGGGAGACGGTCAAGGAAACAGTCGCTGGGATGCCGACCGAGACGGCGCGGAGAGACTGCATGCGGCCCGTTGCCGCTGGGTGCTGAGCGTGCTCTATCTGGGCGGCTTGCGCGCGTCGGAGCTGACCGCGATCACGATGGGCGCGTTCTTCTGTCGCCGCGATGCCCAGGGTGTCCAATAGCTGGCCGGAAGGGTTATTTCAATTTCATGAAACTATAATAAGACCCCCGCTGCAGGCTTACGGCTTTGCTTGAAGCCTTCCATTTGACCGCATGGTTAGCTACCACCGGCACCGGGCTAGACGCATCGCGCTGCGTGCGCATCGGTGTATTTCGGCGTAACGATTATCCACGATCCTCCATACGTGGAAGAGCGGGACACTGACTCCCCGCGCTCAGTCCGCGATGCCCGCCGGGAGGCGCGTGTGGGCAATCCCAAAGCGCTCGAGCGCCGCCGCGGCCGCTAGGCAGCAGTCCTCGCGCCAGGGCGCGGCGACCAGTTGCACGCCCATGGGCAATCCCTGTCCTTCTGCGGGCCACAGCGGGACGCAGCACACCGGCACGCCGATGCAGGACAGCGGCTGCGCCAGTAGCCCAAGGCCGGCGCGCGGCGGCACCTGTTGGCCGTGCAGATCAACTGCCTCGGCGGCGATGTGGCTGGCAACGAATGGCGTGGCGGGAGCCAGCAACAGATCGTAGCGCTCAAATAACGCCATGGCCTCGCGATAGACCTGCAGCCGCACCCGCTGCGCTTGGATGACCCAGTGCGCGGGAATCAGGCTGCCAGCCACCAGCCGGTCGCGCGAGTTCGGCTCATACTCCGCATAGCGGGTGCGCAATCGCTCGCGGTGCAGCGCACCACCCTCCGCGCCGGTGACGATAAAGGCCGCAGTGCGCGCCTGCTCGGCGCCGCGCAACTCCACTGTGTCGCGCGCGCCAAGTGCAGCGGCCGCAGTGGCAACTGCCGTGCGCGCCGCAGCGTCGGCCATGGCATGGAACCAGCCACCAAGGATGCCGATACGCGCACCTCCGGGCGCCCAGCCAGACGCGTGCAATCCCGACAATCGGGCTGAACTGACCTCTTCTCAAGGAGCGCAAGCATTGATCGCATGATGGCTAACAGGTTGGACCGGGGCGAGGAAAACCCGATAGGGAATGTGAGCGGTAACGCTCGATGATCAGATGAGGACCTCGCCAGCGAATTCCATATGGGCCAGCAGGCTGAGCGGCCTACACAAACGGGCCGGACATAAGCGTGCTGCCTTCACCTGTCGACCACCATGTCAATCGGCTTGCAATCCGGGAGGCGCACGACACGCGCCGTGTTATCGGCACCGCCACCCGCCGAGTAAGGCACCACCATGCGGCGGTTTGTCGGGGAACGCGATGGCGCTGAGCGGCACCGCCGCAGCCAGAATCGCCAGGCCTTTGCCAAGGCGCTGCAGGGTCATTTTCATGCTGTCTCCAGTTTTTTGTTGGTTCGGGCCGGCTATGCAGTCCCGAATCCGTACAGCGAGGCAGGGTTGTCCACCAGGATGCGCTGCCGGAGCGCATTCGTACCGGTCCAACGGGCCAGCAGGTCGTACAGCAAGGCATCGTCCGGCTTGACGCGGGTCTCTGCGGTCCAGTGCAATTGCAGATGCCAGCCCAACTCGGCAACACGATTGGCGAGCGCTTCCACCATCTGGAAGCTCACCACCGCATGGGCCTCGGTGTAGAGGGAGAAGCGGATGCCACGGATGCCTCCCGCGTGAAGGGCCTGCAGGGCCTCGTCGGTCACGTCCGGCCGCACCACCGCAACGCCGCGCGTATTGGCGAACCCCAACTTCTGGCACGGGTCGTAGATGTGCAGGTGAGCGTCGCAGGCGTTGGCGATCGCTGTGCTGTGTGGCGCGCAGCTTGCCGAAGAGTTCGACACCCGGGGGATCCGGGCGCCATCGCGGCGATCAGGCATGCCATGCCAACCTGTCCGCGGCTTCACGGACCCTGTCTCCGTGCTGATCGAGTGCGGGGGCGGCGAACGGCTCCGGGCCGGGCGTGCGCCCGAACTTCACGGCGCGCGTGAAGCCACGATAGCGGCCGACCACGGGGTGCTCGAACGTCGCCACCATCTCTTCCGCTGCGACCTGGGGAAAATCGAACATGTCCTCCACCGAGCGAGCGGCCGCGCACGGCACCTCCTCGCCGAATATGGTCTCCCATTCCAGCGCCGAACGCTCCTGCAATGCCGTGTGCAGGCGCGGCACGATTTCCCCATGATGCTCCGCGCGCTTGCGCACGCTGTCATAACGATCGGTCGACAACAGATCTGCCAACCCGGTCTTCTCGCATAGCGCCCGCCAGAAATGCGGGGTATTGGCCGAGATATAGATGTAGCCGTCCCGAGTCGGATGAATGCCGGTAATTCCGCCCGAGCGCATGTCGCGTCCGATCTCTTTGGGCTCCGAATCGGCCCAGACCATCCGCGCCGATTGCATGGTCAGCGCTGCGCGCAGCAGCGACACGCCCACATACTGCCCCGCCCCGCTCTTCTCCCGCTCGTAGAGCGCCGAAGACACCGCGCCCGCGACCAGCGCCGAGGCATAGTAGTCAACCACGGAGCCGTACAGGATCTCCGGCGGCCCCCCGTGCTTGCCCTGCAACGTGCACATGCCGGTCATGGTCTGCAGCACCTGGTCGTAACCGGCCTTGTCCTTCAGCGGGCCCGTCTCGCCGTAGCCGCTGACGGCGCAGTAGACCAAGCGTGGGTTGACGGCACGGAGCTGCTCGTAGCCGATGCCGAGCCGGCCCGGCACGCTCGGGCGGAAGTTATGCACCAGCACATCCGCGTTGCGCACCAACGCCAGCAGCCGCTCCAGATCGGCCGGGTTCTTCAGGTCGAGCACGACACCCAGCTTGCTTCTGTTCACGCCCAGGAAGGCTCGACTTTCGGCCTCCAGGGTCGAGGGGTACTTGCGCAGGTTGTCGCCCACGGGCGGCTCGACCTTGATGACGTCGGCGCCCTGGTCAGCAAGCAGTGAGCAGCCGTACGGCCCCGCGATATAGGCGCTCAGGTCGAGCACGCGCACCCCGCTCAGTGGCCCCGGCTGTCCCGCCCGGTTTGAGCGGAAGACGTCTTCCGCGGCAGTGGTGTTGGTGTGCATACAGCCTCCGAATCAGCTAGGGGTTCAATCCGCGACAATGTTCTGCTGCGTGGCCAACGCCTTCCACCGGACCACATCGGCGGCGATCGTCTCGGCGAACTGTTGGGGAGTGACGGGCTTCGCCTCGGCGCCTTCCTTGAGAATCGCCGCCTTGACGCTTGGCTTCGCCAGTGCCATGTTCACCACCGCATTGAGCCGCGTAATGACCGCCGCTGGCGTGCCTGCCGGCGCGAGAAAGCCCCACCAGAGTTCAAACTCGTAGCCAGGGACCGCGCTCGCCATCGGCATCAGGTCCGGCGCGATGGGGCTTGGCTTAAGACTCGTGATCCCCACCGCCCTTACCTTCCCGGCGCGGACCATCGGCAGCAGCGAGGGGCCGCTTGAGATCAGCATCTGTGTCTGGTTGCCGATCAGGTCGGTAACGGCGGGACCCATGCCTCGGTAGGGTACGTGCGTGATGTTCAGCTTGCCGGCCTTGGCCTTGAGCAGTTCGGTGCCGAACTGGTTGACGCTGCCGGGGCCGGAAGATGCATAGTTGAACTTGCCCGGATTGGCGCGGATCGCGTTGATCAGTTCCTGCGGCGTTTTCGCAGGAAAGTCGTTGCTGACCGCCACGATAAACGGCCCCTTGGCGACCATCGCCACCGGCGCAAAGCTCTTGACCGCATCGTAGGGCAGCTTGCTCTGCACCGCTGCATTGGTCGTCATGCTCGACGAGACCGCGACCAGCGTATAGCCGTCCGGCGCTGCCTTGGCCGCCATGCCGGTTCCCGTGTTGCCACTCGCGCCGGGGCGGTTGTCGATGATCACCGCTTGCTTCAGTTCGTCGCCCATCTCCTTCGCCACGATACGGGCGAAGATGTCGTTCGAGCCGCCAGGCGGATACGGCACGATGATCGTGATGGGCTTGGACGGATAGGGGTTCCCGCCTGCGGCGTTGGCCGATACCGCCAGAGCGCCGAACGCGGCGATCAGCCCGAAGCATGCGGCGACAGTACGCGATTGGGGGCGCGATTGGGGGCGCGATTGGGAGGTCATCATGGGTTGTCTCCTGAATGGTCTTATGTAGCTCTGCGACGCGGTGTCAGGCGGCGATCAGGCCGAGCCGCCTGGCGATCTCGACAGTGGACTGTGCTCGCCGGACGAAAGGACCGTCGATCATCTTCCCATCGACGACGTAGGCCCCGACGCCGTCGGCCTGCGCCTGGGCGGCAGCCGCGACGACCCGCAGCGCGTGCGCGATCTCATCGTCGGACGGGCGATAGACATCGTTTGCCAGCGCGATCTGGCTGGGGTGGATGCAACTCTTGCCCAGGAAGCCCATCTGCCTGGATATCTCCGCCTCGGCGCGGAAGCCTTCTGTATCGCGGATATTGGCGAACACCGTGTCATAGGCATAGACGTTGGCTTCTGCAGCCGCCATCCGCACGGCAAACATGGCCGATGCGATCGCTGCGGGGTTGCGCCGATGGATGCCGGCTGGCTCGAACAGGTCCCCCAGCCCAAGCTGCAGGCCTGCCACGCGCGGATGAGAGCCCGCCAGTTCCGCGGCGCAGCGCAGCGCCTTTGGCGACTCAATATTCACCAGCAACCCGACCTTCTCATCCTCGTCGGTGAAGCCGTTGGCCCGCTCCGCCTGTGCGATCGCCGTCGCCACGCGGAGGACGTCGTCAACGCTCTCCGGCTTTGGCAGGTTAACCAGATGCAGGCCCGGCACCACCACCGCGGCCAGGTCGGCCTCGCAATGCCCGCTGTCGAAGCCATTGATGCGAACGATCAGGGTCTTTGTCGTCGAGCGAGTCTCGGGGGAGCGTAGCAGTTGCGACAGCAACTCACGGGCCTCGGCTTTCTTCTCTTCGGCAACTGCATCCTCCAGGTCGAAGGACAGCGCATCCGCGTCGCTTGCGAGCGCCTTGGCGAAAAACTCGGGGCGTGAACCGGGGACGAACAGCTTGCTTCTCATGGCGATACCGTATTTCTGTGGGATGGAATGCAGTGTGGGCCAACCAAAAGAGAAGATAAACTATGATCTCCTACCTTCGCACAATAGAAAATCTATGGAGACGAGCTATCTCAAGGCGTTTAGCCTGGTAGTCGAAACCGGCACGCTGGCCGAGGCCGCGAGGCGGCTCAATGTCACGCCGGCGGCGGTCTCTCAACAGATCCAGGTGCTGGAGCGTGAACTTGGCACTGCGTTGCTGGCACGATCCGGCCGCACCGTAGCGCCGACCGAGTCCGGGCGCCGCCTCGCTGCACGCTGTGTCTCGCTGCTAAAAGAAGTCGACGGCTTGAGGGGGTGGGTGAATCAAGCGGAGGAGGTGCGCGAGCTTCGCATCGGCACCATCAATACCGCGCTCCACAGTCTCCTGCCAGACGCGCTCGCGCGTTTTGCGGCCCGGCATCCGGGCGTGTCCGTCCGCATCTGGTCTGCCATGTCGAGCGAGCTTTATGACGCCGTCAAGCAATCGGAGTTGGACGCCGCGGTCTGCCTGCACCCACCCTTCTCCATCCCCAAAGCCTTTGCCTGGGAACTGCTGCGCAAGGAGCCTCTGGTCGTGCTAGCGGCGCAGCGGGACAGGGAAATGGATCCGCATGAGCTGCTGCGCACCAGGCCGCTGATCCGCTATGACCGCAGCTTGGGTGGAGGCAAACAGGCCAACGATTACCTGCGCAAGGCCGGCATTACGCCCTCGCAGGAGCGCTTTGAGCTCAGCTCCTTGCTCGCCATTGCCATGATGGTGGATCGTGGCCTGGGCGTGTCGCTGGTACCGGATATCGCCTCGCCGCTGACTGCCGGCCTGCGTATCGTGAAGCTCCATCTACCGACGGAACCGGAGCCGCGTCGGTTCGGCTTGCTGTGGCGAAGGACGTCGCACAGCGCCAGCCTGATCCGATCCTTCCTTGAGCAGGCTCGCCTCGCGGCAAAAGCGTAGTTGCGTGCTACCGCCGCGCCCACGCGTTGCCGCCTACCCCGCAGTTCGGGGAGACAAAATACGCGGTGACGCGGCCGCCTTCCTGCATGGCGAGCTGCTGGGAGGCGCCGACGGTCCGGTGTCCGCCGTGCGCGGCCGGCTGCTTCCCGGCGACGTGCCCGCCTACGCCGGCTACGCCGCCTGGCGAGCCGTGCTGCCCGAGCGCGTCCTGCTCGCGTCAACCCATCAGCTCCTGCAGGACACCTTCGCGTTCCAGGATGGCGGCGGCCACCAGCTTCTGACCTACCGCATCCCCGGCGAAGACGGCAGCGTTCGCGACGGTGAACGGCGCCAGAACTGGGTCTGGTACCGGAGGCTCGCGCCGGGTCCGGCGCTCGACGCGCTGCTGCGCGACCGCAGCGGCCAGCGGCACAGCTACTCCCTGCCGCCAGGTGCCATGCAGGACATCGAGATCCGCGTACTGAAGGTGGCTGCCCTCAACACCCTGGCACCCGTCCTCGCCAGCCTGGTCACCGCGACGCCGGATCCCTTTCTGCAGCTGAAAAGCCAGGCCTTGCCGGATCCGGCTTTGCTGCTGCCATCCATGCGGCGCCCGGCAATGACATCTCAGGCGGCATCGCGCCCGGCAGGACCACCGGCGCGCGTCATCGCCACCTGCCAGCGGGGCGGGGAGCCGATGCTCTGGAGCAGGTGCGCGGAAAATGCCTTGAGCTTGGCCGGCGCGCGCGGCGCGGCCCGCACCAGATGGATGCCGCCTTGCGCCTGCGGCAACACGCCCTCCAGCAGTAGTTCCACCAGGCGGCCCGCACCGATATCCTCGCCGACCGACCAGTCCGGCATCAGCGCAATCCCGAGCCCCTGCAACACCGACAGCCGGCGCGCATCGCAATCATCACACTCCATGGCAAACGCGGCACTCGCGGCATGGGCCGGCCTGAGTACTTCTCGCCATCCGCGCATGCTGGTACTGTGGGCGCGGTCGATCAGACGGTGATGCGCGAGCTCTTCGGCATGCAAGGGACGGCCGTGCACCTGGAGATAGGCCGGCGTTGCGCAGGCGATATAGCGCTGGCTGGCGATGCGCCGGGCAATCAGGCTGCTGTCGGCCTGCTGTCCGACGCGGATGACCACGTCGAAGCGCTCCAGCACCGGATCCACGACACGGTCGGTCAGCTCCAGCTCCACGGTCAGCCCCGGATACTGCGCATACAGGCTGCCAAGATGCGGCACCACATGGCGTCGCGCGAAGGCCGGCAGGCAGGCAACCCGCAGCCTGCCACTGACGCCTTGTTCCAGCGCCGTCACGGCGTCGCGCGTTTCGTTCAGTTCCTGCAGGATGCGCGTGGCGCGCTCGAACAGCAGGTCCCCGGCCTCGGTGCGCACCAGCGCGCGCGTGGAACGCGTGAACAGCGCCACGCCCATTTCGCGCTCGAGGGCATCGATCTGGCGCGCTACCGACGACGCTACCTGTCCCTTGCGCCTGGCGACCGCCGAAAAGCTGCCGGCGCGCGCCACGTCGACGAAGGTGGCCAGGTTCTCGGCAAAACGGACAAATTCCATTTGTGCATTTCCCGCAAAGGCGTTGCGCGGAAGCAAAGGCTTCCCGTTGCAGCAACCAGCGCATAGTATCGGCACGATGCGCTGCGGTGCAAGCCTTTTTGCAGGAAATGCAAAGCAGAAGCATCATGTCATTTGCTAAACCGACAAGCCGACACGAACGATCGGAAGGTACCGACCATGGAGACAAGTTCCACGATGACTACCGCCCTTGCCCCCCTTTTCCATGCGGCGCGGGCGCGCGCGCAAACATCCGCCGCGCTGTTGCTGACGCTTGCCTGCACGCTGGCGCCGGGCTTCGCGCGGGCGGATGCATGGCCCGCCAAGCCGGTCACGATCGTCGTCCCCTATGCCGCGGGCGGCACCGTCGACAAGGTCGCGCGGCAGGTCCAGGAGGGCCTGCGCAAGCGGCTGGCGCAGACGGTGGTGATCGACAACCGCGCGGGCGCGGGCGGCACCATCGGCACGGGGCAGATTGCGCGCAGCGCGCCGGACGGCTACACCGTCGGCATGGTGTTCGACGGCTTTGCGACCGAGCCGCATTTCTACCCGAAGCTGCCCTATGCCTCGCACCGCGACCTGACAGGCGTTTCCTATATGGTGCGCTCGCCGATGGTGCTGGTCGTACCCGCCGCCTCGCCCTACAAGACCGTGCAGGACTACGTGACGGCGGCACGCGTGCCGAACAAGGTGTCCTACGCATCGGTGGGCAACGGCAGCTCGAACCAGCTCGTGGCCGAAGCCTTCCACGAGGCCGCCGGCACCAGCGGCATCCATACTCCATACAAGGGCGGCGGCCCGGCCATCAACGACCTGCTCGGTGGCCACGTCGACTCGATGATCGCGAGCCTGCCGCTGGTACTGCCCTATGTGCAGTCGGGCAAGCTGCGCGCGCTGGCCGTGACCTCGCGCCAGCGTGACGCGAGGCTGCCGGCTGTGCCGGCGGTAGCCGAGTCCTACAAGGGCTTCGAGGCCTATTCGTGGGTCGCGATGATCGCGCCGGCCAAGACCCCGCCGGAAGTGCTGGAGAAGCTGTCCAGCGCCATGACGTCGACGCTGCGCGATCCGGCGATTGCGAAACTGCTGACTGACGGCGGCTTCGACGTGGTGGCCGGCGACGCACAGCAGACCAACAAGCTGATCCAGGATGAATCGGCGCGCTGGGGCCGGCTGATCAAGGCGCGCAACATCGCGGTCGATTGAACGCCCTGCTGCTGGCATCGAGCCTTTACCCACTTCCTGACAGGGCATTTTCGCGATGGTTCCTTTCGCCTACCAGACCCGTCCGCAACGCGTCGTCTTCGGCCCCGGCAGCCTGGCGCGGCTGGGCGACGAAGCCGATGCCCTCGGCGCGCGCAGCGCGCTGGTGCTGTGCACGCCCGGCCAGCGCAAGCTTGCCGAACGCGCGGCCGCGGTGCTGGGCGCACGCAGCGCCGGGATTTTCGACGGCGCCGTGATGCACGTGCCGATCGAACAGGCGCGCCTGGCGCGCGAGCACGCCGCGCGGCTCGGCGCCGACTGCGCTGTCGCCATTGGCGGCGGCTCGACCATAGGGCTGGCCAAGGCCATCGCACTGGAGTCGGAACTGCCCGTCATCGCTGTGCCGACGACCTACGCCGGGTCGGAAATGACGCCGATCTATGGTCTGACCGATGCCGGCCTGAAGCGCACGGGGCGCGATGCGCGCGTGCTGCCACGAACCATCCTCTACGATCCGGACCTCTCGCTGGGCCTGCCCGTTGCGATCAGCGTGACCAGTGGCATGAATGCCATCGCCCATGCGGCGGAGGGGCTCTATGCCTCCGACCGTAACCCCGTTAGCCAATGGATGTCACGCGAAGGCATTGCAGCATTCGGCCGGGCCCTGCCGGTCATTGCCGCAGCGGAGCAGCACACAGATGAGGCGTCGCGCGAAGCCCGCAGCGACGCGCTCTACGGCGCCTGGCTGTGCGGGGCCGTGCTCGGCAGCGTGACGGCCGGTCTGCATCACAAGCTTTGCCACACATTGGGCGGGACCTTCAACCTGCCGCACGCCGAGGTCCACACGGTGGTGCTCCCCCATGCGCTGGCGTACAACGCGCCTGCCGCGCCGGAGGCAATGGCCGCCATTGCACAGGCACTGGGTGCCGGGCACGGCAGCGGTCCGCTCGCCGTGTTCGAACTGGCGGCGAAGCTCGGTGCGCCGACATCGTTGCGTGAACTGGGACTGTCGTCGGCGGACCTCGATCGCGCCTGCGAGCTGGCGCTGCGCGACCAGTATCCGAATCCGCGTCCGCTCGAACGCGAGGGGATCCGCCAGCTGCTGGAAGACGCATTCGCCGGCACAGCGCCGTCGGCCTGAACGGCAGCGGCCGGGGCTGCCACATCGCACGGACAACACCGCCACGGTCGCCATCCGTGCTCAGGCGTGCGCGATACCCATGATCCGGTTGCCCATGCCAATGCCCCACGCCGTCATTCTCGCGCCCTCCGCTAGTCGGTCCCAAGTACAGCCGGTCGTGCGAGCGCACGCCAAGCGCGCCGCGGGACGACGCCGGCAAAGGCAAAGGCGCCTATCACCTCGGGCTGAAGCACGATCCCGCCACCGCGGCTGCTCTGTGCGGAGGGCGAACGCTCAAACACCTCCACATCCCAGCCGACCGCGCGCAGCGCGGTTGCCGCGAACGAGCCGCCGAGCGAGCCGCCGATGACGAGGGCCCTGGGCGGGCGCGCGAGCGCCGCCGGGTCCGGCGCGACAGATGCCGCTGGTTCTGCATCAAGGGAAAGATTGCCTTCCATGTCTGGCTCCAATATGCGGTCCGATGTGCGATCCGATGCAGCCATGGTAGAGGGCCGTGCGTGATCGCTGAATGGGACGGCAAAGCAAGAGCGCTTTGCGGCAACAGCAACGACCGGCGGCGGCAGGCGGCGGCCCCGACGCTGCAGCCGCGGCCTTGCGCGCGATGCAACGCTGGATTGCACGGGTATGCCATTCATGCCGGCGGCGATCGCGCCTAACCTTCCTGCATCCCCGACGCATCGCGTTGAACAAGGGGAAGCGACATGGAAAATAAAGCCACTCTTCACTATGTGAGACAAAGACAGCCAGGTTGCCGAGCGCAAGCGTAGTCGCCGAAGAAGCGCAACTGGCCGGTCTGCGGTCTGTGAGGCGCCTTTGCGCATGCCGGCAGGGAGGTCCGGACATGCCAGCACCAACATTTCGCCGCTCACCCAGCCCTCATAAGCACAGGCACCCCATCCACAACCAGCCGGACCTGCCCCCGCCCCGCATGAATTAACTGCACGGGCAAATTCTTCTCGCCCAACCGCCGCCGGAGCAGCAGCATCCGCGTTTCGAGGTTGTCCTTGATCTCCGGTAGCCGCAGCGCCTCCGCCAGTCGGATCTCGCGGTTGCTGAACGCGTTCCGGCCTTCGTTGATGTAGACGCCGAGCATATAGGCCAGCAGGCGTCCCGCGACGCCCTTTATAACGTAGGCGTTGTCGATGAAGACGCTATCGTCAACAGCGTGGTGCGTCACGTGGATGACGCGATCATCTGGCAGTCCGGGCACCGTGCGGAGCACTGGCGGGCGGGCATCCGGGACCAGCGCTTCGCAGAGCGCCAGAGCCAGTGCGCACTGGCTGGCGATCATTTCAAGTGTCGTTTCATGTGCCGTGCGAAAGGCGATCCGCTCCGGGCTTTCCACAAACAACACGCCGCGCAGCGTGTCCTGGGCCAGCATGGGGACGGCCATCTGACTCATGGCGTCGGGCAGGCTGGGCAGCACGATGATGCGGGTGCGGTTCTCGTCGGCGGGGCTGGTGGCTTCGATCGCGTTGCCCAGCCGCCGAATCCGGCTCAGGTCATTGACTTTCACCGGTCGCCGGGTGACGGCGGCGATGCCAATTAGTCCCTCGTCGAATGCCACTTCGGAACCAACGCCGGAGCGGCCGTAGCCGCGGCTGACCACGGTGGTAAGCAGGCGTCGGATTGGGTCGCTCTGCAGCACGATGGCATGCGGGAATCCCAATTGCGCGCAGCCATCGAGCACTGCACCCATTACGCCTTCCGTATCGCTTTGTGCGCTGATGGTTTTCATCACCTGGCCGAGGACGGCAAGATCGGGCGCCGGCGATGCGTCGCCCGCATGATCCGTCCCCGCGGGAGAAACCACAGGTACGATGTCATCGACGCGGAACACGTCGATGGCCTTGAGACGCATGATGCCAGCCATGCCGACTTGGGCGCTGCTGGCCCGCAAATGGTCTGCCACGCGCTTGAACAGCGGCCCTTCGTCGCGGGATGAAACCCAGGTGATATCCAGCTTGTACTGACCGCCGTGGCGGGCGCTGACCAGCAGCAGGCAGGCATGCGGATTGGCGCGGATATTGGCGGCGGTCTTGGCGAAGAACTGGTTGGAGATGGCGATATGCGCGTCGTCCACCATCACCACCTGCGACAGGTAGGAGATATTGGGCGTGCCGTCGGCCGCAGTTGTGGCGATGATCGAGGGGATCACGCCTTCGAAGCAGTCGTCGAGGTCGCGCAGTGGCATCATCCCGCACCCCTAGCCGTGGGTGAGTCTGCGGCGGTGCCTGCCTTTGGCCCGGGGGTCTGGATGTAGGCCTCGCGCACATGCAGCCGTGCGACCGTCAGCTCCCGATCCGCGAGCCACGACGAGACCAATTCGGGCCGCAGTCCGAGGCCGCCGAACAAAGCATCGATGTCGGCCCGGTAGCGCCGGGAAAGCTCCAGGTCTGAGGAATCGACTGCGCGAAGTTGGGCGAAGCCTTTCAATTGATAGGAGACATAGTCCGCGGGGCGAGCAAAGGTGACGGCGGCCTGCCCGTTGGCGGCTAAGTTGTCCATCGCTTCCGGCCATTGCCAGGCGGACACGATGACCTCGACGATTTCCTCGTCGATCGCGCGAGCACCGACCGCGCGAGCGATCGAGGGGCGGTTGGCCTGGTCTCGCGTGCCCACGATGATCATCACGGGGCTCGCGATAAAGTCCAGGATCTCTTCTGATAGCCGCATATTGGCCCGGATTGTCTTCGCTTCGCAAACGGTTAGGAACAACTTAGGAAGTACGACAAGCCGCTTAGCAACTTTTTAGCGACGTTATTTTGTGTGGCAGATTATAACGTTGGGACCATCGACAAAAGGGTAGTCCCACCATGCAACATCCGAAAAGCAGGCAGGTTGCCATCATCGGCGCCGGCCCGGGCGGCTTGGTCTCGGCTCGCTGGCTGCTGCAGCACGGCTTCGAGCCGATCCTGTTCGAGGCCGGCGACCGGCTCGGCGGTCAATGGAACTTGTGCAGCGCGGCCAGCGCGACCTGGTCCGGGATGCGCACAAACACCAGCCGAGTCACGTCGGCCTTCTCCGACCTGGACCATGGCACAGATGTCGCGACGTATCCGCGCCAGGATCAAATGCTTGCCTATCTGGAGCGCTATGCAGCCCGCTTCGATTTGCTGCGCTGCATCCGCTTCGGCACGCGTGTCGAGCGCCTCGAGGCCGCGGAGGGCGGCTGCTGGCGGCTACGCTCGCGCAGTGCGAGCAGAATGCACGAAGAGAGCTTCAGCCAAGTAATCGTGGCCACGGGCGCGCAAGCCGTGCCGCTACTGCCCGACATTCCTGGCATGGCGAACTTTACCGGCGCGCTCGGTATCGCACATACCGCGCGTTACAAGGGTGCTGAGCCTTACCGAGGCCGTTCTGTGCTGGTGGCCGGCTGTTCGATCAGCGCCCTGGAAATCGCCTCTGATCTCGCTTTTGGCGGAGCAAACGTCACAGCAGCCTACCGCCGCCAGCGTTATATTGTCCCTAAGCTAATTGCGGGCGTGCCGGCCGAACATATGCTGTTCCACCGCGCGGCAGCGCTGGCGGGCGAGGCGCTTCCGGCCGAGGCGCTAGCGGATAGCCTGAAGGCGGCCGTGCTTCGGGCCGGCGGCGCGCCCGACCAGTTTGGGGCGCCAGTGCCCGATGCCAATGTGTTTGCGGCGGGCATCTCCCAGTCACAGGGATTCCTGCCGGCGGTGGCCGAAGGCCGCGTTACCGTGCGCCCCTGGATCGACCGCATCGACGGGGGCACCGTGCGCTTTACCGACGGCACTGTCGCAACGCCCGATGCGATTCTCTTCGGAACCGGCTATGGCCTGTCGGTGCCGTGGTTGGCGCCAGACATTGCACGCACGCTGAACTACGACGGCAGGGGGCTAGACCTGCACGCTCATACCTTTCACCCGAACCTCCGGGGACTGGCCTTCGTCGGCCTCTACAACCTGGTCGGCCCCTATCTGCCGGTGCTCGAACTGCAGGCCCGTTGGATTGCCTACACGCTGGCCGGCCTGGCACCCATGCCGTCGCCGACACAGATGGCGCAAGGGCTGGCGGCGTGCCGGGCGATGCGGCAGCGCGGGCAGCAGCCAGTGCTACATGATCTTGCGGTTTCGCTGGCGCGCCAGATCGGCGCGGAGCCCGATCTGGCGCGCTGGCCCGAGCTCGAACGCGCGCTGTTGTTCGGCCCCCTGTCGCCGGTCTCGTTCCGCCTGCAAGGCCCAGACCACCTGAACGACGCGCCGACCCGGACGCTGGCAGCGGCTCAGGCATTCGGGGCAATACGCGGCCCGGAGTTTACGCCCGAGGAGCTGCGGTTGCGCAGCTTGATCGGCAGCCGGGAAGCCGCCGTCGCCTGAACCGCGCCTCGCGTCGCCAGCCAGTCCAGTCGCCCACGCACGCTGTACGTCCGGGCCGCGAGGGGCCCGACGCGGCGAACGCCACCTGGTTCGTCGTGGCGCTCCGGGGAAGGCGGCCTCGACTTCGAGGAAGAAAGCCTTCGATCACACCGGTGTTCAGCAGTTCGGGCAGCTGCGCCGCGGATCAGCCGTGCATGGCCGACAGGAACTGCTGCAATTCCGCCGTCCGTGGGTCGCCGAACAGCTGCTCAGGGGTGCCGGTCTCGTGCACCCTGCCGTGGTGCATGAAGACGATGCGGTCGCTGACCTTGCGCGCAAAGTTCATCTCGTGCGTGACCATGATCAGCGTCATGCCGTCGGCGGCGAGCGACTCGACCACACTCAGCACCTCTCCCACCAGCTCCGGGTCCAGTGCCGAAGTGATTTCGTCGCACAGCAGCACGGCCGGGTCCATCGCCAGCGCGCGGGCGATCGCCACGCGCTGCTGCTGTCCGCCACTGAGCTGGTCGGGGTAGCTGTCGAACTTCTCGCCGAGGCCGACGCGCTGCAGCAGTGCCTGCGCGCGCCGGCGCGCATCCGCCTTCGGCACGTCCTTGACCAGCGTGGGCGCGAGCATCACGTTCTGGCCTGCGGTCAGGTGTGGGAACAGGTTGAAATTCTGGAAGATCATGCCGACGCTCTGTCGCAGTTCGCGCATCGTCTTCGCGTCGCCGTGACGCAGCACCTGGCCGTCGATCGACAGCTTGCCTTGCTGGAAAGTCTCGAGCCCGTTCAGGCAGCGCAGCAGCGTGCTCTTTCCAGAACCGCTGCGGCCAATGATGCAGACGACCTCACGCCGGCCGATCTGCAAGTCGATGCCCTTCAGGACTTCGTTGTCGCCATACTGCTTATGCAGGCCCTCGACATCGACGAGAGCAAATGGCTGGGTGGTGGCGTGTGATGTGGACATGGATATGCAGCTTGGAGAGCCTTGCTAAGGCTTGGTAGGCGTGGGTGGGGGGCTCGGTGCGAGCCCCCGTCGCGGTTCTATCTGCGGATTCAGGCATGCGCCTGCCAGCCGCGTTCGAGCCTGCGGCTCCAGAGCGACAGCGGGAAGCACAGCGCGAAATACAGCAACGCGACGCAGCTATAGACCAAGAAGGGCTGGAAGGTCGCGTTCGAGATCATCTGCCCGGCCTTGGTCACTTCGACGAAGCCGATCACCGAAGCCAGCGCAGTGCCTTTGACGATCTGCACCATAAAGCCCACCGTCGGCGCCACCGCGATGCGGGCCGCCTGCGGCAGGATCACGTAGCGCAATTGCTCGCGCAGGTTCAGCGCAAGGCTGGCCGATGCTTCCCATTGGCCGCGCGGAATCGCATCGACGCAGCCGCGCCAGATCTCGGTCAGGTAGGCGCTGGCATAGAGCGTGAGACACAATGCGGCGGCGAACAGCGCCGAGGTTTCGATGCCGATCAGCGCCAGCCCGAAATAGGCCAGGAAGAGCTGCATCAGCAACGGCGTGCCCTGGAACAGCTGCACGTACAACGCAATGCCGCGCCCCGCCCCCGGCACCCGGGAAATGCGCGCCACCAGCAGCAGCAGGCCGACGACGCCGCCGCCGACGAAAGCAATCAGCGACAGTCCGACGGTCCAGCGCAACGCCAGCAGCAGGTTGCGGAAGATGTCCCACAGTGAAAACTCGATCATGGCCGTCTCCTGTCAGCGTCCGAACAAAAAGCGCGGCCCGATCCAGTTCAGGGCCTGGCGCACCGCAACGGCCAGCGCCAGGTACGCGACGGCAACGGCGATATAGGCTTCAAAGTTCCGGAAGGTGCGGCTGGCGATAAGGTTTGCCGCATAGGACATTTCCTCCGCGGAGATCTGGCTGCAGACCGACGAGCCCAGCATCACGATGATGATCTGGCCGACCAGTGCTGGCCAGACACGCTTGAGCGAAGGCGGCAGCACCACGCGCGTGAAGATCTGCCAGCGGTCGAGCGCCAGGCTCTGCGCGGCTTCGATCTGCCCGCGCGGCGTGGATTCGAGGCCGGCGCGGATGATCTCGCAGGCGTAGGCGCCCAGGTTGAGCGTCATCGACAACACGCAGGCCACCTCGGGCGTCAGCCGCACGCCAATCGTCGGCAGGCCGAAGAAGACGAAGAACAGCTGAATGATGTAAGGGGTGTTGCGGATCGCCTCGACATAGCCGCCGACCATGGCGCGCACCCACGCCGGCGCGTGCAGGCGCGACCAGGCGCACCCGATGCCGAGCACGGTGCCGGCGACTGCCGAGAATGCCGTCAGCAGAACGGTCAGGAAGAGGCCCTGCAGCAGCATCGGCCATTGCGAGAGCACTGGCCCGAAATCAAAGGAAATCATACGCAACAGCCACACAGAAGCGAAGGTGGAACCCGCGACGGCGCGCGCCGCCGCGGTCTTGGCAGGTTCTTATTCGGGCAACTCGCCGGTGCCGCGGCCGAGCCAGCGCTGCGCATAGTTACCCAGCGTGCCGTCGGCCCTGGCTTGGCGCAGGATCTCGTTGACCTTGGCCAGCAGTGCGGTTTCGCCCTTGCGCACGCCGATAAAGTTAGGCGAGTCCTTCAGCAGCAGCTTGTATTCGGCGTCCACCTTCGGATACTTCTGGATCGCCATGGCGGCGACCGCAGCCCCGGTGGCAACCAGCTGGGTCTGCTGCGTCACGAAGGCGGCCACCGTCGAGTTGTCATCCTCGAAGCGCTGGATCTTCAGCGTGGGCGGCGCGACCTGCTGCAGCACGTCGTCCTGAATGGTGCCGCGCGTCACAGCGATGGTCTTGCCCCCAAGGTCGGCAAAACTCTTGATGCTCAGGCTCTTCGGCCCGAACACCGCCTGGTAGAACGGCGCATAGGCGATCGTGAAGTCGATCACCTTGGCACGCTCGGCGTTCTTGCCCAGCGCCGACACGATCAGGTCGATCTTCTTCGTTTGCAGATAGGGAATGCGGTTAGGCGTGCTGACCGGCACAAGGTCGGCCTTGACGCCCATCTTGTCGGCAATCATCTGCGCCACGGCCACATCGAGCCCCTGCGGCTTCAGGTCGGGGCCCATGAAGCCATACGGCGCAAAGTCGACCGGGATGCCGATTGCAATCGACTTCTTCGCCATCACCGCGGTCAGGGAATCGTCGGCCTGCGCAGGCGCCATGGCGACCAGGGCGGCAGTGACGAGGACGGTGGCAATGGCGGTGAACTGTCTGCGTTTCATAAAACACCCTTTCTTCAGTCGGTCGAGGAGAACGAAGGGCCAATTCGCAAGATGCATGCCACGGCTCCTTGAAGCGTCGCCCGGAACCAGGAAGAGATAACACTCTCTTTAGATTCGACGGATTACGCGAGATCAGGCAAGCCATGGTGGCAGTTGGCATCGTCTTTGCTCGGGAAAGATCGAAACGTGGAACAGTAGTTTCACATGCTACAAATAGAGAAACTCTGGTTCCATAACTGTGCGAGACGGCGCCAAACCGGTGCAGCCGGAACGAGACCCAGGTATCGCAATCGATCGCTCCGACATGAACACTTACGACGCGCTCGAAGCGCAGATCATCCAGTGCTACGGTGAGTTTTCCGGAACCGACAAGAAGCTCGCCGACGTACTGCTCAGCCGCAAATCCGAGTTGCTCGGATACTCCGCTACCGAGCTCGCCGACCTGGCGAGCGTGTCCAAGGCGAGCGCCGCCCGCTTCTTCCGGCGGCTCGGCTATGCCGACTTCGGCGCGTTCCGGCAGGCGTTGCGCGACCAGCGCGCCAGCCAGTCTCCGCTGGCAAAGATGGGGCGCGCTGCCACCCCGCGTGGCGCTCGCACTGGTGTGGCTTTACCCGCGCTCGCCGGACTGCAGGCACATGTTCAGCTCGACGCGCACCGCCTGGCCGCCCTGCCGGAGCAGCTCAGCGAACGGGTACTCGATACCACCCTGCGCGAACTGGCCGATGCGCGCCGGGTCTGGGTGGTCGGCTATCGCAACAGCTTCATGCTGGCCTTCTATGCCAATGCCTTGCTGTCGCAGGTACGGCCGGAGGTCTACCTGCTCAACGAGCAGGCCGGCAAGGATGCCGAACTGATCGCGGAAATCGACAGCAAGGACGTGCTGCTCGCGGTCGATTTCCGGCGCCGCGCGCGCCGGCTCGCACCGATCGTCACGCTGGCCACCGAGGCGGGGGCGAAGATCATCCTGCTCAGCGATGCGCCGGTCTCCGCGCTGACCACGCACGCCACCGCCGTGCTGCGCTGCTCGCACCATGGCGACCAGGTGTTCGACTCCTATGTAGCCGCGACCAGCCTCGTCAATTACCTCGCCACCGCGATGGCGCGGCGCGCCCGCAAGCGCGCGCGTGCGCGGATGGCGCGGGTCGAACGCGCGCATGACCTGCTCGACGATCTCGACCTGCAGGCGTGAGCGCCCCGCATCCCGAATACAGCGCGAGTCGGCTCGCGCAACCCCCTCTCCTGTCAACACCGGAAGTCCCATGTCCACGTTACCGCAGCTCAAGCTCGATCTTTTCGTCAACCCTGCGCGCACCCGCAGCGAAGACTATGGCAGCACGCGCGAGGCCATTCTCGGTGCGCCGGCGCTGGCCACCGCGCAACGCGCCATCACCGCCTGGGAGGGCTACCGGCCTACGCCACTGCATGCGCTGCCGGCGCTGGCCGCCGCGCTGGGCGTCGGCAAGATCCACTACAAGGACGAAGGCACGCGTTTCGGTCTCGGCAGCTTCAAGGCACTGGGCGGCGCCTATGCGGTGGGCCGCCTGCTGGCGCGCGAGATCGGCAAGCGGATCGGCCGCGCGTTGACCCCTGCCGCCCTCACTTCGCCCGAACTGCGCGCGCTGTGCGCCGATTACACGGTGACCTGCGCCACCGATGGCAACCACGGGCGTTCGGTCACATGGGGCGCCCGGCGGTTCGGCTGCGCCTGCGTGATCTACATCCACGCCGCCGTCAGCGAAGGACGCAAGGCGGCGATCGAGCAGGTCGGCGCGACCGTGGTACGGACTACGGGCAACTACGACCAGGCGGTCCAGCAGGCCGACCGCGACGCTCGCGAACGCGGCTGGCACGTGATTTCCGACACTTCGTATCCCGGATACATGGACGTCCCGCGAGATGTCATGCAGGGCTACCAGGTCATGGTGGCCGAGGCCGTCGACGCGCTGCCCGAGTGGCCAACGCACGTCTTCATCCAGGCCGGCGTGGGCGGTTTCGCCGCCGCCGTCTGCGCCTACTTCTGGGAACGCAACGCAGCGCAGCGCCCGGTATTCGTGGTGGTCGAGCCGGACGCGGCCAACTGCCTGTACCGCAGCGCGCGCGCCGGCCACGTGACGGCGGTGACCGGCACGCTCAATACGCTGATGGCGGGCCTCGCCTGCGGAGAAGTGTCACTGCTGGCGTGGGAAGTGCTGGCCCACGGCGCGGATGCCTTCTGCACCATCGATGACGGAGCGGCGGTGGCGACGATGCGCTTGCTGGCGAATCCCGCTGATGGCGATCCCGCCATCGTCGCCGGCGAATCCGCGGTAGCGGGCCTGGCAGCCGCCATTGCGGGCATGCAAGATCCGCAAGCGCGTGCAGCGCTGGGCCTCGGCGCGCGCAGCCGCCTGCTGTTCGTTGGCAGCGAGGCCGATACCGATGCCGGGTTGTACGCGCGGCTGGTCGGGCGCAGTGCCGACGCCGTGCGCGCGGGAGCGCAGGCATGACAACGAACCTTAGCGCGGACAGCGGCCGCACGGCGCTCGACACCGAGTTCCCGGGCATCGACGGCGCGCGGTTGCTGCGCCGGCTCGACGAACTGAATACGCATGGCGCCATCAACGGCGGCGGCGTCTGCCGCTTGGCGCTGACTGACGCCGACCGCGCGGGGCGCGACTGGACCGTCGCGCAAATGCGTGCGCTCGGCATGGAGGTTACCATCGATGCCATCGGCAACGGCGTCGCGATTCATGCCGGCCATGAAGACCTGCCGCCGGTGATGGTCGGCTCGCACATCGATACGGTACGCACTGGCGGCAGGTACGACGGCAACTATGGCGTGATGGCCGGACTGGAAGTGGTCGCTGCGCTGCGCGATGCCGGCGTGCGGCTGCGCCGCCCGCTGGCGATCGCCTTCTTTACCAACGAGGAAGGCGCCCGCTTCCAGCCGGACATGATGGGCTCGCTGGTTTTCGTGGGCGGCATGCCGCTCGACGAAGCGCTCGCGGCAGGCGGCATCGACGGCAGCACGGTCGGCGCGGAACTGGAGCGAATCGGCTATCGCGGCGATGCGCCGGTCGGCCGGCCCGAGGTCGACAGCTTTGTCGAGCTGCATATCGAACAGGGCCCGGTGCTGGAGCGCATGGGCGTGCAGATTGGCGTGGTTGAAGGCGTGCAGGGAATCAGCTGGACCGAATTCGTGCTGGAAGGCGTGTCCAACCATGCCGGCACCACGCCGATGGCCCTGCGGCACGACGCTGGCTACTGCGCCGCACGCATCGCCACCTTCGTGCACGATCTGGCGCTGCGCTACGGCGGCCGCCAGATCGGCACGGTCGGCGCGATCCGCTTCGAGCCGAACCTCGTCAACGTGATTCCGAACCGCGCGACCTTTACCGTCGATCTGCGCAACACCGACGTCACGGCGCTCGCGCAGGCGGAAGCCGAGGTGCTCGCCTTCGCGCACCAGACCTGCGCGACGGAAGGTGTCGCGCTGCGCCAGCGTTCGCTGGCGCGCTTCGAGCCGGTGGCGTTCGACCCGCTGGTGACCGACCTGGTGCAGCGGCACAGCGACGCGCTAGGCCTGTCGACCACGCGGATGCCGAGCGGAGCGGGCCACGACGCGCAGATGCTGGCGCGCGTCTGCCCTGCGGGCATGATCTTCGTTCCCAGCGTGGGCGGACTCAGCCACAATGTTCGCGAGTTCACCGAAGCGGCCGACCTGGTGCGGGGCGCGCAGCTGCTGATGCGCGTGGTCGTCAGCCTGGCCAACCGTCCCTGAACGACCCGGGCACAGCCCCCCGATCCAACACCTTCTCTTCCCCCGAATTTCAGGAGTCAATCGTGTCCCGTTTCATCCATGTCGCACTTGGCCAGCTGGGCCCGATCGCACGCGCCGATACGCGCGTGCAGGTGGTCGCGCGGCTGTGCGAAATGATGCGCGAAGCCCATGCCTGCGGCGCGCACCTGATCGTCTACCCTGAACTGGCGCTGACCACGTTCTTCCCGCGCTGGTATATGGACAGCGATGGGGAAATCAACAGCTTCTTTGAACGCGAGATGCCGAGTGCCGACACGCTGCCGCTGTTCGCGCTGTCGCGTGAGCTCGGCGTGGGCTTCTATCTCGGCTATGCGGAACTGGCCAACGAGAACGGGCGCGAGGTTCGCTACAACACCTCGATCCTGGTTGACCGCAGCGGCACCATCGTCGGCAAATACCGCAAGGTGCATCTGCCCGGCCACTGCGAGCACGAACCATGGCGCCGCTTCCAGCATCTGGAGAAGCGTTACTTCACGCCCGGTGACCGCTTTGGCGTCACCGAGGCCTTCGGTGGCAAGATCGGCATGGCCATCTGCAACGACCGGCGCTGGGCCGAGACCTATCGCGTGATGGGCCTGCAAGGGGTGGAGATGGTCCTGATCGGCTACAACACGCCGGTGCACAACGCGCCCGCGCCCGCGCACGACGACCTGTCGCTGTTCCACAACCAGCTGTCGATGCAGGCGGGCGCCTACCAGAACGGCACCTGGGTGGTCGGCGTGGCAAAGGCCGGGATCGAGGAAGGCGTCGACAGCATTGGCGGCAGCTGCATCATCGCGCCATCCGGCGAAGTGGTCGCGAGCTGCATCACCAAGGGCGACGAAGTGGCGATCGCACGCTGCGACCTCGACTTCTGCGCGCTATACAAGCGCACCACCTTCAACTTCGACCTGCACCGGCAGCCGCACGCCTACGGCATGATCGTCGAGCGCAGGGGCGAAACGCTGCGCGCCGATGGGTCGCCGCTTGGCTAACGGAGCTGAACAGACCAGGCGATGTTCACCGGGTTGCTGAGGCAGGATGAGGGACGCGACACGCGACGAGCGGGCTCGGGAACCGAAGCCCGGCGTAGCGGTGGCCGGCAGCATGCCAATCAACGTGGCGCCCGCAGGGCGTCATCCAGGCCCTTGCTCCTGTCTTCGCTGTCAGGGACGTCGCCCATTCTGCCGCGAATGTAAGTAAGGATGCGGCGCGTTCAACCGGTCGTCGCTCAGCTTGCCGGCTTCCGCAGCCTTGATCCAGTTGCGCAGCGTCTGCTCCGACATACCCAATTCGCGGGCCACGGCGCTCACCCCCTGTCCGTCCTTCAGAGACAAGGCGGCCTTATATTCCCCCATGGATGCTCCATTTCAAATGCTGATGCCGCTCGGAAAATGTCAGTCTCAGCATTGATCCTCGAGACCAATTGAAGTCCCACTGGCAAGCCTGCCGATGTGAATCCTACTGGTAGTGACGCGGCTGGTTGCCCGGTGAGGTTGAACGGGTATGTGTAGTACTGCCAGGTGCAGGGATTTCGTCCCGCAAACTGAGGCGGTACGTCCACGTTCACCGGGAACGCCGGCACGGGCGCTGTAGGTGTGAGGAGCAAATCGAACGACTCGAACATCGCGCGGATCCTTTCGCGAAACTCGTAGCGCGCGAACACTTTCGTGTAGTACTCCAGTAGCGACTGGTCGAGCGCCTTGTCGAGAAGCGATGCCACGGCCGGATCGAGGATCTCCCGCGACTCGCTCAGTGTGCCGTTCAACCGTGTCCCCACTCCCGCATAGAATTCCGCCATCCACAGCTGGTCCGGGTCTGGGCCAATTCCTTCCGGCAGTTCGACAATCTCGCATCCCAACTTCTCAAAAACCCTCACCGCGGATTCGCAGAGACTCAAGACCTCTTGGTCGGGCTTCGCGTAACCGAGCGTGGGGCTCCATGCCAATCGCATGCCTTTGACTGGGAGATCGCAGGCTTGAAGCCACGCCGGCACGGGAGCGGCGACCGAGAACGGATCGCGCCCATCTTGCCCAGCGATTGCCGACAATAGGAGAGCGGCGTCTCTAACGGTACGCGCCAGAGGACCGACATGCGCCAGCGTTGGTGTGGCTGAAGCGGGGAACACCGGCACGCGCCCAAACTGAGCCTTGATGCCAAACAGGCCGGTAAGTGCCGCAGGCTCGCGGATCGATCCACCGCCATCGGTACCCAGTGCGAATGGTGTAACGCCAGCCGCCACGCTGGCAGCCGCACCGCAACTTGATCCGCCCGGCGTACACTCGGTATTCCACGGATTTCGCGTCACGCCCGTGAGCGGAGAATCGCCGACAGCCTTGCACCCGAATTCGCTCGTAGTCGTGGTTCCCACTATGCACGCGCCCGCCTGCTTGATGCGCCCTACGGCCGGCGCATCCGTCTTCGCAATGTTGCTGGCCATCGAGCGCGAGCCGAACGTCTGCCTCACACCGCCCACGGAGATGAGATCCTTGACCGAGATGGGCAATCCGTGGAGCAGGCCCACGGGCTCCCCGGCCATCAGAGCCCTTTCTGCCGACCTGGCAGCGTCCATAGCCAGGTCAGGCGTTCTGGTCACGAAGCAGTTCAACAGCGGCTCGACCGCTTCCAAGCGTGTCAGACACTCCTTCATGACCTCGACCGGTGAAACAGCCTTGCTCAGGATTGCCTCGCGCAGATGAAGTGCCGAGGAATATGCGTAGTCCTGCATGGTTAGCTTTCTCTTCGACTTAAATCAGACCCAGCGCTCGATCAAGCTGAGGCTCCGTACTCGCGACGCACTGTTCGAATTGCGCCAGGATCTGGTCCTTTGCAAGGCTGCGACCGATGAGCACGACACGGGTTTCCGCCTCGCTACGCGGCCAATCCTCTGCATAGGTCAGCGGACTGAATACACTTTGAACTCCCTGCAGAATGACCGGCTTGTCGATCTCAAAGAAATTTAGCAATCCCTTTACCCGATACAGGTTGCTGCCGTACGTCTCTACCTGATGAGCGAGGAACCTCATCACCTTGTCATAGGAGAGTGGACGCGGCTCTCGAATACTGATTGAGGCAATATCGGCAAGGTGAGATAGACTCGGATCATGCTCATGCACATGCCCGGTTACGCACTCTGTGCAGGAGGCGTCGTGCTGATGCTCATGGCTGCCATGACTGGCGTGGTGGGCACGCTCTGCGCCAATCCATGTTGCGATCGCGGACTGCTTGGTATTCGGATCAAACAAGTCGAGGCCAAGGAGCGCGTTCGCCCGCAGGTTTCCAAAGGAAGCGACCTCCTTAGGCGACAACGGATTCAGGCGATTGACAATCTCATGGGCGCGCTTTCGCTGACGATCAGTAGCCAGGTCGCTCTTGGTGAGCACCAGCTTATCGGCGAGAGCAACCTGCCTCATCGCTTCCTGCGAGCCTTCGACCTGGCTCTCGATGTGCACCACATCCACCAGCGTCACGATTGCGTCCAGACGGTAGGTCAGACTCAGCGACATATCCGTGTAGAAGGCCTGCGCAAGCGGGGTCGGGTCAGCAAGGCCCGTGGTCTCGATGATAATGCGCTCGAAGTCGACTTTTGGTTCTACGAGGCCCGCCTTACGCATATAGAGCTTGTACAAGGCTCCGATGAGATCGTCCTTACTGGAGCAGCAGATACAGCCGTTGCTGAGTTCCAGCATATCGTCTGACGACCTGGCGATCAGGTCCCCATCGATTCCAATCTCGCCAAACTCGTTGACAATGACGGCGATGCGACCGCTCGAGGGATCTGACAGGATGCGATTGAGCAGCGTTGTCTTGCCTGCACCTAGAAATCCTGTCAGCAGCGTGATGGGAATCCGCTGGTCGTTGTTGCTCGCTTCGGTCATGGTCTTGTATCTCCGCTGCTTGGGAGGCAGCAAGCGATTTGCTGCCTCCCCTGTCATTTAGACTGTGTTCCTACGCTCAGGCATCGAGAACGGCCCAGGCCCGGACCGGCGAACCGCTGCCCTGATGGATCTTGAGAGGCGGGCCATAGAACATGAATTCCTTCTTTCCGACCAGTTCCTCGAGATTCACGAGCCACTCGTAGTGGGTAATGCCACGATCTCGGCAAACGCGATGGCTAGGGAACAGGTTATGAGAGGGCTTGTCGGTGGACGGCCCCTCGACGCCGTGCAGCTTGGATCCCCGGTCAGCCAGCCAGTGCGTAGCTTCCGCGGTCAGGCCAGGATTGGTCCAGACCACCTCAACATTCGGGTAGTGGCGCTTATGGAGGCCGGTGTTCATCAGTACGATATGACCGTCTACCTTCACCCCTGCCTTCTCTTCCGCTTCCTCCAAATCCTTAACGTCAATATCGCCAAGGTCCGGGATGTGGGTCAGATCGAAGCAGACTGCCTTCCCCATGAACATGTCCAGAGGCATTTCGTCCACGGGCAAGCCGTCCGGATTGGTGTGATAGAACGCATCCACGTGCGTCGCGATATGGTCGATCGTAGCGATGAACGTCGTGGCGAACGTCATCTTGTCTTCCGGCACGCCCAAGCCAAAGGACTGTGTCTTTTGATGCGTCAGATGCGGCGTGACGATCGGACGCTGGAACAGCTTGTGCGCCGGCATGTTGTCAGCCAGCGTCAGCGTCAGGTCAACGATACGTTGTGGCATTTCCCTTCTCCTTTCTTACTCTCAGTGAAAACACGTGAATTCCTCTTACCGACCGGTCGGCCGATACAGCGGTGATTCGACAATCCAATAGGACCAATAGGGCGGCAGACTTCAAGCTGCCTTTCCCAGGTATGCCTCCATCACCGCCGGGTTTCCGGCGAGTTGTGCCGACGGACCACTCATGGTGATGCGACCGTTCTCCATCACGTAAGCACGAGTGGTTACGGAAAGTGCCTGCACGGCCAGTTGTTCGACGAGCAGAATTGCCAAGCCCTGCCGGTTCAACTCTTTCAAGACCGGAAATAGAAAATCGAGGACCTTGGGCGCTAGACCGAGAGATACTTCGTCGATCATCAACAACCTGGGCTTGGACAATAGCCCCCGACCAATCGCAAGCATTTGCTGCTCGCCACCCGAGAGGGAACCTGCAGCTTGCAATCGCCGTTCCTTCAAGCGTGGAAAGAGGTCGTAGATCCTGTCGATATCTCCCCGCAGGGACGCGACGCCCTTTCGCTGAGCGTGTATGTAGCCACCGAGGATGAGATTGTCTTCCACGGTCTGATCCGCGAAAACGTAACGCCCCTCTGGTACCATCGCGATTCCGCTCGCAACCATTTCGTGCGGACCACGGCCATGCACCTGCTGCCCTGCAAAAGTAATGGCGCCAGCAACCGGCTTCACGACCCCCGCGATGGCCTTGAGAGTTGAGCTCTTGCCAGCGCCATTTGATCCGATGATGCCGACGAACTCGCCCTCGTGAACTTCGAGGGAAACCGCACGTGCCGCTTCGATCCGTCCATAGTTC
The DNA here is from genome assembly GCF_004353535.1 of Cupriavidus sp. L7L. Taxonomy (NCBI): domain Bacteria; kingdom Pseudomonadati; phylum Pseudomonadota; class Betaproteobacteria; order Burkholderiales; family Burkholderiaceae; genus Cupriavidus; species Cupriavidus sp. L7L. Next base: position 299,831 of record NZ_SMNY01000003.1, read on the forward strand.
ACGGATACGCTATCAAGTTTCAATAAGGGGTTGCTCATGACCGCACCTCCAGCGCAGGCTCAGGATCTTCCTGTGACTTGCTTGAGCCAAAATAGGCTTCAATCACGGCAGGATTGTTTCGGACTTCGGCCACCGGCCCCGACGCGATTACTTTTCCGTAATCCAGGACGGTCACATGGTCCGAAACAGCCATGATCATGTCCACATGGTGCTCGACAAGAATCATCGTCATGTGACGTGCGGCAAGGTCCCGGATCAGTCCACTGAGGCTTTCGATTTCGCCGTGCGTAAGGCCCGCTGCAGGCTCGTCAAGCAAGAGAAGCTTGGGTGATAGAGCAAGCGCTCGCGCAATCTCCAGCCGTCTCTGGTGACCAAACGGGAGGTTCTTGGCCAGTTCATCTGCAAAGCCCGCGAGTCCGACGTACTCAAGTAGAACCTGCGCCTCGTCCTGGAACCGCTTCTCATCACGAAAGAAGCTAGGCATCCTGAACAAGGTCGAGAGCAATCCGCTTTCAAAGCGCGTGTGATAGCCGACCAAAACATTCTCGAGAACTGTCATGTTGCCGAATAGCTCCGTGTTCTGGAAGGTTCGTGCCAGCCCCATTCTTGCGAGTTCGTGGCTCACCTTTCTAGTGGCTGAGACACCCAGGAATTCAATCTCCCCGCCGGTTGGTGCGTAGAATCCGGATACACAGTTGATGAACGTCGACTTACCTGCACCATTGGGGCCAATGACGGCGTGAACCTGCCCTGCCCTGAGAACTTCACTGACGTTATCGTTGGCAACCAGGCCGCCAAATGCCATCGTCAGTCCCTTTGTCTTCAGGCAGACCGCGCCTCGTTGCGCATCGACCTGCAGCATTGTGTTGATACGCGTGCCGAGCCGCGGCCACTCCTCGGATGCACGGCTAACGGAAGCGCGAAACCGACCGCGAAGATTGGAGAGGGTACCGACGACGCCCAACGGGAGACAGAACATGACCAGCGCGAGAAGCGCGCCGTAGGCGAAACGTTGCCACTCCCCGAAAGCCTGCAGGTACTCCGGAAGGAACGTCAGAACGCTCGCGCCCAGTACCGGCCCAACGATGGTTCCCGAGCCACCGAGAATAACCATCAGAAGGAATCGGACCGAGTCGTCAAATCTGAACGTGTCGGGGTTGACGTACAGATTCAGATAGGCATACAGACCGCCAGCCATTCCGGCAAAAGCTGCAGCAATGACAAACGAGAACGTTCGAATGGCAATGGGATTGATGCCCATCGAGCGAGCCGCAATTTCGCTCTGACTGACCGCACGCATCGCTCGCCCGAAGCGCGACTTCATAATGTTGTAATGCAGTACGTACGCCGCGAGGAACAGCACTGCAAGTAGATAGAAGTATCCCGTATCGTCCAGCGCTTTACCCAGAAAGGCTGGTCCCGGAATTGCCGAAATCCCGTTTGTTCCACCTGTTACGCCCTGCCACTCAATGGCAACGTTCTCAACAATAATGCCGAATGCGATTGTGATGACGGCAAGATAAACGCCCTTGACACGTACCGTTGGGTAGGCGAGTAATGCGCCGAACAGGGCGGCTACTATCGTCGCAATTACGATTGTGGCGACGAATCCGACGCCAAGCTTGGCGGCCAGAATCGCGGCTACATAGGCACCGATGGCAAAGAGTCCTGCCTGCCCCAGACTCACCAGTCCCGTGAGGCCTACCAGGATGTTTAGACCAAGTGCGACAAGCGCGTAAATGGTTAGAAGCATCCATATACGCAGCTCATAGGTGTTCGACACAAGCTGGGGCAACAAAGCCATCCCTACGCCGAGCGCGCCTACGAGCGAGGGAAACAACAAGGATCTGAGTTTTTCGGCTTTCATACCTTCATTGCCTCCTTCTTGCCAAACACGCCTTGAGGGAACGCGAGCAGCACGAGAATCATGATTGAGAATCCGATGACTTCCCGTGCCGCTGTGCTGATGTAGCCCTCCACGAATTTCTCCATGACGCCGTAGAGCAGACCCGTAATCACTACGCCACGTGCACTCGTGATGCTTGCCATGATCGCAACGGCGAAGCCCTTGAGGCCAATGAGCACGCCCATCGTCGTAGAGACCTGTATGATTGGTCCGACGAGAACCCCTGCGGCACCCCCGAGACCTGCGGCCAAGCCGAAGGAAATGGCAGTGATGCGATTTACGTTGATGCCCATCAGACCCGCTGCCACTCGATTAAATGCAACTGCCCGCATGGCACGACCTAGCACGGTCCGTCGATAGAAAATGTCCAATGCAAGCATGAACAAGACGGCAAAGGCCGGAATGAAGAGCTCTTGAGCGTAGACGCCGGCGCCGAGAATTGAGATGGGCTTGTCTACCCCGGGGGAAGGCAAGGCTCTCGCGAACGATCCGAACTTGATCGTGGCATACGACTCCACCATGATGCCGATCGCAATCGTGGTTAGCATCCAGCCGATCGCCGTACCGTCCTTGTTGAACGGACGAACGGCAAATCGCTCGATTAGCACGCCATAGCCGATGCATACAAGGATTGCTGCAGGGATCCCAAGCACTATTGGGATATTCGCGTCCATAGAGACTACGGCGATCACAGCTCCGACCATTAGGACGTCGCCGTGGGCGAAGTTCACCGATCGACAAGCTGACCACATGATGCAGAACCCCAACCCGATCAGGCTGTAGATCGCCCCGATGGACAGTCCGCTGAGGATGTATTGCACAAAGGAGCTCATTGCAGATCCCTCCTCTTATCCTTTCGGATATACGTTTTAGGAAACTCGGGCAAAAAGAGATCCAGCAGAAGCATCCGAATCAATGCTTCTGTTATGGATAGTTAATGCGCGATTACTTGTAGGGAGTCTGGTCTACCGGCAACAGTGAACCGTTGTACCAAGCAGTGAGCTTGTAGTATTTCTGCTTGATCGCATCGTGCTGCTCTTGCGCCTGTCCGAACGCCGGATCGTAATTCGCCACCAAGCCCTCATATTTGACTCGGTAGAGTGCGTCGCGGACCTTCACACGGTCATAGCTCCCGGCTCCTGCAATAGCCTTTGCGAGGATATGTACGGCGTCGTATGCATTCGCGGTGCCACTCCCCATTTTCAGGTCAGCAGGGCTCTTGACCTTGTATTTGTCGGCGATCTTTTGATACACGGCGGCCGTCCTGGGCTCTTGCTTGCCCATCCAGGAAAAAGTCTGGAAGACCAGCACTCCATTCGCCAACGGGCCGGCGAGTTCGCCCAGGTTCCCGGCCAGTCCCCAGGCGCTGGCGATTACCGGCTTGTACTTGAGCTTGTCCATCCCCCGGAGAATTTGGTTGCCTTCCCGGTCCAACGCAAACATGACGATCGCATCGGCGCCTGCATCCCGCGCCCGGATGAGTTGCGCCGTCATATCCTGGTCGCCCCAGTTGAACGTCTCCATGGCAACGGGACTGATGCCCTTAGCCTGCAAGGCCGCCTTCACGTCGGGAGCGGCCCCATTTCCCCAGCCTGTGTTTTCATAGAAGACGGCAATTTTCTTGCTCGCGGATTTTCGCAGCGCAACATCTGCGAGGTATTGCGCAACCCAACGGTCCTTGGCCGAGACCCGGAACATCCAAGCATTTTTGCCCGAATCGTGCTCGATGATTTTCGTTCCCGCCGCCATGACGCCGACGTAAGGGATGCCGATCTGTTCAATAGGCTCACGCATTGCGAGGGCAACGCCACTATGGTATCCGCCGAGTATGGCGATGCAGTTGTCGGCCATGGCGATGCGCCTGACGTTGTCGACGCCTTTGGGCGGTTGACCGCCGTCGTCATACACCTTGAGCACGAACTTCTTGCCGAGCACACCGCCGCTTGCGTTGATCTCGTCGATCGCGATCTCGGCCCCCATCCGAGCCGCCAGTCCAGTAAAGGCCTGCGGGCCCGTCAGTGCGCCCGACAAACCAATGCAGGGCTGGCGCTCCTGCGCATGGCCGATTTGGGCGGCCGTCGTACAGATTACAGCGCATGCAGCTGCTGTCACTTTGCGAAACGAACTTTTGAATATCGACTTCATTGCAGACTCCCCATTTGTCTCATAACGGTGCAGGAAACTTTCTTTACGCACTCTTTTAAGGCGGTTATTAATGAAACAGTATCTTGTATCCCCGGTTTGGGGCGTCCATGTTGTGGACTCTTTTTAATTGCCACAAAGTTGTTAAAAAGATATCCTCAGGATCAAAGAGTTACAACGCTTCTTGGTAAAAATAGAAGTCCACGATATGGACCATGTGGTTGCGAAAGCATCGAAGGAGACTCTTTAGATGAAAAAGGTGGCCCCTACCCCAGCATTTTCTGAACGTAGTAAAACGTCCGGCACGCAGAGCATCGAACGCGCGGCAAGGATCCTTCGCGAGATCGCTTCCTATAGCGTTCATGGTTTACGCCTAGTTGATTTGTCCAAACAACTCGGTATCGAACGCCCTACCGTCCATCGGATGCTCAACTGCCTGATTCGGGAGGGGTTGGTGATGCAACATGCGACGTCTCGGCGGTACCTGCTGGGATATGGTCTCTTCGAGTTGGGTCTGACCGCGGCCTCTCACTTCAAGCTCTGGCAGCTTTGCGAGCCATCGCTGAAGCGTTTGGCAGACGAGACTGGCGGCATTGCCTTCATGACGATCCGGAGCGGGGCGGACGCCATCTCCGTCGCTCGTGCGGAAGGACGGAACGCCATCAATATCCCGAGTCTGGAGATCGGCGTGCACCGGCCACTGGGAGTCGGGGCGGGAAGCCTTGCGCTGCTCATGTCCCTGCCGGACGATGAAATCGAGCGGATCGTGTGCGCCAACGCGAGGCGTTTGTTCGGCTACGGCAAGCTAAGCGTTCCGCTAATGCTCGAGATTGTCAGAGCCTCCCAGGAGGTTGGGTATGCCGTGCACGATAGCCGCCTCATCGAAGGCGTGAGCGGAGTCGGGATCGTTGTGCATGACAGCCATGGCGCGCCACTCGGAGCAATCAGTATCACGGCCTTAGAAGAACACCTACCTGTCAGCCGCCAGATTGAATTTCTTGCCCTGCTCCGGAAGGAGTCGCGCAAGATTCAGAATCTTGTTCATCAATCGAACTTTGACATGGCCCAGTATGCTCATTTGCTCGCAGAAGGTGAGCTTTACAGTACTCGCGCGTTAGAGGTGGAATCCACCATAGCCCACCGCTGAGCGACCGTCTGGTTTTGGAATGGCAACCCGCTACCGTCGGTGCGTCCCACCTGGCCGCCAAGCAGATCGGTGACCATCGGGGCGCTGCCCTTGTAGGGCACCTGCGTAAGGTCGATGCCTGCCAGGCTCTTGAAGTACTCCATGGTCAGGTGATTCGACGTGCCATTGCCCGCCGACGCGTAGTCGAGCTTGCCCGGCTTTGACCTGGCCAACGCCACGAAGTCCTTGAGCGAGCGGATCGGCGAATCCTCGCGAACTGCCAGAAGGTTCGGCGAATAGGCGCCCAGCGCCACCGGCACCAGGTCCCTGGCCGTGTCGTAAGGCAGCTTCTTGTAGAGGTTCCCTTTGACGCGCCGGCCGCGCGGCGCCGCAGCGCCTTGCGGCCCAGCCACCTTCACTCGCCGCGGAAGGCCGGCGTGCGTTTGCCGTGGAACGCCTCGACGCCCTCGCGGAAGTCCGCCGAGCTGCGCAGCCGGCTGTAGCAATGGCCTTCCAGTTCGATGGCGATCGACAGCGGCGCGTCCTCGGTGTCGTTGAGCAGCTTCTTGGCGGTGCGCTGCGCCAGCGGCGAGAAGCCGCGCAGCTCGTCGACCAGCGCATCGGTAGCGGCGGCCAGTTCACTGTCAGCCACGCAGTCGACAGCAAGGCCCCAGTCATAGGCCTGCTTGCCCGGGATGCGCCGCGAACGCATGACGATGTCCTTGGTGCGACCAATGCCAACCATCTTCTGCAGGCGTGCCGAGCCGCCCGAACCGGGGATCTGGCCCAGCTTCTGCTCGGGCAACGCATATTCGGTGCTTTCCGTCGCGATGCGGAAATCGCACGCCAGCGACAACTCGAAGCCCACGCCGAAGCAGTAGCCCTGGGTGGCAGCGATCACCGGCTTGCTGCACCGCGCCGGCGCCGCAACGTTCCATGCCAGCTTCGACACATGCTCGGGCGAAGCTTCGAGGAAGCCCTTGATATCGCCGCCGCTGGAAAAGTGCTTGCCCTGGGCGCGCACCACGATCACGCGCACGCGCTCGTCGTCGTCAAGCGCCTCGAAGGCCATGCGCAGCTGGTCGCGGGCATGCATCGAGATGACGTTGTACGGCGGGCGATGCAGCACGATGTCGGCGCGCTCGCGCGCGGCGTCGACATCGACGGAAAAGCCGTCGAGATCCTTCAGCAGGTCCTGGCCGCGGTGGGTCAGTTGGGTCATGTCTTTGCTCCTGGTTTGGTTTTGCTCGGGAATTCACGCCGCGCCGTCCGGCGGCAGCAGCACGTCGCAGGTGTACTCGCCCGCGGACAGCTTGCGCCGCAGGATCTTGCCCACCGGCGACTTCGGGATATCGGCGACGAAGACGTAGTCGCGTGGTCGCTTGAAGTTGACCAGATCCGACGCGCGGCAATGGCCGTCGAGCCCGTCGGCGCTGACGAAGGCCTTGCGCTTGACAAAGGCCACCACGCGCTGGCCCCAGCGTGGATCGGACACGCCTGCCACAGCCACTTCATCGACCGCAGGATGCAGCGACAGCACCGACTCGATCTCTACCGGCGAGATATTTTCACCGCCGCTGATAATCATGTCGTCGACCCGCCCGGTCACGTAGAGGTCGCCATCGGAATCGAAGTACCCGGTGTCCCCGGTGAAGTACCACCCGTCGCGCAGCGACTTCCTGTTGGCGTCGTCGCGGTTCCAGTAGCCCTCGAAGGCCTCGTCGCCAAGCAGGTCGGCGATGATCTGCCCTTCCTCGCCCGGCGTGGCCAGCGCATCGGGCGAACTGGCATCGAGCCGCACCACCCGCAGCCGCGTGTTGAGCCCAGCGCGGCCCGCGCTGCCCGGCTTGTGGGTGGCATGCTGGTCGACGCTGAAGGTGTATACCTCCGACGAGCCGTAGTGGTTGACGAACAACTCCGGCCTGAAGGCCTTGGCCAGGCGTTGCAGCAAGGCATCGCTCATCGGTGCGCCGGCAAACCCCAGCTTGGTGACTGAACTGCTGTCCACGGCATCGAACTGCGGGTCGCCGAGCAGGTCGTGGTATAGCGTCGGCACCAGGTAGAGGCAGGTAAGCCGGAGGCGGGCGATCTCAGACAGCGCCTGGGCGGCATGCCAGCGGCGCAGGCAGACGAACAGCCCGTCAACGAGCGCCATGGCCAGGAGCGAGCGCACCCCCATGGTGTGGTACAGCGGCATCACGCCCAGCGTGCGCTCGCCGTGCCGGTACAGGTTTTGCGCCACGTGCGCCAGCGCCGCGGCGCGTTCCTGCCGGTGCCTGCGCGGCACGCCCTTGGGCTTGCCGGTGGTGCCGGAGGTGTAGAGCATCAGCGAGACATCCTCGGCGCCGGCCTGGGGGATGCCGCTGTGCGGTGCACTTTCCAGCAGCGTGTCGAAGGCGAGCGTCGCACCGGCAACGTTGTCCAGGCCGATGCGCGGCATGGCCTGCGCGGCCGCGCTTGCGGCCACGGCCTCGGCGCTCACGGGTTCGTACACCAGCGCACGAATCTCCGCATCGCCAATGCAATAGTCGATCTCGTCGGCCTTGGCACGCCAGTTGAGCGGCACCATCACCACGCCGGTGAACTGGCAGGCCCAGTGGAGCGTGGCCATCTCCCAGCGGTTCTGCAGCACGGCAAGGATCCGCTGGCCACGCCGCAGGCCCTGCGCTTCCAAACCCGCGGCCACCCGCAGGATGCGTTCGTGCCATTGGAGATAGGTCAACCCCAGGTCCCCATCGACGATGGCGGGCGCGTGCGGGCTGCGCTCCACGCTTTGCAGGAAAGTGCGTCCCAGGTCAAGCATGGCTTGCCTCCTTCGCGGGCTGCGCGCCGGCCCGGCGTGCCTGTGCGCGCGCGGCCGCCACGTCCAGCACGGCAGCCACGATCGGCGTGTAGCCGGTACAGCGGCAGATATGGCCGGACAGCATCTCGCGCACCTGGGCTTCGGTGGGGTCCGGCACGCGCTGCAGGTAGTCCGCGCATGACATCAGGATGCCCGCGGTACAGAAGCCGCACTGCAGCGCATGGTGGCGACGGAACGCCAGCTGCAGGTCGCCAAGCTGGTGGTCCGGCGCCAGTCCTTCGACCGTGTCGATGCGGCGGTCTTCGGCCTGCACAGCGAGCATCAGGCAGGAGCGCGCGGCCACGCCGTCGACCTGTACGGTGCAGGCGCCGCAGACGCCATGCTCGCAGCCCACGTGGGTGCCGGTGGCGCCCAGTTCATGGCGCAGGAAGTCCGACAGCAGTTCGCGCGATTCGCACCAGCCGCTGCGCTGCCGGCCGTTCAGGGTTACCGAGATACAGCGCCGCTCGTCGCGACGCATCACGGCAGCGGGCAACTCACCCGCGGCGATGGTTCCTTTGTGTTTCACTTTGCCTCCTCGATCACCCGCATGCCCAGCTGCCTGACCAGGTGGCGGCGATACTGCGCACTGACATGGGCGTCATCCTGTGCGCCCAGCTTCCAACTGAAATCGTTGATGGCCTCCGCCAGCGCGCGGCCTTCCAGGCGCGGCCAGGTCTCCAGCACCGGCCGGTCGGCCACGCCGCCCACGGCGAGCGCGATGGCGTCGTCGGTCACGATGGCGGCGCACGCGACCAGCGCGAAGTCGCCATGCCGTGCCGAGAACTCCGTGAAGCCGTAGCGCGCACCCGCGCGGCGCAGCGGAAAGCGCACCGCTTCCACCAGTTCATCCGGCTCGCGCGCCGTCATCAACATGCCCTGGAAGAACCGCGCTGCGGGCAGCACGCGGCGCCGGCGCGAGGAGCGCAGCACCACTTCGCCGCCCAGCGCGAGCAGCACCAGCGGCAGTTCCGCGCTGGGGTCGGCGTGGGCGATCGAACCGCACACGGTACCGCGGTTGCGGATCTGGAAATGCGAGATGTACGGAAACGCCAGTGCCAGCAAGGGAACCTCGTCGGCCAGCGACGGGCGCCACTCGACGCTCCCCTGCGTGGCGGCGGCGCCGACCACGAGGTGGCCCTGCTCGACCCGTACGGTATTGAGCTCGTCAGTGCGCGAGATATCGACCAGCAGCTGGGGCTGCGCCAGCCGCATGTTGAGCACCGCCATCAGCGACTGCCCCCCGGCCAGTACGCGGGCCCCCTCTCCGCCGCGCGCGAGCGCCTCCAGTGCTTCCTGCGTGGTCCGCGCACGCACGTAATCGAATGCCGCGGGTTTCATCGGCGGACTCCCAGGCGGGCAAGCAGGCGCGCCAACCAGCCCGGCGCCTGCGCGGGCTCGCCGGCGGCCTGCCGCCCCAGCGATTCGAACAATTGGCGCAGCACCACCTTGGCCGCGCCCTCCAGCATCCGCCCGCCGACCGCGGCGACCTTGCCGGACACCTCTGCCTCATAGTCGTAGGTCAGGCGGGTACCGCTGCCGTGCGGCACGAGCTCGACCACGCCGTTGCCGCTTGCACTGCCCAGCGACGAAATGCCGGCGCCGGCCAGCCGCAAACGGTGCGGCGGGTCAAGATCGGACAGCGAGATCTCGGCGGCGTAGCGGGCCTTGATCATGCCCACGCCAACGGTCACGTCGGCGCGGTACTGGTTCTCGGCCGTGCTCTCCAGCGCATGGCATCCGGGCACCACCCGGGCCAGCGCCTCGGGATCCAGCAGCACCGCGAAGATGGCTTCCGGGCTGGCCGCCAGATCGACCGTGCCGCGCGCGGTGAGCGCCTTGCCCCCGCGCCCGCCGGCAGCCGGCTGGCTTGCGCGCGCCGCCTCCAGCAGTTCCGGGCGGGAGGGTGGCGGGTCGTCGATGCCCAGCAGCGCCATCACCCGGGCGGGCGTCAGCGGCAGCCTGATGTCGGGGATCCCGAGCGCGTCGGCCACGGCATTGGCGATGCACGGCGGCGTGCTCATGTTGTTGCCTTCGCCCAGGCCCTTGGCCCCTAGCGGCGTGAATGGGCTCGGCGTCTCCAGGTGGACGATGACCGGGTCCGGCACTTCACAGGTGGTCGGCATCAGGTAGTCGGCCAGCGTGCCGGACTGGAAGCTGCCGTCCGCCCCGTAACGGAACTCTTCCATCAACGCCGCGCCCAGCCCCTGCGCAAAAGCGCCCCGGATCTGCCCGTCGGCCAATGCCGGATTGAGCAGCGTGCCGGCGTCGTGCGCGGTGACATAGTGGTCGATGCGCACGCGCCCGGTGGCGCGGTCGACCTCTACCCCGCACATGTCGAAGGCAAAACCGTACGTGGCGGAGGTATTGATGCGGTCGGCCTCGTCCGGCGCCTCCAGGTTGGGCGGCGACCAGAACACGGTCTCGCGCAGGCCCGGCTCCTCGCCCGCGGGCAACAACTGCGGCGACCAGTGCGGCGCATTGCTGGCCGCGCGTCCAAACGGCAAACCCGCGTCGGCGGCGCCTTGCACGAAGACGCGACCATCCCCGAACACCAGCGACTCGGGTGCGCAGCCAAGCTGCGGTGCGACAATGCGCGCCAGCTTGTCGCGCACCCGCATAGCGGCCAGGTGGACCGTACCGGCCACGGCGCCCGCGAAACGGCTGGAGTAGTTGCCGGAAGCTACCGACCAGGCATCCTTGTGCGTATCGAACTCGACGTTCACGACCACGTCGGCCGGCTCGATGCCCAGTACGTCGGCAACCACCTGCGCGCAGACGGTCATATGGCCCTGGCCCGCGGGCGTCGACGCGATCGTCACCACCACGCCGCCCAGCAGGTCCACGCTGACCGTCGCACTGGCGATCGCCCCGTTCTTTGGACCCGACTTCTTGCGGGCCTCGGCTGGCATCGCCGTGGTGATATACCCCATGTTCGACACCGACGGCTCGACGATGGCCGCAAAGCCGATACCGTACAGCCGCCCTTCACTGCGCGCCTGGTCACGGCGCCGCACCAGCGCTTCGTAGCCACCCTCGGCCTGCGCGCGCGCCAGCGCCAGCTGGTAGTTGCCGGAATCGAGCAGCGCGCCGGACGGCGTGCGGTAAGGGAAGGCATCGGCGGCGACGAAGTTGCGCCGGTAGACATCGAGCGGGTCCAGGCCCAGTTCGACCGCGATCCGCTGCACCAGCCGTTCCAGCGCAAAGTACACCTGCGGACCGCCAAAACCGCGCACCAGCCCGGTGGGCGTCTTGTTGGTGAGCACGACGCGGTTGCGCACCAGCAGGTTCGGGATCGCGTAGGCACCCGTCAGGCAGCCATGCATGCGGTAAAAGGTGGCCGGTTCCGGCGCCCGCAGGTAGCCGCCGCAGTCCTCCACCTGGTCATAGGCAAGTGCGACGATGCGGCCATCGGCCTCGACCGCGGCTTCCAGCGTGGTCAGGCGGGCGGTCGCGGAGGTGGCCGCGCTCAGGTGCTCGAGCCGGTCCTCCACCCACTTCACCGGTGCGCCGGCCTTGCGTGCGGCCAGGCACATCAGCACCACGTAGGGAAACACGGCCTGCTTGACGCCGAAGCTGCCGCCCGAGTCGCGTGGCGCCTTGTGGCGCAGCCGATTCGCCGGCACCTTGAGCGCCATGGCCATCACCGCATGAAGCGAAAACGGCCCCATGAAATTGGAGGTGACGTCGTAGCCTTCCTCGCCAGCCAGGTATTCGGCGATCACTACGCCGCACTCGATTGGCGCGCAGGTATTGCGCGGGTAGTGCGCGGTCAGGCTGACCTTGTGCGGCGCCGCCGCGAACGCGGCTTCCGGCTCGCCATAGCGAAAACTGCGGTCACTGACCACGTTGGTGCCGACTGCCGGATGCAGCACGGGCGCGCCGGCTTCCAGCGCGCCCTCGATGGACACCACCGGTGGCAGCACACGGTACGACACCTTGACCAGGTCCAGCGCGTCCTCGGCCAGCGCCCGGCTTTCGGCCACCACCACCGCAACCGGCTCGCCGACGTAGCGCACTCGATCGACGGCAAGCGCCCACTGCTCCATCGGCGACTTCACGCCGACCACGAACGGGCGCGACCACGCGGCAAGGTCCGCACCGGTCAGCACCGCATGCACACCGGGCGCAGCCAGCGCGGCGGCGGCATCGATCTCGCCCAGTTCCGCATGAGCATGCGGCGCACGCAGCACGGCTGCATGCAGCGTACCGGGCTTGATCGCAAGGTCGTCTCCATAGCGGCCGCGGCCGCACAGGATCGCCGCGTCTTCTAGCCGCTCCATCGAGCGGCCCACATGCGGCTTGCGGACCGGCGCGGTGTCGCCAGGCGCGACGCGGGGCGGCTCGGCCCGGCCCTGGCGCAGCGCATGCTGGTCGCCGCTGCCGGTGCGCGCCGCCGGGGCGCCATTAAGCAGCGCTGTATCGCTCATTGCGGCGGGATCCTTGCGTCCCGGACGACCTTCTGCCACTTGCCCAGTTCCTTGCCGATAAAGGTTGTGAAGTCCGTGGCACTGCCGCCCGCGGGCGCGACCCCCTGCTCCTGGAAGGTCTTGCGCACGTCCTCCATCTTCAGGATCTTGTTGATCTCGGCGTTGAGCCTGCTGACGATGGCCGGTGGCGTACCGGCCGGCGCGACAAAGCCGTGCCAGGACGAAACCTCGTAGCCCGGCACGCCCGCCTCCGATACCGTGGGCAACTCCGGCGCGGACGCCGCGCGATGGTGGTCGGCAACGGCAATGGCGCGGATCTTCCCTGCGCGCACCAGCGGCAGCACATGCGGCAGCGCGTCGAACGCCACCTCCACCTGCCCGCCGCCCAGGTCGGTCAGCATCGGCGTGCTGCCCTTGTAGGGGACCTGCGACAGGCTGATGCCCGCGGTGCGCTCGAACAGCGCCATCGCCAGGTGGTTCGACGAGCCGCTGCCGGAGGAGCCGTAGTTGATGCTTCCCGGCGCGGCCTTGGCCGCGCGCACCAGGTCCTGCACCGAGCGGATCGACGAACCGCGCGAGACCACCAGCGTCATCGGCGACTGGCCGGCCAGGATAATCGGGACGAAGTCCTTGCTGGTGTCGTAGGGCAGCGATTTGTACAGCCAGGGATTGGCGGCAAACGGGAACTGCACCACCAGCAGCGTGTAGCCGTCGGCAGCGGCCTTGGCGACGAACGAGGTGCCGATGATGGTGCCGGCACCCGGCTTGTTGTCGACGATCACCGGCTGGCCCCAGGCTGCGCTCAGCTTGCCGGCAACCACGCGGCCGAGGGTGTCGTTGAACCCGCCGGGCGGATAAGGGACCACCAGGCGGATCGGCTTGGCCGGATAGGTTTCGGCCGCCACCGCCGTACCGGCCAGCAGCGATGCGAAGGCGAGGCCGAAGGCCACGCGAAGCGTTTTGCAAATCATCCCTGTCTCCATGCTTGTATTGGTATTCACCGCGATCCGCGGGCCGCCGCGCCGGCTATGTCGTTGCCAGCCGGCCGCGATCGGTGTCAACCGGTTCGGCCTCGTCTGCCCGTGCGCTGCGGGCAAAGTCGTCTGCCAGGCCGCTCCACCGCTGTGGCAGCTGGTCGTGCTCGATCGAGAACAGGTCGAGGATGCGGCCAACCGTGTGGTTGACGATGTCATCCACGCTCTGCGGGTGCGCGTAGAAGGCCGGCACCGGCGGCATGACAATGGCGCCCATCTCCGTGACCGCGGTCATATTGCGCAGGTGCGCCAGGTTCAGCGGCGTCTCGCGCGCGACCAGCACCAGGCGCCGCCGCTCCTTCAGCACCACATCCGCGGCGCGCGTCAGCAGGTTGTCGGCAAACCCGTTGGCAATGCTGGCCAGCGTTTTCATCGAACACGGCGCGATCACCATGCCCTCCGTCACGAACGACCCGCTCGCCACCGCGGCGCCGATGTCGCGCACGCTGTGCGCCACATCGGCCAGCGACTCGATCTCGCTGCGCCGGATGCCGAGTTCCTGCGCGGCGGTCAGCGCACCCGACGAAGACACCACCAGATGGGATTCGACTGCATCGATTCGTGCCAGCGCCTGCAACAGCCGCACGCCGATGACCGCGCCGCTCGCGCCGGAGATGCCAACGATGATCCGCTGCCTTGCAGTCATGATGCTAGGCCTCCTGGCCAAGGTAGGCCTGCCATGACGGCGGGCCGGAATTAGCCAGCAGGGACTCGAGGTGCACCGCGTCCTCACCGGGAATGCGCACACGGGTAAACACATGCGAGTCGTAGGTGACCGGCCGCGTGGCGTCGATGCCCATCTTGGCGCTGATACCCTGCAGGTGCGGGGGTGCTTCCATGCCGGCCTGGCTGGCCGCCACCGTGGTGGACGGATCGAGCACCGAGCCCTGGGCCCCGGGTACAACCACCAGGTCCCGGTCGGCCTGGAAGCGCGTGGCGACGGCCCACTCGACCTCGGCCGGATCGTGCACATCCACGTCGGTATCGACCACGGTGACCTGCTTCAGGTCGTAGTGGGCCCCGAACGCGCACAGGATCACGTTCTTCGCCTCGCCTTCGCGCTTCTTGCTGAACTTGACGTAGAGGTGGTACCGGCACACGCCGCCTACCGACAGATGCACGTCCTGCACGCCCGGATGGCTGCGCCGCAGGTGCGACAGCAGCGTCGCCTCGCGCGGGATAGCGCCGAGCAACAGGTGCTCCATTTCGGCAGGCACGATGGTGTGGAAGATCGGATTGCGCCGATGCGTCACGGCATCGACCGCGATGACCTCGCGCGGCTCGCGCGCGCTGTAGTACTTCGGAAACTCGCCGAACGGGCCCTCGGGTTCGCGCACGCCGGGAAGGATGCGCCCCTCGATCACGATCTCCGCATCCGCGGGCACCACGACGCCATTGGTCAGGCACTTGGTGGCGCGCAAACCGCTGCCGTGCAGGGCGCCGGCGATCTCGAGTTCGTCGCGATCGATTGGCGTGATCGCCTGTGATGCCAGCATGGTCAGCGGGTCCACGCCGATCACCACAGCCACGGGCAGGGCGTCGCCCGCTTCTTCTGCCGCCTGATAGAAGGCGTGCAGGTGGCGCGGCAGCATCAGGATCGCCATGCGGTCTGGCCCATGCACCTGGATCCGGTTGATCGACACGTTCTGGATGCCGGTACGCGGGTTACGCGCAATCACCAGTCCGGCGGTGACATAGGGGCCGTTGTCGTGTTCGCTGTGCGTCGGGATCGGCAGCAGCCGGTGCAGATCAAGGTTGCCGTCCTCGCGGCGGTGGACCACCTGCTGGCAGGCGGCCTCGCCCGGGCCAAGTTCGGCCACCGGCAAGGGATTGTCCACGGCATCGCTGAAGCGCGAAAGCAGCGCGGCCTCCGGCACGCCCATGGCTTCGGCCAGCCACGCACGCCGCGACATGAAGCCGCTGACCACAGGGATCTGGTGTGCACCCGGCCGGGAGAAGAACGCGGCCTGGCGGCCATCCAGCCGCTTCGCGATGGCGGCCAGCTGGTGCTCGAGCGACACCGGGACGTCGACGCAAGCCAGCCGCCCGGTATCCGCCAGATGCCGCAGCCAGCTGCGCATCGTCAGCGGCCCATGCTGCTGGCCGGCCGCGCCGGAGTCGGCGCCGCGTGCGATGTCGGCCTCGAATTCATACATGGAGTTGCTCCTGTGGATCCTGCTTGTCGCCTGCCGCGTTCTGCACGGGCGAGGCGTATCGGTGTGAAGTTGTGACAAGCGTAGCGGCTCTATTCCATAAGCTCTAATATTGTTTTCTGATGTAAAAAATCAGTTCTGATGATGTCAGTACTTGTACGGGTGCATGGCGTTGGAACGACCTTTTCGCGGCGACGCAATGCCAGGTGCACATGACCGCTGCCGCGGGGACCCAAATGATCCGGGGTCTGGCATCCGGTGTTATAAGGTTTGAGACATCATCATCAGATCTTATGACCCATAGGGACCCATCAAGCACATGGACTTGCGCCAGGTTCAATACTTCATCGCCTTGTTCGAGGACGGCTCCGTCACGCGTGCCGCCAAGCGCCTGAACATCGTCCAGCCGGCACTCAGCATGCAGATCGCCAAGCTGGAGGATGAACTGCGCCAGCAATTGTTCGAGCGCACTGCCTATGGCATGTCGCCGACCGCGGCGGGGCGGCTGATGTACCGCCTGTTCCTGCCGGTCATGCGGGACTTCACTGCGGCGCGCGAGCAACTGGTGCAACGCGACGAAGTGGTCACTGGCAGCGTGGCGATCGGGCTGATCGCGTCGGTCACCGAGGGGGTGCTGGTGGAATCCCTGTCACGCTTCAATGCCCGCTATCCGCAGGTCGAGGTGACCGTTGCGGATGGCTACAGCACGACACTGATCGACTGGGTGGCCGGCGGCCGACTGGATGCGGCGATCGTCAACAAGCCGCGCGAGCGCATCTCGCTGGAGGCGAAACCGCTGCATGACGAGGAGATGGTGCTAGTAACCAGCGCATTGCACGGCCCGGAACTGCCCCCGACCATCGAGCTGTCGCGGCTTCCCAACCTGGAGCTGGTGCTGCCAAGCAAGCACCACGGCTTACGAAGCGTGCTGGATACGGCGGCGCAGCACGAGGAGATCGTGCTCACCCCGACATTTGAGATCGATGTCCTTGGGACGCTCGTCAACTTTGTCAAAGCGACGCGGTTTGCAACGATCCTGCCCCACATCGTCGTGCGCCGCGCCGTCGAGCAGGGCGCGCTGCGCGCGCATCCAATCCTGGCCCCCCGGATCGTACGGCACATCATCGCTGTCACCCATCCACGCCGCCCGTTGAGCAAGGCGGGCGAGTTACTGGTCGGCATTATCGCGGACGAAATTCGCCGCTTGTCTACCAACAGCGAGGCAGCAAATCCGACGCAAATTCAATGATTCGAACCGCGGGCGCCTGTGAGCGCCCCGGGCCGCTGTCCTGGGCCAGCGCCTTGTCCCACCGACTGCGCTACGCTGCTGGCTCGCGCATAACGAGCCAGCAGGTCGACTTGCGTTTTGTGCGCGGCAACTTTGGCTATGCCTCGATCGACACCACCAGCCCGGGGTCGGGCAGGCCAAAGCCATCCGGACCATGTATCATTGGTCATCCGCATCGAATCGATAATCGATTCATCAATATCTTGGTGCAATACTTTGCCATCGTGGTGCAGTGGATCACGCCGATGGTGCTCCTTCAAGCTGACCCATGTCCACGGAATCTCAGCGGCCGGACCCGCTTTTCAACCAGTCGCTCGAGAAAGGCCTGGAAGTCCTGCGCGCATTCAATGGCGTTCACCGCACCCTGACGCTGGCCGAGCTGGCCGATCTGACTGGCATGACCAAGAGCTCGGCGCAACGCACGGTCCATACCCTGGAGCGGCTCGGCTATGTCGACAAGCATCCGCAAACACGCCGCTTCCGTCTGACGCCGAAGGTAATGGAGATCGGCTACAACTACCTGGCGGCGGATGCCCTGATTCCCGTTGCCAGCCCCTATCTGTCGCAACTGGCGAATGCCAGTGGTGAAACGGCAAATCTCACCGAGCCCGTGGGACTCGACATGGTCTATGTGGCGCAGTTGATGACGGCCAAGTATGTGCCCGTGCTGACGCCCGTGGGCATGCGCATTCCGATGTACTGTACGAGTTCCGGCCGCGCCTACCTAAGCACGCTGCCCGATGAACAGGTGCGGGCGATGCTCGGGGCCTCTGCGCGCGTGAGGCGCACGCCGGCCACCCTGACCGATGCCGAAGCGATTTTCGAACGGGTAGTGGCTTGCAGGAGCGTGGGCTACGCCTGCAACGAAGAGGAACTGTTCCTGGGCGACATGGGCGTCGGCGCGCCGATCGTGAACAACCGTGGCGTTGCGGTTGGTGCGGTCCATGTGTCGCCGCCTGCCAGCCGTTGGACCATGGCGGAGGCCCAGAAGAAGCTCGGGCCACTGGTCGTGGAATGCGCGTGGGCCATTTCCAGGTCCATCGGACATTGAAACCCCCGCGGGCTCGCCCCCTCGTGTGCGAGAAAACGCGGCGCCCGCGGGCGATGCATCGGCCTTCAGCGTGCGTGCGCCAGCATCGCCTGAAGCAACACGTTGGCGCCGGCTTCGATATGCTCTGGCAGCGCGTCTTCCAGTTCGTTGTGGCTGATGCCGTCCTTGCACGGCACGAAGATCATCCCCGTTGGCGCAAGCTGCGCAAGATAGACGGCGTCATGCCCTGCCCCGCTTACCACGTCCATATGGGGAAGGCCCAGTGATGCCGCAGCCCGTCTGACACTGTCCACGCACGATGCCGCGAACAGGCACGGCTCGAACTTGACGACCTGGCGGATGTCGACCGATACCGCGGCCGCCTCGGCAATTCCCGCGAAGGCCTCGCGCATGGCCGCGTCCATCCGGTCGAGCCCTTCCTGCGACAGGTTGCGGAAGTCCACCGTGAAATCGACCCGCCCCGGGATCACGTTGCGCGAATTGGGCCTGACCTCCACATAGCCTACCGTGCCGCGCCCATGCGGCGCTTCCTCGCGCGCGATGCGGTTCACCATCTCGATCATGCGCGCGGATGCGAGCAGCGCATCATGGCGCAGGGCAAGCGGTGTCGGACCCGCGTGGGCGTCCTGGCCGGTCACGGTCACGTCGTACCACTGCTGGCCGAGCGCGCCCGAGACCACGCCGATCGGCAGGCCCGCCGCTTCCAGCACCGGCCCTTGCTCGATGTGGGCTTCGAAATAGGCGGCATACATGCCGCCCGGCACCTCGCCCGCGGGATGTTCACCGCGATAGCCGATAGCCTCGAGCGCCGCATCGACACGCACGCCGTCGCGGTCCGTCCGGGCGCGGGCATGATCCGCCGCGAACACCCCGGCAAACACACCTGATCCCATCATGACAGGGGTGAAACGCGTGCCTTCCTCATTGGTCCAGAACGCGACTTCGAGCGGCGCGCGCGTGTCGATGCCGAGATCGTTGAGCGTGCGCATTACCTCGAGTCCGGCCAGCACGCCGAAATTGCCATCGAACTTGCCGCCGGATGGCTGCGTGTCGATATGGCTGCCCGTCGCCACGGCCGGCGCTTCGGGGTCGGTTCCATGGCGGCGTGCGAACACGTTGCCGATCTCGTCGACACGTACATCGAGCCCGGCCTCGCGGAACCACTGCACGACGAGATCGCGGCCCTTGCGGTCCGCGTCGGTCAACGCGATGCGGCATACGCCGCCATTGGCCGTAGCGCCGATCGCGCCGAGATCCATGAGGGACTGCCAGAGGCGGGCGCCATTGATGCGGGGAAGGTGCTGCGAATCCATGTGTGTCATGCCTGCGGTGGTTGAACATCGTGCCCTATGCAGCAAGAAGCAGACCAATGCATGCGCATGTCCTGCTGGCATATCAATTGCTAGATCGTTCGCAGCCATTCCCAACCCAGGAGCATTGCCCGTGAACCACCCTACGTCCATCCAAGCGAAAGGTTTCTCCGCTGCTGTGCGGTCCGTGTCCGCGGCCGTCGCGCTCTCGCTGCTCGCCTTGCCCGGTGCCGCGATGGCCGAGAAGGTGTTGCGCATCGGCATGACCGCCGCCGATATCCCCCGCACGCTGGGCCAGCCCGATCAGGGCTTCGAGGGCAACCGCTTCACCGGCATTCCCATGTATGACGCACTCACGCAATGGGACCTGTCCAAGAGCAACGGGCCCAGCCTGCTGATTCCCGATCTTGCCACCGAGTGGAAGGTCGAGGACAAGGACAAGACCAGGTGGACCTTCAAGCTGCGCCCCGGGGTGAAGTTCCACGATGGCTCTCCGTTCAATGCCGATGCCGTGGTGTGGAACGTCAACAAGGTCCTCGACAAGACGGCGCGACAGTTCGATCCGAGCCAGGTGGGCGTGACGGCTTCGCGCATGCCTACGCTGCGCAGTGCGAAGAAGATCGACGACCTGACCGTTGAACTGGTCACGTCCGAGCCGGACTCCTTCCTGCCGTATAACCTGTCGAACCTGTTCATGGCGTCGCCCGCGCAGTGGGAGAAAAAGTACGCCGCGGTCCCCGCATCGGTAACCGATGCGGGCGAGCGCAGCAAGCAGGCATGGGTCGCGTTCGCCGCCGACGCGTCGGGCACGGGCCCGTTCAAGATGACGCGGTTCGTGCCGCGCGAGCGCCTTGAACTGGCAAAGAATGCAGCTTACTGGGACAGCCGGCGCGTGCCCCGCATCGACAAGGTGGTGATGGTGCCGATGCCCGAAGCCAATGCACGCACCGCGGCACTGCTGTCTGGCCAGGTCGACTGGATCGAGGCACCGGCCCCCGACGCCATCGCCCAGATCAAGAGCCGCGGATTCAACGTCTACGCCAACGCCCAGCCCCATGTGTGGCCGTGGCAGCTGTCGTTCGCACCGAACTCACCCTGGCTCGACAAGCGTGTGCGTGAAGCCGCCAACCTCTGCGTGAACCGCTCTGAGCTCAAGGCGCTCCTTGGCGGCTATATGGCGGAGGCCAAGGGCATTGTAGAGTCCGGCAATCCCTGGTGGGGCAACCCGAAGTTCGACATCCGGTACGACGCCAATGCGGCGCGCAAGCTAATGAGCGAAGCGGGCTACTCCTCGGCCAGGCCGCTCAAGGTCAAGGTACAGGTATCGGCCTCCGGCTCCGGCCAGATGCAGCCGCTGCCAATGAACGAGTATGTCCAGCAGAACCTCAAGGAATGCTTCTTTGATGTCGATTTCGATGTGGTCGAATGGAACGCGCTGTTCACGAACTGGCGCGTCGGCGCCAAGGACGCAAGCGCGCACGGTGCCAATGCCATCAACGTGAGCTTTGCCGCCATGGATCCGTTCTTTGCCATGGTCCGCTTTGTCAGCACAAAGACGCAGCCTCCGGTTTCGAACAACTGGGGCTATTTCGGCAACGCCGAATTCGACAAGCTGATCGAGACGGCACGCACGTCGTTCGACGCCAAGGCACGGGACGCGGCGCTGGCGAAACTGCACGCCCGCATCGTCGAGGAAGCACCGTTCGTGCTGATTGCGCACGACGTCGGTCCCCGTGCTATCTCGAAGAAGGTCAAGGGCGTGGTCCAGCCGCAAAGCTGGTTCATCGATATCGCCACGATGTCGATGGATTGAACCTGTAACCCGGCACCCGCTCTCTTTCGCTCAGCAGGAGAGCGCCCAAGGGGACGGACTCGCCACGTCTCGTCCAGCCCCCGCCTCCCTGCCCGCACGGGCAGGGAGCGCATGACACCCACACGACGGGCACAGACCATGACTTATCTGTTCCACCGCGTTCTCTATGCGTTTCCGATCCTGCTCGGGGTCGCGCTGCTCTGCTTCTCGCTGGTCCACATCGCTCCCGGCGATCCGCTTGTGTCCGTGCTGCCTCCCGACGCCTCCGAAGAACTGCGGCACCAGCTCACCGCGCTATATGGCTTCGACAAGCCGTTCCTCGAGCAATTCGTGCACTGGCTGAGCCGCGCACTGCACGGCGATCTGGGCACTTCCATCGCCACCAGCCGGCCCGTGATGGCTGAAGTGTCGAACGCCGTGGTCAACTCGATCCGGCTCGCGGCGGTGGCCACGCTAATCGGCTTCGCTCTCGGCAGCCTGTTCGGCTTTGTCGCGGGCTACCTGCGCGATTCAGTAGCCGACCGCATTGCCTCGTTCCTGTCGGTACTCGGCGTCAGCATTCCCCACTACTGGCTCGGCATGGTCCTGGTGATTGCCTTCTCCGTGCTGCTCGGGTGGCTGCCCGCCACCGGCGCGGGGCCGGACGGCTCCGGAGCCTGGACGTGGGACTGGGCGCACGTCCAGTACATGCTTCTGCCTGCCGTGACGATGTCCGTGATCCCGATGGGAATTGTCAGCCGTACGATCCGCGCGCTCGTGGCGGAAATCCTGTCCAACGAATTCATCGTCGGCCTGCGCGCGCGGGGATTGTCGGACTTCGCCGTGTTCCGCCACGTGGTCAAGAATGTCGCGCCCACCGCGTTGTCGGTGATGGGCCTGCAGCTTGGTTATCTGCTCGGCGGCTCGATCCTGATCGAGACCGTGTTCTCTTGGCCGGGCACCGGATTCCTGCTCAACTCGGCCATCTTCCAGCGCGATTTCCCGCTCCTGCAGGGCACGATCCTGGTACTGGCCGTTTTCTTCGTGATGCTGAACCTGTTCGTCGATGCGCTGCAGACGGTATTCGACCCGCGCATCCAGCGCAACTGAGGAGTCCCGGATGGAAATGACGCTCAACAAATCCGTCGCGCCGCTGGCGATCGAACACTCTCCCGGCTACTGGGCCACGGTCGCACGGCGGCTGCTGCGCAACAAGGTCGCAATGGCAGCGGCTCTGATCCTGATCGCCCTCGTGCTGATGGCGGTATTTGCCCCGGCACTGATGCCGGCCGACCCCTATGCCTCGTCGATCCTGAAACGCCTGAAGCCGGTCGGTACGGAGCACTACCTGCTCGGCACGGACGAGCTCGGCCGCGACATGCTGTCGCGCCTGATGCTCGGCGGCCGGCTCTCGCTGTTCATGGGCATCACGCCGGTGCTGCTGGCATTCGTGATCGGCAGCGCCATCGGCATCGTCGCCGGGTACGCCGGCGGCTGGACCAACACCGTAATCATGCGCGTGACGGATGTGCTGTACGCGTTTCCGTCGGTGCTGCTGGCCATCGCGCTGTCGGGCACGCTCGGCGCCGGCGTGGGCAATGCGCTGCTGTCGCTGACCATCGTGTTCGTGCCGCAGATCGTGCGCGTAGCGGAAAGCGTGACCACGCAGTTACGCAGCCGGGAGTTCGTCGATGCGGCCCGTGCCTCGGGTGCGTCCGCACTGACCATCGTACGGGCCCAGGTGCTCAACAACGTGCTCGGCCCGATCTTCGTCTATGCCACGAGCCTGATTTCCGTATCGATGATCCTGGCCTCCGGCCTGTCCTTCCTCGGCCTCGGCGTCAAGCCGCCGGAACCCGAATGGGGACTGATGCTCAACACGCTACGCACGGCGATCTACACCCAGCCCTGGGTGGCCGCGCTGCCCGGCGCAATGATCTTCCTGACCTCGATCTCCTTCAACCTGCTGGCGGACGGCATCCGTTCGGCCATGGAAATCAAGGACTGAACATGACCGATACGCTCGTCTCCCCCGCCGCCGACATTGGCGGTCCGGCCCAGCCGCTCGTGATCGCGCGCGATCTGGTCAAGCACTTCCCGCTCAAGTCGGCGATCCCGCTGCGCCGGGCGGGCGTGGTGCGCGCCGTCGATGGCATCAGTTTCGACGTGCGCAAGGGCGAAACGCTCGGCGTGGTCGGTGAATCCGGCTGCGGCAAATCCACCACGGCTCGCTTGCTGATGCAACTGACACCCCACGACAGCGGCGAACTGATCTTCGACGCGCAGGGCGTCGGCTCGCCGCAGCTGCCGATGAAAGCCTTCCGCAGCCAGGTGCAGATGGTCTTCCAGGACAGCTACTCGTCGCTGAACCCGCGCCTGACCATCGAGGAATCGGTCGCCTTCACGCCGCGCGTACATGGCGTGCCGGCTCGCGAAGCCACCGAGCGGGCCCGCTACCTGCTGAACCGCGTCGGACTGGAGCCGTCGCGCTTTGCCGGACGCTACCCGCACGAGCTTTCCGGCGGCCAGCGCCAGCGCGTCAATATCGCGCGGGCACTGGCGCTGCGCCCGCGGCTGGTGATCCTGGACGAAGCGGTGTCCGCACTGGACAAGTCCGTCGAGGCCCAGGTGCTCAACCTGCTGCTCGATCTCAAGGCCGAGTTCGACCTGACCTACGTCTTCATCAGCCATGACCTGAACGTGATCCGCTACCTGTGCGACCGGGTCATGGTGATGTACCTGGGCAAGGTCGTGGAAGTCGGCGATACCGAATCCATTTACCGGAACCCCGCCCACCCTTACACGCGCGCGCTGCTGGCCTCGATGCCGTCGATGGACCCCGACCATCGCACCCTGGCCGCGCCGCTGGCCGGCGACCCGCCGAACCCGATCAACCCGCCATCGGGCTGCAGCTTTCATCCTCGCTGCGCCAGCGCGGAGCCCGTCTGCGCCCGCCGCGCACCGGCGTTGTCCCACGCGCTGGCGGAACACCCCGTGTCCTGCCTGATGGCAATGCCCGATGGCGGCCATTCGCAGCCGTTGCGCCGCATGACGCCCGGCCTGCACGCCGCTGCACACTGAACCTGGCCGGAGATGACCATGCCCTCTAATACCCCCGCCATTTCACTCCGGGACCTGCGCGTGACGTTCGCGGGCGGCGGCAAGACCATCCAGGCCGTCAACGGCGTGTCGCTCGATGTTGCCACGGGAGAAGCCGTCGCATTGATCGGCGAGTCCGGTTCCGGCAAGAGCGTTACCCTGCGCGCGCTGATGCGCCTTCACCCGCCGCGTCGCACGAAGATGAGCGGCGATATCCGGGTCGCAGGGCAGGACGTGCTGAACCTGGACAAGCGGGCACTGGCGCGCCTGCGCGGGGGCACCGTGGCGATGGTGTTCCAGGAACCGCTGCTGGCGCTGGATCCCGTCTACACCGTGGGCCAGCAGCTCATCGAGTGCATCCGCACACATCGCAAGGTATCGAGCGCCGAAGCACGGGAACTCGCGCTCAAGGCGCTGGAAGCCGTACGGATCCCGAGCCCGGAGCGCAGACTGGCCGCCTATCCTCATGAAATGTCCGGTGGCATGAGGCAACGTGCGATGATCGCGCTGGCGCTGTCCGCGCAGCCGAAGATCCTGCTGGCCGACGAGCCCACTACGGCGCTCGACGCCACGGTGCAGATCCAGGTACTGATCCTGTTGCGCGAACTGCAGCGCGAACTGGGCCTGTCCATCGTCTTTGTCACGCACGACATAGGCGCCGCGGTGGAAATCGCCGACCGCGTCGCGGTGATGTACGGCGGACGCATCGTCGAGGAAGGTCCGATCCGCACGCTGATGCGCGAAGCGCGCCACCCATACACGATCGCGCTGCTGCAAAGCCGCCAGCACGGCATGCATCGCGGCGAGCGGCTGCCATCCATCGACGGCGCGCCGCCGGATCTCGCGGCATTGCCGCCGGGCTGCGCGTTCGCGCCGCGTTGCCCGCACGCCCGCCCCGAATGCCTGGCCGACGTGCCGCGCGCGGTGTCGCTCGGCAACGGCCATCAAGTCAGTTGCACCCTCGTTTCCGCGCGCGCCGCGGCCGAGGCCGCCTGAGTCCCTCAGGCTTCAGCATTCACCGGTAAAAGGAACCCGACAGCCATGAGCCTGGCCACCCATCCGTCCCGCGCCTTCCTGCCCTACCCCGAGGCGCCTGTTCCCAACGCGGCGCAGGGCCCGCTGAGCGGGCTGACATTCGCGGTCAAGGACCTGTTCGATGTAGCCGGATACCCGACCGGCGGCGGCAACCCGCATGTGCTGGCGCGCTCCGGCATCAAGACGGCCACAGCGCCGGCGGTATGCAGTCTGCTCGAGGCCGGTGCCACGTTCCTGGGCAAGGTCCATACCGATGAACTCGCGTTCTCGATGAATGGCCAGAACTATCACTATGGCGGCCCTTACAACGGCGCCGCGCCAGACCGGATTACAGGCGGCTCCTCGTCGGGATCGGCATCCGCGGTATCGCACGGCCTGTGCGATTTCGCGCTCGGCACCGATACCGGGGGCTCGATCCGGGCGCCGGCCAGCCATTGCGGCCTGTTGGGCATCCGCCCCTCGCACGGCCGTGTCACGCTGGAGCGGTGCATGCCGTTGAGCGAGTCGCTCGATACCTGCGGCTTTTTTGCACGCGACATCGGCACATTCGCACGCGTCGCCGACGTACTGCTCGGCAACGACAGCCAGCCGCTGGCCGTGCCCCCGAAACTGCTGCTTGCCGCGGATCTCTTCGAACTGCCAACGCCCGAGGCACGCGCGGCGCTCGCGCCAGCCGTTGCCCGCATCGAATCCCTGCTTGGCACGGCCATGCCTGTCAACGTGGCCGACCGCCCCCTGTCCGAGCTGTACTGGGCTTTCCGGTACGTGCAGGGGTGGGAAGCCTGGCAAGCCGACGGCACCCTGATCGAGGACTTTGCACTGCAGCTCGGCCCCGACGTGGCCGGCCGATTCCAGTTCAGCAAGGGCGTCACGCGCGACCAGTTCGAACACGCCAGTACGATACGCCACGCCTTCACCGCACACCTGGGCCGCATGCTCGGGCAGGACAGCATCCTGGTGCTGCCGACCATGCCGGACATTGCCCCGCTGCGGACCGCGCCGGCGGAGGCCCTGGAAGACTATCGCACGGCCGCTGCGCAATCGCTGTGCCTGACGCCGCTGACCGGGTTCCCGCAATTGACTCTGCCTCTGTCTGGCCGCCAGGGTGCGCCGCTCGGCATTTCCCTGCTTGGACCGAAGGGAAGCGACCGCAGACTGATCGCCGTGGCCGAAATGCTGATGGCCGCGCTCGCCTGAGATACGCTCTTCGGTACGCCTTCCCACTCGCCTACAGGACCGACATGACCCGACTTTGCATCACCGCCGCCGGCTACACGTTCATCGCCGAGACCAATCCGGACGCGCCGCAAACCGTGGCCGCGTTCCTGAAGCTGCTGCCCTATCGGCAAAAACTGATCCATGTGCGCTGGAGCGGAGAAGGCTGCTGGATTCCGCTCGGCGAATTCAGGCTCGGCGTCAGCTTCGAGAACCACACGAGCCATCCGTCTTCGGGCGACATACTGTTCTATCCTGGCGGCTACAGCGAGACCGAGATCATCCTGGCCTATGGCAGTTGCTGCTTCGCGAGCAAAATGGGGCAACTCGCGGGGAACCATTTCCTGACCATCGTCGGAGGCAACGAGAACCTCCGCGCCCTGGGCACCAAGGTACTTTGGGAAGGAGCGCAGGAGGTGGTGTTCGAGCTCGCCGAATAGGGTGCCTGCCGACTGCCCGGCCAGCCGCCTCTCACAGTCGTGCAGACCACGGCAGGCATCGCTCAACTGCGCCATGCCAGGGCATTGACGGATGCCCGGCCACCCACCGTCGACAGCCGCGAGCGCGCCACTGCTCAGGTACAACCGTGTACGGCTGACAAGAACTGCCGCAACGCGGGGGTCCGCAGCTGGCCGAATACCTGGTCGGGCGTGCCCGCCTCGTGCACCTTGCCCGGGTGCATGAACACGATGTGGTCATTGACCTTGCGCGCAAAGTTCATTTCGTGCGTCACCATGATCAGCGTCATGCCGTCGGCGGCAAGCGACTCGACCACACTCAGGCAGTGAAGATGGCAGTCCAGGACACGGTTGTCAGCGCGTCCATCCCTCCGCTATGCGTTTTGAAGATACCAGATGTTGGAATTCTTGAATTTACGATGGCGCGAGCGCTTCCTAGACTCCTCCGGACAAAAGAAGCATCCGGAGACAGACATGGTGAATGCCAAACTACCCGCGCAACCTGCCCGAGGCCCTGGCGAACGCCAGCCTGGGCGACAAGTATCCCCTCGAGAAAGGCTGTGTCTACCTGAGCGGCGCCCAAACGCTGGTTCGCCTGCCCGTGCTGCGTAGGACGCGGCAGCGGCGGATGGCGTTGCTGGCCCAATATCGCAGTAACGCGCAGAGGGCTGCGGCCTGACCCGGCCCGCAGCAGATTAGAATCGGGCGCGTCCGGCCTGCCCGTGATGGGGCGCGCGACGGCGCACCGCGTTTTGGCGAGTAGCTCTCCACCCTTGTAAGACACCCGCCCCGGTGACAATATCGCGTCGGCCAGGGCCATATGGCCCAACATCCTTGGAACACTGAAAAATGAGCACGGAAAATCAATTGCAATTCGTTGTAGAGCCTCACCCCCAACCCACCCCCGCCGATGAGATCGCAGCCAGGTTGGAAAACCCGACCTTCGGACGCGTTTTCACAGATCACATGGTCACGATCCGTTGGACCGACGGTCGCGGCTGGCATGACGCCAAGGTCGAAGCACGCCGTCCTTTCCAAATCGATCCCGCCTGCGCAGTACTGCACTACGCGCAGGAAATCTTCGAGGGCATGAAGGCATACCGTGGCGAGGACGGCAAGATCTCCCTGTTCCGACCAGAGGAGAACGCAAGGCGTTTTCGCGCCTCCGCTGCCCGCATGTCGATGGCCGACCTGCCCGAGGCCACATTCCTGCAAGCCGTGGAAGCGCTCGTCGATATTGACCGCGCCTGGATTCCGGGAAGCGAGGGGAGCCTCTACCTGCGCCCGTTCATGTTCGCCTCGGAGAGTTTTCTCGGTGTGCGCGCGGCGGCCGAGTATATATTCTGCGTGATCGCGTGCCCGGTCGGCCCGTATTTCAAGGCCGGCAAGTCGGCGGTGACCGTATGGGTTTCGGATCAATACACCCGCGCGGCCCCTGGCGGCACCGGCGCGGCCAAGTGCGGCGGCAATTACGCGGCCAGCCTGATCGCGCAGACCGATGCCTCGGCCAAAGGCTGCGACCAGGTGGTGTTCCTTGATGCTGCGGAGCACCGCTGGATCGAGGAGCTCGGGGGCATGAATGTGTTTTTCGTGATGGATGACGGCTCCCTGCGCACGCCCCCGTTGACAGGGACAATCCTGCCGGGCGTTACCCGCGCTTCGATCATCGAACTGGCCGGGCACGAGGGTATTCCGGTCAACGAAACACCATATGACTTCGAGTCGTGGCGCACGGATGCAGCCAGTGGCCGGGTTAAGGAAACCTTCGCCTGCGGCACGGCCGCGGTCGTCACCGCCATCGGGCAGGTGCGCCACGCTGGTGGAGAATTCACGATCGGCAATGGTGGGGAAGGCGAAGTCACGCAACGCCTCCGTTCGTTGCTGACCGGCATCCAGCGCGGCAGGATCGCCGACCCGTTCGGATGGGTCCATCACGTCGATTGAGAACGGCGTGTCTGACATCAGCGGCATGCACGGAATCGGAAGCCAGTCCGCGCCGCGTTGATTCGGTTTGACGTCTATCCCCGCCCGCCTTGGCGGTCCGGTCAATTCCAACAAATACCGGGGCCGGTGCGCGACCTGCGTGCCGGCAAGCCCACCGCGAAGGGTGTTGTTGGTACGCCTGCCCACCAAGGAAACGCTAACTTATTGATTTATCGAACCTTCTGCTCAGGCGCTTCGACGGAGCATCTTTATCTTTACTACACTTCACGTTTACCGCTAACGCCAGGCACGTTCGCCGTTCGCCCGCAAGACGACGGCTTCTCGCTGAGCACCCATCCAATGGACGGTGCGCCACGGCTGGATGAGCCGATACGGGGAGCGGCCTCTCGCGCCGAACGGGTGGAGCAAGGAGAAACGACGATGGAACTGCTCGTGGAACAAGTGGAAGTTTGGGCGGCGAGCATACCGGACAAGCCGGGTGGCCTAGCCGGGGTCCTGACGACCTTGCGCGATGTGGGGGCCGATCTGCAATTCATCATTGCCCGGCGCAGTCCGGACAGGCCTGGCGAAAGCGTCGTGTTTGTCACACCATTGCAGGGAGAGCGCGAAATGGTGGCGGCGGCCATCGCCGGATTCAATCTCACGCAAAAGCAGCATTGCGTGCGCGTCATGGGCCAGAATATACCGGGCCTTGCCGCTGCCTTGACCGAGGACCTTGCCGAAGCGAGGATCAACCTACGTGGTTTTTCAGCGGCGGTAATCGGTACGCAATTTGTCGCCTACGTGGCCGTCGACTCGCTGGCGGAGGCGGACCTGGCAGCGGACGTCCTCAAAGCCGTTGTCTGAAGGAGCTCGCATGACGCGCTCGCGATAGGTATCGAGCCGCGTCGCGTGCTCCGGTTTGCTTGATGTGCGCAATGCCACGGGGTCAATCGGCGAATGCACTCCACGCGACGGACCAGACTCCCGCCCGATCTCGTCCAGCGCCTGATTGGTCTCGAGCCTAGATACCGCCGGCATTGCTGGCCGCCAGGGTTGGCTCTGCTGCGCAAGGCGGCCTTACGATAGCGAATTGCCTGCGTCCTGTTGTTACCGCCGGTGCCTCTTGCCTCATACCAGCACGTGGCGTGTCTCTACAAAGAAGCGCTGAATTTCTTCTTCAATATCCGGATCGATCATTCTTTCCGGCCGATTTCCGTTCGGGCAGGCAAGCCTTGGGGTCGTGCCAAACAAGCGGCAAATCAACGGGCGCTCCGAATACACGCTACACCCCTTGGTATCCAGATGGGGGCAATTTAGGTTTGCCAGCGCAGTTTCGTGCTCGGCATCGCTCTTAACGGGAAGCCTCGACATCTCTTCGGTTGAGGTGGTCACCGGCCCACAACAGTCATGACATCCAGGGGTGCACTCGAAGGTGGGAATTCGTGAGCGAAGAAATCTGATCTTTTGACTATTCATTGGTGCAGGTATCAGACAGTCGGTCGGGAGCGAGCCGAGGCTGCGGAAGGCTGCGCGCTACGTGCGACCCAACTGAGCGCCGCAATCGAGTTCAACTACCGTTCCCCCGGCTGTAATCCGAGGAATTCCGACGCCTCTTGCATAGCGCTCTCGGCCAGCTCACGAGCTTCCTCGCCTCCGCCGGGGGACATCAGGCCGACCAGCGCTGCGTAGAGCAAGTGGATCAGATCCACGGCACGGTGATACTGTTCGTCGCTCATGTCTTACTCTCTACGAAGCCATTGAGCCGTGTCATCAGCTCAGGTTTGCGCAACTTTGCGCCTGATCGGGCCGTCGTTTCAGGTGCTTCCCCGCCCGGGCAGATGTTGCACGAGCCAGATCATTACCGACACCGCGGCAATGGCCCAGAGGATCACGATCACCAGCGCCGCAACGTGGCTGACGGGGCGATTTGCGGCCTCTGCGGCGGCTACGCGATGCTGGCGCATTACTTCCGCAGGAATCCATCGTATTGCCAGCAACAAGCCGAGCGGTACCAGCACCACGTCGTCCAGATAGCCGAGCACTGGAATGAAATCCGGAATCAGGTCAATGGGCGACAAGGCATAGGCTGCGACCAGCAAGGCTAGCGCTTTCGCATACCAAGGCGTGCGGGGATCGTGCGCGGCCAGCCACACCGCGTGCACATCTTCCTTGACTGCCCGAGCCCAACGCCGGGAACGTGCGGCCAAATGAGGCAGAAGGTCCCGGCGCCACAAGTGCAGGCGCACATCGTCGAGCACCGGAACCGCCGCGAGGGCGAGCAGCAAGGTTGCCAGGACAAGCGTGGCGCTGAACCCGACGTGCTTGAACCCCAAGGCGCCAATGACGCCGCCGGCAAAGAATAAGGCGACCAGGGTGATAAGTACCTGTAGCTTGTGCCGATTGGCGAGCACCAGTGGCTTGCTCGAATCGGCTCTGGACAGGTTGCAATAGAACAGCTTGCCCAGTTCGATACCGATGTCGGTGACCATGCCGGTCACGTGCGTGGTGCGGATCTCGGCGTTCGACAGCTTGGTGATCATGGCATTTTGCAAGCCCATGATGAAACAGAGCACCATGACCGTTGCTGGTACAAACAACCATTCGTGGTGCTCGAGATTGCTGCCAAGCAGGCCAAAACACACCAACAGCGCAGCTTCCAACATGAGCGGCAATGCGTATTCGCTATGCAGCCGCTCGCGCCGAGCCCAGTTTATCAGCACCGCCGAGCAGGCGGCACCCGCCAAAAACGACAGCATGGCCCCCAGGCCGTCCAGCATCAGCCAGAAACTGCCAAGCGCCAGGTTGTCGGCCATCGCGGACACGATCCCCGACATGTGAGAGGTGTACTGCTGCACGGCCAGGAAGCCTCCCGCGTTGGTCGCTCCGGCAACGAAGGCCAGGTAGCAGGCGAGTTGCCGATTGATCCCGGGATTGCGCTCCTTCCCGGTGAGCTTACGCAGGTACAGGATTGGCATGGTCGCGTCGGTAAGGTGGTGTGCGCGCGGGGGGGCGGTGTCAATACCGAGTCTGCGACCTTCCGAGCTTAGGCCAGAAGGCGCGATCCGACGCAAGCCGCTCGCCGTGCTTCAGGCGGCGAGCGGCCGCGGTCAGGTTCAGCGAATGCGCCGTTTCCAGGATGCGCGCACGCGCCGTCAGCGCGTTCAGGGAGGGCAGCTTGTGCGCACATTTCCAGGCAAACAGCGTGTAGTTACAACTGTCTTCGGAAAGGGAAAGCGATATCGACTGACCAAACGAGGCGCTGACTTCCTCCAGGTAGAGCGGAATATCGGGATCGCTTTCGAGAAAATTCGCAACCAGCACCCCGGTATCGGTCAAGCGTGCATGACAGTCGGCATAGAAGTCCGCGGTGCCAAGCTGCACCGGCATGCCGTCGGCCAGGAAGCCATCCACCAGGATGACGTCCGGTCGCGCATTCCGGTTCGAGACATATTCGGCGCCATCCGCGCAAACTACCTCGAGTCGCTCGTCATCCGGCGGGATGTGGAACTGGTCGCGCAGGGCAATGACCGCCGGATTGATCTCAATGGCCACAATCCTGGTATTGGGTAGGTGCCGGTAGCAATATTTGGCCAGTGAACCGCCCCCCAGGCCGATCATCGAGATTCTGGCGGGCGTTGGGTGCAACAGCAGGAATCCCATCATGGTCCGGGTATAACCCAGCACGAGCCTGTCGGGATCCTTGCGCGACATGAAGCTTTGGGTGGCCAGCGCGTCGAAATGCAGCGACAGGGCGTGCTGGGTTTCCAACACCTGGGGCGTACCGTCGTTGGCCGCCTCGGCCAGGAATTTCAGATAAGCCTCGAACGAGGAGCGGTCGGCGTGCATCTGTCGGTTTCCATTAACGAGACTTGGGGAGCGCCTCGCCCCTCAACAATGCCGCGATAGTGACGACAGCGGCGGCCTCGTCCACGCCGTCCGCCTGGATGCCCAGGTGTGTCCCCACTTGGGCGGACAGGCGCATGACCTCCATAACGTTCTTGGCGTTTGCGATCCAGGGGCCGCTGGCGAGCAGGATCTTGCACTCAAACTGATTGGCCGTGAAAGCCAACCGTGCAGAATTCCGTCCTTGAAATCCGTTGCCGGCAGTTACTTCTATCGTCACTTCTACCACTGCGCCCTCATCAGAAAAAGGTGCCCTCAAGACTCGTTCGCGCGGGACCGCGCCCCTGCCAGCCTGCACACCGTGCCGATGGCATGCCGGCGCATCCAGGAGATGTATATAATGATAATGGCATTATAATACGATGACATTGTTAGACGCATGGAATCCAAGACCGCCCGCCTGACCGTATTGATCGATCCGGAGAAAAAAAAGGCCTTTGAGGCACTCTGCGCCGCCCAGGACCAGACGCCATCCCAAGTCGTTCGCCAGATGATTCGCGACTATTTGCAGCGGTACGAGGTGGACTACGCCACCCGGCCGACGCTCGGCGCGCCGAGGTCAGTGGCGAAGGAAGTGGGTGATGCGTAGCAGGACGGGAGCCGGCCGGTGCCCACGCTCAAGTGCGCACCGCTGATGCCAGGGCCGGATCGCTAGCGCCGTGTGGCACCGGCCTGCCGAACGGCGCTTAGTATTCCGCGCAGGATCTCTATTGGCGGCGGCGGACAGCCCGGCACGGCTACGTCGACCGGGATCACGTTGGCGACACGGCCGCAGCTCGCATAGCTCTCGCCGAAGATCCCGCCGGTACAACCGCAGTCGCCTACCGCCACCACCAGTTTCGGCTCCGGGGTTGCCGCGTAGGTGCGCAGCAGCGCCTCCTCCATATGACGCGAGACGGGCCCGGTCACCAGCAGCATGTCGGCGTGGCGCGGGCTGGCGACGAACTTGATGCCCAGGCCTTCGATGTTGTAGTAAGGATTACCGAGCGCGTGGATCTCCAGCTCGCAGCCATTGCACGAGCCTGCGTCGACCTGCCGGATCGTCAGCGCCTGGCCGAGAATGTCGAGCAGTTCCCGGTGGATGCGCTGGATAGAGGCAGCCTCCCCCGCGCCGGGCGGCGCAGGCTCAGTGACGATGCCGGTGTGGGCGATTTGCTTGAGGATTTGCCACATCAGAGGTCGTGCCCCGCATAGCTGAGGTTGAAGGATTTGTTGATCAGCGGAAAGTCCGGCACGATGTTGCCGATGATGGCGTGCTCAAGCACCGGCCAGTTCTGCCACGACGGGTCGTGGCAATGACAGCGGAGGATGCGGCCGTCATCGGCAAGTTCGAGCGCGACGAGGACTTCGCCGCGCCAGCCCTCCACCCATCCCGCCCCAATGGCGGCACCGGCGGGCGCTTGTAGCGCAAGTCGCGTGGCCCCATCCGGCAAGCCTGCACAGATGGCACGGATCAGTCGCAGCGACTCCAGCACCTCATCGAATCGCACCGCGACACGGGCGGCGACATCGCCGCCGCGGTGTCCGGCCATTTTTACGGCAAGGCTATCGTAGGGCGGCCAGGCATGGTCGCAGCGCAGGTCCGCCGCTCGGCCGCTGGCACGTCCGGCCAGCCCCGTCAGCC
Organism: Cupriavidus sp. L7L; assembly: GCF_004353535.1. Classification (NCBI taxonomy): domain Bacteria; kingdom Pseudomonadati; phylum Pseudomonadota; class Betaproteobacteria; order Burkholderiales; family Burkholderiaceae; genus Cupriavidus; species Cupriavidus sp. L7L. The sequence goes on from NZ_SMNY01000003.1 coordinate 334,165, forward strand.
CAAGCTGGGCGGCAAGCTGTGGCGTGACGCGGCCCGCCCCAAGAAAGCGGTCCTGCAGGCCCGCATGTTCGTCGTACACTGCGCGCAGCACGCGCACTTCCCGCTCAATGTGGTTGCACTGCTGCCGCAAGCGCTCAAGCATGGCTGGCGTCAAGTCCTGCGCTACGCCGCCCGGTACCACGGCGTCCATCATCAGCCGGTGGCCGAAAGCCTCTCCGGACAGCCGCTGCCAGTCTTCGCGCAAGCGCGAGAATTGCGCCAAGCCGAAGGCCAGCCCCGCGTCGTTGCCCAGCGCCCCCAGGTCACCCAGGTGATTGGCCATGCGCTCACGCTCGAGCATCAGGGCACGCAGCCAGTTTGCGCGCGGCGGGGGCGCACAGTCCCAGGCAGACTCGAGCGCCATGCAATAGCCCCAGGCGTAGGCCACGGTGGAGTCGCCCGAGACCCGGCCGGCCAGACGGTAGCCCTCCAGCGGCGGCAGTTCGGTGAACCGCCGCTCGATGCCCTTGTGCGTGTAGCCCAGGTGTTCTTCCAGCCGCAGGACCTTTTCTCCGACCACGGAAAAGCGGAAGTGGCCGGGTTCGATGATGCCGGCATGCACCGGGCCGACCGCGATCTCGTGCACCCCGTCGCCCTCTACACGCACGAAAGGATAGTCGGCCGGCAGTTTGCCGGCCGTGGCCGCACTCAGCTGCGCGCCGTTTTGCAGCGGTCGCGGCCCTGGCGACCACAGGCCGTGGTCCAGCCAGGGCCGGGCGTCGTGGCTGCCGTGCACGGCGATACCCGCCAGGTCGGTCATGGCACGCTGCATTCGGCCTGCGCACGGGAATGCACTGCTCAGATCCGGCACGGTGGGCGCGACACCATCAAGCCGCAATTCGAGCCATATCAGTCCCCGCGGCATGGCATACGCCACGCATGCGGCCAACGTACCGCCGATGGCGCTGCGGTCGGCGCCCCACAGTCCAACAAGGCGCCCACCCGCATCCGCCACCGCGCGGGCCGTGGCAGACCAGTCGTCTTGCCCGACCTGGCCGTGCCAGACCGGCAGCGGCGCAGGCAGCCGCGCCAGGTCAAGGCTGAGATCTGACAGTGTCATCGGTCTAGCTCCCCAGCATTGCGGCTGCCTGCCGGTACCAGGTGTCGAGATAGGGCGGAATATAGAGGCCCAGCATCAGCCCCAGGGCGAGGTGCGCGAACACTGGGATCAGCGCTGGCGGATGCGCCAGCGGCTTGAGCGTGGTGTCACCGAACACCATCGGTTGTACCCGGCTGAACACCGCGGCGAATGCCAATCCGAGCGCAATCAGCAGGAAGGGCGTGGCCCACGGCTGCTCGCGCATGGCGGTCGTGACGATCAGGAACTCGCTGGCGAAGACCCCAAACGGCGGCATGCCCAGGATGGCGAGTGCGCCTACCATCAGGCCCCAGCCGACGGTGGGGCTGACACGGATCAGCCCGCGGATGTCGTCCATGATTTGCGTGCCCGCTTTCTGCGCGGCGTGGCCCACAGCGAAGAAGATTGCGGACTTGACCAGCGAATGCACCGTCATGTGCAGCAGGCCGGCGTAGCTGGCGATCGGCCCGCCCATGCCGAAGGCGAAGGTCATCATGCCCATGTGCTCGATGGACGAATATGCAAACATGCGTTTGATGTCGCGCTGCCGGATCAGGAAGAAGACCGCCGCGACCACCGATACCAGGCCGAACCCCATCATCAGGCGGCCGGTGAGATGGTTGCCCAGTGCCGCATCGGTCAGCACCTTGCAGCGCAGCACGGCATAGAGCGCCACATTGAGCAGCAGGCCGGAGAGCACGGCGGACACCGGGGTCGGGCCCTCGGCGTGGGCATCGGGCAGCCAGTTATGCAGCGGGACCAGGCCGACCTTGGTGCCATAGCCGATAAACAGGAAGGCGAATGCCAGCGTGATGATGTTGGGATCGAGCTGGCGCTTGACCGCGTCCAGATTGGTCCACAGCAACGCGCCCCCCTCCGCGCCGATGACTTTCTCGGCGGCCATGTAGAGCAGCACCGTGCCAAACAGCGCCTGGGCAATCCCCACCCCGCACAGGATGAAGTACTTCCATGCCGCTTCGAGGCTGGCGGCGGTGCGGTAGACGCTGACCAGCAGCACCGTGGTCAGCGTGGCGGCCTCCATCGCAACCCATACGATGCCCATATTGTTGGTCGTCAGCGCCAGCAGCATGGTAAAGGTGAAGAGCTGGTACATGCTGTGGTACAGGCGCAACCGCGGCGGCGTCATCTTGCCGTGGTCGTGCTCCACCCGCATGTACGGCCGCGAGAAGATCGAGGTCGTCAGGCCCACGAACGCAGTCAGCGCAACGAGAAAGACGTTCAGGGGATCGATGTAGAACTCCCGGCCCCATGCCAGCATGGGGCCATCGGCGACGATCCGCACTGTAAGCATGCAGGCGGCGAGGAATGTGCCCAGGCTGAAGGCGACATTGATGTCGCGTGCGCGTTCGCGATGTCCCGTCAGCGCGAGCACCAGCCCGCCGGCGAGCGGCATTGCAAGCAACAGGGCCAGCGCAATCAACTCAATCCTCCTTCAGCTTTTCAAGGTGACGGATGTCCAGGCTGTCGAACTGCTCGCGGATCTGGAACATGAACACGCCCAGGATCAGCACGCCGATCAGTACATCCAGCGCGATGCCCAGCTCGACCACCATCGGCATGCCGTATGTCGCGGCGGTGGCTGCAAAGAAGAGGCCGTTCTCCATCGCCAGGAAGCCAATGACCTGCGGCACCGCCTTGGAGCGCGTGATCATCATCAGGAAGGACAACAGCACGCATGCCAGCGCAATGCCCAGCGTGCCGCTGGCTAGCTTCAGCGACAGCCGCGCGATTGGCATGGTGAGATTGAAGGCGAAGATCACCACCAGGATGCCGATCAGCATGGTGGTGGGAATGTTGATCAGCGTCTCGACGTCCCAGCGGATCTGGAGACGATCGATAACGCGGTGCAGCAGATAGGGGATGAGCAACACCTTGAGTACCAGGGTCAGGCCGGCCGACAGGTAAAGGTGCGGCTGGCCCGTCACGTAGCCAACGACGGCGGTGGCTAATGCCAGGGTCGCACCCTGCAGCGTAAACAAGTGGATCAGCGACAGGATCCGTCGCTGCGAGATCATGGCGAAGGCGAGGATCAGCAGCACCGCGCCGAGCAGGTTGACGAACTGGGTGAGGAGCGCAGTCATTAGCTTGTTTGTCAGTGAGCCAACAGCAAGTGGACCAGCATGCCGATCACCGCCAGCAGAAAGGCAGTGGCCAGGAACTCCGGCACGCGGAAGATGCGCATCTTGGCGCTCACCGTCTCCAGCGCCGCGAGCAGGATTCCACCCACGATGAGCTTGAACAGCAGCACGGGCAGCGCCAGCAGCATGGCCAAGGGGGCTTGCGCTTCAGCGATTCCCCACGGAAAGAACAGCGCCAGGCCGATGCAGGAATAGGCAAACAGCTTCAGGCTTGCCGCCCACTCGAGGAGCGCCAGATGCCGGCCCGAGTATTCCAGGATCAGCGCCTCGTGGATCATTGTCAGCTCGAGGTGGGTGGCGGGGTTGTCGACCGGTACACGGGCGTTCTCCGCCAGCGATACCATGGTGAACGCAACGCCGGCAAACGCCAGTCCGGGGTAGATGGCCAGGTCGCGGTGAGCAATCGTCTCGACAATGGTGGTGAGCGAGGTCGACTTGGAGACCAGCGAGGCGGAGAACAGCACCATCAGCAGCGCGGGTTCCGCCAGGAAGCCGATCAGCATCTCTCGCCGCGCACCCAAGGTTCCGAAGGCAGTGCCGACGTCCATCGCCGCCAGCGAGATGAAGACCCGCGCCAGCGCGAACAGGCCGACCAGGGCGATCGCGTCGGCGGCCGGCGCGAGTGGCAAGTCGGTGGACACGGTCGGGACGATCGAGCAGGCCAGCGCCATGCATCCGAACACCACATAAGGCGTGGCGCGAAACAGAGGCGACGCATTGTCCGCAACCACCGATTCCTTGTTGAACAGCTTGTGCAGCATTCGATATGGCTGCCAGACGCTGGGCGCCGATTTGTTCTGCAGCCAGGCCCGCCACTGATTGACCCAGCCGGTCAGCAAGGGCGCCAGCGTGATCGAGATCACGATCTCGAGTAGCTGTGACAGGGTCCCGGTCAGGTTCATGCAACCCTCATCGCATCACGGCCAGCAGCGTGGCGGCCAGGGTCAGGAAGCTGTACAGCAGGTAAGCCGAAATCCGTCCCTGCTGCATCCGGCCGATCAGGCGGGCCAGATACGATGCCAGAGCGATCACGGGGACATACAGCCAGCGCCAGAAATGGTCCGCAACCGTGACCCGGTAGCGCGGCTGTTCGTCGAATGGCGTCGGCAGGTCACGACGCATCAGGAAAAACGGCTCGAAGATCTGGCGGATCGGCTGACCAAACCCCTCGGCAGTGTCCTGCATGCGCGCAGTGCTCCATGGGAAGCCGCAGGCCCAGGGCGGACTGCGGCGAAGCCGACCGTGGTAGAAGCGGCGCACCAGCAGATAGGCAAGCGCAAAACTGGCCAGAATACCTAACAGGAAAATGACCGGCCCATAGCTGGCCTGAGCCAGGCCGTTAGGCGCCAGCAGCCAGCCGCCGCCGGCCGCGGCCCGGGCGCCGAGTCCGCTCGCCACTAACTGCTGCGTCACCGGATCGATCAGCTGGACGAATTGGGTCGGGAGCAGGCCCAGCGCTATGCAACCCAGCGCCAGCCACAGCATGCCCGCGCGCTCCCCGCGCCCGGCGTCGTGCGCGTGGGCCAACTTGGGCTCACGCGGCTGACCGAGGAAGATCACGCCGAAGAACTTGACCATGGTGTAGCCGGCAAGGGCCGCCACCAGCGCGATCAGCGCGGCGACGACTGGGATCAGCATGGTCAGTATCGGCTCTGGGAGGCCAGGCGTGAACAGGAAGCTTTGCAGCAGCAGCCACTCCGAGACGAAGCCACCGAGCGGGGGCAGCCCCGCGCTGGCCAGCACGCCCAGCAGCGTCAGCCAGCCTACCCATGGCATATAGCGAATCAATCCGCCCAGCTTGCCAAGGCTTCTCTCGGCGGTAGCATGCAGCACGCTCCCGGTTCCCAAAAAGAGCAGGCTTTTGAAGAAGGCATGGCTGGCGACATGGTAGAGCGCGGCAGTCAGGGCCAGCGCGGCCATTGGCTTCATGCCGTAGGCCGAAAACAGCAGTGTCAGGCCCATGGCAACAAAGAGCAGGCCCATGTTCTCGATCGACGAATAGGCCAGCAGCCGCTTCATGTCGGTCTGTACCGCGGCGAAAACCACGCCGAACAGCGCGGTGGCCAATCCAACGGCCAGCAGCACTACGCCCCACCACCATAGACGCATCTGCAACAAGTCGAAGGACACCCGCAACAGGCCGTAGATCGCAGTGTTGAGCATGACACCGCTCATCATTGCCGACACCGGCGACGGCGCTGCCGGATGCGCCTCCGGCAGCCAGACGTGCAGCGGCAGGATGCCCGCCTTGGCGCCGAATCCAAACAGGGCGAGCAGGAAACCGACGGAGGCCCAGAACGGCGTCAGCGCCTGGGCGCGCATGTTGGCAAACGTATAGTCGCCGGTGTTGGCCTGTAGCACGCCAAAGCACAGCAGGATAGCGATCGCTCCGATGCGCGCCATCGTGATGTAGAGATGGCCGGCGGCGCGCACTTCGGCGATCCGGTGGTTGGCCGTCACCAGGAAGAACGATGACAGCGCCATGGTTTCCCACATCACCATGAATGAGTAGGCGTCGTCTGCCAGGATCACCACGGCCATGCTGGCGAGGAACAGGTGGTACTCAAGGCAGAGCAGGCCCGGCGGCGTGCCTTCCCCCTTGCGGAAGTAGCCAGCCGCAAACGTCGAGATGCCGGCCGCCGCTCCCCCCATGACCATCAGGAAGTAGGCGGACAGGCTGTCGAGCCGGACGTGGAACGGCAGTGCGGGCAGGCCAATGGGCAGCACGGCGACCTCGGGCGTGCCGAACACAGCGTGGAGCGCCAAGCCGAACAGCGCCAACCCTAGCAGCCCCCCGATGGGGAATAGCAGGTGGGATACCAGGTCAAACCGATGCAGCGCCAGGACCCCTGCCACGCCGACAAGCAGCCAGGCCCCAACCACAACAAGCATCCAGTCGAGATGGAGCCATTGCGTGAGTGGGGGCACGCTGCTCATGGATCAGGCTCCGCGGCGGGCCGCACGGCGCTTGGCAGGAGGTTTCGCAACGCGCCGCGACGGCGCGCCAACCGGTGACTTCTCTTTGCCCATGGCTTCCGCTTTATCCGTGTCCACGCCGCTGAGGACGTAATCGACGCCATGCTGGGCGAGGTAGTCGCGGATAAAACGCCGTATCACCTGCGAGGCGGTCAGATCCTGCTGTGCGCAAAGGCGCTCGAAGGCAGCCTTCTTGTTGGGATCGATGAGCAGCGTAAGCCGAGCGGTCTTTTGCTCCATGGGAGCCTCAAGATGGCAATACGATGATTACATGATTCACATCATAGATGATGGCCATGCGAATCCAAAGGACTTCGCAGTCGAGCCGCGCTCTCCCGCGTGGCGCCGGCGTCAGCAGAATGCGCACAGGCTTGCCGACCGCAGCATGCGACAAGTTGTAAACATTTCGTAGACCCAACCGATTGGGGTCTGCACCGAGCTTCGGATAGCGGTCGAGCAGTTGGGAGAAAGCGCCTGCGGTACCTCGACTGCTCAGCTCGGTCCACGCGACGGCAGGCCATACTGCGAGATCGCGTGTCTGTAGTTCGGACTAATGCGAATTGACTGATTAATTATTCTTAGAGTGTCGATAAAAATGTCAATTCATTTTCCGCCACCTTTATTCGACATGAGTTCCAGCCGGATACCTCGGTGACAAGTTTATTTTCCGCCACGGTTGTGGTCCAGTCCCAATCAGCCTTGCGGGGCCGTGTTTCAGTTCACCCTGCCGCCTCAGGACTGAATGCCTCTCCCCGACACCGGGGAAAGGCAGCAGGAACTTAAAGCGGCGGCTCGCATATTCCCAGTCGCTGCGCCATCAACACAAGCTCGGCAAACGTGTGCGCCTTCATCTTGCGCATGGCCTGGCCGCGATGAATCTTCACGGTGATCTCGCTGATACCAAGCTCGCCAGCGATTTGCTTGTTCAGCCGACCGGCAACAACCAGACACATGACCTCGGCCTCACGTGGTGTGAGGCCCTGATAGTTGGCTCGCAATTCATCAAGCTTGCGCATGCCACGGCGGCGCTGTTCATCCTTTTCCAAGGCTGCCGTCACGGCATCGAGCAGGTCCTGTTCGCGGAATGGCTTCGCCAGGAAATCCTCCGCGCCAGCCTTCATGGCAGCCACGGTCATGGGGATGTCGCCGTATCCGGTCATAAAAATGATCGGGACCGGGATGCCTATTTGCGACAACCGGGTCTGCAGGTCCAGGCCGCTCTGCCCGCGCAGCCTGACATCAAGCAACAGGCAGGTAGGCGCATCCGGAAACGCAAATGCGAGAAGTTCGGCAGCGGATGCGAACAGTGCGACACGCATGCCGACGGATCGGAAGAGATTCTCCAACGCGCCGCGAAGCGCTGCGTCGTCATCAACGATTAACACCATCGCTTCATCACTCGCGCTGTCCGCTGCTATGAAGCTGTTGATTGTCACGGTCTATCTCCAGTGCACCCATCGGTGCGGGTGCGCGAGCCTTCAGCCTGAGCCATGGGCTTCGCAAAACATTTTGTTACATCACGCTATGGGGTCGTCGGCTACTTATACCATGGGGTTAGTTCGAATCCGCAACCCACTGCCGTCATTCGGGTCGCGGCGATGGCAACGGCCGCACTCAAAACTTCAGCGGTCACTCATGCTGGTCATCGAACGGTGATCGGCCTATAGGCGCATCCCGTCCAGAACAACGGGCTTTGTCATAGTCGACAGGGCCGCGTGGCTAGGTGTCGGTTCAGCGTGAACCGAAGGAAACGGTATTCCTTGGTCCGCCGCTGGCGGGAACTTCTTTTACCGTCGAACATTGCCCGCGACGCCGGCATTTCCACCCTCTACCTCGTCCGCAACGAGATTGCGGTCAGCGACCAGCCTGCTCCAACGCGCAAGCTCCTGTTGAATAAACGCCTGGAAATCTGAGGGGCCCGCGTGCACGACTTTGAAACCGTAACCCGAGAGTACCTCGCTCTTCGACAACTCGGAAAGGACCTGCTTCACCGCTAGATCAAGTTTCTCGATTCTCTCCTTCGCGGTCCCCTTGGGGGCCAGAACGCCATACCAGCCGGTGACCAGCATGTTTGGCAAGCCGGCCTCGGCAAAGGTGGGTGTCTCGGGCGCTATCGATAGACGCGCGTCGTTCGCAACCGCCAGTGCCCGTAACTTCCCGGACTTGATGTGTCTGAGGCTATCGGCGCCAGCGAAGACTGCGTCCACATCACCGCTGATCGCTGCCATGACCGCCTGGACGCCGCCGTGGTACGGAACATGTGTCACGCGAATCGAGGCAGATTGCGAGAGCAACTCTATGGCGAGATGGCTCGTATTTCCGTATCCAGACGATGCCACGGTAACCGGATGGGACTTCGCCCGGACGACAAGGTCGGATACAGACGTGATTCTGGAAGTGGCTCCCACATAGAGAACCAACGGTTGCTTTGCTATGAGAGAGACTGGTTGGAAGTCGCTGACGGGGTCATAGCCCGCCGACTTACTCACGAGCGGCCCGATCGCGTAGGCAGCGAGGGCGAGCACCAGCGTATAGCCATCGTTCTTAGCGCGCTGTATGTGCCGCAAGGCGATCTGTCCGCCTGCACCGGGCTTGTATTGAAGCACCACAGGCGCTCCCAGGGCCTTTTGCAGGCCGTCGCTGAGTGGGCGCGCCAAAAGATCCGCCGGCCCCCCCGGAGGATAAGGTACGACGATGATGACTGGTTGATCCGGGTAAGCTGCCCACGCTGGCTGAACGGAAGTCATCGTTCCTCCCAGCAACAGCCATGCGCCAAGCACAGTCGCGCTTCGCACAATGGGCGCACGCTTCGTCCTGGCTCGCTCCATCGTCCATGTGGAGGTGCGTTCTACGATCGCGAGGGCTTCGAGTCGCATAATTTCCGCGAGTGTTTGCACAATCAAAAGAGCTAAGCAATTTTGCGAGATGATTCTAGCGGTCGGATCATACGCGGAGAAGTCGACTTGCTACACCCTGCCTTTGCCAGTCGGCTTCGTGACAGCAAAAGCCTGCCAGGTTTCCAGGGCGTTGGACCAGTAGACGTATTTAAGTACTTACCGCACGGCCCGCCGAAGGCTGCCCAATCAGTCATCAACAACCATCGACTATGTGTTGACGGGGGCGATTTGATAAGATGTAGCCTCCCGGCTGCGCCTGCAAGCAAGCCGTTTTTTTGCACATTTGTTCCCGATAACGGTGCTTTCCATGTTTTTCCCGCAGGCGGGCGTACGCTCAGGCTTTGATTCCACATGGGAGGCAGGCGACCGGCTGTTTGGCCGCGGCTGGCTGATGCAGGACGATGGTCGCAAGGTGCCCGTGCTCGGTGTCTGGCCTGCCGACAAGCATTGCACGCCGGCCGCGCTTGACCGGCTTGCTCACGAATATGCGCTTCGTGACGACCTCGATGCAACTTGGGCCGCCCGCCCGTCAAGTCTGTTGTGCGAGCGCGATGCGGCAGTGCTTCTGCTGGACGATCCGGGAGGCGAGCCACTCGCCCACCTGGTGGGTGGGCCGATTGACCCGGCGACGTTTCTCGACATTGCCGTGGCCGTGACCAAGGCGGTCAGTCATCTCCATCAGCGCGGCCTGGTCCACAAGGATTTGAAGCCTGCCCATGTCCTTGTGGCTCCGGACCGCCGCCAGGTGTGGTTGCTGGGCTTCGGCATCGCGTCGCGAGTGCAGCGTAGCGCCCAACCGCGTGCGGAAATTAGTGAGATCTCCGGCACGCTGGCCTATATGTCGCCAGAACAGACAGGCCGGATGAATCGCGCCATCGACGCGCGAAGCGACCTGTACGCACTAGGCGTGATCTTCTACCAGCTGCTTACTGGTGTGCTGCCCTTCGTCGCCAGCGACCCGCTGGACTGGGTCCATGCACACCTGGCGCGCAAGCCGTGCCCGCCGGCAGAGCGCAACCCGGCCGTGCCTGCGATGCTGTCGGCGCTTGTCATGAAGCTCCTGGCGAAAGCTCCAGAGGAGCGTTATCAGACAGCCGCAGGGCTGGTGCGGGACCTGCAGCACTGCCGCCGGGCATTGTTGGCGCATGGGCAGATTGCAGCGTTCGCGCTGGGGCAACACGACCTCTCGGGCGCCTGGGAAATACCCGACCGCCTCTATGGCCGCGAGCAAGCCATGGCGACGCTGCTGGCAGCTTACGAGCGCGTGGCATGCACGGGACGCAGCGAGATGGTGACGGTCTCCGGCCATTCTGGCGTAGGCAAGACGTCGCTGATGCGGATGTTTGGTCGCGCGGTTGCCGGGCGCGGCGGGATCCATGCCGCCGGCAATTCCGATGCGCCGGGTGACGTAGCGATCGACGCGCCTGTCGATGCGGGCATACGGCTGCCCTATGCAGCGCTCGCCCGAGCAGTCAGCGGCCTGTTGCGGATCGGACTGGCAGATCACGCGGCCGACATGGCACCCTGGCGCACTGTCATCGCGGAGGCGCTGGGGCCGAACGCCGGTGCGCTTGCGCCATTGCTGCCAGAACTGCAGACGCTGCTTGGTCCGGTACCGTGGATGCGCGACACGCCCTCGCGCGAAACGGGGCCCCAAGTGCAGCTCGCGCTGCGCAACCTCGTGGCCGCCCTTGCGAGCACCGCGCGACCGCTGACGCTGTGCCTCGACGACATCCAGTGGCTCGACGACGAAAGCGTCACGCTGCTGCACCAGATGCTCACTGAGCCGGGCACAGCAGACCTGCTGGTGGTCTGCGCCTATCGCAGTCACGAGGTCGGGGACGGCCAGGGCGTGATGCAATGCGTCGATGCGTTACGCGCGGATGGTGCCGCAGTGACCCAGGTCGAGCTGGGCTGCCTCGACGAATCTAACCTGCGGCAGCTCGTCGCCGACGCGCTCCATTGCGATACCGAAACGGCTGCCGCGCTCGCGCGACTGGTGATGGAGAAGACGGCCGGCAACGCGTTTTTCGCCACGCAGTTCATCAGTGAACTATCCGACGAGGGGCTGCTGCACTTCGACCACGGCTCGGCAAGCTGGACCTGGGATCTCGGCCAGATCGCAGCCAAGGCGCTGACCGACAACGTGGTATCGCTGATGGTTGGACGGATCGACCGGCTGGCGGCCAGCACCCAATCCGCACTGGCCCTGCTCGCCTGCCTTGGCAACGACACCACAGTCGACACCTTGGCGCGCGGTTGGACCGGCGACACCGATGAACTAGAGCCCGCGGTCCGGGAGGCCGTGCGGGCGGGGCTGGTTTCGTGCAGGGAGAACGTGCTGCGCTTCTCCCACGATCGCATCCTCGAAGCGGCCTATTCGCGCATCGCCGAGCCGACGCGGCAGGCGTTCCATTTACGTGTTGGCCGACTGCTGCTGGAGCGCACGCCGTCCGACGAGGTTGACGCGAGCATCTTTACCATCGTCGGACAGTTGAACCGCGCGACCGGCAACATCGAGGCACAGGGAGAGCGCGACAGGCTCGCGGAACTAAACCTGGCCGCTGCCCTGCGTGCCAAGTCCGCATGCGCCAACACCGCGGCGCTGCGCTATCTGTCGATCGGGCTTGCACTGCTGGGCGATCACGGCTTTTCCCGGCAAGAGCCCCTTGCCTTCGCATTGACACTGCACATGGCCGAATGCGAGTTTCTCACCGGGGACTCGGCACGCGCCGAGCATCGATTGGAGGCACTGGCCGCGCGCACCTCGTCGATCACCGCGCTGGCAGTGCTGACGCAGCTCCAGCTTGGCTTGCTGATGACCGGCGGGCGCCGTGCTGAAGCGGTCACGGTAGGCCTTGCTTACCTGCAGCGTGCAGGGGTCGAATGGGCATCGCATCCCAATGCAACGGCGTTGGCGCACGAGGAGACGCTGTTTGCCCGTCAACTCGGCGGCCGCGAGATCGCCGAACTGGCCTCGCTGCCCCCGATGACGGATGCTGGCGCGCTCGCCACGATGCGCGTGCTGATTGCCCTCGTGCAGCCGGCCTGGTACACCGACGAGCATTTGCGCAGGCTTGTGCTGCTGCGCATGGTCAACCTGAGCGTGTCGCATGGCAACAGCGACGAGTCTGCTCTGGCCTATGCATGGGTGGCAATGCTGCGTGTGGCCGCGTCAACCGATGAGCCGGCCGGCGGCGCATTCGAGCGTCTGTCGATAGACGTTGCGGAACGGCGGGGCATTGATCGGATACGTGCACGCGTTTATCAAGTCGTCGGTGGGAATCTTCTGCATTGGTCCAAGCCGCTGCGGGTCGCGCGCGGCCTGCTACATCAGGCATTGGAGTTGACACAGCAAATCGGCGACCTCACCTATGCCGCGTACATCCGTAGCAACCTGATGACGCATGCGCTGGCAATCGGCGATCCGCTCGGCAGTGTTCAGCGCGAGGCCGACTCGGGCAGCGTGTTCGCATGGGGGCCGCGATTCACGCTGGTAGCAGACCGCCTTGCGCCCCAGCGCCAGCTCGTACGTACGCTGCGCGGATTGACGCCGGTCTTCGGCCGCTTCGACGCCAAGGATTTCAGCGAAACCTCGTTCGAAGCCCGGTTGCGCGGCGACGTGGGCCTGCTTCTGGTGTCATGCTGGTACTGGATACGCAAGCTTCAGGCACGCTACCTGGCTGGTGCCGCCGCAGAGGCGTTGGATGCGGCAGCTCAGGCGCATCCGCTTCTGTGGACCTCGCCAGCCTATTTCGAGCAGGCCGAATACCATTTTTACGCCGCGCTGGCACGCGCGGCGTGCTGCAATCCGGCCGTCGAAGGCGAACTGGCAGCGCACCTTCCCGCCCTGGCCGGGCACCATTGGCAGTTGGCACAATGGGCACGACGCTGTCCGGCGACGTTTGCGCACCGGGCCACGCTGGTCCAGGCGGAGATCGCGCGGCTCGAACGACGCGACATCGACGCGATGCGCGGGTACGAGTCGGCTATCGCCCTGGCACGCGAGAGCGACCTCATCCACATGCAGGCCCTGGCAAACGAGCTGGCGGCGCGCTTTTATCTGGATCGTCAACTTGATAACGTGGCGATGGTGTACTTGCGTCAGGCGCGTCACGGCTACATGCGTTGGGGTGCAGACGCCAAGGTCTGGCAGCTCGACATGCAATATCCCGCTCTGGCAGCCGAAGCGGGAGCCGCCCTTGCCTCAGCGTCGTCGATGGGCACGATTGGCGCGCCGCTCCAGCATCTGGACCTGGCCACGGTCATCGCGATCTCGGAGGCGATTTCAGGCGAGACCGGGTTGGAGCGGCTGCTGGCGACGCTGATCCGGACAGCGATCGAGCAGGCCGGCGCGACGCGCGGGCTGCTCATCTTGCCCGAAGGCGCTGAACATCGCGTGCAAGCCGAGGCTGCCGTTCGTGATGAAACGGTCATGGTGACATTGTCCGTGCGCCCGCTCGACGCGGCCGATATGCCGATGGCGATGATCGAGCACGTGCTGGATTCCCGCGAACACGTCGTCATAAACGATGGCTGCGCCAACGGAGCCTTTTCCGCTGACCCTTTTGTTAGCCAACGCCGGGCACGTTCTATGCTGTGCCTGCCGCTGCTAAATCAAGGCCGGCTGGCCGGAGTGCTTTATCTTGAAAACGCACTTGCGCCAGGCGTGTTCGTTCCGGCACGGATCGAAGTGATCAAGCTGCTGGCGTTCCAGGCGGCCAGTGCCATTGAGAACAGCCGGCTTTCCGAGCATCGCCGACGCGCAGATGAATCCCTGCGCCAGGCGCAGGCGGAGTTGGCTCACGCAAGCCGTGTCATGACACTTAATGCGTTGACAGCGTCAATCGCCCATGAGGTGAGCCAGCCCATTGCGGCATTGACCATCGAGGCGCGCGCCGCGCTACGGTGGCTCGATCGCAAGCAACCGGACGTCGGGCAGGCGGTCGCAGCGTTGGGTGCCATTGTCGAACAAGGGGAACGTGCTGGCAGCGTTATTGCGGGCATGCGTTCGATGCTGCGCAAGACCGGGCCTCAAGCGCAGCGGATCAATCTCAACGAGATGATCGCCGAGACGCTGCCGCTCTTTGCCGGCGAACTGGAGCGCACCCAAGTCATCCTGAAAACCGAACTCCTGCCTTCGCTGCCGCTGGTGTATGCCGATAAGATCCAGCTCCAGCAAGTGTTGCTGAACCTCGTGATCAATGCCGTTGAGGCAATGCGCGAGATCCTCGAGCATTCACGCGAGCTCATTGTACGCACCGCGGTCAGTCCGGCGCGTGAGGTAGTGGTCACGGTCCACGACGTCGGTGTCGGCCTGCCTGGCGATACGGAGCAGGTTTTCCAGCCCTTCTACACGACCAAAGCCGAAGGTTTGGGCATGGGCCTGTCGATCTGTCGCTCGATCCTCGAGGCGCATGGCGGGCGCCTGCACGCCTGGCCGAACCGGCCGAGGGGCGCGGTATTCGGGTTCGTTTTAAAGGCCGCCAAAACTGCGCCCGAAGAGAGTTGCGGAGTTTAGTCTTCCTAAAGAAATGCCAATCCGGCCACTCGCTTTGAACCTTTCAGACTTCGCCTCTTGCATCAAGGCGTGTGAGGCGGCGCTCGACGCGCAGAAGGGCTTCATCAAGCCCTCACCGCAGCGGGCTACCACGCTAGCGGGGTTTCGTCCCCTGGCCATCCGGTGCCATCGGGCCGGCACGCAAGCCAAGTTCGCCGGGACCCTGATGACTCAATTCGCCAGGCCCGCTCAACCCCAGGCGCCTTGGAGTCGAGATCGGCCGTGCGGATCGTGTCTCCGCTAGAGCGCCGCGGGCCGCGGGACTGCGTGACTATCGCACCGCAGTGGATTCGCGCTCGAACTCGCGGATCACCGGGTTGCCAAGAATGGCATCCCTCCCCGCCTCGATCAGGCGATCGACGTCCACCTCGGGCAGACGAAGTCTGGTCGGTATATCGTTCAGACTTGTGGCACGCTCCTTGTCAAGGGCTTCAAACGAGATCCGCGTGACGAAGAATTCGACTTCGTTGCACCGCCAGCCTGGGCGGTATGCAGCGATCTCCTGCTGCCGAGAATGTGGCATGCCACACCGATACGCCACGAGGTCGTCGCGCCACTGCTGCATCATGGGAACGAAGGCGTCATAGCTCATTCGGACGTTGGTCGCCATTGCCGCGTCGATGGCCGCGCTTGCGACTTCGATTCCGGATGGGCCACCCTGGCTTCGGTTCCAATCGCCGCGCGGGCCCTGGCCGGCGTCAACAACGATGAAAAGCAGCCGCCGCACATTGACCGCGTCGTTCTCGCTCATGGGACCGTAAGCCGTGCCCAGCAGCAGGCGCGTTTGCAAAATGGTGGCCAAGCCGTAGTTGTCGGTCACCCCGCCGTCGACCAGCTTGATGTACTTTCCCTTCGACGTGTCCCGGTGACCGCGAACGGCGGTTGCCAACGCGCCCAGCAGCAGCGATTGCCCAGGCCTCTGGGCGTGGTCAAGGTTCGGCAGCGGTGCACTACAAGCCTCGGGATATTTATGAAGGACGATCGGTGCGAAGAAGAGCGGGACCGCCATGGACGCGGCGACGGCCTCGGAAACGGGAAAGCTCGCGAGATCACTGCATAGCGCATCGAATGCCAACTGGCTGAACGGGAACGCGACCCGGTAGTAGACATTGGTGGCGTTGATCCAGACGATTGGCTTGCCGCGGCGGAACATGTCTGCGTACGTCGCGCCCTTGAACACGTCTTCGTCGAGCCATGTCCGGAGATCTTCCCGATCGTTGAGGCCCCCCGCGAAGAGGCGCGCAAGGTTGACCGGATTCAGGAGACTGAAGCGAAGTCCCGCCTCTCCGTCCTTCAAGAGCACTGATCGAAAGGTCGCCAGGCTGGCCTTGCCGTGCAGGCCGTAGTACGCAGCGGTGATGGAGCCTCCGGACACGCTGCTAATGAATGCGACATTGTCGAGCAAGGACGCGCCCCCAGGACCTCTCATGGCGTCGAGCCCCTGCAGCGCGCCGAAGGCGAAGGCTGCGGCTCGCGTGCCACCGCCGGAGAACGACATGGCGACGGTTGTCTGGCCGGCGACGTCGGTGGGTTCGCGCATGGCCGCGGTTGCGCTGCCAGCCGCGGCCTGAGGCAGATTGCGCGGAGCATTGTGAGGAAGCGACCCGCAGGCACTGAGTCCCACAAGTAGAAGCAGCATCAGAGTGCGGTAGGCCGTGCCGCAGGCGTGTCGCTCTCTTCCCGCCCCACCCATTCGCCAAGGCAGGCTGCTCTTGCGGCCAAGAGGGTGGTCATGTCGAAACTTCCACATTGGACTAGCTCAGGTACGTGCTCGGCGTGGTGGCGGCCCGCAGGTCCAGTCCACTCTGCCCGCGGCAGCCGGACATCGAGCAGAAGGCAAGTGGCCGCGTAGGTCCCCACTCACGCCAAACTGGCATGATCCCGCAAAACATTTCATCACATTGCCGGGATCCTGAACACTTATACCATGGTGTTAGTTCGGCGTGGCTCTCGGAGCCAGCTCCAGTCGGTCAGTTTGCAGGCGACCGCAGATCAGAAGTCGCACGCAGCCCCTGTCTCCCCACGCCGCAAGGGCCGGTGAAGCCAGCCCTGCTTGCAATAGCACGGCGTGGCAGCGCCGCGATGAAACCTAGGCAGCGGACGACTAATACGATCTGCCAATGGCCACGGCCGACAGCGCCGACTATTCTTGCCTCGGGTTGCGATCCGGATACAAACGCCAGTCGCGGCCCTTATGCCTGGCCGCCCCGACGCGGCTCTGTCGCGGCGGCTGGTGCCGTGGCAGCCCTACTCTCGCCCCCAACAGGAGCAACACAATGTCCAATCCCAAGCTTGAAGTCCTCACCCCGCAGAACAGCCAGCTGATCATCATCGACCACCAACCGCAAATGGCGTTCGGCGTCCAGTCGATGGACCGCCAGGCGATGAAGAACAATGTCGTCGGCCTGGCCAAGGCGGCCAAGATCTTCAGTATCCCGACGACGATCACCACCGTCGAGAGCGAGTCGTTCTCCGGTTTCACCTATCCGGAACTGCTCGACGTGTTCCCGGACCAGAAGACGCTGGAGCGTACCTCGATGAACTCGTGGGACGACCAGAAGGTGCGCGACGCGCTCAAGGCCAACGGCCGCAACAAGGTGATCGTGGCCGGCCTGTGGACCGAAGTCTGCAACACCACCTTCGCGCTGTGCGCCATGCTGGAAGGCAACTATGAGATCTACATGGTGGCTGATGCTTCGGGCGGCACCAGCAAGGAAGCGCACGACTACGCGATGCAGCGTATGGTGCAGGCCGGCGCTGTGCCGGTGACCTGGCAGCAGGTGCTGCTGGAATGGCAGCGTGACTGGGCCCACCGTGATACTTATGACGCCGTGATGAAGCTGGTCAAGGAGCATTCCGGTGCTTACGGCATGGGCGTCGACTACGCCTACACGATGGTCCATAAGGCCGCCCAGCGCACGGCCACGGGACACGAATCCATCGCCCCGGTGCCCGCACGCTAACCAGCCGGTCAAGAACACGATAGTCATCGGCCTACACATTTGCGTGCATGGGCCGATGCAACCAGCGATCTCATTCATCCAGGATTCCGAGCCAACTTTTGGCTAACCCTAATCATGCAAATAGAACACTCCGAGGAACGAAGCCACAACATCGATGCATCGCGGCGGCAACTGCTGGTAGGCAGCACTGTTGGCGCCGCGGCCGCATCGGTAGCGTCGCTTGCCGCACTGACGCCAATGGCCGCGGAAGCCGCGCCGGCCAGCGGCAGCGCCACGAAGCAGGGCCACTACGTCACGACCAAAGACGGCACCCGCATCTTCTACAAGGACTGGGGCACGGGCAGCCCGGTGGTGTTCTCGCACGGCTGGCCGCTCAATGCCGACGCCTGGGACGCCCAGATGCTCTTTCTGGTCCAGAAGGGATTCCGGGTGATCGCCCATGACCGGCGCGGCCATGGCCGTTCGGACCAGCCCGCGCAGGGCAACAACATGGACACCTACGCCGACGACCTGGCCGCGCTGCTGGACGCCCTCGACATCAAGGGCGCAACGCTGGTCGGCCACTCCACCGGCGGCGGCGAAGTGGCGCACTACATCGGCCGTCATGGGACGAAGCGCGTCGCCAAGGCGGTGCTGATTGGCGCGGTGCCGCCAATCATGCTCAAGACCGCGGCCAATCCGAACGGCCTGCCGATGGAAGTGTTCGACGGCATCCGCAAGGGCGTGGCGGAAAACCGCTCGCAGTTCTACAGGGACCTGACCACGCCGTTCTTCGGCTTCAACCGGCCCGGCGCCAAGGTTTCGCAAGGCACCATCGATGCGTTCTGGGCACAAGGCATGACCGGCGGCCTCCTGGGCCAGTACGCCTGCATCAAGGAATTCTCGGAAGTGGATTACACCGGAGACCTGAAGAAGATCACCGTGCCGACGCTGATCCTGCATGGTGACGACGACCAGATCGTGCCCATCGACAATTCGGCCCGACTGTCGGCCAAGATCGTCAAGAACGCCACGCTCAAGGTATATCCGGGTGCATCGCACGGCATGTGCGTGACCAACGCCGACCAGGTCAATGCCGACCTGCTGGCCTTCCTGAACGCATAAGCCGAGATGTCCATTACCCGTCGGCACTTCATCGCCTCGGCTGCCGCCCTCGGTGCGGCAGCCTCGTCGGAACTATTCGCCATGTCACCGAACCCGACTCCCGACCTCATTCTCGTCAACGGCAAGTTCGCCACGCTCGACCGTGCCAATCCGCAGGCCGACGCCGTGGCCATCCAGGACGGCCGCTTCGTCGGGGTGGGTACGCGCCAGGACATCATGAAGCTGGCGGGAACGCAAACCAGGGTGATCGACCTGAACGGCCGGCGGGCCATTCCCGGGCTGATTGACAGCCACATGCACATTATCCGCGGCGGCCTGAACTACAACATGGAGCTGCGCTGGGACGGCGTGCGTTCGCTGGCCGATGCGATGCGCATGCTGAAGGAGCAGGTGGCGCGCACGCCCGCGCCGCAATGGGTGCGCGTGGTGGGCGGTTTCACAGAACACCAGTTCGTGGAAAAACGTTTGCCCACCATCGAGGAACTGAATGCCGTGGCGCCCGATACCCCGGTGTTCATCCTGCACCTCTATGACCGCGCCATCCTGAACGGCGCCGCACTGCGCGCGGTCGGGTACACCAAGGACACGCCGAATCCGCCGGGTGGCGAGATCGTGCGCGACGCCCGCGGCAATCCCACCGGGCTGCTGCTG
This sequence comes from Cupriavidus sp. L7L, assembly GCF_004353535.1. Lineage (NCBI taxonomy): Bacteria > Pseudomonadati > Pseudomonadota > Betaproteobacteria > Burkholderiales > Burkholderiaceae > Cupriavidus > Cupriavidus sp. L7L. The sequence goes on from NZ_SMNY01000003.1 coordinate 353,592, forward strand.
GCCAAGCCCAATGCGACCATCCTCTACGCCACGCTGGCCAAGGGCCCGAAGCTGCCGCCCGAGTACCAGAAGAACTCGACGCGCCACTTCATGCGCGAGGTGAACCGCCTGGGCGTGACCGGCGTGATCGACGCCGGCGGCGGCTACCAGAACTACCCCGAGGACTACAACGTCATTGAGGAACTGCACAAGGAAGGCCACCTGACCGTGCGCCTCGCCTACAACCTGTTCACGCAGAGGCCCAAGGAAGAGCTTAGCGACTTCAAGACCTGGACATCGACCGTCAAGCCCGGCCAGGGCGACGACCTCTACCGCCACAATGGCGCCGGCGAAATGCTGGTCTACACGGCAGCCGACTTCGAGGACTTCCGTGTCGAGCGCCCCGACATGGCGCCGTCGATGGAAGCCGATCTGGAGCCGGTTATCCGACTGCTGGCAGAGAAGCGCTGGCCGTGGCGGCTGCATGCCACCTATGACCAAACCATCTCGCGCGCGCTGGATGTCTATGAGAAGGTAGCCAAAGACATCCCGTTCAACGGCCTGAACTGGTTCTTCGACCACGCCGAGACGATTTCCGACCGCAATATCGACCGCATCGCCGCGCTCGGTGGCGGCATCGCGGTGCAGCACCGCATGGCCTATCAGGGCGAGTACTTTGTCGAGCGCTACGGCGCTCGCGCTGCCGAAGCCACGCCGCCGGTCAAGAAGATGCTGGAAAAAGGCGTGAAGGTCGGCGCCGGTACCGACGCCACCCGCGTGGCCTCGTACAACCCGTGGGTCTCGCTGTACTGGCTGACCACGGGCAAGACCGTCGGCGGCATGTCGATGTATCCACAGGCCAACCTGCTCGACCGCGAAACGGCGCTGCGCCTGTGGACCGAGGCCAACACGTGGTTCTCATCCGAAGTGGGCAAGAAGGGCCAGATCAAGGTGGGCCAGCTGGCTGACCTGGCCGTGTTGTCGGCCGACTACTTCGCCGTGCCAGGCGACGACATCCAGGACATCACGTCCGTGATGACGGTGCTGGGCGGCAAGGTGGTCTATGGCGACAACGAATTCGGCAAGCACTCGCCGGAGATTCCGCCGGCGATGCCGGACTGGTCTCCGACCCGTCATGGCAGCCAGTACCAGCCCCGCCCGACGGCCAAGGCAAAGCAGCTCGCGATGAACACCGCCTGCGGCTGCGCCAGCTCGTGCGGCGTGCATGGTCATGCTCACGCCAAGGCCTGGACATCGAGCGTGCCGACGTCGGACGAAAGCAGCTTCTGGGGGGCGCTGGGCTGCTCGTGCTGGGCGTTCTGACGTTCCCGGCCGCAAACGCATCTTGCCACCCCGCACCGTATTGTAACCGGGGACCCGCCATGCATCCCTCGTCTTCTCCGCTGGCGGCAGCCGGCAATCCGTCCTACCTGCTGCCGCGCTGGGTGCGATGGATTGGCCTGCTGCTGCTTTGCGCGGCGTATCTGCAAGGCGGGCTGGTCAAGCTGTTGGACTTCTCCAGCGCAGTGACAGAGATGCAGCACTTCGGCCTGCCGCCCGCCGTGCCGCTGGCTGCGGCGACGATTGCGCTAGAGCTTGGTGCGTCGGCAATGATCCTGACCGGCTTCTGGCACTGGCTAGGCGCAGTGGCGCTGGCGGCTTTCACGCTGACGGCCACGTTCCTGGCCAACCGGTTTTGGAGCGCCCCCCCGAGGCGCAGTTCATGATGGCTAACGCGTTCTTCGAACATCCGGGCCTGGTAGGCAGGTTCCTGCTCGTGGCGTGGGATGACCTTCGCACGCGGAGACAACCATGACGCAATCTGCCATCTCGGCGGCCAAGCCTGCGTCGGGCGGCACGTTTGCGCCGCTGGCCCAACCCACGTTTGCGGTACTGTGGGTGGCCACGATCCTCGGTCACATCGGCAGCTTCATGCGCGATGTGACCAGCGCATGGCTGGCAACCGATCTTTCCACTTCACCGGCAGCGGTCGCCACGATCCAGGCGGCTGCCAAGTTGCCCGTCTTCCTGCTTGCGATTCCGGCCGGTGCGCCCTCCGACATCCTCGCCCGGCGCCGCTTCCTGATCGTGATCCAGATTGGCCTGGCCATGGTCAGCGGCACGCTGATGCTGCTGGCGTGGCGCCAGGCGCTGAGCCGCCCCACGTGCGACACCTGCTCGGCCTGGGCTTGCCGCCGGCGTAACGTCGCAACGATTTTCTCCTCTCCAACCTTGTCTCATATGAAACTCTATCTCGTCTCCCTTGGCGCCGGCATCCTGGTCGGCATCATCTATGCATTGATGCAGGTCCGCTCACCTGCACCGCCCGCGATTGCTTTGATCGGGCTGCTGGGCATGCTGATTGGCGAGCAGGTGGTGCCGCCGGTCAAGCGCATGCTGGCGGGCGAGCCAGTCACCATTGCATGGTTCCGCGGCGAATGCGTCCCGAAGATTACGGGTACACCGCCGCCCAATGCGGACACGAACGTTGAAACGTCGGCATCCCTTCCCGCGCGTAGCCAGGAAGGGAACCAGTAACGGCATGAGTAGTTTCCGAAACCAACCCGATGCACTTACTGGCCGTACTAACGCAATCTCGCCCCGGCGCATTCACTTCGCCCTGGCTGCGTCTTTGTCCGCGGCCGCGGCACCTGCCGTGGCGGACAACAACGTCGCGATCTATGGCCGCCTGAACACGGCAATCGAGTATGCGACCGTGACCACCGCAACCGACGGCACCATGTTGGGCAATACGGCGCGCCTCACGAATAACCGCTCCGTGTTCGGCATGCGGGGCGAGGAACAGTTGGCGAATGGCATCAAGGCGATCTGGCAAATCGAAAGCGCCCTGGCGATTGATAACGGCACGGGGCAAATCGCCGCGCGAGATACCCGGCTCGGCCTTCAGAGCCCGTATGGCACCCTCTTCGTGGGCAACTGGGACACACCATACACAAGTGCAACCAAGAGCTACGACCCGTATTACCCCACCACTGCAGGTTACATGGCGCTGATAGGCAATGGCGCTGCGTCAACCAGCGACAATGTCCAGAACACCAGTTCGTTTGATCGGCGGCAGAAAAACTCGTTGCACTACCAGTCGCCGTCGTGGCACGGCTTGCGCGGCGCCATCGCCTGGGGACTGCCGGAAGAAAAGACAACGGTGCCGCGCAATCCCGCGCTGTATTCCTTTGCCATCGCCTATGACCGCGGCAACCTGAACCTGACGCTTGCCTATGAAATCCACCAGCACTATCAGACCAGCGGACGCAACGACGACGCAATGAAAGCTGGAATTTCCTACCAGTTCCCGTCGACGCGCATCAGTGCCCTGTATGAACGCCTGCACTATCGTACCGCCACTGGAGACCTTACGCGCAATGGCTACTATGTCTCGCTGATACAGCAGCTTGGCACCGGTAGCATACGCGCCGGCTTCGCCTTTGTCGGCAATGGCACCGGCACGGCTACGGAAACGATTGGATCCGTCCGCAGTGGTTCGGAGACCGGCGCATTTCAGGTAACCGTCGGCTATGACTATCCCCTTTCCAAACGAACCGCGCTATACGCTTACTACAGCCGCATCAACAACCGCAGTAACGCGAGCTATGACTTCGCCATCAACAACATCGGCATCAAGGCTGGCGCCGACCCGCAGACGTTCGCCATTGCGATGCGGCACAGCTTCTGACCGTCAGCGACCAATCTTCGTGGAGACCGCATTGACACCCGCACAGCTTCCCGACACGGGCCGCCGCGCTGATCTTTCGGGACCAGCGTTCGGCTGCATCCTGGCCTTCGTCACAGGCTATGTAGACGTGGTCGGGTTCATTTCGCTATTCGGCCTGTTTGCGGCACACGTGACAGGAAACTTCGTGCTGATCGGCGTCGACATCGCCGGTAATTCGACGGGCCTGCTCGCCAAACTTCTTGCGCTGCCGACCTTTGCCCCTGGCGGTAGCGGCCGCCAGACTGACCGAATCGCGCATCGTGCGGGACAAACAATCGGCACCCTCACTGTTGCTATTCGCCGAAGCCGCAGCGCTGGTTCTTTTCATCATTGCCGGACTCCACGCCTCTCCCATTTCCGATCCGGGTACGCCGGCGGCGGTCGGCGCCGGCATGCTCGCCGTAGTGGCCATGGGTATTCAGAACTCACGGTCCAGGACGTCTTTGTCAGACCTTGGCTCCTTCAGCAGAGCATTGCCGGCGCTCAACGCCTATACAAGGAAGCGGTATGATAGCTCGCCCCACGATTGCAATAGTTGACGACGATGTCGCCGTCCGAAATGCCATGGGGCGGCTGCTGCGTTCCCTAGATTTTGGCGTGCAATTGTTCGGTGGCGGCCAAGAGCTACTGCGGTGCGCTTCGCTGCGTTGCCTGTCCTGCGTGATCACCGACGCGAAAATGCCCGGCATGGACGGCTTCGCTCTGATAGAGGAACTGCGGGCACGCAATCTCGATATGCCCGTCATCTTCATGACTGCGTTTGCGCATGAGGGATTCGCTCAGCGTGCCACTGCAATGAGTGCGACGTGTGTTCTTTACAAGCCATTTCAAGACACGGACATGATCCAATGCCTTGAAAAGGCATTACGTCCCCGCAAAACGGGTTCTCCTTCTCCATGAGTATGTCGTGGGGGGTCGATGAGACCGCCTTACATCACCTTCGCCCTCTGCATAAGGTCTCCCCTACGCCATGGTCGCGCTTCTAAGGTCTTGAGACCGCAGCCGGACGGCGGGCTGCCCGTCAGTCTCAGAGGGAAGGAACACGAGCCCGAGAGTTTGCGCAAGTAGCACCAGATCGGCGAAACTCCGAGCCCTCATCTTTCGCATTGCCTGGCATCGATGAACTTTGACCGTCACCACGCTGATGCACATGGCGACGGCAATTTCCTTGTTTGTCAAGCCTGATGCGGCATGCGCCATCACCTCACACTCACGTGGCGTCAGGGAACGGTAGCGGTCGCGCACTGCAGCCAATCGACGCACGCGCTCGAGTCGCAAACTTTCCTTTTGAATTGCCGCCGTGACGGCATCGAGGAGTTCCTGTTCACGGAGCGGCTTGGAAAGAAAGTGCTCTGCTCCCGCCTTCATCGCGGCAACCGTCATCGGAATGTCCCCGTGGCCGGTCATGAAGATGATAGGAACATGAATACCAAGCTCTGCCATCCGGGCTTGCACATCCAGGCCACTTTGCCCCTTCAGCCGCACATCGAGAACCAGGCAGCAAGGAGCATCCGGGAATGCGAATGCAAAGAGCTCGGCGGCGGAGCCGAGCAGCACGACTTCAATCCCGACTGAACGGAATAGACTACCGAGCGCGTTCCGCACCTGCGAGTCATCATCAACAACAAGGACCACCGCCTCGTCCTGCGGCGCTGATTCAGCGCGCGTCGGTTGTACAGCAATCACGGTAGGGCCTCCACTTGGCATCAACATCAGAAGCGCGAATCGCCCCCAGGCTCCATGCGGGGAGATACGACGCAGCCGACAGCAATGTAGTGCTACACCAGCCCTTTGGCTTGAACGCGTGTGCTCTCTATTGTCTTATTGTGCTCAGCCCAGGCGAGATAGCGGCTGGCAAGCGCTGGCAACTGGACGGACCTAGTCCTGCCGACCACTCCGCCAGTCACCCGGCGACAGACCAAGTTTCCTGGAGAAGCTACGTGTTAGATGGCTCTGGTCCGCAAATCCGCACGATGCAGCAATCCCGGCTATCGACAGGTCCGTGGCGCGCAGCAGTGCCGCAGCCCGCTCGAGGCGACGCTCCAGCAACCATTCGTGTGGTGTTTTTCCAGTACTTTGCCGAAATGCCCGGGAAAAATGACTTCGGGACAATTGACACGCATCAGCGACCTCCGCAATGGACACATTTCCGTCGTCCAGTCGCGCTGCGAGGAACTCTTGCGCCCGCGCGAGTATGCGCGGCGAAAGTCGACCAGTGGAGCGAAGGCGGCCAGGGTTGACACCTCCATAGTGCTCGACCAGGTAGGTGCCAATCGCGTGCCCGAGTTGATCGATAAACAACCTGCTGGCACCGTGCGGCCGCGCGAGCGCAGGTAAGAGCGCCTGGGCGAGATGGGCCAGCACGTCGTCCTCCCGCGCCGCGGCATGTCGAAGTTCAATGCCTGCAGGACAGCCGAGTTCAAGCGCCGTACGCTCCATGAAGGGGCGCGGCAGTTCGATGAGAATGAAATCGAACGTCCCGTACATATCCGCCTTGTAGTCATCCTGGAAGTTCCGCAGATAGATGGAACCTGCCTCGAATGCATGCATGTTCGCCTGATTCGGATGAAAAATGCGTCGACGATGGCCTTCCATCAGTGAGACACCAACCAGGAACCCTCGTGCTGACGCTGGGGTCACTACCTGACTCACCCGTTCAATCACGGAACTTTTGCGGTAGAAATGAAGATCGCCGGCGGCAAGCGCTTGATCGTATCGCAATGCCTCCGACAAGCACCCTAATGAGTCGCGCTGAATGGCCGGCCCGGAAGATTCGTGAGTAGATGTGGAGAGTCGCATGGCCTGGTAGTTATGATCGTCGCGCCAAGCCAAACACGACTGGGCGACCTTGAATTACTAAAAATACCATTGACGCTGGCAGCTCGAAAAGCGCCCGCCTTCGTGCAATCAAACGACTGCTTAGTGAACATCCTATCACCGCCAAACCATATAGCAGGACGCTGCTGCTTTAATGGCTCTCGACGTAGCGCACCGCCCCATGGCCTGTCGCGCTATATCGGTCGCTCGGTCATCTTCAACCAAGATCTGGGACACGCCCTGGGTGAAGCGAAGCGAAAGTGTCACAGGGCCTCGGGACCTGCCAGTGCGCCGAGGCGCTGGAGTAGTCATGCAAGCAGCAGTCACCGGCGAATACTGAAGGACGTCAATCCGCCTGGTGGCGAGGTGATCCGCGGGGCTTCGGCGGCGCGGTTAGATCATCTTGCAGCAGCGCGTTAGCTTGCCGAGGCTCGCTACTGCAGGCTGGTCTGACGAACATTGAGAGATTCTTGCAGGATTGGATGTACGAACCCCATGGGCAGCCCGCCGCAGCATGCCCGAGGCGCCCGCATAACGTGCAAAAGTGGTCCATGGCAAATACCTATCCTTGATAGCTGGATGTTGGTACGTCCAGTATCGAAGGAGCACCCGACTGCCGCCTATCAGAAGACGCTGATTGTAGTGTCAGCGCGGTGGCGCGCCATTTGTCCGGCGCACCCTTGCTCGCGTAGGTACACAACGACAGGCAATGTCAGGGCTGGCTGACAGTACTCGGCATGTCGGTGTCGCGAACAGCGCGCCGTTGTGCCGTCGCAACCGTCGCAGGCGAACCATTGTTGCGCAATGGCAAGGCCTTGGAGTGACGTTCGCAACAGAAACTGACTGCGGGTGCGACAGCCTTCGCCCACCAGCGCCGATACCCAAAAAGCGGAGCCAGCAAGGTGCCGGCGTGATTAGCTTCCGTGTACGGCCTGTCCCAGTGCCGCCCGCGCGGCTGCGTGACAGAGCACGCCAAAGCGCTGCGCGTTGTCGCCCACTCGCAGCCGCTCGAGTCCTGATAAGGCGTCCCCGTCCGGTCATAGAGCGCCGGGCAGTCGACCAGCCATACCGGCAAGCCGGAATCCGGCATCGAACCTGCGATCAGGCGGACTGTGGCCCCAGGCAGCAATTCCCCAAGATCGGCTGCCTGCCGCGGTGCGTCGAGACAAGCCAAGGCTTCAGGATAAGCGGGCATTATCAGGCGCACGTCGATCCCAAGCCGGGCTACTGCCGCCGGGAGCGCGCCGCAGACGTCTGCCAGGCCGCCTGTCTTGGCGAGAGGAACAATCTCCGACGCCACCAGTAACAAGTGCAGGGTGCTTTCGCCGCCGCCGCATGGCGCGGGCACAGCATCGACCATTTCGTCCATACCGGCTCCCCCCTACTTTGCTTGTTCTCTATTCTTTGCGCCGTGACTGCCGAGGAATTGATCGGCGTCAAACCGGAAGGTATTGTTTCCGGTCCGCAGGATGCGCGACTGGTCGAGCGTTCGACGTATGCGCTGCCCTCCTCCTCGACCGGGCAGCGCCGGCCCCTAACCATAAATATAGTTAGCCCTGATCGGCGCATACCTGATTGGCGCTTGCCTGCGCCATCCATGCGGCAAAGCGAGTCTGGCATATCGTCAGGCAGGCACTCCGCACCGTTTCGAGTCGCCTTGTCGACGCCGCCAACCGACCGGAAGTTCAATTGAGCGACATTGTGCGGTGCACATGGGCCGTGCGATGTTGGCATCGGCACGCACCTCGCGCCACGAGCGCGAAAAGAGGCCCTTGCGATTCGTCACGGAATAGCTCGGAATATTGTTTGATGTGGAACAAGAGGGCAGGGTCCATGCGGGCTTCAATAGATTCAAGCTCGCTCGGAGAGAGGCTCGAAGAGCTGGGGCCCGCGAGCCGTGACCTGATCCAGCGCTCCGTGCCGAGGCCGCCAAGCTCATCAAGGAAGGCAAGGGTGCTACCCACTATGGGATCGCCAGCGCGATCGGGCGAATTTGCCAGGCTGTTGTGCATGACACCTGTCTCATCCTCACGGTCGGTGTCGTGCACGCAGAAGTTGAAGGCGTGCCAGAGGTATGTCTGTCGCTGCCGATGGTGGTCAATGGCAGCGGCGCGCGGTTACTGGCCTATCCGGAACTCAACCCCACCGAGCGCGAGGGCCTGCGGCGGAGCGCGCGCATTGTCAAGGAAGCAACGGACAGCGTACTCCTCGACCAGTAGGGACATGGCGCACGCTCCGGACAACCAGTACAACGCCGCGGCACAGGAGGCTCATCATGGCTATCTCACGCCCAAAGGGTTCGCCGCAAGCAAGCTCACCTGCGGCGAACCCGGCTACACCGACAGGGCATCTCAGACATCTCTGGAAATTTCTCGTTCCGGTGGCCATCGGCATCGTCCTCTGGTTCTTGCCGGCGCCGGCAGGCCTCGAGACCAAGGCATGGCACATGTTCGCGGTGTTTGTCGCCACCATCGCCGGCATCATGACTGCACCTCTACCGATGTCGGCGGTAGCCATTATCGGCGCCACGGCGGGCGTGCTGGTTGGCGTCGTGTCCTTCGCCGACGTCACCAAATCCACGGGCACGGACCTCGTCTGGCTGGTGATGCTCGCCTTCTTCATCTCCCGAGGCGTGATCAAGACCGGCCTGGGGCGCCGCATCGCACTCCTGTTCATGCGGCTGTTGAGTAAGCGAACGATCGGACTGGGATATGGACTGGCTCTGACCGAACTCCTTATCTCGCCCGCTATGCCGAGCATCACTGCCCGCGCCGGCGGAGTAATGCTGCCGATTACCCGAGCGATGGCGGAAGTCCTCGGCAGCCATGCCGATGACCCCCAATCGCAAGGCAAGGTGGGAAGTTATCTTATCCTCTGCGCCTTCCACGCGAACATTATCACCGCAGGCATGTTCATCACGGCGATGGCCGGTAATCCGCTTGCAGTCAAGCTGGCCGCGGACCAGGGCGTCTCGATCAGTTGGCTCGACTGGGCGGTGTCAGCATCTGTCCCCGGTTTGCTGTGCCTTGCCATCATTCCAGTCGCCCTTCTGTGGATTGTCCAACCGCAGATTCGCCGAACACCGGATGCGACGGCCTTGGCACAGAGAGAACTCATAGCCATGGGCCCGATTTCCGCCAAAGAAATCATCATGGCGGCAATCTTCCTTGGATTGTTGGTGCTCTGGATTTTCGGCGCGGACTTTGGCATCGGCGCTAGCGCCACGGCACATATCAGCGCCCTCTTTCCCCTCTCCATGGCGCTCATGGTCGCTGCCGGCATCCCGCCATTCACTGCAGCCGTCTCCCTCGGTGTCCTGAGCAACGTCAATGGTTGCCTGACCCAATACGGCATCGGCTCCGGTCCGGTCATGTTCGGCGCTGGCTATGTCACCCAGGGGCAATGGTGGAGGGCTGGCTTCTTGATGAGCCTGATCTATATGGTTGTATGGCTGGTCGTCGGCCCTCTTTGGTGGAAGTTGCTTGGCCAGGTTTAAGAAGTGCAAGAAGTGCTCCGGCAAGGGAAAGCACGCCGGGGCTCATGATGGTCCAGCTCATTGCTGGCAGCAGCATTGCGGACGCCCGGCTGATATGCAACCCCTGTTGCGTGCTGATTTATTTTGGAGAAATGTCATGGCCATGACCACGATGTCGATTGCGTCCACGATCGTTTCAAGAACGTACTCTGTCGGTCGCGCCCTTCTTGGCTCTCTCTTCCTGTTTTCCGGACTCCTCAAGATCGACAGCTTTGCGGCCTATTCTGCGTGGATTGCCAGTGCCGCACTACCGAACCCCGATTTGCTGCTCGTGCTAACCATCGTGATTGAAATTGGTGGTGGACTGACCTTGATTTCAGGCTGGAACGCTCGGTGGGGAGCGCTTCTTCTTGCACTCTTCCTGATACCCACCACGATCATCTTCCACGGCTTCTGGCGCGCCGACCCCGCAGACTTCCTGAATCAGCTTAATCATATCCTGAAGAATGTCTCAATCCTGGGCGGGATGCTGGTGGTATTCGCCATTGAATCATCACGTAGCCAGGCAAGAGTCCCGTAGCAGATGCATGGCGATAGAAGCTTGCGACAGTCCGGACACAGCAGGACGAACGGCGGCAGGCAATGAAACCCGGGGTACGAGGGCTGGGGGGCAGAGCATCGTGCCTGGCTTCGCCGGCTGGAAGGAGAGCGCCATGAGCAACGATGCAGAGCAGGGCCGGCTTGACGCTGCGCAGGCGGGCCGCGCGGCGTGGAAAGAATGGGGGCCCTACCTTAGCGAGCGGCAATGGGGAACGGTGCGCGAGGACTACAGCGAGAACGGCGACGCCTGGAACTACTTTACCCATGACCAGGCCCGATCGCGCGCGTACCGGTGGGGCGAGGACGGCCTCGGTGGCATCAGCGACGACCACCAGGTGTTGTGCTTCGCGCTAGCGCTGTGGAATGGGCGCGATCCAATCCTGAAGGAGCGCGCCTTCGGCTTGGCCAACAGCGAGGGCAATCATGGCGAGGACGTGAAAGAAGCCTATTTCTATCTCGATTCCACGCCGACGCACTCGTACATGAAGTATCTGTACAAGTATCCGCAGAACGCCTATCCATATACCGATCTCGTCGAGACCAACCGCCGCCGCGGGAAGCAAGAGGCCGAGTACGAGTTGCTGGACACCGGCGTGTTCGACGAAAACCGGTACTTTGACGTCTTTGTCGAATACGCGAAGGCGGCGCCCGAGGACGTGCTGGTGCGAATCAGCGTTTTCAACCGCGGTCCGGACGCGGCGCCGCTGCACGTGTTGCCGACACTGTGGTTCCGCAACACATGGTCACACCCCGGGGGCGGATCGAAGCCGATCATCGAGCGCGTCAGTTCCTCTGGGCCAGCGGCGGTCCGCGCCCGTCACAGCGATACGTTGTTTCAGGAATCGCTGGGCGAGTATTACCTCTACTGCGACGCCGACGTGCCGCTGCTCTTCACCGAGAATGAGAGCAACAACACCCGGCTGTTCGGCACGGCCAACACGTCGCCCTACGTGAAGGACGGTATCCATAACTTCATCGTGCACGGCGATGCCGCGGCGGTGAATCCCGCGCAGCAGGGAACCAAGGCAACCCCTCACTATCAGCTGAACATTAGCGGTGGTGCTTCGCATATCGTGCGCTTGCGGCTGACGACCCGGGCGCCAGGCGCGGCATCCGCGCCCTTCAGCGATTTCGACACGGTGTTCGCCGCCCGGCTGGAGGAAGCCGATGCCTTCTACGCGTCGATCACGCCGCCCACCATTCACGGCGACACGGACCGGGTGAGCGTCATGCGCCAGGCGCTCGCCGGCATGCTCTGGACCAAGCAGTACTTCTACTATGACGTTGGCGCCTGGCTCGACGAGCACGGCGCCGGTTCACGGTTGCCAAGAGTGGAGCGCAGACAGGTACGGAATAGCGAATGGGCACATATGTTCAACGACGACATCATCTCAATGCCGGACAAATGGGAGTATCCCTGGTACGCCGCGTGGGACCTGGCATTCCACATAGTTCCGCTGAGCATGGTCGATCCCGACTTCGCCAAGCAACAGCTCGACCTGATGCTCCGAAACGACTATCTGCATCCGAATGGCCAGCTTCCCGCTTACGAATGGAACTTCGGCGATGTCAATCCGCCCGTGCATGCCTGGGCGACGATGCAGCTCTATACCCTCGACAAGGAGCGACGCGGTGGCCGGGGCGACGTCAACTTCCTCAAGTACGCCTTTGCCAAACTGCTGGTCAACTTCACCTGGTGGGTCAACCGCAAGGACCGCACGGGGGCCAATGTCTTCGAGGGCGGCTTTCTTGGGCTCGACAATATCGGCGTGTTTGACCGCTCGTCGCCACTGCCCACAGGCGGGTACCTGGATCAGGCGGACGGTACGGCGTGGATGGTGTTTTTTAGCCAGCAGATGCTGAGCATTGCGGTCGAGCTTGCGTTGCATGAACCGCTCTACGAGGAGTATGTTGAGAAGTTCTTCCAGCACACGGTATTCATTGCCGGCGCGCTGGATAGCGTTGGCGAGCAGAAGGACGAAATGTGGGACGAAGAGGATGGCTACTTCTACGACGTGCTGCGTTTCCCCGACGGCAGCGCAACGCGCCTTAAGGTGCGCTCTATCGTCGGGCTGCTGCCGCTGGCCGCGGTGGCCGTGTTCGAAGAAGACATTCTCGCCAGGCTTCCGAAATTCCGAGAGCGTGCCAGGCTGTTCCTGGGGCGTCACCCCGAGCTAGTCGCCAACATGCACCTGCCCCAACGGCCCGGCGTCGCCAACCGTCGCATGCTGGCAATCGTCGGCGAGCAGAAGCTGCGCCGGATTCTGGCGCGCATGCTGGACGAAAATGAATTCTTCAGCCCCCATGGCATTCGCGCGCTGTCACGTTTCCATTTCGAGCATCCTTATGTCTTCCGCCATGCAGGCCAGGAGTATCGCGTGGCCTATGTGCCCGGCGATTCGAACACCGGCATGTTCGGAGGCAACTCCAACTGGCGCGGGCCGGTGTGGATGCCGATCAACTACCTGCTCTACACGTCGCTGATACGCCTGTATGCCTACTTCGGCGAGGACTTCAAGATTGAGTGCCCGACCGGGTCTGGCCGGATGATGACGCTGCTCGACGTGGCGAAGGAACTGGGCGAACGCCTGAGCCGGCTCTTCCTGCGCGATGGCGACCAAGGCAGGCCCATCCATGGCGCAGCGCGCAAGTTCCGCGACGACCCGCACTGGCGCGACCTGGTGCTGTTCTATGAATATTTCCACGGCGACACCGGCGCCGGGATCGGCGCCAGCCACCAGACCGGCTGGACCGGCTGCGTCGCGCGCATCATCCAGGCAAATTGCGTATTGTCGAAAGACATGCTGCTCACGCCGGGCGCGCAGGTAGCGCTCTTGCGAGCGCTGGGGGCCGCCCACAAGGAATCGGAGCCCCCAACGCCCGGTAGCACTATAGATCCCCAGATGGGAACCTAAGGGAGGACTGCTGTGCTGACGCCTCGCTATCCAGCGCTTTACCAACTCAACACTCGGGTTCGGCTTACCGAAATGTCGCAGTCGCTTGGCCGTGCCGCCACGCTGGACGACATCACCGACACCGAACTGGACCGCCTGGCGGACATGGGCTGCGACTGGCTCTGGTTGTTGAGTGTTTGGCAGACCGGGCTTGCCGCACAGCGCGTCTCGCGCGGCAACGTGGCGTGGCGGCACGAGTTCGAGCAAACGCTGCCCGACCTGTGCGAGGACGATATCGCCGGTTCCGGCTTTGCGATCAAGAGCTACACCGTGCACCACGGTCTCGGCGGTAACGAAGCGCTGGCCCGCCTGCGCGTGCGCGCGCGACAGCGCGGGCTGCGCCTGATGCTCGATTTCGTGCCGAACCACATGGCCCCCGATCACGCGTGGATCGACGAGCAGCCGGACTATTTCGTCCATGGCAGCGAAGAGGACCTGGCGCGTTCACCCCGCAACTATTGCCGCATGAACACGAAGAACGGACCGCTGCTCCTCGCCTACGGCAGAGACCCCTACTTCGATGGCTGGCCCGACACGCTGCAGCTTGACTACGGCAACCCGCAACTGCAGCAAGCGATGATCGCCGAACTGACACGCATCGCCGGCCAGTGCGACGGCGTGCGCTGCGACATGGCCATGCTCGTCTTGCCCGAGGTGTTCGAGCGCACCTGGGGCATCCGAGCCGACTTGTTCTGGCCGAAGGCGATTGGGGCGGTGCGGCGCCAGCATCCCGGCTTCCTGTTCATGGCCGAGGTGTACTGGGATATGGAATGGACGCTTCAGCAGCAGGGCTTCGACTATACCTATGACAAGCGCTTGTACGACCGCCTGCGCGAACAGCGTGCCCGCCCGGTGCGCGAGCACCTCGGTGCGGACATGGCCTACCAGGACAAGCTGGCGCGCTTTCTGGAGAATCACGACGAGCCGCGCGCCGCATCAATCTTTGCACCCGAAGTCTATCCCGCGGCCGCCGTGCTGACATTCCTCTCGCCGGGCCTGCGCTTTTTCCATCAAGGGCAGTTCGCGGGCCGGCGCACACGCATTTCGCCGCATCTGGTCCGCGCCCCGGAGGAGCCGGTCGACGGAGCGCTCGCGCAGTTCTATGCCCGGCTGCTTGCCGTGCTGCGCCAACCGGTGCTTCGGGAGGGCAATTGGTCCTTACTGGAATGCATTCCCACCTGGGCCGAAAACAAGTCCGCCGACAATTTCATTGCATTCCGCTGGGTCGGGACTTCTCACGAGTGGATGTTCGTCGCCGTAAACTACTCGCCGCAGCAAAGCCAGTGCTTCATGCAAACGCCCTTCCCGGAACTGGGGGACCGGACCATACGACTTGAGGACCGGCTCAGCTCGGCTGTCTATGACCGACAGGGCGCTGACCTGCGCGCCCGTGGTCTCTTTCTGGACCTGCCTCCCTGGGGCTATCATGTTTTTGCTATAAAAGGAATTGATTAACAGGTTCAGGTTCACCAGGCGCTCCGAGAAGGCTAAGCCGGGTAGGCAGCGGCTAGTTCAGCACCTAGCTGGCGCGTTCATTGAAGGAACGCCTCAGCCGCAGTCTGCCGTCAAGTCCATAGACAACCAGTTCGGCTCGCTCGAGCTCAGCGATACCTATCCCCGCTTCTATAGCTTCATTCAGCGAAACGCAGAACTCGTACACGTCGGGCCTATCCTCGGCGCGGACGCACCAGCCAAGATGGGCTGGCATCACACAAATATTCATCGATGACATGGTTACCCCCTCAAAGACCGCTTATCGCGCGAGAAGGGAAAGACTTCATGGCGATCGCGGCTTTTGGTCCAATTCATCGTTGGTGAACCGAGACCGTTTCACACTCGGAAGCGCAACGGGTCCAGAAGGCAAGCTAATTTTCCATGCACGAAGTAAATTCTCAAAATTTATCTGAGCACGCGCTTGATGTAATGGAAGCGGCAACTTCACGGATAATTCGAGCGCTTTCTCTGTCAACTTGTAGCGAGTATGATTCCGGCGAACGATTTTCATGGTGGAACTGCGGCAAATCAGGCCCTCCTTAAGCAGATGATTCTTGGCCCTGGTGAACTCATCACCCGTCAACGCATTCATGGCTACTACCTGCGATCGGCTCAGTGCTTCTTCACCCCGCAAGGTAGCGAGCAGGATATTGCAGCATTCAATTGTCGCTCGCTTCGGTTTCATAGGTCTGAGAAGTTCAATCTGCGTCCTACACTTCCATAGCGTAGTCATCGGACATGAAGTCGAGTTGCTGTAGGTCAAAGAACGCCGTACTGGCCGTGCTGTATCCGCGCCCGCGCGGCGGCGATGTCGGCCAGTTACCCGTGGCAGGTTGCGGCGGACCATAACGCTGTGCCTTCGCGAAATCGGCAAGGAAAGGGAGCCAAACCCCGATTGAGAACTAGCTAGCCGGGGGCAAGGCGTGAAGAAAGCCGCATCTCTGCGCCGCTAGCGGAATCGTTGATGAAACACCTCATCAGCCGCTTGCCCAGAGGGCAACAGATGCGATGGTCGATTCAGCGGTGCGCACTCCCTGCTGCAAACACGAATGGATCTGCCTGGCGGTTAGGCTCGACCCCAACTTTACCTGGCGCCACTACATAGAATGGTTGCAGGGTGACTGAAAGGGGTTCGAGATGCCTACTATGGAGAACATTTCGATTTCCATCTCGAGTCGGCCGTCGTGGCGAGGCGAGCCGACGGAAATGTGCGAGCACAAGGGCATCGGCCATCCCGATAGCCTATGCGATGGGGCTGTCGAAGCTGCGGCCCGCGCCTTGTGCCGCGCCTACCTCGAAGCCTATGGAGCAGTCCAGCACTTCAATCTGGACAAGGCCCTACTCATTGGTGGCATAAGCGCGCCAAGGTTCGGCGGTGGCAAAGTGCTGCGCCTAACGCGGTTGATAGTTTCCGGCCCTGTTACCGAACTCCCGTCGGCCAAGGCCGAGCTAATTGTCGAGCAGGCCATTCGCGAGTACCTGGCAATGTCCTTGGGCGGTATTGGCAATGACATCGGCATCGAGCCCATCCTCCGCCCCTCAGCCCCGAACCTTCGGCGTGTGGCCAATGCAGCGTCTCTTCCGCTGTCCAATGACACATCCTTTGGCGTCGGCTATGCGCCACACTCATCACTTGAGAGAGCGGTGCTCCTGGTTGCCGACCTTCTGCGCTCACGTTCCGGCAGGGGAATGTTTGAGGCGGCTGGCCTCGATTACAAGGTGATGGGGAGTCGGCTGGGTGAGCATCACCGTCTCACGCTTGCCCTGGCGTTTGTCGACCGATACGTCCAGGGCGTCGACGACTACTTCATCCTCAAGGGGCGAATTGGGTCGTATCTGGCCGAGCACATCGGCGCTGAATGTGAGATTGCAATCAATACCCTCGATCGCAGGGATGCCTGCGACGAAAGCGGGATTTACCTGACGGTCACGGGCTTAAGCGCTGAGCATGGTGATGACGGCCAGGTTGGCCGCGGTAACCGGGTCAATGGCCTGATTACTCCCTATCGGCCAATGTCGCTGGAGGCCGCAGCTGGCAAGAACCCGGCGTCACATGTCGGCAAACTATACAACGTGCTCGCCCATCGACTAGCCACTCGTATTCAGGCAAGCGTGGATGGCGCGGATGAAGTCACCGTCCGGCTCCTCTCCGGTATTGGACGCCCCATCAACCAGCCACAACTGGTTGCCATTGATATCGTGGCCGAGCGCGGCCTGTCGAGCGCTCAGGCGCAACAAGTTCGTGAACTGGTGTCGCAACAGCTGGCGGAGCTTCCTGCCTTGGTCAATGAGCTGGTCAATGGCTCGGTAGCGGTTTTCTAGGCCCGGAATATTGGGAAGCCGAGCAACCTCGGCGCCGGCATCAGCGGGCCGAGCGGCTTCCGCAGCCTTCAGTGCCTGCATATGTGGCGTTCGACATCCATTAGCAGAACTGCTACCCCCGCTCGCCCCACCACCCATGAATGCTTGATCCAAATCAAGAAGCAAGTCGACTGGTCGCCCAGAATGAAAATGTAATTTATGCGCGTTAGGTTCTCCTAGTCGCCCCGAGGAGAGGATGGAATGCTGGGGCATTACGGCGTCACCGGCGCCGAGGCAGCTCCAACTGCCACCGCGGGTCCAGCCGCCCGCCAGCAGATCGTGCGCGAACCAGTCTGTGGCATGGAGATTTCGCCTCACAAGGCCGCTGCCAGCACGGAAGTCGACCAGAAGCGATATTGGTTCTGCTCCCCACGCTGTGAGCAGGCTTTCCTTGCCAACCCGGCGAAATATATTCTTCACGCCGTTGGTAGGCCTAGCTCGGCTGATTCCTCTAGCAGTCCTGGCCGCCCACCGGGCGTCGCTCCTATCCCCGCGGCGACGCCTCTTCATGCACGGTGGTCATAGACACGGACACGGACCGGATGGCTCCACAAAGGACACGAAACCCGAAGGAGAGCAATGATGCAACCCGAAACACAATCCAGCTACGGCCTCTGGTCTCTGGTCATTATCAACTCCGCTGTCTTCATCATCTTCGCCTTCAGCTTTACCAGGCCGAAGACCCAGCGCGACTGGCGCTCGTTTGGCGCGTTCTCAGCATTCGTTGTGGCGCTCTTTACGGAGATGTATGGAATTCCGCTGACCATCTATCTCCTGCTGCCGTGGCTTGCGGCGAGGTTCCCGGGAATCGACTTTCTCTCTCATGATGCCGGTCATCTTCCCGAGATGATTTTCGGCTGGAGCGGCAACCCGCACCTGGGGCCATTTCACATCGCTAGCGACATCTTGATTTTTGGCGGATTCATCATGCTGTCTTCCGCTTGGCGCATTCTGTACCTGGCCCAGCAGCAGCACCGCCTGGCGACCACAGGCCTCTATGCGCGCATGAGGCATCCCCAGTATGTCGCTTTCGTCCTGATTATGTTCGGCTTTCTCCTGCAATGGCCGACGATAGTCACCCTGGTGATGTTCCCCATCCTGGTCTGGATGTATGTTCGACTGGCTAAGTCAGAGGAGCAGGACGCATTGGCCGAGTTCGGGCAGGCTTATGAGGAATATCGTCAAAAAACACCAGCGTTCATTCCACACATGTCAGGCCGAGATGTTCCTCAGGCGCGTCGTCCTCATTGAATTCAACCGTAATTTTCCTTGCACCCGGAGGCTGTCATGAAGCCCTTCACGACTGGTGTGACGCTATCCGCCACGGTCGTGCTGTTCTACGTTCTATGCACGCTCGTTTGGATGGTTCTTCCTGAGCCCTTCATGAATTTCATGAATGCGCTCTTTCACGGCCTCGATTTCCGGCGCCTTCGGACCGGCGAACCGGTTTCCTGGTGGTCCATCATCTATCCAGCCTTTGTGTTTGCAGTGTGGTTCTTTGCTGCCGGCGCTTTCTTTGCATGGTTACACAACAGCCTTCAAGGAGAGACCTGACAGCTCTTTCCGAGCTCGTTTCACGTCCGGGCCGGCGGCCAGCTGCGAAGTAGGGGGTGCCGTCGAGTTTTCTTGGTCCGGAAAATTCAAAGCACCATTGGAGGGCGCAACTCTCATCCGCCACGAATCGGTCAGGTCGGTCACTAAGCTGGCTCAGAGGACGTTAAGCGGGATTTTCAGATAGCGAACGCCATTGGCATCGGGCGGCGGCAACTTCCCGGCTCGGATATTGACTTGCACCGACGGCAGAAGCAGCGTCGGCATCGCCAGCGTCGCGTCGCGCGCCTGGCGCATGGCCACGAACTGTTCCTCGTTCACGCCGTCATGCACCTGGATGTTGCCTTCACGCTGAGCGCGCACCGTCGTCTCCCATGCGGGCCCCCGCCCATCGGGCGGATAGTCGTGGCACATGAACAGCCGTGTGTTGCCCGGCAGGTCCAGCAGCTTGCGGATGGAGCGATACAAGTCGTGCGCGTCGCCGCCCGGGAAATCGCAGCGAGCCGTGCCGACGTCCGGCATGAACAGCGTATCGCCGACAAAGACCGCGTCCCCAATCTGGTAAGCCATGTCGGCGGGTGTATGCCCTGGCACGTGAATCGCCCTGCCGGTGAGGCCGCCGATGGCAAACGTCGCACCGTCGTGAAACAGGTGGTCGAACTGCGATCCGTCGAGCTGGAACTCAGGCTCCAGGTTGAAGAGCTTCTTGAAGACCCCCTGTACGTTGCGGATGTTTTGGCCTATTGCTATCTGGCCACCTAGGTGTTTCTTCAAATATGGCGCGGCAGACAAATGGTCGGCATGCGCGTGCGTCTCGAGAATCCACTCGACTCGCAGCTCATTCGCGCGCACAAACGCAACGACCTTATCGGCACTTGCCGTCGACGTCCGCCCCGCCTTCGGGTCGTAGTCCAGCACCGAGTCGATGATGGCGCACTCGGGGTGCCCCTCCTGAAAGACCACGTACGTCACAGTCCAGGTCGCCGGGTCGAAGAACGGCTGGATAGTCGGGTGCATGCTCGCCTCCTTAAATGCAGTACACTCTATTCACATACATTATATTCTTCAATATACTATACATAGGCAAAGTGTGGACAACCTATGGATCAGCTTCACTCCGTCATCGACCTCGCCACCATGCAAGCTGCTGCGGCGAACGCCTGTTCCCTGCTCAAGGTACTAGCCAATCCAGACCGCCTGATGCTGATGTGCCGCCTGTCCCAAGGCGAGCTATCTGTCGGTGAACTGGAGGAGCAGCTCGGCATCAGGCAGCCGACGCTGTCTCAACAGCTCGGCGTGTTGCGCGAGAACAACCTGGTGGCGACGCGCCGTGACGGCAAGAACATCTTCTATTCGGTGGCGAGCACCCAGGCGCTTGCCGTCATGGCGGTCCTTTATGAACAGTTCTGTGCCAACCCCAATCAGGAGGCGACATGCTGATTGACCTCGCTAATTTCACGCCCGGCCCGTCACTGGTCGGCGGGCTCATCATCGGTGTGGCAGCCGCCGTGCTGCTGCTGTTCAACGGTCGCATTGCCGGCATCAGCGGCATCTTTGGCGGCCTGCTCAGCCTGCCTCGAAAGGACATGGCCTGGCGCCTGGCCTTCCTTGCCGGCCTGGCTGGCGCTCCTGTCATTGCGAGCCTGCTCGGCAAGCCGGCCGTTGCGGATATCCAGGCAAGCTGGGGCGAAATCCTGGTCGCCGGCTTCATGGTAGGCCTTGGCACTCGCTACGCCAGCGGCTGCACCAGCGGTCATGGCGTGTGCGGCATCTCGCGCGGTTCCATCCGCTCGCTGGTCGCCACCCTGACCTTCATGATGGCGGGATTTCTGACCGTCTTCGTGCAACGGCACTTGATTGGAGGCTGATATGACCGCCATTACTGCACTCCTGGCAGGCCTGCTATTCGGCATTGGCCTGATGATCTCCGGCATGGCCAACCCGGCCAAGGTGCTGGATTTTCTTGACCTTGCAGGAACGTGGGACCCCTCCCTCGCTTTTGTGATGATCGGTGCCATCGCCATTGGCTCGCTCGCCGTCCTCATCGCCAAGCACCGCAATCGCTCCTTCCTTGGGCTGCCTGTGCAACTGCCGGCCAGCACGACCCTGACGCTTCGGCTGGTACTGGGAAGCGCCGCCTTCGGTGTCGGCTGGGGTCTGGCCGGCTTCTGTCCTGGCCCCGCGCTAGTGGCCCTAGGCGCGGGCTATCCGAAGGCCGTCGGCTTTGTGGCGGCCATGGCGGCTGGCATGGCCGTCTTCGAACTCGTCGAGCGGACGAAATCGAGCATGCAGCGCGTCTAAGCACAGCACGCGTGGTGAATTCATTGGCAGCAGCATGGCTGCTGGCACATCCGAGCACCGCTGCAGATGGCATCAGAAAAAGGTCTGCGCCGATTGCTCCGGCGCGCAGACCGGCACATCGAAGGGACTGAACATCCCGTGCACCAAACGCTTCGTTGATCCCAATCAAATCAAATCCATGACTGCCGCATAGCTTAGAGAAGGAATTGTCATGTTTTCATAGGAGGATTTTCATCATGTCCAATATTCATCGCCTCTCTACCCTGATCACTGCGGCCATTGCGCTCGCTTGGGCGACAACAGCTTTCCCGGCGTCGCCGGCTACCGGCACGGAGCATGAGCATCCCGAAAATCGGCAAGATAAGCCTCCGGTCGTAGCCCCAGGAGTGTCCAGTGACGCAAGGCTGGATGCCCAGGTTGCCCACCTGCGTGCCATCAGGGAGCGGCTTTCGCGGGCCAAAACGCCGGAAGAGCGCCAGGCCCTCTTGGTTGAACGCCATCAGGTCATGCAGGATGCAATGGCCATCATGCAACAGGACATGATGAAAATGGGCGGCCCTGGTCGTATGGCTGCCGGCAAAGGAGCCGCCAAGGGAAACGCCCCATCAAATCAAATGCAGATGTGCCGGGATATGGCAGGTAGTCACATGGCGCTCATGCAGGAAATGATGCAGACGATGGCCAGCGACCAGGGCATGGGTCCGGGCATGGGTCCGGGCATGGGTCCGGGCATGGGTCCGGGGAGGGGTCCGGGGAGGGGAATGGGTGGAATGATGTCGCCAGGCGGCTAATGGGTCTAGCCGTAAGGGGGGGGCAACCTGGCCGCCGTCACTGACTTGTTCAGCCGCCAGGTTGCAGGCTTTCCTTGGGCTCGCCGCGCTTGCCGAATTTGTCCCACTTCTCGCGGGTCCACATTACATGCGCCCAGCACGCAAAGTGGCTCGCGCTGCGGCTTGGCGCGTAGGTCGGGTGCAAGTACATGCCACGCTGAGCTTCATAGCTCAGTGGTCCTGAACCGATAGCGGCTTGCCCGTTGAAATCGAGCTCCATCGTGTCCTGAAGGCAAAATCACCGCCGAAGTCAGCACCGGTCGGCAAAAGCCCAGCGCAGGGTGGCTGCTCCTCCTCTGCACAACGGCTGGGGATCTTGGGCTATTCCGCCGCGCGCATGTCAGATTCCGCTGACAGCGCGGTGCGCACGACGTACAAGCGCCCTCCTGATACACGCACAAGGCGCATGGCACCAAGCCGACACGTTTTTCGGATCCGGCTGATTTCGGCATCGCCGGGCGGCAACGATACTGCAGGCATACACGAAGGCAGACGGTTGCCGGAAATCGGCAGCAAGACAGGTCAGCGCGTCAGTGTTGCTTGCCGGCAGGAGCGAGAATCCGGGCCCAACGCGGCAGGAGCGACCAGCGCAACAAGGGCGACAAGGAGAAAGGCGATGAGCGACGATCTCCCCATCGGACATGCACCGCGCATTACGGCAATCGCGGCGGACATTCCACTTGGCGCACACCTGAAGACGGACCGCCGTGGCTATGTCCATCACGGCATCTATGTCGGCAACGGCGAGGTGGTGCACTATGTCGGATTCAAAAGCTTCCTGCGTTGCGGCCCGGTGGAAAAGACGTCCCTCGCCGGCTTTGCCGACGGCCACGGCTTTCGCGTCGAGCCGGCCACGCAAGCCAGGTACATCGAGGCGGAGATCGTACGGCGCGCGACTGCGCGGCTCGGGGAGGACGATTACCGCATTCTCACCAACAACTGCGAGCACTTCTGCAGGTGGTGCCTGTCTGGCGAGAGCCGCAGCGAGCAGGTGGAGGCGCTGCTGAGTCACCCGTGGCGCGCGCTGCAGGCTATCGCGGGCGTACTTTGTAGCGCGGCAGGTATCCTGGGTCAGGATCTGGCCGCACGCGTGACAGCCTAGGGCGCAGCGGGGCGAACGGGTAGTCACGGTTTGCATTGCCGCGGCTGCAATGAGAAGCAAGGCACAACAGCGCAAGGGAGCAGGCGGCAAGGGACATGGAGAGTCAATGGGACGACGCGGCATTGACGGCCGCCTTGCAGAAGTCGGACGCCTATCCCCATCTGGCGCCGGCAGTGCAGGTCATCGAGACGCATATCTCGCGTGTCTTTCTGGCCGGGGACTTTGCCTACAAGATACGCAAGCCGGTGCGGTTCGACTTTGTCGACTTCTCCACCGCGCAGGCACGCCGCGACGACTGTGAAACCGAGTTCCGCCTGAATCGCCGGTTCGCACCCGACCTGTACCTGGATGTGGTGCCAATCGTGCCGGCCCCCGCGCCCGGCTCGGTGCGCATCGGCGGCAGCGGCATTCCGATCGAACATGCGCTCCGGATGCGGCGCTTCGACCAACAGGACCTGCTGAGCGCAAGAATCGCTGCAAACCGGCTGGAGCCGACCCATATCGATGCGCTGGCGCGCAGCATTGCTGCCTTTCACCGGGCGCAGCCCCCGGCAGCCTATTCCGATGGCTTTGGCACGCCGGCCCGCATCGACGCGACACTCGCGGAGTGCCTGCGCGGCATCGGACGAATCGTGCAGGCGACGCACCTGGCCAGCCGCGTGGCCCAGCGGGCGCGCAGCGAGGCCATCCGGCTAGCCGGCGCGTTCCGGGCACGCCTGTGCCACGGCCATGTGCGCGAGTGCCATGGCGACCTGCATCTGGGCAACATCGTCCTGATGAACGGCGTGCCGACGCCATTCGACTGCCTGGAGTTCGACGCCGCGCTGCGCTGGACCGACACCATCAGCGATCTGGCCTTCCCTGTCATGGACCTGCTGCACCACGGCCGACCGGCGCTGGCTTACCGGCTGCTCAACGGCTACCTGGAACAATCGGAAGACTACGGCGCGCTGGCCGTGTTGCCCTTCTATCTCGCCATGCGGGCCCTGGTGCGCGCCCGCGTGCTGCTGGAGCACGCCAGCCAGCAGCACGCGGCAGGCGCGTCCATGGCACCGGCTCAGTCCGAGGCAGGCAGGCTGCTGGCGCTGGCATGGCAGTGCCTCAACCGCCGTCGCGGGTCGATGGTGCTGATGCATGGCCTGTCCGGCAGCGGCAAGTCCACGGTGGCAGGGCAGATGAGCGAGGCCGCAGCGATGGTACGCGTGCGCTCCGACGCCATACGCAAGGGCTTGCACCGCGGCGTTGCGCCGGCGAGTGGTTGGTATGCCTCCAGCGAAACGGCGCGGACCTACCGACGCCTGCTCGCCGTCTGCCGGCTCGGCTGCCGTGCCGGTTTCCCGATGATTGCCGACGCCACCTTTCTGGTCCGCGCCGAGCGCGAGCGCTTTGCGGCCCAGGCCCTCCGCCTTGGTGTCCCCTTCGCCATCGTCACCTGCGAAGCCACCCCTGAGACGCTGCGCGCCCGCATCGCCGCCCGTGCCCGGGCAGGCGGGGACCCGTCGGATGCCGACGACCGCGTGCTGGCGTGGCAGATGCGTGTCCAGGAGCCGTTGACCGAAGGCGAGCTTGCCTGCGTCGCCTCGCCGGGCAGCCTTGTAAGCCTCGCCGCAACCGGGCTGAGGCGGTGATCGACGCCAACGTCGCGTTGTGCGCCGGCCTCGCCTTTACCGCCGCGACTCAATCCGCTATGGCCTGGCGCTGAAACGCGCGGGCCGCGGGGCGCTCAGTTGCACCCGGCGGCCTGCCGCCGGCATCTGTCAACGGTCTGCATAAAGCTGCTCGTGCCGGCGCTGACATGCCGTACAGCGCTTCGCGGTCGGATATGCTTGCAGGCGCGAGAACGGGATCGGCTGCTGGCAATCGATGCAGGTGCCATATTGGCCGTGCTGCATCCGCGTCCGCGCGGCGGAGATGTCGGCCAACTGCATGCGGTAATGGTCCAGCATCGCATCGTCCTGCCGCTGGTTGATTTCGTCGTCGGCAAGGTCCCCCTCGTCCCGCGCCTCTCGCTGTGCCATTGGCGTCATCGGCGTGTCGGCGGAGCCGACAGCCGCTCGGATGCTCGCTTCTTCCGCATCAAGCTGCGCCACCAGTGAAGCGGATTGCTGTGCTGTAAGATTGGTCATGAGGGACTTCCTTCCCCCGCTGGCGCTTGGAGTACTTCCGGATGCCGGCTGCCAGGCATTCTGCAGCGGGAATGCGATTGGATGGGGTGTAACGGTGTCGCGCGTGACGATGTCCGCTGCTGCCGCTTGCAGGTCAGCGCAGGCTGTGTCCGAGAACAATGCGTGGACGCCGACGCAGGTCGCAGCAGTCTGATGTAGGACTCGCCTTCAGGAAGATGCCGGATCTCGGCCTCGCCCCGCTGGCCGGGCAGGCAGGCTGCGATCGCCGCAGGCTGTTTGCCCGGCATGGCGAATACGGTGGTGTCCATGCAGGCATCCTTGCGCGCCCGCCGCTATTGGCGCGTGACGGCCAGCGCGACCAGTGCACCGGCCACGGCTGCGACCGCGGCGACGGAGCCGATGCTCTCCCAAGGATGCGCGTGAACATAGCGATCCGTGGTGTCGGCCCATCGCGAGACACGCGTCCGTGCCGCCTCGCGTTGCTCGGCCAGACGCCCCTGGAGCGCGTGCAGGCGTGCGCCCAGCTGCGCGCGTGCCGCGGCGGTCTCCTCGCTGGCTTCGTCGGCAACATCCCTCAACAATGCCTGTACATCGGCCAGCAGCGTATTGGCATCACGGGCCAGTACCTCCTTGTGCAGCAAGAGCGCGGCGCGAGTATCGTTCATGTCATTCTCCTTTTCACTGAGTCATCGCCGTGCATCACACGGCACCATGCTTAGCCGGCGTGGCCGTGCGGCGCGGGCTGCGTTGCCGCTGCAAAATGCTGGCAGAACCATTTGCCCGCTAGCTTGCCGACCTGTTCCAGCGCGCCTGGCCCCTCGAACAGATGAGTGGCGCCGGGAATCACCTCCAGCCGCTTCTCGCAGGGCATCCAGGCGGTGGCGCGCGCGTTGAGTTTGAGTACCTCAGGATCCGCTTCCCCCACGATCATCAGCGTCGGCGCACGCAACTGGCATAGTGCCTCATGGCCGGCCAGGTCGACGCGGCCGCCGCGCGATACCACCGCGTCGATCCGCATATGCGGCGGCGAGTCCACGGCGGCACGGATGGCCGCGGCAGCTCCCGTGCTGGCGCCGAAATACCCGAGGCGCAGGTGGCGCTCGCGCGTCAGGTGCGCCACAGACACCGTGGCAGCCTTGAGCCGCTCGCCAAGCAGGGCGATGTCGAACCGCTTCGACATCCCGACGTCCTCGTCGGCCGTCAGCAGGTCAAACAGTAGCGTGCCCAGGCCCATCCCGTTCAGCATCGATGCGACTTCGCGATTGCGCGCACTGTGGCGCGAATTGCCGCTTCCATGTGCAAACAGGACCAGACCGGATGCAACTTCGGGCACGGCAAGGTCGCCCGGCAACGCGATATCGCCGATATGGATCCGCACCTGTTCGTTGGTAATGTGCCCCATGAACTCCCCTTCCCGATCTTGCCTGTGACCTCGCCGCCGTCACGCCCTGTGCCAGTGCACGTTCAGCTCGGTCTCGGCGTTGCCGTAATCGATCGTGAGTGTTCCGCGGTAGGCATGGTGGATGGCGTTGCCGATGTCCCGCGCCAGGTGCAGCCCGGTCGTGGTAACCACCGTGCCCTGTTCTCCCGAATCGATTGCCATCACGCGCTCCATCGGATGCTGTGCGCGCAGTTGGGCTTCGCGGTGTCGTATCAGCGCCAGAATCTCGGCCCGATGCGCGGACTCGAAGGTGCCGCCCAGCGTCACTCTCCCGGCGGGGGTCTTATCGGCGACGCGCTGGCATGCAGAGCAAACCAAGGTTGCGGCGCCCGGTGGTACGGCGCGCCATTGCCAGTGCCCGCGCATGAATACGGCATGGCAGACCGGGCAGCTCGCCAGCGTCGGGGCCGCCGCCGGCTGCTTGTAGCGGTCGGGGACGTGCTCGACGGGGAACGGATGCCAGCGGACCGGCCTGACCTTGATTGACTGCGCTCGGACTTTCATCTTGATGCCTCGTTGGTTATGGACAATGCACGCCGGTCGCCGGCGCGCTGCGGCGCGTCTGCGGCGCCCCTCACCATTCCGGTAAAGCCCGACGCGCCCCCACAGTTAAAGCTATTCGCCTGTGCGGCTATCAACTTGGGCTGGATCAAACAATGGTCAGACATCTGCGAGGTTGCTGGCTACATGGTCCGCCGCAGCAAGCTGCATAGTTCCGGCAGCGGACGGGCATTGAGCACGTCGTCGGCCTGCGGCCAGCCCCGCCGCGCCTGGGCCAGCCCTAGGGACAAATTCTGGAAGTCGCGCACGCGATGCGCATCCGAGTTGATGCTCACCAGCACTCCGCTAGCCTTTGCCATCCGACAGCCGCTGTCCCTCCTGCAGGGGCTGCTTTCTTTCCTCCGGAGTCTGGACGACCGTGCGAGCAGTGGGTTGCGGCACATCAAGGATGCCGCCCGCCGCCTGCAGCGAGCTTCCGAAAAGACCGCCATCGTTGGTGACGGTGGCCGTTGATACGGATCAAAGGCCAACCCCGACCCGCCGCTATCTTGGAATGACGCACAACCCTCACAACGATCCGAACGATGGCATCGGACACCGGTATCCAGGAAGCTGATGTGAAGCATTACTTGCGCAAGTCGGCCGCGTATCTTTTCCACTCGCGACGCATCGCCGCCGTCGCACACCGCAGTACTCGCCGGCCGGCCAGCCAATCCGCCACCTGCGCCACCTCGGCGCAGCGAATCCCCGGCCGCCGACAGCCCACCGCCACCTGACTTCGGCCATGGAACGCAGCAAACGGAATTTCTCGCTCTGGTACCTGCTCGCGGCTGTCCTGACGACGCTGGCGCTCCAGTTCTACGTCGCCACGGAAACCGTCACCTCCCTGGCCTACAGTGACTTTAAGGCCTTGCTCAAGGCCGGCAAGGTGCGCAGCGCTACTGTTGGCGAGACGGCGATCAGCGGCAAGCTGGCGACAGCCGGGGTCGAGACCATCCTGCCAGCCGACCAGGTGGCCGCGGTACAGCGCGGCGGCAGCCCCGACCGGACCTTCACCACGGCCCGCATCAGCGATCCCGGGCTGCTGGCCGACCTGGACGCGGCCCATGTGCGCTATGCCGGGCAGCCCGATGCTCGATGGCTGGGCACGCTGCTGTCCTGGATCGTGCCTGCCCTCGCCTTCTTCGCGATCTGGAGCCTGCTGTTCCGGCGCATCGGGAATGCCGCTGGGGGGCTGATGGAGATCGGCAAGAGCAAGGCCCGGGTCTATCTTCAGCAGGAGACCGGAGTGAGCTTCGCCGACGTGGCCGGCATCGACGAAGCCAAGGTCGAGTTGATGGAAGTGGTGGACTTTCTCAAGAACCCCGGGCGGTACCGGCGCCTGGGCGGCAAGATTCCCAAGGGGGTACTGCTGCTGGGCGCCCCGGGCACCGGCAAGACCCTGCTGGCACGGGCGGTTGCCGGCGAGGCCGGGGTGCCATTCTTCAGCATGAGCGGCGCCGAGTTCGTGGAAATGTTCGTCGGCGTCGGCGCGGCACGCGTGCGCGACCTGTTCGCGCAGGCCGAGCAGAAGGCGCCGTGCATCATCTTCATCGACGAGCTGGACGCGTTGGGCAAGACCCGCACCCTCAATGTGGCCGGCGGCCAGGATGAGCGCGAACAGACGCTCAACCAGTTGCTGGTGCAGATGGACGGCTTCGACACCAACAAGGGCGTGATCATCATGGCCGCCACCAACCGGCCGGAAATCCTCGACGCCGCGCTGCTGCGGCCCGGGCGCTTTGATCGCCATATCGTGCTGGACCGCCCTGACCTGAAAGGGCGCGAGCAGATCCTTGGTGTGCATGTGCGTCATGTCAAGCTGGCTCCGGAAGTCAATCTCCGGGAACTGGCCGCGCGCACGCCTGGCTTTGCCGGCGCCGACCTCGCCAACCTGGTCAACGAGGCGGCACTGCTGGCCGCCCGCAACGACAAGCCGGCGGTCGACAACGCAGACTTCAACCTGGCGCTCGACCGCATTGTCGGCGGGCTGGAAAAACGCAACCGGGTCATGATCCCGCTGGAAAAACAGACCATTGCCTACCACGAGGCCGGGCATGCACTGGTGGCCGAATGCCGCCGGCATGCGGACCGGGTCTCGCGCATCTCCATCATTCCGCGCGGCGTTGCGGCGCTCGGCTACACGCAGCAGACCCCGACCGAAGACCGCTACCTGCTACGCCGCAGCGAATTGCTGGACCGGCTGGATGTGCTGCTTGGCGGGCGCGCGGCGGAACAGATGGTCTTCGACGACGTTTCCACCGGCGCGCAGAACGACCTGGAACGGGCCACCGACATGGCGCGGCAGATGATCACGCAGTTCGGCATGAGCGAATCGCTCGGCCTGCCGTGTTACGAGCGCGCCGGCAGCCCGTTGCTGCCCTCCGCGGCCGCGCTGTCGCGGCCGGAACGCGAGTACAGCGAGCGCACCGCGCAGGCCATCGACGAAGAGATCCGGCTCACGCTGGACCAGTCCGCCGAGCGGGCACGCCAGACCTTGCTCGGGCAGCGTGCGCGCCTCGACCGGCTGGCGCAGCTGCTGCTTGAAAATGAAGTGGTCGAGCGGCATGCGCTCGATGCCCTGATGCGGGCTGAAGGTGCGACGGCGCCACACGATGAACCCGTCATGCAGTAGCCACCCGAGGAGTCCCCATGGCATCTC
Organism: Cupriavidus sp. L7L; assembly: GCF_004353535.1. Taxonomy (NCBI): domain Bacteria; kingdom Pseudomonadati; phylum Pseudomonadota; class Betaproteobacteria; order Burkholderiales; family Burkholderiaceae; genus Cupriavidus; species Cupriavidus sp. L7L. Next base: position 383,555 of record NZ_SMNY01000003.1, read on the forward strand.
CGCTTACCCCGTTCCTTGCTGTCCGGGAGGCCGCACAACGCCTGCAGGGCAATGCCTCCGACTACGATCCGCTGCTTGACATGGCCCGCGGGAAGGATTTCGTATTGCTTGGCGAAGCCACGCACGGCACGGCCGAGTTCTACCGGATGCGGGCGCAGATCACGCAGGCGCTGGTCCGTGGCCAGGGCTTCGATGCCGTCGCCATCGAAGGCGACTGGCCAGACGCCTGGCGTGTCAACCGCTACGTGCAGGGCGAGGGCGATGACAGCGCGGGGGAGGCCCTAAGCGATTTCGAGCGTTTCCCGTCCTGGATGTGGCGCAACCGGGAGTTCCTGGCGTTCATCGAATGGCTGCGCGGCCACAATGCCAGCCTGCCGCCGGAGCGGCGGGTCGGTGTCTATGGGCTCGACCTCTACAGCCTGTATCGCTCAGCCGAGGCCGTGATCCGCTATCTGGAGCGCGCCGACCCGCTGCAGGCCGAGGCTGCCCGGCAGCACTATGCCGCGCTCGACCATGTGCGTGATCCAGCTGCCTACGGCTACCAGGCCGCCGCCGGGCTGCGTGAGCCCGCGCGCGACGGCGCCATCCGCCAGCTGCTGCAGCTGCGTACCGACGAGGCCGCCTATATCTCCCGCAATGGCCTGGCGGCCATGGATTCGCACTACTTCGCGGAGCGCAACGCGACGGTGGTGGTGAATGCGGAAGCCTACTACCGCGAGATGTTCGGCCGCCGTGTCAGCACCTGGAACCTGCGCGACGCGCACATGGCGCAAACGCTGTTTTCGCTGGCCGCCTACCGGCTGCGCCGCGGCGGCAACGGGCGCATTGTGGTCTGGGCCCACAACTCCCACCTCGGCGATGCGCGGGCCACGGAATCGCAGCTGCGCGGCGAGTGGAACCTCGGCCAACTGGTACGCCAGCAGGCCGGCACGCAGGCGCTGCTGGTCGGCTTTACCACCTACGCCGGCCACGTCTGCGCCGCCTCTCGATGGGACGGCGACCCCGAACACAAAACCGTCGTGCCGGCACTGCACGACAGCTGGGAAGCACTTTTCCACAGCACCGGCTTGGATCGCTTCTTCCTCCCGCTTGGGCCACAGGCCAGCCACGCGCTCTTCGAGGTCATGCTGGAACGCGCCATCGGCGTGCTCTATCTGCCGCGCACGGAGCGTGCCAGCCACTACTTCGACGCTTCAATCGCCGGCCAGTTTGACGCCCTCTTCCACCTGGACGAGACCACCGCGCTGGAACCGTTGCAGCCAGGGCATCCCGTGCCCGTGCCGGACAGCGACCAGCCAGACTGAAGCACGCGCCTATTTCAGGCAGCGGCCGCGAGCCTGGCGCTTGCGTTGCATCAACGTCCGGACTGGCACGCCAACTACCGTAAAGCGAGCCAGACCACTCATGTCAATGCGGAGATCGTCATGTCTGCCAGAACACTCATCTTCCACCAGGACGCGCGCCGCATGATGCTGAGCGGCGTGGAACAACTGGCCCACGCTGTGAAGGTGACGCTGGGTCCAGGTGGCCGCAACGTGATCGTGGAGCGGCCCGACATGGTGCCGCTGGTCGCCAATTCCGGCGTGGTCGTGGCGAAGTCGGTGACGCTGGCCAATCCTTTCGCCGACATGGGCGCCCGCCTGCTCTGCGAGGCCGCAGTGCGCACCAGCGAGATCGCTGGCGACGGCACCACGACCGCCACCACGCTGGCCCACGCGATCGTGGCCGAAGGCGTGAAGTACGTCGAAGCCGGTCACGATCCCATGCAGCTCAAGCGCGGCATCGAGGCCGCCGGCAAGCTGGTCGCCAGCGCCTTGCTGGAGAGTGCCCGGCCGTGTGGCAGTACCGACGAGATGCGCCAGATCGCCACGATCTCGGCCAGCGGCGACCAGACTGTCGGCACGCTGGTGGCCCAGGCTGTCGAGCGGGTCGGCAAGGACGGTGCGATCAGCGTGGAGGATGGCTCGAAGCTGGACGACGCACTCGACATCGCCGACGGCGCGCTGATCGATCGTGGCTACCTCTCGCCCTTGTTCGCGACCAACGAGAGCCGTGCCGTCGTGCTGGAGTCACCATTGGTGCTGCTGTGTGACGCGAACATTGCCGCGATCGCGCAACTGCTGCCGGTCCTGGAAGCCGTGAGCCGCGCCGGCCGGCCCTTGCTGCTCATCGCCAACGACGTGGAGGGTGAGGCGCTGGCCACGCTCGTGGTCAACAACCTGCGCGGCGCGCTGAAGAGTTGCGCGGTCAAGTCTCCGGGTTTCGGCGACTCGCGTACCGAGCAGCTGGGCGACCTGGCCGCGCTGACCGGCGCTACCGTGGTCTCGCCGCAGGCCGGCATCTCGCTCGAGCACGTCACCCTGGAACAGCTTGGCGAGGCCCGCCGCGTGGAGGTCAACAAGGACACCACCATCCTGATCGCCTCCGGTGACGAACGGCCGCGCGTGGCCGAGCGCGTTGCCGCCCTGCGCCTGCGCCTGGACGAGGTGCGCTCGGACTATGAGCGCGAGGCCCTGCAGCGGCGCCTGGCCCGGCTTGCCGGCGGCGTAGCCGTGATCAAGGTGGGCGCGGCGACGGAGAGCGCGCTGCACGAGCGCAAGAACCGCTTCCAGGATGCGCTGCACGCCACCCGAGCCGCGGTGGACGAGGGCATCGTCGCAGGCGGTGGCGTGGCGCTACTGCGCGCCCGCGCCGCCCTTGAGGCCTGGCAGGCGCCGAATCCCGAGCAGGCCGCCGGCGGCCACATCGTCCACGCGGCACTGGCCGCGCCGATGCGGCAGATCGCCGCCAACGCCGGTGCGGATGCCGACGCCGTGGTGCACCAGGTGTGCGCCGGCTCGGGAACGCTCGGCTACGACGCCGGCACCGAGCGCTATGGCGACATGCTCGAACTGGGCGTGATCGACCCCGTCAAGGTGGTGCGCACGGCCCTGCAGAATGCCGTCTCGATCGCCTCCCTGCTGCTGACGACGGACTGCATGATCGCGATCCAGCGCAGCCCTGCCGGCCACGGCGATGCCGGCACGCGCCCGGGGTCATCCATGTTCGGCGAAGATTATTGAGCAATGCCGCCTGCGCGAGCCGCCATGACTACCCCCGATTGCGAAAGCCCGCTGCTGACCGACCTGTACGAGTTCACCATGATGCAGGCGTATTTCGACAGCGGCATGCACGATATCGCCAGCTTCGAGTTCTTCGTCCGCAAGCTGCCGCCGGGCAGGAACTTCCTTCTGGCCGCGGGACTGGAACAGGTGGTCGCCTACCTGGAACGGCTGCGCTTCAGCGCGGACGATCTCGACCAGCTCGCGTCGACCGGGCATTTCAGCCCGGCGTTCCTGCAATCGCTCGCACACTTCCGCTTCAGCGGGGATGTCCAGGCCGTGCCGGAGGGCACGGTGTTCTTCCCGGACGAGCCCATCCTGCGCATTACCGCGCCGATCCAGCAGGCCCAGCTGGTCGAAAGCCGGGTCATGAACCTGCTGCACTACGAGACCATCGTGGCCAGCAAGGCGGCGCGCGTGGTGCTGGCGGGATCGGGGCGCATGCTGGTGGATTTCGGCCTGCGCCGCGCGCATGGTGCCGAAGCCGGCCTGCTGTCGGCCCGGGCCAGCTATCTGGCGGGGTTCACCGGCACCGCGACGCTGCTGGCCGGTGTGCGCTTCGCCATCCCGTCGTACGGCACCATGGCGCATTCCTATGTGCAAGCGCACCTGGATGAGGGCGAGGCCTTCGCGTCGTTCGCGCGCTCGCAGCCCGACAACGCCACGCTGCTGATCGACACCTACGACACCGAGGCCGCCGCGCACAAGGTGGCGGCACTGGCCGCGACGCTGCGCGCCAGCGGGATCTCCGTCAAGGCAGTACGCATCGACAGCGGCGACCTCGGCGAGCATGCGCGCCGGGTGCGCGCCATCCTCGACGGCGCGGGGCTTCAGTCGATCAGCATCTTTGCCAGCGGCAACCTGGACGAGTATCGCATTCGCGATCTGGTGGCAGCGGGCGCTCCCATCGACGGTTTCGGGGTCGGCACGCGCATGAACACCTCGGCCGACGCCCCGTATCTGGATTGCGCGTACAAGCTGACCGAGTACGCGGGCCTGCCGCGCCGCAAGCGCTCGGAAGGCAAGGCAACCTGGCCTGGCCGTAAGCAGTCCTACCGTCGTTACGGCGCTGACGGCACCATGCTTGGCGATACGCTGACGATCGAGGGGGATGCCTGTGACGGTCTGCCGCTGATGCAGTCGTGCATGACGGGTGGCCGGCGTGTGGCGCCAGAAGTGCCGCTGCTCACTAGCCGGGCCTATGCCGCACAGCAACTGGCCGCGCTGCCTGTCGCCCTGCGCGCGCTGGAGCAGTCGGCGCCCTATCCTGTCACCGTCAGCAATGCCCTGCAAGACCTGGCGCGCGCTGCCGATGCGCTGACCGCGCAGGCCAGTCCGGCAGCGACACCCCGGTAGTGCGGCAAGGACGAATGCCTGAGCTAGCCGGGCCTGACTTCGATCTGGTTGACGACCGCGCTGACGCCCGGTGCAGACCAGGCCGCTTCGAATGCCGCGTCGCGCTCGGCCAGCGTAGGCAGAGTGCCGGTCAGCGTCACCGCGCCATCCCTCACCGCCACGGTCACCTGGTCGACGTCGCCGACGGCCTGGCGTGCGATGGCCGCCTGGATCCGTGCCGCCACGTCCTGCGCGTCGGCACGAGGCCGGAGGGCAAGCGCATTGGTGACCCCGACCACGCCGAACAGTCCGGCCACGGCGTGCTCGGCGGCGGTGCGCTGGTAGTACCAGTCGACATCGCCGCTCAGGGTCACGACGCCGTGTTCGACCAGGATCCGGATACGGTCGGCCGGCACCATCGCGTCCCAGGACAGCACGTTGGCCGCGGCGCGGGCAATGTCGGCATCGGTGCGGCGCGCATCGTCGGGCAGGTGAACGTCCAGTTCCACGGCCAGCGCCCGCACGCCGGCGATGCGCCTGACGGCCGCTTCCGCCGAGTACTTCTCGGCAAAGGTCCCAAGGTGCCCCGTCAGCGTGACGACGCCGTCCTGGACCTGGACCCCGATCTCGTTGCCATGGACCGCCGGATCCCAGATCAGCGCCTCGGTCACGTCTTGCTGCAGCTGCCTGTCGCCCTTCATGGATGCCTCCTCGCGTATACGCGTCTTTACCGCCCTTTCAGACATGCCACTACCTCCGCGTCCTCGACCTGCGAGAAGTCGCGGTAGAACTGGCCCACTGCCCGAAAGCCGGCTGGCGTCTCCAGGCACACCACCTCGTCTGCATAGGGCCGCAACAGCTCCAGCGTCCGCGGTGGCGCCACCGGCACTGCACAAATGAGCCGCGCAGGCTGCTCCTCGCGGATGGCATGCAGCGCGGCAATCATCGAGGCACCGGTGGCCAAGCCGTCGTCCACGACGATAACCTGGCGTCCGGTGGCGCGGATCGGCTCCCGCCCCGGTGTGTAGGCGGCACGGCGCTGCCGCAGCACTTCAAGCTGGGCTGCGCGCTCGCGGTCGATGTATTCGCTGTCGGCGCCGACCGCGGCGGCATAGGGTGTGAGATAAGTCCAGCCACTCTCGCCCACGGCGCCGATGGCGTACTCGGGGTTGCCTGGCGCGCCAAGCTTGCGCACCAGCACGACGTCAAAGTCTCCACCTAGCGTATCGGCAATGATGGCGCCCATCGGCACCGCGCCCCGGGGTACGGCCAGCACCAGTGGCCGTTCTCCAGCGTGGCCAGCGAGCGCACGGGCCAGCTGTTTGGCGGCATCGGCCCTGTCAATGAATGGCATGGTCCTCCTCCTGTGCCTGCCTGGACGGCCGCTTACGCCGGATAGCCCACGCTCTGGGCCAGGATCACGCGCTGGTCGGGCTCCAGCCGCATGGCGGTGGCCAGCGCGCGGCGGTCCAGCAAGCCACGCGCCACCGTGGCCAGGCCCGACGCAGCGCAGAAGAGATAGACGTTCTGGCTGATATACCCCGTATCCAGCGCAGTATAGAACTGGCGCAGAGGCTTGTCGGTCTCGTCGAGCCTGGAGAGCCGGCTGACGTAGACGAGGTTCAATGGTGCCTCGGCAACATAGTCCTGCAGGCCGGTAGCCGCGCGCAGGTCTTCGCCGATGACCAGCCGAAGGCGCCAGTCCGGCGGTTCGAGCACGTACAGGCCGTCGCGCAGCGCCACGTACAAGTCGATTTCCTGCCAGTTGCGGGTCGAAGGTGCGGTGCGCAGGCCGGTGCCCGGGCGGTTGACGCCGAAAGCGGCCCACAGCAGGGACGACAGCAGCGCGTCATCCAGGCGCCGCGAGGCGAAGTGCCGGGTCGAGCGGCGCTGCTGCAGCGCGGTCAGCAGCGGCATGCCGCCTTCGGTCTGCGGGGCCGGCAGCTTCAGGTATTCCACGCCGGCTTCGGATAAAACGATGGGATGTGTCACGTCGTGCTCCAGAAGGACGGGGGTCGGCACGGCCCCTCTGGGATTACCGTAGGCGGCGAGCGGGCGCTGCCATTTGGGATGGATCAAAGGAACGCCTGTTTGCGCGTGGGAGGTAGAAGGACATCTTCAGTTTCGGGTTCCTGATCGGCTTTGTCGCGCTGGTGGTTGCTGGCGCGATGCGTTCATGCGCAACGAGGCCTTCTGGGAGTCGCTGACGCAGGATATCGACGGCCTGTCGCGCCATCACCAGCACATCGTCGCCTTCTGTGCCCGGCAATGGCTTGACCTGTTCGCACCGGGCAATGTCTGGTGGATGAACCCCGCTGTCGCCAGCGCCGCCTCGAGCACTTTCGGCGCCAACTTCCTGCAAGGGGCCCATCACTGGCTGCAGTACGCCAGTGAGTTGCTGTCGGAGTTGCCCGGCCTGCCCGCCGGGCGGCCCGCGCTGGAGTATTTGCCCGGGCGCGACGTGGCGCTGACACCCGGCAAGGTGGTGTTCCGCAACGCGAACCGCGACACCACACGCCTGCCTTATCGGCTGCATTCCGAATGCTTGCACAAGCTGTTCCTGGGCAACGAACTGGCCACTGGCAAGCTGTGCGTCGGCGGGCGGCCGATCGCCCTATCTGACCTCGACCTGCCGCTCTTCGTGGCCGGCACCGAGCACGACCACGTCTCGCCCTGGCGCTCCGTCTACAAGCTGCACTTGCTGACCCAGGCCGAACTGACCTTCTTGCTGACTTCGGGCGGCCACAACGCGGGCATCGTGTCGGAACCAGGCCACCCGCGCCGGCGCTACCATGTGTACACGAGATTGGCAGCCGCGCCTTACCTGAGCCCGGAGCAATTCCTCGACATGGCTGAGTACCGCGAGGGTTCCTGGTGGCCGGCGTGGCATGACTGGCTAGTGGCCCACTCGACAGAGCGCTGCACGCGACAAGCGCGGGCCCGGGATTTAGCGGACGCCCCTGGTGCCTACGTACTGGAACCCTAGATGCTCGAAGGACTGGAACAGATAAGCCCTCTAAAGTAAAGGCTTCGCGAACCCCTTACGAGAGGAGCATGCAAGAGAAGAAGGATGGAACATGACCGTGCCCCAATCGCATGGCCGGGCTCGCGCGCTTCATGCGCCCTCTGCCCTGGGCCCCGACGTACGACCGCGCGAAGTATGGGCATGGGCCATGTATGACTTTGCCAATTCCGGCTACACCACGGTGGTCATCACCGCGCTGTTCAATGCCTACTTCGTCGCCGTGGTGGCCGGCAATGCCCCCTGGGCCACGCTGGCCTGGACCGCGGCACTTTCTCTTTCCTATGCACTAGTGGTGCTCAGCGCGCCGCTAGTCGGCGCCTATGCCGACCTGCGCGCAGCCAAGAAGACACTGCTTGCCGTGACGACGGCGGGTTGCGTGGTGTTCACCGCCCTGCTCTATTTCGCACAGCCCGGCACCCTTGGTCTGGCCATCCTGTGCGTAGTGCTGTCCAACTTCTTCTTCAGCAGCGGCGAAAACCTGATCGCCGCTTTCCTACCGTCGCTTTCTACTCCGCGCGCCTTGGGTCGGGTATCGGGCTGGGGGTGGAGTCTTGGCTATATCGGTGGCCTGGTCACGTTGGGCCTATGTCTGCTCTATGTCAACTGGGCGACCGCCCGGGGCCACGTCGCCAGCCAGTTCGTGCCCGTCACCATGCTGATCACGGCGGCCATCTTTGCCCTGGCGAGCCTGCCGACCTTCCTGCTGCTGGGCGACCGCGGCGCGCCGCAGATCGCTGTGGCCGCACCGGCTGGCGAGCAGGCGATCGGCGTAGCCTGGGCCCGAGTATGGCAACGCCTGAGCCAGCTGCGGCAGTTCCGGGACCTGCGCCGCTTCCTGCTGTGCACCCTGTTCTACCAGGCCGGTATCCAGGCGGTGATCACGCTGACCGCCATCTACGCCAACCAGGCCATGGGTTTCAGCACGCAGCAGACGCTGACCCTGGTGCTGGTGGTCAACCTGACGGCAGCGGCTGGCTCCTTGCTGTTCGGCCATGTGCAGGACCGGATCGGGCACGTGCGCGCCATTGCCCTGACGCTGCTGGGCTGGATCCTGACCATCCTGCTGGCGCGCGCCGCGCGCGACGCGCCGCTGTTCTGGCTTGCCGCCAATGTGGCCGGCCTGTGCCTGGGCGCCGCCCAGTCCGCCGGACGGGCCATGGTGGGGCTGCTGGCCCCGCCCTCGCGCGCGGCCGAGTTCTTCGGGCTGTGGGGCCTGGCGGTCAAGCTGGCCTCGATCGCCGGGCCGCTGACCTATGGCATGGCAACCTGGCTGACGGGCGGCGATCATCGACAGGCGCTGCTGATCACCGGCAGCTACTTCGTCGTCGGGCTGGGCCTGCTGTGCAGGGTCAACACCGGGCGAGGGCGGCAGGCTGCCTTGCGCGCTGAGCGCAAGGTGGGAATGGAGACCGGCAACGGCGCTGCTACTGCCATTCCCCCTTGCCAGTAATGCCATTCACCAGGCCCTCTACTCGAATTCACGCATGTGAACAAACGCCGTCGCCGAGCGAGAGCCTCCATCTTCTCGCCCATTTGAGGGCCATATACCGTTGGCCAGCAACCTGCCGTACCTGTCTTTGACGGGCTGTATCTGACGCGTCGGGGAGGTGTCAACGCCCTCCAAGCGGACACGGTCATCAAGGGCTGTACGGCCGATACATCGCCGCACTTACGCGAATGCACGCGCGGAAAAGTTACCTGGTAGAAAGGCCGGCCATTTAGCGCCCGAGCTCGCCTCACACGGCAAAGCGAAAATGGCCGCTGTGCAACACGATGTGCCGCGCACCTGTCATCTCGAACAGCGCTCCCGCGACGCGTTCAATGTCCTGCCGGTTGCTCATGAATGCCGGTAGCAAATCTTCACTGCGGTACGAACGCGCGCCGAAATGATCTTCAAGCGCCTCGGCTGTGATCTCATAGGTTGCCGGCGAGCCGTCTACTTTCGCGGCGCACTGCAGGCTTGGGCCGGTCGGACAATAATCCGGCATCTCGCCGGCAAAGTCGATCTTATGCATAGCTCTCTGGCGTACTGCCCTCCAAAGTCTGTGCCTGCCTACGCCTCCTCGGCGCGGACTAGCGGGACGGGCGCGACGGCTACTAGGGTGATCAAGCCCGCGCGACGCTGCCCATGGCGACAACGATGCGCTGGTACATAGCGGTTTCCCACGATGCGACCCTGTGGTGATTCATGTCTGGACTGGTTGGATTCAGCGTAGGGCGGCTCAGCATTTCCCGGTTGGTGCGCATCAACCGAACGGTCAGGACATATCGCCGACTGGCCGCTGGCGGACAAGCAGTATGGGGCGAACCGACTTGCTGACGACGTGCTCCGAGACCGAGCCCAGCACCATGCGCCGCACGCCACGATGGCCGTGAGTGCCCATTACGATCAGGTCCGCGCTCCAGTGATCCGCTTCCTTGACGATCGCCTCGGCAATCTTCGCAGGGGTGCCTGGCGTCTCGGCCAACCTGCTGCTCCAGCGCACGCCGGCGGCACTCAGCCGCTCGCCGGCGCGAGCCAACACCTGCTTGCCGTAGGCAATAATGTCGGCCATCAGCCACGGCCGGTCGCCCGAACTGACCTCGAGAAGCAGGTCGCTGTCGTCAACGACAAACATGGCGCTGACTTCGGCATGAGTGACCAGCGCCATGGACACTGCCTGCTCCAGGGCATCTAAGGATGAGCGGCTACCATCGATGGCTAGAAGAATGCGGCGGTACACGGCGACCTCGGCTGCGGCTATGGTTCTTTCAAAGTAGCGGTCGCAACGATATGAAGGTTGATGCCAGTCAACAAATCCCTAAAGTCCCTCCCGCCGGTGGGCTGGGAATTCGGACCGGGGCAACGACATGCGCAGGCCCACCCGTCTTCATGCGGCCAGTCGCGGTGGGCAAGTGGTAGACGGCGCTTCGCCGCGATTCAATGCGACAACAGCAGCGGCATCGCGTCCGCCTGCCGTTAAGCTGCCTTGTGGGGGCTTGCGTTGGATCAACTCACGGCGCCGTTTGACCACTAGTGTGAATGCGTCAGTCGCTCGCGAGCGCTGTTCAGCACCCTTGGAAGCTTCCCGGACGTTATCCGTTCCAAGCGGAACCTTGGCCTTGCTTAGGCGTCGGCATAAATCCGCCGAGAAGGAGTAGCACATGTCCAACGAACATGCGCAGGTTGTCTGGTTCGAAGAACTAAGGCGGGCCGATGTTCCTCGCGTCGGTGGCAAGAACGCGTCGCTGGGCGAGATGGTGGCGAACCTCGCGCCCGGAGGGGTCAAGGTTCCACCCGGGTTCGCAGTCACGGCGGATGCATACTGGCGCTTTATCCATGCGAATAGCCTGCGCGAGCCGGTGTCCAGGACGCTCGGCGAACTTGCTGAAGGCAAGGTTTCCCTCGCCGAGGCCGGGGCCGCCATTCGTCAGCTCATTCTCCGAGGCGAATGGCCCAGAGAGACGGCAGAGGCGATCCGTGTGGCTTATGAAGAGCTGAACCAAAGGACCGGACGGGTCAACATGGACGTCGCAGTCCGCTCGAGTGCGACCGCCGAGGACTTGCCGGATGCGAGTTTCGCCGGACAACAGGAAACCTTCCTCAATATCCGGGGTGATCGCGCGCTCCTTGACGCTTGCCGGCGCTGCTACGCCTCACTTTTCACCGACCGCGCGATCAGCTACAGGCAGGCGAAGGGCTTCGACCATCTGAAGGTTGCTTTATCGGTCGGCGTCCAACGCATGGTGCGATCCGACCTGAGCGGCGCCGGAGTGATGTTTTCGATAGACACCGAAACCGGCTTCGACAAGGTCGTCCTGATCAACGCCGCCTGGGGTCTGGGCGAGAGTGTCGTGCAGGGCACCGTCGAACCAGACGAATACGAGGTGTTCAAGCCACTTCTGTCCGACCCGTCGCTCACGCCGATCATCGGGAAGAAGCTCGGCGACAAGAGCCGCAAGATGGTCTACACGAGCGATAGCCGCGCTCCGACCAAATGTGTCCCGACCTCGAAGGCAGAGCGCACGTCGTTCGTGTTGGGAGACGAGGAGATTCTCACCTTGTCGCGCTGGGCTCGCGCAATCGAAGACCACTATGGCCAACCCATGGACATCGAATGGGCGAAGGACGGCGAGACCGGAGAGTTGTTCATCGTCCAGGCCAGGCCGGAAACCGTCCAGTCGCGACGCGAGGCTAGCGCTGTGAAGCGCTATCGCATCAAGAAGGCCGGCCGCAAGCTGGCATCGGGCGTGAGCATCGGGGAGGCCGTCGCGGCAGGCGCGGTCTGCGTCATCGATAGCCCAAGGGAAATGGGACGCTTCGTCGACGGCGCCATCCTCGTGACCCAATCTACGGACCCCGACTGGGTGCCCGTCATGCGGCGTGCGGCTGCCATCGTCACCGACCTTGGCGGGCGGACCTCGCACGCGGCCATCGTCAGCCGCGAACTGGGGCTTCCGGCAATCGTCGGTACGGGCAATGCGACCCATCTGCTACACGACGAGCAAGAGGTCACCGTCTCCTGCGCGGAAGGCCGCGAGGGTTTCGTCTACGAAGGCACTGCCGACTATGAAGTCGACGAAATCGACTTTGGCAGTATCCCGGCAACGCATACCAGGGTCATGCTGAACCTGGCCAACCCCGCAGCAGCGCTCCGCTGGTGGCGGATCCCGGCCGATGGCGTCGGGCTGGCGCGAATGGAGTTCGTGATCGGTAATCACATCAAGATCCATCCAATGGCGCTGGTCCGCTACGACACGCTAAAGGACGATGCGGCCAGGCAGACGATTGCCGGCTTGACAGCCGGATACGAAAGCAAGACGGAGTACTTCGTGGACCGGCTCGCGCGCGGACTGGGGCGAATTGCCGCTCTGCAGTATCCCCGTCCTGTAGTGGTCCGCATGAGCGACTTCAAGACAAACGAGTACGCGCATCTGATCGGCGGTGCGGAATTCGAGCCGCGGGAGGAGAACCCGATGCTTGGATTCCGTGGCGCGTCACGATACTACTCGCCTCGCTATCGAGAGGGCTTCGCGCTGGAATGCCAGGCGATTTGCCGCCTGCGCAGGGAGATGGGGTTCACTAATGTGATCGTCATGATCCCGTTCTGCCGCTCGGCGAAAGAGGCGGACCGCGTACTGGAGGTCATGGCGGAGAACGGCCTCGTGCGCGGCGAAGCCGGCCTGAACGTATATGTCATGTGCGAGATACCGTCGAACGTGATCCTGGCGGGCGAGTTCGCCAAGCGCTTCGATGGCTTTTCGATCGGCAGCAACGACCTGACTCAGCTCACGCTCGGCGTGGACCGCGACTCATCAGAACTCGCGGCGTTGTTCGACGAGCAGGACGACGCCGTCAAATGGATGATCCGCAGCGTCATCGCAGAGGCGCACAAGGCCGGGGCCGAAGTCGGCTTGTGCGGCCAGGCGCCTAGCGACCACCCGGAGTTCGCTGGATTCCTTGTCGAAAGCGGCATCGATTCGATGTCGGTGAGTCCCGATAGCTTTATCGCGGTCAAGCGTCACGTTGCTGCCGCCGAGCATGCGAGGACAAGGATCTCGTATGTATGAGCGTCAGAAAGGTGAAGGATGGAAGTGATATGGCGGGAGAACCGAAGAACATTCCCTGCTGCCAGGCCATGAGTCCGATGTCCTCGCTAAAGCGGGCAGGACTTGCCCTTGCCCGCTCAGGTAACGGACGGCCGGGCAGCGCTGGCCGCCCCGCTTCTCGTCGCCTGCCCCCGCCCCTATAGTGGTCCCAAGGAGACCAAGCGCCAGAATGGATCTATCCACAATCATCCACAAGACCGCAGCGGATCTGCGTGTTGCGCCAAATTTTGCCGACTATGAGGCGGAGCGTCATGGATTTTCCTGGGACGCCATCCGCAGGACCCTCGGCGCCCAACCCGATGGCGGGTTGAATATCGCGTGGCAGGCGGTGGATCGCCATGTGGAAAGTGGTGCGGGTGACAAGGTCGCATTCCGCTTTCTTTCACGGGGCGGACCGGCAGCGCGCGCCGTCACCTACGCACAGCTGGCCAGTCTCACCAATCGCTTCTGCAACGTACTGCGCGCGCTCGGCGTGGGCAAGGGAGACCGGATCTTCATTCTCGCTGGACGCATTCCGGAGCTTTATACGGCCCTGCTCGGCGGCCTGAAGAACGGCTGCGTGGTGTCGCCGCTGTTCTCGGCATTCGGGCCCGAGCCGATCGCCACGCGACTGAACCTCGGCAAGGGCTCGGTGCTGGTCACCACCGATCAACTCTTCATGCGCAAGGTCGCCGCATGGCGCGACCGCATGCCGAGCCTCAAACACATCCTGCTGGTCGCGGAAGACGGCGGCTCCACCGCGATACCGGGGACGCTTGACCTGGCTGCAATGATGCGCAGCGCGACCGACGCGTGCCAGATCACGCCTACCACGTCCGAAGACATGGCGCTGTTGCATTTCACCAGCGGCACGACCGGCACGCCAAAGGGGGCCGTGCACGTCCATGGTGCCGCGCTCACCCACTGGGCAACCGGCAGGTATGCGCTCGATCTTCATGCGGACGACATCTATTGGTGCACCGCCGATCCGGGTTGGGTGACCGGCACATCCTACGGTGCCATCGCGCCATTGCTGCATGGCATAACGTCTATTGTGGACCTCGAAGAATTCGACGCGCAGCGCTGGTATGGAATCCTTCACGACGAAGGCGTCACGGTCTGGTATACGGCGCCGACCGCGATCCGCATGCTGATGAAGGCGGGAACCGAAGCAGCCAGAGTGCGTGCTTTCCCGCGACTGCGGTTTATCGCCAGTGTCGGCGAGCCCCTGAACCCAGAGGCCGTCTGGTGGGGCAAGAACGTGCTGGGCCTGCCGATTCACGACAACTGGTGGCAAACGGAAACGGGGGGCATCATGATCGCCAATACGCCAGCCTTTGATATCAAGCCTGGCTCGATGGGCCGGCCGCTTCCCGGCGTGGATGCTGCCATCGTGCGGCGTAACGAAGACGGGCGCGCCGAACTGATCGATAGCCCCGGAACCGAGGGCGAGCTTGCACTCAGAAGCGGTTGGCCGTCAATGTTCCGGGCTTATCTCAACGAGGAAGCGCGCTACCGCAAGTGCTTCGCACACGAATGGTACCTGACCGGCGACCTGGCTCGCCGCGATACCGACGGCTACTACTGGTTCGTCGGCCGCACTGACGACGTCATCAAGTCGTCCGGACACCTGATCGGCCCCTTCGAGGTCGAAAGTGCGCTGATGGAGCATCCGGCCGTCGCCGAAGCCGGCGTCATCGGCAAGCCGGATCCGGTTGCGGGAGAAGTGGTGAAGGCATTCGTATCGCTCAACAAAGGCTTTGAACCTTCTGAAGCGCTGCGCCTGGAGCTTCTTGGTCATGGCAGGAGCCGCCTCGGCGCGTCGGTGGCCCCCAAGGACATCGCCTTCCTTGCGGAATTGCCACGAACACGCAGTGGCAAGATCATGCGCCGATTGCTGAAGGCACGGGAACTTGGCCTGCCGGAGGGGGACACCTCCACGCTTGAGACCGGATCATGATGGACATCGAGCATCCCGCCCCGCCGCCACCTTCCGGACCGGTGCCCTATGACAAGGCCTTCGCGCTTACGCTGCTGCGCGACATGGTACGTATTCGCCGTCTTGAGGAGACATGCGCGCAGCGCTACGGCGAGGGCAAGATACGCGGCTTCCTGCATCTGTACATTGGCGAGGAAGCCGTATGCGTTGGTGTTCTCCATGCGCTCGCCCCCGACGACAATGTGGTCGCCACCTATCGGGAGCACGGGCATGCGCTGGTTCGCGGCATGGACATGCGCGTGCTGATGGCCGAAATGTACGGCAAGCAGGAGGGCTGTGCGCGAGGCCGCGGCGGCTCGATGCACCTGTTTAGCCGCGCTGCCCGGCTCTTCGGGGGCAATGCCATCGTGGGCGCAGGTCTCCCGCTGGCGGTCGGCCTTGCGCTCGCCGGACAAATGCAGGGCAGCCAGCGTGTCACCGCCTGCTTCTTCGGCGACGGAGCGGTCGCCGAAGGCGCGTTCCATGAATCGATGAACCTGGCCGCATTGTGGAAGCTCCCGCTTTTGTTCTGCTGCGAAAACAATCTCTATGCGATGGGGACGGCTCTTGAGCGTCATGAGTCCCAGACAGACCTCTGCGCCAAGGCAGCGTCCTACAACATGCGGGCTTTCGCGGCCGACGGAATGGACGTGGTCGCCGTCTGCGAAGCTGCCCGGAATGCCGTGGCCAGCGTCCGGGGCGGCACGGGGCCGGTGTTCCTTGAACTGCGCACCTATCGCTTCCGCGCTCACTCCATGTACGACCCGGATCTGTACCGCCAGGCGGCCGAGGTCGAGGCGTGGAAGACACGCGGTCCCATTCATACGTTCACCGCGCGGCTGAAGGCGGAAGGCAAGCTGACGGAAGACGAGTTTCTCTTGCTGGACACCGACGCTGGTGCGGAGGTTGCGAGGGCCGAGGCCTTTGCCGAGGCGGGCACCCTGGAGCCTGTCGAGGATCTGCTGAAGGATGTTTACTCACCGGCAGGAGGTACCCCATGAGCTTGCGCCTCAGCTACCGGGAGGCCGTGCGCGAAGCCCTGCGCGAGGCGCTTGCCAAGGACCCCCGCGTCTTCCTGATGGGCGAGGACGTCGGCCGCTACGGCGGCAGTTATGCGGTCTCCAAGGGGCTGCTGGCCGAGTTCGGCCCGGAACGCATCCGCGATACACCTCTTTCGGAACTCGGCTTCACCGGCGCCGGCATCGGCGCGGCCCTGGGCGACATGCGCCCCATCGTCGAGGTGATGACCGTCAATTTCAGCCTGCTCGCACTCGACCAGATCGTTAATACCGCAGCCCTGTACCGCCATATGTCTGGTGGGCAGTTCTCCGTACCGCTGGTGATCCGGATGGCCACCGGGGCTGGCCGCCAGGTCGCGGCCCAGCACTCTCACAGCTTCGAGGGCTGGTATGCCAGCATACCCGGCCTCAGGATCCTGGCGCCCGCCACTGTCGAGGACGCACGCCGCATGCTGGCGCCGGCATTGGCCGATCCCGACCCGGTGCTGATCTTCGAGCATGCAGGCCTGTACAACGTGGAAAGCGAGATTCCGGAAGCGTCCGTCGTGGATATCCACTCGGCACGGGTCAGGCGGCCCGGCAAGGACGTGACCCTGATCGCGTATGGTGGTGGCCTGCCCAAGGCGATGCAAGCCGCCGATTCGCTTTCGGCCCAGGGAATCGATGCCGAGGTGGTCGATTTGCGCGTCCTGCGTCCGCTGGACGATGCGACCATCATGGCCTCCGTCGCAAAATGCCGTCGTGCGGTGATCGTCGACGAGGGCTGGCGCAGCGTCAGCCTCGCCGCGGAGCTGATGGCGCGCATCGTCGAGCAGGTTTTCTATGAACTCGACGCACCTGTCGCGCGGGTCTGTTCTGCGGAGGTACCGATTCCTTATGCCAGGCATATGGAAGAGGCCGCCCTGCCCCAGGCGGACAAGATTGCAACCGCCGCCAGCCAGCTGATCGCATGAGCAAGCCGGCAGCCCTCACTTTCAGCGCCCGCAACCGGCGCATCGCTCCGGCGAGGACAACATGATCGAATTCCGCCTCCCCTCGCTGGGCGCAGACATGGACGAGGGTACGCTGCTCGAATGGGCCGTGCAGCCCGGCGACACCGTGAAGAAGGGGCAGATCATCGCCGTGGTCGACACCAGCAAGGCTGCGATCGAGGTGGAGACGTGGCACGACGGTGTCGTCGCCGAGCTTCTGGTTTCGCGGGGAGACAAGGTTCCCGTCGGCACGTTGATGGCGACCTTCCTTGAACCTGGCGAAACACCAGGCGCCCTGCAGCGCGCATCTGGGCCAGAGCAGGCGAGCGGCACTCCGGGTCGACGCATGGTGTCCCCGGCAGCGCGCAAGCTCGCACTGGAACAGGGGATCGACGTCGCAGCCCTCACCGGCACCGGGCCGGGAGGCGCGGTAACGCTGGCCGATGTCGAGCAAGCGGCGCGCAAGCCCTCCGCCACGCCAGGCGACCGATCGGCCGAGATCCGCAAGACAATTGGCGCCGCGATGGCGCGAGCCAAGCGCGAGATTCCTCATTACTACGTCGCAGAGACGATTCCGTTGCGGACTGCGCTCGCCTGGCTCACCCGGGAAAATGCTGGCCGATCCATGAGCGAGCGCGTCCTCCCAGCCGTCTTGCTGATCAAAGCCGTCGCAGTCGCGCTCAAGCGCTTCCCCGAGTTGAATGGATTCTTCCGCAACGGTGCCTTCAGCGCCGCAACGGCGGTGCACGTCGGGATCGCGATATCCCTCCGCCAGGGCGGCCTGGTGGCGCCGGCGCTGCTGCATGCCGACAGCAAGCCAGTTGCACAACTGATGCAGGAACTGGCCGACCTGGTCAGGCGCTGTCGCGCTGGTTCCCTCAGGCGTGCCGAATTGTCCGAGCCTACCATTACCATTACCAATCTCGGGGATCAGGGCGCGGAACAGGTGTTCGGGGTCATCTATCCTCCCCAGGTGGCCCTGGTGGGTTTTGGTCGCATCATTGAGCAGCCATGGGTGGAAGACGGTGCGGTGACAGTGATGCCAGCCCTGACAGCCACCCTCTCGGCCGACCATCGTGTCTCGGACGGTCATCGCGGCGCACTCTTTCTCACCGAACTACGAGAACTGCTACGACATCCTGAGGAGTTTGACCGATGAACAACGCCAGTATCCGCGCCATCGTCGTATCCACGTTGCGCGAGATCGCCCCTGAAATCGAGCCGCAGGCCCTGCGCCCGGATCGTCCTCTGCGCAGGGAGGTCGATCTTGATTCCATGGACTGGCTCCGCTTCCTGCTCGCCCTGCACGAGACATTGAAAGTGGAAATCCCGGAGTCCGACTACAGCCGGCTCGTCACGCTTGACGATGTCGTTTCCTACCTGGAAGCCGCAGCAGCACGTTGAGCCTGCTTCGGGCCGAAGCCGAGAGAACGCCGTGTCCTGCACGCCCGGCACACATGGCACGGGAGGGAAGCCCTTCGCGGAACAGTGGTGGTACGTGTGCCGGCAGGCAAGCCAAAAGCATCGGGGGCAATCATGCCAGACTACTATGTGAACAGGCCGTCTCCCGGACCGAGACCCATCTGGGTGGAACGTTATCCCCCAGGCGCGCCTGCGGAGGTCGACGTCCATCGCTCTGCTTCGCTTGCCGACATGCTCGTGGGGATGAATACCCTGTTCAGGCTATTGCTCGACGCACCGGGTTTTGCGGAAGCCTGCCGGGCAAACGCCCGCAACCTCAAGGTGGCAGTTGCCGGCGGAAGACGCAATGAATGACAGGCGCGATCCTACTATCCCTTGTGCCCCCCAACCGGGGCTTGCCGATGCGCAACGCCTGCTTGGCATCGTACGCGCGCTGGCGGCTGAGCTGCGGCCCGGTGCGCAGGACGTCAGCACGTTGGGGATAGATCATTCGCTCGAGCGCGATTTCGGCCTGGACAGCTTGGCGCGGGCGGAGCTGCTGACACGTATCGAGCACGAATATGGCAGCAGGATCAATGAAGAAGCACTCATGGCCGCCGATACACCTCGTGACCTGCTCAGTCTCGCAGCGCATGGGGCAGCAGCGGCCATTCCCGCCACGATGCCCGCGGTTCCCGTGGTGCAAGGTGCGGCCAGGACGGCAGCAGCCAACCGGCCGCCAGGCAGTGCCGCCACGCTAATGGATCTGATTGACTGGCATGCGGCGTCGCATGGCGATGAGCTATACGCCACCCTCCAGGGGAGCGGCGACATTAGCTATGGGTCAATGCGGGCGGGCGCGCTTGCCGTAGCCACTGGCCTGGCGCGGCAGGGCCTGGCTGCAGGTGACCGGGTGGCCCTTATGCTGCCGACCGGACGCGACTTCTTCGACGTATTCTTCGGCGCGCTTTATGCGGGTTGCATCCCCGTCCCGCTTTATCCGCCCGCGCGCCTTTCCCAGATCGAGGACCACATGCGGCGCAGCGCCGGGATCCTTGCCAATGCCGAGGCTGCCATCCTCGTGACTGCGCCACCGGCCAAGCCCCTGCTACGCCTGCTGCGCCCACAGTGCGCGGCGCTGCGCCAGATCCTGGCGCCTGCCGATCTCAGCGCCGCTGGTGACGCACCGAGCGACGCATGGCGCCGGCAAGCGGATGACATTGCCTTTCTGCAATACACTTCCGGCAGCACGGGCAACCCAAAAGGGGTCGTGCTGACGCATGCCAATCTACTGGCCAACTTGCGGGCGATGGAGCGTGCCGCGCATGTTACTGCGGCCGATGTCTTTGTGTCGTGGCTGCCGCTGTACCACGACATGGGCCTGATCGGCGCCTGCATGGGGAGCCTGCAGGTCGGATTCCGCCTGGTGCTGCTGTCGCCCACTGATTTCCTGACGCGCCCTGCCTCTTGGCTGTGGGCCATTCACCAGCATCGCGGCTCGTTGTCCGCGGCGCCGAACTTCGCCTACGAGCTCTGCGCGAGCAAGATTGATGAAAAGGATCTTGCCGGCCTGGACCTAAGTTCGTGGCGCCTGGCATACAACGGTGCTGAGCCGGTCAGCTCCGAAACCATTGACAGCTTTACCGCACGCTTTGCCAGGTATGGCTTCGATCGCGCCGCCATGACCCCTGTATACGGCCTCGCCGAGTGCTCGGTCGGACTCGCGTTCCCGCCGGCAGGACGTGGGCCGTGCGTCGACCAGGTCGATCGGGAGACGCTCGCGCGCCAGGGTATCGCCCGTGCGCCGGACCGGTCGGAGCGCAAGGCGCTCAGGCTGGTCTCCAGCGGCCTGCCGTTGCCGGGACATCAGATCCGCATCGCCGATCTAGCCGGCCACGAGTTGCCCGAACGCTCCCTGGGGCATGTCCAGTTCCAGGGCCCGTCCGCGACCACGGGCTACTTCCGCAACCCCGACGCCACGGCGGGCCTGTTCGATGGCCCATGGCTGAAGACCGGCGACATGGGCTATATCGCAGCCGGCGAGCTTTATCTGGCAGGGCGCCTCAAGGACATCATCATTCGCGCCGGCCAGCACCTGTTTCCGCAGGAACTCGAGGAGGCGATCAGCCGGGTAAGCGGTGTGCGCAAGGGCGGTGTCGCGGTCTTCCCCGCCACCGATGCGCGCTCCGGTACCGAGCGCCTGGTCGTTCTGGCCGAGACCCTTGAAGAGAACGACGATGCCCGCAGCCAGATACGCACGGAAATCAGCCATCTGGCGGTCGATTTGATGGGCATGCCTGTCGACGAAGTGCTGCTGGCGCCGCCGCGCACGGTACTGAAGACGTCCAGCGGAAAGCTGCGCCGTGCCGCCTGCCGCGAGTTGTATGAACGGGGCGAGATCCATGGCACGCCGCGCGCGCCCTGGCGTCAATTGCTACGGATTGCCATCTCCGGCGCAAGCATCCAGTTCGCGCGCTTCCTGCATCAAGCTTCAGCGTGGCTCTGGGCTGCCTGGGTATGGACGGTTTGCGTTTTGTTTGCCCTGCCGGCTTGTCTGATGGTGGTGCTTTTGCCGGGGCGCCCACTGCGTCGGCGGAGCGCGCGAGCCAGCGCCCGGCTGGGCCTCGCGCTGACGGGGTTGTCTCCGAAGATCGAAGGCCTACCCGAGCTCGGCCGGTCGGCACCGGTCGTCATCGTGGCCAACCACGCCAGCTACACCGATGTGATTTTGCTCACGGCAGTGCTGCCTCCCCACTTCACCTTTGTGGCGAAGCAGGAGTTGCAGCGGAGCCAGCCGCTGGCGCTGCTGCTGGGCAGGCTTGGCTGCGCCTTCGTTGAGCGCTTCGACCCCGCACGTGGGGTCGAAGATACCAGTGCGCTGGAGAAGCGAATCATCGGGGGCGAATCCCTCGTCTTCTTTCCGGAGGGCACGTTCCGGCGAGAGCCCGGACTGATGCCTTTTAGACTGGGGGCGTTCCGGTGCGCCGCCCGCGCGCGGGCACCGGTTATTCCCATCGCCCTGCTCGGCACTCGCTCATTGCTGCGGGACGGGCGCTGGTGGCCGAGTCGTGCATCGTTGGCGTTCATTGCGAGTGAAGCGGTCTTCGCATCAGGCGATGACTGGCAAGCAGTATTGCGGCTGCGCGACGTGGCTCGCGACAAGATCCGCGCGAGGCTTCAGGAGCCAGACGCGGCAGCTTGATCCGCCATCTTGGGCGACTACCGCGCCCGCTTGAGTTGCTGGCCATCTTCGTGGCGGGCGTCGTGTAAGCAGATGACCATCGGCCCCCGGTACGGCGGAATCCTTGGGCGCTGAGTACCGGGAAGCGTTGCCTGCCCGACACAAGTGACGCGCTCGGCTTTCCGGATCGCGCGGTCGGGTTGGGGAGGCAATGCATGGCTCTTTGATGCAGAGCAAATCGAAACCGCCATCGCTTGCCAAAGTAGAAAGCACCCGGCGTGCACCGCGCCGTCATTCCAGGAGATCATGATGAGCAACCTAAGACGCTATGACCCCTTCTCGATCGAACCGCTTGGCGATGTGCTGCAGAGCATGTTGCGCAACTGGCGAATTGCGCCGGACACATCCTTGCCCTTCAAGGTCGACGTCGCCGAGTCCGACGCCAGCTACACCATCGCCGCTGATCTGCCGGGGGTGAAGAAGGAAGACATCAACGTCACCGTAGACCGCGGCACTGTGATGATCTCGGCCAAGCTCGAGAGGGCGTCTGAAGAACGGGAAGGTGACCGCGTGATCCGGCAGGAGCGCTACAGCGGATCCATGCAACGCGCCTTCACGCTGGGCGGCAACATCGATTCTGACAAGATCGACGCCAGCTTCCAGAACGGTGTGCTTCGGCTTGTACTTCCAAAGAAGGACGCTTCACCGCAACAGCGCGTCACCATCCGCTGAAGCCGGCGTGGCAACGAGATTGTGATGCGAGTTCAGGATATCTGTCCGACGAAGGCCGTGCGCATTACCATGTCCAACGCAGCGCTGCTACCGGTACGGGTGCGGACCGGTGCCGCACCGACGTCGCCGAAGGGATGACGGGTGGGCTCGTGGCGATCTGCCATTGCCGACGGATCCAGCGCTCCGGCGTGCCGACTCCGTTCCACGCACACTTCGATGGCCGCCCCAATCAATCTGTGGCAGTACTATTGTAACGGCGCCATATCTCATCAAGGTGCAAGAAATGAAATCGGATTACCAGGTTCAGAAGGACGTCAAGGAGGAACTCGACTGGGATCCCGCAATTGACGCGGCGTCCATCGGCGTTGAGGTCCATGATGGGATCGTCACGCTAAATGGACACCTGTCCAGTTTCGCGGAGAAGCTTGCAGCCGAGCGGGCTACGGAACGCGTCTCGGGCGTGCGCGGCGTCGTCGTCAAGCTTGACGTGAGTCCGCCCAGCGCTTTCCCCGACGAAGCCATTGCCCACGCGGCACGCGACGCATTGGAGTGGCACGTCCACGTGCCGTCGGACGCTATCAAGGTGCGCGTGGAGCGCGGCTGGGTCACGCTGTCCGGGAACGTCAACTGGGGCTACCAGAAGAATTTGGCTGAACGCACAGTGGGCCAGCTCCGTGGGGTGGTCGGGATCATCAACAACATCCGGATGAACGAAAGGACTGCGCCGCCAGATGTCGAGAATCGCATCGAGGAGGCACTACGCCGCCATGCCCTTCGCGAGGCACACCATATCAGCGTCAAGGTCAAAGACGGCACTGCCACGTTGACCGGCCGCGTGGATTCGCTGGCGGAGCGTCGCGCTGCCGTCGGAGCCGCGTGGTCTGCGCCGGGCATCTCGGCGGTGATCGATCAGCTGGAAGCCAGGCCGTGACGCCTGAATGGCGATCAAGTACGGAGGGCAATCACCGGGCACCCGGATAGCCACGCGGCCTAGTATGCAGCTGAAGCGGCGGTTAGACGTGTGGCCGGGCTGAGTTCGGCATCGCCGTTCATTAGAACGGCAAGGGACACGGACTGGGAAGACGACTGGTCGAGAAGATGAGGGCGCGCCCGCGTTCTTGCTTAGGGTTGCGTCATCGCAATCGGCGTGCACGGCCGTCAGCGTACGCTGGTAGCAGGCAAGCTGCTCGCCCCGTGCGAGCGACAGACGGCGGCGGCATGGCGGCGTCCCATACCGACGTGCTGAGCGCGAGATATAGCCGGGCTCAAGCTAACGTCCGACCATCGAAGTTGCTGCGGGCGCGGCGCAAGCCGATCGAATAGGGCTTCGGGGTCAAGAATCCGGTCCGTCAACGGCCTCTGCTGATCGCATCGAGGAGTTGGCGGCCTTTCCCAGTCACGCGGATCTGCCTGCGCTCTGGTGTCGCAGCTTCAAGACGAACCAGCTGGCGCTCGACAAGGGTACCAATGTCGGCGGGGTCCAGCTCACGGTTTCCTTCCGCGTCACCGAGAACAATCAGGGCTGCTATCTCGTGCGGGCTCAGCATCTCTGTCTCCGGCAGTGTTTGACGGGTCATGCCTGGTACGCCGCAGCAGCCTCGCCTAGCCGCCGGGCCGGTCGCCGGCACGTGTCTGACACTATAGAAGTCGAGGTCCCATGGGAGTCACCAGATTCCGGTGTGTTTGCGCTCGATCAAATTGAATTGCCGCATTGAGCAGCACCTGCCTGGCTCGAATCACAGTCGCTTAAGCGGCCTAACTGTGAAGGCAAAATGGGTCCAGCTCATGGCAGGGTTGTTGCGGCGCCAGGTAAGCGCGAGACGGTAGCCGATTCTCGCGGGTCCTGGCGCCGGCCTGAGAACTCGGTTTAAACGTGGCTTACACCAGCACCTCTTCCGCAGGCACATACGCACAGCCGTGCGCACGCGCGACTGCCGCATAGGTGACGTTGCCGCGACAGACATTCAAGCCGGCGCGCAGGCAAGGATCTTCTCCGAGCGCGCGCGACCAGCCCTTGTCGGCAATCGACATTGCATAGCCGATGGTGGCATTGTTCAAGGCAAAGGTGGACGTCCTGGCAACGGCCGCCGGCATGTTGGTCACGCAATAGTGCAGCACATCATCGACGACATAGATTGGTGCCGTATGGCTGGTGGGTCGGGATGTCTCAAAGCAACCCCCTTGATCGATCGCCACGTCCACCACCACCGAATTGCCCTTCATGCGGGCAACCATAGCGCGCGTCACTAGCTTGGGTGCTTCGGAGCCGGGCACCAAGACCGCACCAATGACCGCATCAGCCGTGAGGAGCGCGCGCTCGATGGAGTCCGCGCTGGAAAAGAGCGTGACAAGTCGATTGCCGTAGACAAGCCCCAGATGCCGCAGGCGATCGATGTTCCGGTCCAGTACTGTGACACGCGCGCCCATGCCCACGGCAATATGAATCGCATTGGTGCCCACCACGCCAGCGCCAATCACCACCACATGGGCCGGTGCAACCCCCGGCACGCCGCCTAGTAGCAGGCCCATGCCACCCTGCGGCTTCTCGAGATAGGCGGCAGCCACCTGCACGGACATGCGGCCGGCCACCTCGCTCATGGGCGCCAGCAAGGGAAGGCTGCCGTCCGGCGCCGCCACGGTCTCGTACGCAATGCAGATGGCGCCGGAGTTCAGCAAGTCCATGGTCTGCTCGCGATCCGCCGCCAGATGCAAGTACGCATACAGGATCTGCCCGGGCCTAAGCAGCGCCCGCTCGCCCGGTTGCGGCTCCTTCACTTTCACGATCATCTCCGCCGAGCCGTATACCTCCGCTGCATCTCCGGCCAGCTTGGCACCGGCCAGCACGTAGGAATGATCGGTAAGGCCGATTGCGGTGCCGGCGCCGGCCTGCACTACCACCTTGTGACCGCGGCTGACCAGTTCGCGTACGCTGGCCGGGGTGAGACCGACCCGGTACTCCTGATCCTTGATTTCCTTTGGTACGCCGATTCGCATAGCACTGGCTCACACTGGTGGCAATTACGGTTCCGCATAAGGTGCTTGAACCCGTCCACGGCGACCGTGGTTCTCGCCATTTCAAAAACACGCACGAGCACCTACATGCGCATGGCCGATGTGGTTCCCTTCGCGTTCAATAGCGCAAAATGCTTGCTGATATGTGAACGGCCGTTTCTCTACAAGGAGCAGGCTCATTCAAATGCCTTCCTTTCATAGGGAATCTTCACTTCCAGACAAAAGCCCTCTCCGGGCGCACTATCGACGGAGACTGTGCCGCCGAGTAAGCGTGCACGCTCCCGGATACCGAGCAGTCCGAGAGATTTCCGGGGCTCATCGTTGGCCGGCTTTTTGTCCCAACCAATACCATTGTCTTGCACCTGCAACTCCAATTGCCCTTGAGCACGCGTAACGTGAATATGCACGGCCGTCGCGTTGGCATGCCGGACGACATTGCTCAACGCCTCCTGGGCGATACGGAACATTGCAATTGCCACTTGCTCGGACACGTCGGCATCCGCGCCGTCGACAGTCACGGATAGCCCATAGCGTTTGGCGCAGTCATTGGCAAGCCACTCAATAGCCGGCAGCATCCCCAGCTCATCAAGCAAAGCGGGCCGCAGGTCGCTTGCTATTCGCCGCACCGAGGCCACGGTTTCGTCGATGACGACGTTCATGGCCGCAACCTCCTCCAGCAGGCATTCAATACTCCTTCCCTCTTTCAGGTCGGCGCCAAGCATGGCGAGATCCATTTTCATGGCACTCAGGCGCTGACCAAGATCGTCGTGTAATTCGCGTGCGATCCGACGCTTTTCCTCCTCGCGAGTGACGAGGATACTATCCGACAGGTGTTGCAATTCCTCGCGCGAATGCCGCATTGCCTCCTCGGCTCGTACGCGTTCGGTGATATCGCGCAGCATCACTGTGTACAGCTTGGTACCTCGATCGGCAACCTGTGAGATTGATGCTTCTATGGGAAACTCGCTGCCGTCACGCCGTAAGGCGTATAGCGCACGCTGGCGTCCCATTTCGCGGTCCGAAACACCGGTAACACCGAAGCGGCGAACATGCTCTTCGTGAGCGGGCCTGAAGCGTTCTGGAATAAAGTCGGCCAACGAACGACCGATCGCCTGGCCGGCAGGCCATGCAAACAGTTTCTCTGCCATGGGATTGAACTGGATGACCCTCTGGTCGCTATCGACGCTAATGATCGCTTCCATGGACGACCGAATGATGCCCGCCAAGCGCGCTTCGCTTTCCTTCACGCGTTGCAAATTCGTGTGAAGCGCCTCGTCGGCACGCGCACGTTCGGTAATGTCTCGCAGCATGACGGTGAACAGCCTGGTCCCGCCCTCAACCGTCTGCGAAATGGACGCCTCGATCGGGAACTCGCTGCCATCCCGGCGCAAAGCAAAGAGCGCGCGTTGACGCCCCATTTGCCGCTCCGACACTCCCGTGATACCAAATCGGCGCACATGCTCTTCATGAGCAGCCCGAAAGCGCTCGGGGATGAAGTCCCCAAGCGGCCGGCCGATAGCCAGTTCGGCTGGCCACGCGAACAGGGTTTCCGCCATGGGGTTGAAGAGCACCACGCGCTGTTCGCTGTCCACGGTGATAATCGCCTCCACGGATGAACGGATGATCGCCGACAAGCGTGCTTCATTTTCCACCACGTTGCGGCTTTCCCCACCCGACAGATAGCGGGATCGCCGCCGGTGAATCAGGAACAGGCCAACGGCAAATCCGATTCCGGCGCCCAGCGATGCGAACAGCGCAGACGAGACCTCCCAATACTGCTGGACTCTGGCTTGTAGCAGATACGACAGCACCGCAAATAGCACGACTGTGCCACTGCCGATCGCGATGTCGATAGCATTAGGAGGCAATCCTTTTAGCGACAGAGGCTTGCCCTCGGGGGCGAAAGGGCTAGTCATGCGGGGCAGAATCCGATCGATACGGTGCCTTTTAGGGCTATTCTGCACACCAATATAGCTTGCCTATTACCAATCGCAACCACAGAATGTGTCCTGCGCGACATATTTCTTGGCGGCGGTTGTTAGCAAGGAACGTCTAAGCCTGGAAATGTTGTTGGTATAGGCGATGAACATCTGGCTGCCGGCAAAGCCCGGTTCCTGTGCTGACCAACGTTGCTGATGCCGCCGCCAATCCATAATGGAAAGCCTCGGAGACTGAAGTGTTACGGTTGAGGGCCCAAACCATTGCCCCGACGAAACTGTCCCCTGCCCCGATCGCGCTGCTTACAAGCGCAGGAAGCGCTTGTGCACGTAACGTAACATCCCGAGTGACCAACAGCGCGCCGAGCGGGCCGAGAGTGAGAACAACCATTTCGGCCTGGCCGCGCTCGACAATCCCGCAGGCGGCATCGTGCCATTCGCATTCGTGCAGCAACGGCAAGCCGGTCAATTCCCTGAGTTCCGCCAGGCTCGGTTTCACGAGAGTGACGCCCTCCTCCAGTACGGAAACGAGTGCGGGCCCAGAGGTATCGACGATGATCCGAATGCCGCGCGCGCGAGCTTCGCGTGCGAGTATCGCGTAGAAGTCCGCAGGAACGCCGGAAGGCAGGCTGCCGCTCATGACGAGGTAACGCGGCGGCGTCGGAAGGGCCTGGATGTACGCGATGCATCTCTCCCATTCGTTCTTTGCAACAAATGGTCCTGGCAAAATGAAGCGGAACTGGCGACCGGTCGAGGACTCGCTGACGGAGAAGTTTTCGCGAGTATCACCGGCAATCCCGAGGCAGACCGCTGGCACGTGCTCAGCCTCCAGCAACTGCTGCAACAACTGGCCGGTAGCTCCCCCGGCAAGAAACACCGCAAGGCAGTCTCCGCCAAGACGGTGGATTACCCGGGCAACATTGATGCCTCCGCCACCAGGATCTCTTCTCGCGTCACTACACCTTAGCTTGCAGGTGTCGTTCATGCGGTCGACAGCAGTCGCGACATCCACCGCCGGATTTGGTGAAATCGTCAAGATGTCAGTCATTGGCTATAGCAAGCTGGTTCATGGTGCCCCCGCGCAACGTCGTAAAGCGTTTTGCAAGCGCCGTTTCTAACGAGCGTCCCGAGCGACCACACGCTGCCCTTCCGCTAGGTCGTTGGACGGATACCGAATCAGTGGAAGCTCATTGGGAAGACTGCGCTGTCCGGCTGCGTGTCGGCAAAGACGAGCGCCACGTCGTCGTGCTGGACTCTCCCGAACTGCAATGCGAGTATCTCGCCCACCCCGTCCAAACCGAACCTGCCAACGATCATGAGGCCCACGGCCAGAGCAATCCCAGTCATGGAGAGCAGGGCACGTCTCGACGCCTCACCTGGTAGCGCCCGGATCTGGTCGGCGACCAGCAGTGGCGCCCGCTTGACGCTCGCGAACACATCGGCAAACCGGTGTGCGGTGTAGTAGCGTTCCTGCGCCCGCATCAGCGAATGCCAGGCGCCCTGCATGCCAATCAATACAGCAACGCCGCAGCTCACCACCAGCGCGGTGGCAGCCATGAGTTGCGCTCTTTAAGCGAAACAGCAGTCTGCGACCTTTCGTGCCAGATCGGTCAGCAGCCGCGCACATGCCGGCGTCCATGTTGCCTATGCTGGGCGGGCTTCAGGCTTGACCAGTACCACAGGGCATGGCGTGTGTGCGATGACGCGGCTCGCAACCGAGCCCACGATCGCATCAAGGAATGCGCCGCGCCCGTGCGCCCCCATGACGATGGCCAAGGCATTGATAGACCTCGCGTACGCGACAATACGCTCGGGAGCAAAGCCAACCAGGCCCTGCCATACCGTCGGCACGCCCGCATTTTGCAGGATGTCGATCACGGATTTCATAACGCGCGCGCTTTCCTCGGTATGCCAGGCCTCAAGGTCGCCCTTGCCAATGTAGGACTTTACCTCAGCGGAAACGTCTGGCATACAGTGCACCACGTGCACGTGGAGGTCTTCCCTGAATAGTCTCCCCTTCGCGAGCCATTCCGCAGCGGCATCACTGTAGACTGAGCCGTCTGTTGCAAGGACAACATTTGCCATTTCACCCTCCGCTTCAGCATGGGCATGTCGAGCTTTGTCCAGCTCCGGTTGCCCTGAGTCGATTTCGATAACCGCCGCCTATGCATTGCCGACTGCACTCCTTCTTAACGTATATCCGCAGGAGGACTGGTACTTGACATACATCAACAGCGGCGCACCGACCGGACGGCACCAATCCACACACTAGATTCCGCGTCGGTTGGCACCTCCCAGGAGATGACCGACCGGGCGCATAATGATCACTCTCCGCCGCTCGCCATTGCTGCGCCATGATTGGCGACCCAGAGGGATGGGTCATCAGGCGAATGGCAACGCCACAAGCCCGCAGCAGGCGCTCGGGCGCTCCACCAGGGCCCTCAATGCCGTATGCGTACTGGATATCGCGACATTGACCTCGGTCTGCTGCCAGTCGCAGTTGGCACACTGAGTGGCGGCATGCTGCTGCTCGCCTTGGGCCATGATGGCGCCGCGGGCATGTCCTGGGCAGTGGGCGCATTGGCCACCACGGCAGCCTTGCTGGTTGCCATGGTGCGATCACTGCGGCGCAAGCAAGCTGGTGTCGATATCCTCGCGCTTCTGGCGATCGGGCTGGCGCTTACGCTTGGCGAGTTTCTCGCCGCCGCCGTGCTCGCCTTGATGATTGAAAGCGGCAAGGCACTGG
The DNA here is from genome assembly GCF_004353535.1 of Cupriavidus sp. L7L. NCBI lineage: Bacteria > Pseudomonadati > Pseudomonadota > Betaproteobacteria > Burkholderiales > Burkholderiaceae > Cupriavidus > Cupriavidus sp. L7L. The sequence goes on from NZ_SMNY01000003.1 coordinate 413,561, forward strand.
AGGCTTATGCGCAGGCGCGTTCCCAGCGTGAGATGAGCGCTCTGCTCAGTCGTGCCCCGCAGTTTGCCAACCGGTTCGAGGATGGTGAATGGCGTACCGTCTCGCTGGAGGCCGTCCGACCGGGCGATCGCCTCCTGGTCCGACAGGGAGAATTGGTGCCGGTCGATGGCGCGCTGGTGGGACAGGCGCTGCTGGACGAATCTGCACTGACCGGAGAATCGCTGCCGGTAAGACGTGAACCTGGTGAGACCGCGCGCAGCAGTGTGCTGAATGCCGGCGCTCCATTTGAGATGGTGGCGGCCACGACCGCATCGGACAGCACCTTCGCCGGCATTGCCAGGCTGGTGCAAACCGCCCGCGCTGAACGCCCGCCCGCGGCTCGGCTGGCTGACCGTTACGCTCTGTGGTTCGTGCCAGTCACCCTGCTGGTTGCCGGGATCGCCTGGTACGCCAGCGGAGATCTCCGCCGGGCGCTGGCAGTGCTGGTGGTCGCTACACCGTGTCCGCTGATATTGGCGGTGCCAGTGGCAATTGTTGCCGGCATGTCGCGTTGTGCCCGGCACGGCGTGCTGGTAAAGGGTGGTGGTGCGCTGGAGCGACTGGCACAGGCCAGCATGCTGTTCTTCGACAAGACTGGGACGCTTACGCGGGGCAAGACGCGGCTGGCTGGCGTCGATTGCGCACCCGGCTGGGTGGCAGCGGACTTGCTGCGCCTTGCCGGCTCGCTGGCGCAGGCTTCCGGCCATGCCGCCGCGGAAGCGATTGCGACTGCGGCACGCGATCGGGGACTGCCTCTGGATCTGCCGTCGGAGGTGACTGAGACCGCCGGTGCTGGCGTTTCGGGGCGCGTCGGCCGGCATGCCGTTGCAGTAGGCGTGCCTGCATTCGCCGGCGGATCAGAAAGCTGGCCGCCTTGGTGCAAGGCCGCGCTGCAGCGCGCGGCCTATGAAGGCGCATCAGTCTCGCTCGCGACGGTCGACGGCGTACTGGTCGGAGCACTGCAGTTCGAAGACCAGATACGGATGGAGACACCCCGCGCGCTGCGCTTGCTGCGCAAGGCCGGCATTCGCCGCCTGGCCATGCTGACGGGAGACAGGCGCGACGTCGCGGAGACGGTTGGCGCGATTCTCGGTGTCACGGAAGTCCATGCAGGCGTCAGCCCCGCCGAGAAACTGGCGAAGATCGAAGCGGCGCGCCATGATGGCATCGTCGTGATGGTGGGAGACGGCGTCAATGATGCGCCGGCGCTGGCGGCAGCGGATGTCGGCGTCGCCATGGGGGCGCGGGGCACTGCGGCGTCTTCGGAAGCCGCGGACGTCGTACTGCTCGTCGACCGCCTGGACCGGCTGGCAGATGCGATACGCATTGCCCGGCACTCGCGCACACTTGCCGCTCAAAGCGCCTTGGCCGGCATGGCCCTGTCTTTTGTCGCGATGGCGGCGGCTGCGCTCGGCTATCTTCCGCCGCTGGCGGGCGCAGTGTTGCAGGAGATCATCGATGTGTTGGTCATCGCCAACGCGCTGCGAGCGCTCCGCGCCGGCGAGCCGGTAGAGCAACAAGGGTTGCCCGCTGCCAAGGCCGCAAGCCTGGACCGAGAGCATATGGCGCTCGGTCCTCTGATGGAGGATATTCGCGGACTTGCGGACAGGTTGCCCCATCTGCCCGGACCGTCGGCCGCCACCGAATTGCGCCGTCTGTGCACTGCCCTCTGCACGACGCTCCTGCCCCACGAACAGCGCGATGACGCCGAACTTTACCCGCAACTGGCGAGACTCATAGGAGGGGATGACCCTCTGGCAGCGATGAGCGGCATGCATCGCGAACTCTTCCGACTGATTCATGTCCTCCAACGGATGGCGGACGATCTGCCGCCGGAGGGACCTGACGACAGCCGGACCAGGGAGTGCCAGCGGTTGCTCTACGGGCTCGAGGCGGTATTGCGTCTGCACTGCGCGCAGGAAGACGAACTGTTCCACACACTACGCGAAGATGCGCGCGGATGACGTGGGTGTGTTCCCCGGGGGCGACTGGCCATCGTTGCGCCGTGCACAAGCTCAAAGGACCGCCGCAGCTGCGTGGTTTCCGTTTGCCAAGCGGCAGAACAGCCAGTTTTCTGCCGGCGTGTCTGCTGGCAAGCGAAACGTTAGATCGAGCGGCTGTCCGTCCACCACGATATCCGTCAGCTGAAGCCAATCTTGATAGCCGATGGCAAGCCGATAATCTCCCGCTGGAAGCTGCAGATAGAACATCGGTCCCGCTTCCGTAACATGCAATGCCGAACCTCCGCTCCTGCCCACCAGAAAGACGGCAGTACCGTGTAGCGGCTCGCCGCGCGCGGCGTCCACAATGGTCAGCCGTACATTGAACCGGTCGGCAATGGCCAGCATGGCCTTCACATCGGCCTCGTCGTTCCCCCCGGACGCGTATACGACCTCGTGCCGCGCCATCGTGGGCATGCCGGCGTTCCATCGATTATCATAGAAAGCACACCCCGTGAGCGCTGCGGCCAACAGAGAAATTGTCACGACGCGCAGCTTGCCAGCGCCATTTATCATTACCGCCACCCATTCAGCCATCGCACCATTGCGCAGATTGCCGCCTTGTGGGAGCAAGCTACCGCAAGTCAGGCCCCTCTGCCTCTGGCACCAGTAGCACCGGACGAAGTGTAGTATGCGCCGGTACATTGGCTACTCGAGTTCTGTTCTGTCATACAGATCAAGGTAGTGGCCAGACTGGTAATGGCGTTGATCCGCATCAACCTGCCAGAGGGATTCAAAAGTCGTCCCAGCAGTACGAGGCCCAGTAACTGCGACACTGTGCCCGAATTGATGTAGCGCAACCCCGGCCCGGCCGCAACATCTAGATTGATCCATAGAGGCGTCGGGCACTGGGCACTGCCCCCTACATCGGAATGAATGTGAGCCATCCATGGAAGAACTGAAACCCTATGCGAGTCTTTCGCTGCTGCCACGGCGGGCGCCATGGCGCAAATATTTACCTCGATTGTGCTTCAGCGGCGCTAGCCGCCGTATTGCGTGGCTGGCTTAACCGGCGCCAATTGGCAGAGCATATGTCGCGAACGAAGACGAGGAACCGATTCTGTCCCAGACGATCGGCCGTCCGGCCTCCCATGCCAGTGCAGTCGCGTGAGCACGGCGTTCCCACATCAAATCAAGGGCATCCGAAATCAAGGAGACTCTGCCATGATCAAACACCTCGGCAGCGCGGAGCAGATCCGCGATGAAATTTCACGACGCGTGCAGGAAAACACTGACCTTGGTGAGGCTTTCCGCGATTGCAGCATCCCGTTGCCACGGCATGTCGACGCGGCGACCAATGGTGGCTGTAACTGGATCATCGATGCCTTTCCCGCAGTGCCGGCGAGTTGCCTTACGACTGTGAAAGCGGTGACAGCTGAAATGATGCGCGAGTACGACTTACGTTAGAAGCCCTTGCCCGCTTAACCGAACGACGTCGGCAAAGACAGGCCTGTTCATGGCACTTTGGCTTCCGGTTCTCCTGCCTCTTCGCGTTGCCGCTCATGGTGGCGCGGGAGGCTTCGCTTTGCGAACGGGTATGCCTGATGCGCTTTGCCGCCCTGACATCCTCGTCCGCCGAAAAAAGAAGCATAGGAGCTAAGTATGATCGACGAAACGAGCGAACTCGGACCTCTGGATCCCGGGCGCGTCAACATGATGGATCCGCTTGAAGTGCAATACTGGTGCCGCGAACTGCGTTGCAGTGAGCGGCAGTTGGAGGAAGCCGTTAGGGCCGCGGGAGACCATATCGCAGCGGTGAGGGAAACACTGGAGGCCGGTCACGGAAGAATCCAAGGCGGCCGCGCCTGATCTTGATAGCGCATTCAGGAACCGCGACGCCGCTCGCGGCACGCTCGGACGCTCGTTGCGTGCGTGAAGCTGGGACCATCCAGGATTGGCGAAGCGTAGCCCATCGCGGCAAGACGATCCAGATTAATACATCGCCGCTCGCACACGAATGCAGGCATCGAAGAAGTCCGAGGCACTGAAGCCGGCCGCTACGGCACGTGCTCGCCAGGCAGTGTACGTACGGCCTTGCACTTCGATATACCGCGAGCGAAGAAGCGGGTCGAAAGGAAACATGCCGTCGGCCGCCGGAAATAGCGGACGGCGGCACAGGAAATCACTCCAGAACGCTTGAGACATCGTGCGTAACGAGACTGCCGCTTTCGCCGTCGATTGCGACAGGCTTTCCGTAGCGTTCGCTTCTTCTATAGGCATGTTGTCAATGCGACATTAGAACCGGCACTGTCATCGACTGAAGCAGCGTTCTGGTGACGCCGCCCAGCGCCAGTTCACGGACCCGGCTATGGCCGTACGCGCCCATGACAATTAGGTCGGCATTCCGGTCGGCGGCGTGCGAAAGCAGTCGTTGCCCGATGTCATTCCCATCCTCGTCCGGATAGCTGCGCAGTTGCGCGTTCACGCCATGACGGGCCAGCCACTCCACCGCATACTGCGGCGGTGACAGCCACGGTCCCTTTAGCGCGCTCGACGGCGTCCATGACACCACGTCGACGGTTTCGGCACGCTTGAGAAGTGGCAACGCGTCGTGGAGAGCGCGGGCGGCCTCTCGGCTGCCGTTCCACGCCACCAGAATAGTCTTGCCGGTGCTGGAGAACCACCCGGCGTAAGGTACGACCAGAACCGGGCGCCCGCATTCCAGGACGATGGATTCGACAAAGGCTGGTTCGGCGTACGCTTCTTCGTCGCTCGGGTCATGCTGTCCGAGGATAACGAGGTCGGCCAGATGCGCCTCTGCCTGGACGGTCGCCGCCGTGGCCCAGTCGGGTGCGAGCCATTGCGTTGTGATGACCGCCTCGTCGGTGGCATCCATTAGAGCATGACGTGCCCTTTCGCCTACCTGGTGCTGCCATTCATTGTACGAAGCGAGATAGCGGTCGCCATCGACGAGATAGCGAACGGAGGTGGGATCAGGCTTGCCAACCGCGAGCAAGCCCACCAGCCTCGACTGGAACTGCACTGCCAGTTGCGTAGCAAGGTGCAGACGCTGATACACGCGTTGGCTGGCGTCCAGGTGAACCAGGATCGTAGCGTAGTCCATAATTGTCTCCATCTGACAAGGCCGTGACAGAAGGCGCCAGACGCCGCTCGCAATCAGCGGAGGGCAACCAGCACGCTGGCGTCTTGCTCCGATCCCACGATTATGATTGTCTCCTAAGGGTCTACAGGACCCAGCCCCTGCTGGCGTCCGCTTCTCCTGGAGGATCCATGTGACTGAAACAAGGCGATCGTACAAAGGATTTCACATTGTTCTATGCGTGCCAGACCGCATCGAACCTGGCAAGCCTTGCGGTCGCGTGGATCTCACCGCGCCCGACGGTGGTCTCGGCATTCGTTTCACGCCAGACTGGCCCAGCCCACCCGCCAGCCCGCAACAGGCCCGGGAATGGCTCTTTGCCTATGCGGCCGGCATCGTAGACTGCGAGCTCGCCGGCGGCTTTGGCATCGACCTGCACCATGACTAGGGTGGTGCCGTGGCAGAAAAGCTCGCGTGCCGGTGCGGGACGGCTTGGCGCAGGCGCCGCTGCGCGCGGTTTCGGTGGCCGCCAAAGATCCGGTATCGACGTACAGGCCGCGCAAAACGCAACCAGCGCGGTGGCTGCAAGGATGCACCGTCCAAGGCGGAAGGCCGTACAAGGGCTTGAAATGCGCAATGTCATGGCAACGCCTTGATCAGACCGCAAAGCGGAAATGACCGCTGTGCAGCACGATATGCTTTGCCCCAGTCATCTCGAACAGAGCCCCAGCCACCCGTTCTATGTCTTGGCGGTTGCGGAGGAATGCTGGTACCAGGTCTTCGCTGCGGTACGACCGCGCGCCAAAATGGTCTTCAAGCGCCTCCGCGGTAATCTCATAGGTTGCCGGTACTCCGTCTACCTTCACGGGACACTGCAAGCTGGGCCCGCTCGGGCAATATTCCGGCACATCGCCGGTGAAGTCGATCGTATGCATGGCTGAGTCGGGTAAATCCCCTCCGAGATTGCAGTCAGGCTAGGCGTCTTGGGCACGGATAAGCAGGACAGGCGCGAGTGCCTCGGCGACGACCCCGCGCGCAACGCTGCCCATGACCAGGCGGCGCACGCCCCGGCGACCATGTGTGCCCATGACGATCAGGTCTGCGCCCCAGCTGTTGGCTTCGGTGGCGATTGTGACGGCAATATCGCCTTGAAGCATCGGCTTGCCGAGCAGCCGGGTGGCATGGCGGATGTGGCCCGCCGCCAGCCGGCTGCGCGCAGCGGCAAGTACGCTTTCGCCCGCGGTCGTGAGATCCTCCACCAGTCTCACCGGATCCAGGCCCGTCACATCCATGAACGGACTGCGGTCGTCGACGACGTAGACGACTTCTACTTCGGCGTCGGCGGCGCGGGCAATGACCATGGCCTGCTCCAGCGCCAGCTCCGACGCTGGGCCTCCATCCATGGCGACAAGGATGCGGTGATACATGGCGGCGACTCCGGGAGTTTCAGGCATTGGCCCTCGTGTCCAGCCGGGGGTTGACTTCAGCGTAGGACAGCCCACACTCTCGCAATTGATGCACATCAAGGCCCCTGCTGCGTGTTCTCTGCCAATGAGCACGTCCTTTCGGTTGACCGCGCCAGGGCCTGGTGCTGCTTGAGCGCGACGTGCTCAGTGGCGCGGCTGCGGCCGAGATCGATGCCTTCGCGCAGGCATTGGCCACAGCCGACGCCGTGTCTCCCCACGCTTTGGAACGTCCCATTTGGCTGTCTCCGAACCAGGCTTGACGCCGCAGCTACTTGGCTGCGCAGACTGCACGGGACGGTCTGCGTCAGGCGCGTGACGGCGGGCCTGCGCTGTGAGTGCGACGGTTATTTGCGCAGGGATAATTCTCTTCAACGACACAGACAAACCTGGCTGGAGCAGAGTAGCCAGTCCTCTTCCAGCGTATTCACCTGGAAGCGGAACGTCATGTCCTGCGATTGGTCCGCCACGACGATGTCGCGCACCTGGTCGCGGCCTTGGTACCCCACCGTGAGCCGGTACGCGCCTTGTTTGAGGCGCATGTATAACAGCGGACCACCGGCGACAACGCGCAGCACCGGCTTGCCCTCGGCGCTGGCCACGACCACGGTAGCCCCGCTTAGCGGCTTGGCGCTCGCCGCATCGATCATGCTAAGGCGGACATTGAAGCGGGCGGCAACATCCCTCATGGCCTGCCTGCCGGCTTCGTCGCCCCTGGCGCAAGCGTAGGGGATACCCCGCTGCTCCATGATCTGCACGCGGTCTTCCGCTAGTTCCGTCGGCATCGCGCAACCCGCTGCTATCAACGCAACCAACAGTGATGAAATCGCGATGCCCACACCTTTTGAAGTCTGCATTTGCCTGCCTCCCATTGGATTTCGATCGTCGCATGCCGGTCAGGACGGGTTCCGACGGTCGGGGTGCATCACTATTGGGCCGATCGCGCACCAGCAGCATCGGCCGAACCGTTCCCGCAATGACATGCTCTGATACGAACCCGAGCATGGCACCCAAGTTAGCGCTCGGCGGGCGAACCGAGTTGATGCCTGTCAACGAAGCCACGCGTCGGCGTCTAATCCGGCTCAGCAATAGTCTGATGCACATCAACTTCCTGTGGTCAGGCGTACCTAAGCTGACACCATCCGCGGAACCTATCTCTGAAGCCGCCGGATAACTCTGCCAGGAGAGATTCCCATGTACCAGACCATCCTCGTTGCGATTGATGGTAGCAACTGTGGCAACCGGGCCCTTGAAGAGGCGATCCGTCTCGCGTCGCTGTGCAAGGCCAGACTTGAAATCGTCCACGTCGTCGACAACGGCTATCTGATGTACGACGTTGGCTTCTCCACGATGGCCGATCTCCGCCCTGCCCTGGTCAATGCTGGAACTGCATTGCTCTCCGAGGCCGAGGCACGAGCCCGCGGCAACGGCCTCGTGTGCAGCACACACTTAGTCAACGACATCCTTGTTGCCGGCGACATCGCCTCTGCCATCCACGCCGAAGCGCAGCGCACCCATGCGGAATTAGTGGTGGTCGGCACCCATGGCCGGCGCGGTGTGCGCCGCCTTGTCATGGGCAGCGTAGCGGAGGGCCTGGTACGCGACGCAAAGGTGCCTGTGCTGCTGGTGCGGGCGCCTCAGGCGGATTAGCCTGCAGCGCGGTCCGCCGCGATTGCCTGGGCCGCGACGCACCAGGTCATCGATGTCCTCGAGTCCCTCGGGTCGGACCTCGCCGGGCTTACCGAGCCCGACGCCACTGCGTCCGGCCGGCCGAATGCGGCCCCAATCGTATTGCCGCTCCCACCGCTCCGCACTGGCTCGTCAGCCTGGTACGCCGGCTGCTGAGCCCAGTCAATGTCATGTTGATCCTGCTCGCTTTCCTGTCCTTGCTCTCGCAAACGCTGATTGTCCACATCATCCGTACGCGCCAGCTGCCTTTCATCAAGAGCCTCCCGAGCCAGACACTGCTGGTCACCACGATCGCCGTCTGCATTGTCGGCGCCTGGCTACCCTACTCGCCGTTGGCAACCGCCCTTGGCATGCAGCCACTTCCCTGGGCCTACCGGCCGCTGCTTGGCGTGATCCTGCTTGGTTATGCCGCCGCAGCGTTCGCCGCGCGGCACCTGCTGGCAAGATGGATCCCTGTTGACTAAGCGTTGGCGGCGAAGCTACTCGATGAGAAACGGCACGTGCGCCAGCGCATAGCTGAAAGCGTAGTCTAGTTCTCCCAACGCCTGAGCATGCAGCGTGCAGAGCGGCGCGCCGGCGTCTACTGCTTCGCCGACCCGGACATGCAGTTCCAGGCCGGCTACCTGACGACGTGGTGCGCCAGCAAGCTTGGCCACGCGTGATACATGCCGGTTGTCGATCGCCGTCACCACGCCACTACGGCTCGCGACCAGGTCGCGGCGGAATACTGCTTGCCCTGGCCGTCGAAGTCCGCCTTGCGCTTCACAAATTGCCTGGAAACGCCCCCACGCACTACCGTTCTCCAGCAAATGGCCTGCCCGTAGCAGGCCCTGCCCGGCCGGCACCCCACCACAAAACTCAAGGAGTTCGCCTGCCAGCAACAATGAGCGCTCGCGCAGCGCGGCGGGGGCCTCGGGCTGGCACTGCAGGACCGCCAGCACGTCGAGCGCCTCCAGGGCTGGCCCCACGCCGCGTCCAACGGGCTGCGACCCGTCGGTTGGCACGATCCTGAGGTTCAGTCCAAACGCCTCGGCGACCTTCGTCATGGCGGTGTGCAGGCGCGCTAGCTTGCCGTCCTCGCGGATCTTCGCGGTCTTTCCGACCGGCACATCGATCAGCACATGAGTCGACCCCGCTGCAACCTTCTTTGACAGGATCGAGGCGACCAGCTGCGCGTCGCTGTCAATGTCGAGCGCTCGCTCGACGCGAATCAACACGTCGTCTGCAGGACTGAGGCTGAGCGCCCCGCCCCAGACTATCGCCGCCCCGACCTGCTCGACCACGCGCCGCATTTCCGTCGCATCGAGGGTCACGCATGTGAGTGCCTCCATGACGTCGGCAGTGCCAGCTGGCGAGGTGATCGCTCGCGAAGACGTCTTCGGCATCAGCAAGCCCGCCGCCGCCGCGATGGCGACGACAATGGGCGTGGTGCGGTTTCCGGGCAGTCCGCCGACACAGTGCTTGTCCGCAACCACATCGCGGTCCCAGCGCAGCCGCTGTCCGAATTTCACCATGGCGCGCGTCAGGTCGACGGTCTCGCGCAAGGTCATCCGCTCGTTGGCGCATGCGGCGAGGAAAGCCGCGATATGCACATCGGCATACCTGCCGGCACTGATATCGTCGATGATGCCGTCAAGCTGCGCGCCATCCAGGTGCGAACCATAGATCTTCGCGCGCAGTGATCGCACTGACTCCAGAGCCGGCGCATGGGTGACACGGACGACATCGCCGGCGCGGGCCTTCAGTATCCGTGACGCGCTGAGCGACAGGCTTGCCTCGCCCGCGGCGAGCAATGGCGCACCCAACAGCGTCAGAGTAGCGATCAGCGCATTATCGCCGATCTGTACATGCACACGCGTCTGGGCAGAGAATCCCTCCGCCCTGCAGACCGCGCAATCCGGATGCATGTAGATGACATGTTCCTGCCAGGTATCGATGTCGAGGGGCCTGAACAGCAGTGTCCCGACCTCGCGCTGCGGGTCACCGCCCGCTGCATTAGCTTGCGGGACCGGCACAGCGGAGCGCGCAGCAGGCGCATTCATCTCACAGCTGGCTCGATGCTGAGGCTAGCGCGCGTCCAGCGCATCGAGGTTCAGCAGCTCGACGGACTTGCCGCGCACGGCTAAAAGGCCTTCCTGCTGGAACTTGGAAAGCGTCCGGCTGACCGTTTCAAGCGTAACCCCGAGGTAGCTGCCAATGTCCTCGCGGGTCATGCGCAGGACAAACGACGTCGCCGAATAGCCGCGCTCACGATGCCGGGCAGAAATGCTCAGCAAGAAGTTAGCAACGCGCTGCTCGGCGGACATGTTGCCCAACAGCATCATCTGGCTCGCTTCCCTGACAATTTCGGCACTAAGCATTCTGTGAAGCTGCCGCTGCAAAGGCTTGATCTCCCGGCAAAGGGCTTCAAGCAGGTGATAGGGGATTACACAGACCACGCTGTCCTCCAGGGCAATGGCATCGGAAGTGTGAGTCTCCTCGCAAATGCCATCCATGCCGATAGCGTCGCCGGCCATGTAAAAGCCTGAGATTTGTTCCTTGCCACGCTCCGGCGTCACCACGGTCTTGAAGGAGCCGGCCCGCACTGCGTACAGGCTGCGGAACGGATCGCCGGCGCGGAACAGCCTTTCGCCCTGCCGGATCGTACGCCAACCCTGCATCACACGGTCAAGCCGCTCTACGTCATCCGCTTCTAGGCTTGCGGCCATGCAGATATGCCGCATCATGCAGTTGGCGCAGCGCGCCCCGGCGTTTGTTGCGGCAGGCCGGGACGCCGCCACGGGCCGCGCCGGCTCGAACGAGGCAAACGTGTCGGCCGCATCGCTAGCCGGATCGGCCTTGCCAAGCATTTCATACATAGTTGTCTCCAGCCCGATGACCACCTTCGTCCCGACCCCTGCTCCCATATGGCGATGGCTGCGTCTGCGTGCGCTCCCCTCTTCTGACAGGAAGTATCGGCGGCCACCGTTTCCCCTCCTAGAAGGCTTCCCTGAGTTGCTTGTCAGAATTGGGGGCCATGCTGTCAGGCTTCCCTGACAGGAGCCTGACCGCATTTCCGGAGCTTTACAGGGCGAAGGCAATCGCGTTGGCATTTGCGCACGAGTACGGCGGCAAACCGGGTCCGACTTGATGCAAAACAAATCGAAGCGCCCCCCGCTTGCCAAAGTGAAAGCACCCGGCCCGCACCGCGGCCGCTTCTTCAGGAGACTACGATGAGCAACATCCGGCGCTATGACCCGTTCTCGATCGAACCGCTTGGCGACATGCTGCAAGGCGTGTTTCGCAACCTTCGGCTTGGCCCCGACTCGGAACTGCCCTTCAAGGTCGACGTAACTGAATCTGATGTGAGCTATGCCATCACCGCCGACTTGCCGGGGGTGAAGAAGGAAGATATCAGCGTCAGTGTGGATCGCGGCACGGTCATGATCACCGCCAAGCTGGAGAAGGCCTCCGAGGTCAAGGAAGGAGATCGGGTGATCCGGCAGGAGCGCTACAGCGGTTCCATGCAGCGAGCCTTCACACTGGACGGCAACATCGATACAGATAAGATCGATGCCAGCTTCCAGGACGGCGTGCTGCGTGTCGTGCTGCCCAAGAAGGACGCGTCGCCGCAGCAGCGCGTGACGATCCGCTGAACCGACGCGAAATCAGGAGAGAGCCATGCGGGTTCAGGATATTTGCTCGGCCAAGGCCGTTCACGTGCCACTGTCTTGCACGCTGCAGGAAGCTGCGGTGCAGATGCGGGACCGGCATGTGGGTGCGCTGATCGTCACGGAGAACTCCCCGTCCGGTACGCGAGCGATTGGCATGGTCACCGACCGGGACATGGTCATCGATGCAACGGCCAGTGGTGCGGATCCGTGCCGCACCGAGGTGATTGACGTGATGACACGCGGCCTGGTGGCCATCTCCCGGGAAGCCGCCGTTGCAGAGGCAATCGAGCTGATGCTGTCGCACGGCGTCAGGCGCCTGGCCGTGCTCGACGGCGAAGCAGTGAGCGGCGTGATCTCGCTCGATGATCTGCTCGGCGCGTTGGCCGCCGACTGGGGCATGATCGCTTCGCTCATTCGCAACGAGCAACAACGGGAATGTTCAGACAGCATCCAATCAGCGTTGCACGCCTAGTGCGGCATACACCATGACTTGACCAAAAGGCGCCGCTTGCGGCGCCCGTGTCTTGCGGACCATGATGAAAACGGACCATCAGATTCAGTCGCCAGCGGAGCGCCGCGCGGCTGACGGTGCGGTGTGGGCCGCCCCGGGATTTCGGCAGTGATTGACCACATCGAAACCAGGCCCTGACCGACCTCCAGGCGGCAGGCGCACGGCGAAAAACAAGGATGAAGCAATATGAAAGGCGATATCCAGCTCAAGGAGCAAGTCATGGAAGAGCTGTCCTGGGATCCGGCCGTAGAGGCCGCCGAGGTCGGCGTTCAGGTCAGCGACGGCGTGGTCACGCTGACCGGGCATCTCGGCAGCCATGCCGCCAAGTATGCCGCCGAGGAAGCCGTCAGGCGCGTCCGGGGCGTCAAGGGGATTGCCGTCGAGATCGATGTGCGCTTGCCCAACGAAGTCCGGCGCACCGACGCTGACATTGCCAGAGCCGCCAGCAACATCCTGGCCTGGACCTCGGTGCTGCCGGCGGATCGCATTAACGTGATGGTCGAGGACGGCTCTGTCATCTTGACCGGCACGGTTGACTGGCACTACCAGCGCCTGGCGGCAGAACGCGTGGTGGCCGGCCTCTATGGCGTGGTGGGTGTGACGAACGCTATCGTGGTCCAGCCGTCGATCTTGCCTCAGGACGTGAAGGACAGGATCGCGAGAGCCATTGAGCGCCAGGCGACGGATGACGCAACCCATGTCGCGGTCAGTGTCAAGGATGGCGTGGTGACGCTTAGCGGCAGCCTGCGAACCTGGGCGGAACGCGAGGCCGCGCTGGAGGCAGCGTGGGCTGCGCCAGGGGTCAGTGCAGTGCAGAACAACATCCGGGTCAATTTGTAAACGGCAAGGCGGCGATATGGAGACGGAAGCCGCCACTTCAGCGCCAGCACCGGGCTAAAACCAAGTTCGACATGCGCCCCTGGATGATCACCCGCCATGACAATCCGTAACCTCGATGCGCTGTTTCGTCCCCGCTCGGTGGCTTTGATCGGCGCGACAATGCGGCCACTCAGCGTTGGGGCCACTGTACTGGCCAACCTGACCGCCGGCAGCTTTGCCGGCCCTGTGTACCTGGTCAATCCCAAGTACGCCACGCTTGCCGGCAGGCACTGCTACGCGTCTGTCGAGGCCCTGCCCGCGCCGCCCGACCTTGCGGTGCTCTGTACGCCCGCTGCCACGATACCCAGGCTCATCGCCGAACTTGGTATCGCGGGCACGCGCGCGGCCATCGTGCTGAGTGCCGGCTTCGAGGGCCCCTCGGAGAGCGCCGCCGGCACCATGCGTCAGGCCGTTTTAGAAGCGGCGCGGCCCCATCTGCTTAGGATCCTGGGACCAAACTGCGTAGGATTGATTGCTTCGGGCATCGGCCTCAATGCGAACTTCGCCCCCGGCACTGCCATCCCTGGCAACCTGGCATTCGCTACGCAGTCCGGCGCACTGGCGACGACGGTACTGGACTGGGCACGATCGCGCCAGATCGGCTTTTCTCACTTCATCTCTCTCGGTGACAGTGCTGATGTGGACGTGGCCGATGTGCTCGACTACCTGGCCAGCGACGGTGCGACGCGCGCCATCCTCCTCTATGTCGAGGCGATCCGGCATGGCGCGAAGTTCATGTCGGCGGCGCGCGCTGCGGCGCGCAGCAAGCCGGTACTGATAATCAAGGGCGGGCGCTCGGCGCAGTCAGCACGCGCTGCCGCTTCTCATACCGGCGCGCTGGCCGGCGCCGACGGGGTCTATGATGCCGCCATCCGGCGAGCCGGCATGTTGCGGATCGATAATACCGAGTCGCTGTTCGACGCGGTCGAGATGCTGGCCCGGCTGCACGGCCTGCGTGGCCCGCGGCTGGCCATCCTGACCAACGGTGGCGGCGCCGGTGTGATGGCGACTGACGCCATCGCGGACGGAGGCGGAACCCTTGCCAGCCTGTCGGACCGGACCTTGGCCAGGCTGGACGACGTGCTTCCGGTCACGTGGCCGCGCGCCAATCCGGTCGACATCATCGGCGACGCACCCGTCGATCGTTACGAGAAAGCGTACGCCATCCTGTGCGACGCCCCGGAGGTCGATGCCGTGCTGATGATCCACGCCCCAACGGCCATCGTTCCCGCCACGAAGATTGCCGCCGCGCTTGTCAGTGCGCCGCCTGGCGGCAAGCCCCTCCTGACCGCGTGGCTCGGCGGGGAGTCGGTACGACACGCGCGCCACTTGTGCCAGCATGCCGGCCTGCCGACCTTCGAGACGCCGGAACAAGCGGTACGCGCATTCCTGCAGGCCTGCCAGTACCGCGACAATCAGCAACTGTTGATGCGCACGCCGCCGGCCGAGGACACATCGACCCCAATCGACAAGGCAGCGGCGCAGGCGATTGTCGCGGACGCGCTGCGCAGCGGCAGACGGATGTTGACAGAACCCGAAGCAAAGGACGCGTTGGCGGCCTACGGCATCCCCGTTGTCCCGACCTGCACGGCACAGAACGTCGACGACGCGGTGCGGCAGGCTGCACGGCTGGGCTATCCCGTTGCGCTGAAGATCCTTTCCGGCGACATCACACACAAGTCCTCCGCCGGTGGCGTGGCGCTGGGGCTGGCTGACGCTGCCGCCGTGCGAAGCGCCGGCAACGCCATGCTCGCGCGCATCCGGCAGGATTCCCCGGATGCGCGGCTGGATGGATTCACCGTCCAGCCTATGGTCAGCTTCAGTGACAGCTTCGAACTGATCGCCGGTGCTACGACGGATGCCGTGTTCGGACCGGTCCTGCTGTTTGGCCACGGCGGCGTCAACACCGAGCATATCGGGGACACCGCCATCGCGCTGCCGCCGCTCGATGCATTACTCGCGCAGGACCTGGTATCGCGTACCCGCGTTGGCCGCCTGCTGCACGGCTGGCGGGGACATCCGGGCATCGACCAGGAGCGCCTCCTCCATGTACTGGTGCAACTGTCCCGCATGGTGTGCGACATCCCCGAGATTACTGAACTCGACGTCAATCCCCTGCTGGCAAGCCCCCATGGCGTGATCGCGCTTGACGCACGCATCGCCGTGGCCGTGCCGTCCCGAGGAGGACCGCGGCTGTCCATCCAGCCCTATCCGGAGGCGCTGGAGGAGCGCATTATGTGTAATGGACACAATTACCTGATACGGCCTGTGCGGCCGACAGACGAGGCAGCTTACCAGGCCTATTTCCGTCAGCTCACGCCGGAGGATATCCACGCACGTTACTTCTGTGCGTTCCGCGAGCCCGACCACGATCGACTCGCTCGGCTCACGCAGATCGACTACGCGCGCGAAATGGTCTTTATCGCGACGATCACCGATGCTTCGGGTCGGTGCGAGATCCTCGGGGAGGTGCGCGCGGTTGCGGACCCAGACAATGTCCAGGCGGAATTCGGCATCGCCGTGCGCTCGGATTGCCACGGACAAGGGCTGGGAAAACTGTTGCTTGAAAAGATGGTGCGCTATGCGCGTGCAAGAGGCATCGGCGCGCTGGTGGGCACTACGTTGCCCCACAACGCTGCCATGCTTGGGCTGGCGCGCACCTGCGGTTTCACCGTCAAAGCTGCGCCAGGCCTCGAAGGCATCAGCCTGTATCTTCCCCTGACGGAGGGTGGCTGAGTGGCAAAGCATTGAGGCATCGCAACTGCCTCACGGCCGGTTCGCCTACGCTGGTAGCCATGGAGCCAGCGCGATCTGCTTACCGGTGCCGAGCGTGCCGACATCTGCGCAAGGCTGCGCAGCACCACGTCTGCGCAGGAGCCACCAAGAGCAATCATGCGGCGTGCCCAGGACCAGGTCCTGACGCGTGCCGGCGAGCGCGGTGTCGTGCTACGACCGGGCCAGCATGGGTATCCGCGCATGGGCACGCGCGGCGACTTCGGCAGTCCCTCATAGGCGGCTACCATGCTTGGGCACCGAGGGATACACTTCCCCGGAGCAATCCGGGTGTCGGCGAGCCCATCGCCGTGCCGCGGAAATCGCGACGCGGATGGCCATGCCCTCGTCATGGCCACTTGCCAGCAGGGCATTGGCAATCTCGACCGCCTTGCCGCGCACTGGCGGGGCTAAGCGCTTCATCGCAGCCGGAAAGCGATCATAGGTCCACGGCATCTCAGTCTCCGGTTCAAATGTTCTGGCGTCCAGGAAGCACTGTTCGCTCTACCGTTTCCACCCGCTCCATAACCGGATCTCAGTGACTACAAGCTCGTTCATCGTCAGCGTGCCGGTCTTGTCGGTCGCAATCATCGTGCAAGAAGCCAGCGACTCGACGGCTGGCATCTTGCGCACGATCACCCCCGCCTTGGCCATGCGCCG
The DNA here is from genome assembly GCF_004353535.1 of Cupriavidus sp. L7L. Classification (NCBI taxonomy): domain Bacteria; kingdom Pseudomonadati; phylum Pseudomonadota; class Betaproteobacteria; order Burkholderiales; family Burkholderiaceae; genus Cupriavidus; species Cupriavidus sp. L7L. The sequence continues at coordinate 430,267 of NZ_SMNY01000003.1, forward strand.
CATCCCGATGGCCAGCGCCACGGATATTGCGATGGCAGGCCCTCTGGAATTGCGCTCACTGCCAGGCCGACCGACATCATGAACAGCTCAGCGCAGCAGTCCAAAGAGCATCAACAATGCGACAGCGCCACCGACTGCCAGGCCGATCATCCGCGAGAAGTGCTCCAGCCGGACGATGAGGGGTGGCTTAAAGTCGGCCGTTCGCGCCAGATCGCTGGCAATTTGCCTCATCCGCGTCGCCGTACCGGTCGCCTCCACGACGCCGCGGCCTCGGCCCCGCAGGGTCACGGTGCCGGCAAACGCCCGGTCCCGGAACCCGGCTTCCAGGTCGCGCTCGGTGCCGGACAGCTCCGTATTGTTTACCGCCAGCGATTCGCCGGTCAGCAATGATTCGTCGCACCGCAGGTCCGTGGCTTCGATCAGCCTCAGGTCAGCCGGGACGCGGCCGCCCGCTTCCAGCAGCACCAGGTCGCCCGGCACCAATTCGGTGCCCACCGTGGCTCGAGTGAGCGCCTTCCAACGGATCTGCGGAATGCTGCATGGCCACCTGTGTCACCCATTCGCCTCAACCCGTCTTACCATCGCCTGGTCGTTCCCTCCAGCGTAGGGAGTTTCGCCTTGATACGGTTGATGTGTATCAATCAGCAAGGCACGAAGCCTGCTTCTTGCGTGACTTTCCTCTCTGCTGCGGTTCCACGCTAGTGTGCCCCGGTCCTTGTCGGGAAACGCTGACACGACCTTCCCCGGCCCTGACTCCATATTCAGCCGTTACCTATTTGCCGCGGCCGGGATAGGGCGGACACTGGCCTCATGCCAAATTCCGGTCGAACTCACATCCCTACGCTGTATCTCGTCGAGCCGTCGAATTCGCTCCGCTGTCGGCAGTTGAGCATGTTCGCGCGCATTGCAGGTATCCGCGTGATTGCGGCGGGCCCGAGTGCCAGCAGCGAGCTGGCTTGCCTCTCGCACTACCAGCCCGACATCGTGGTCATCGGCTTGCGTACCGCCAGCACGCGCTCGCTGCACGACGTCAGGGCGATCCGCTCTGCATTGCCTGACTGCATTCTCCTGGTGCTGGTCGACGCCCTGGCGCAACCGCTTCGGCGTGCTTGCCTGGAGGCAGGTGGCGACTATTGCTTCGACCGAACCTTGGAACTGGATGCGATAGGTTCAACGCTGGGCCGCCTGGCGGTCGGTGCCTGATCGCATGCCCTTGGCCGGCATCCTGCTACAGATCCGCGTCTTCATCGAACAAATGGTTCCGCATCGCGTAGCGCAGCAGCATGGCCTCGTTGGGCATCTGCATTTTCTCCATCAGGCGCATCTTGTATGTGCTGACCGTCTTCGCGCTGACGCACAGCGCCGAGGCAATGGCTGTGATGGGCTCGCCCATCACGAGCCGCCGATACACTTCCAGTTCGCGGTCCGATAGCCGAAGATGAGGCAGGTCGTCGGTCTGGTCCTTGATGCCACTCGCCAGCTTGGCTGCCATGCCCTGGCTGACGTAAGTGCCGCCGCGGGCGACCTGCTCGATGGCCACGACCAATTCGGTCGCGGCGCTCTCCTTGGTCAGGTAGCCTGCCGCGCCTGCCTGGAAGGCACGCACGATGTATTGCTCCTCGGCGTGCATGGTCAAGACCAGGATACGCAGCGCCGGCTCTTCAGCGCGCAACAGCCTGATGAGCTCAAGACCGCTGCGTCCCGGCATCGACAGGTCCAGCAACAGCACCTGCGGCCTACAGTCCCTTACCATTTTCGGCACCTGGGAGCCGTCGGCGGCCTCGCCCACAACCTCGAACGCGCCGGCACGTTCCAGAATATGCCGCAATCCGTCGCGGACCACCGCGTGGTCGTCCGCAATCATCACGCGTGTCATACGTCGTCTCCCACCTGCAATGCCAGCGCAAACGCGGCCGCGCCAGACACGGCAGCGATGTATCGACGCACCGTCGCGGCATTGCCCGGCTGTTAATGTGTGTGCCAAATCGACTATAGATTTTGCGTCGGCAAGGCAAAAGCCATCGTGACACACATGCAGTCAACGCCACATAGCAAGATGCAAAGTGGATGTCCCTCGCATGCTGTCGGAGCAAATCACAGCATCATGGCCAGAGGGTAGCGGCCGGTACATCACGACGCTGTGGGCTGGACCACATTTGGCAGTTCGTGCGACATGCGAATGCCCGCCGGATTCGAGTTTCGGCTTCAGTGCGACATGAAGACCGGGAAGGCAGTCTGGCGCAGGAGGCTGCGGGTCGATCCTCCAAGTACGAGCTCGCGCAGCCGCGAGTGGCCATAGCCGCCTGCAACGAGCAGGCCGGCCTGCACGTCGCCGACAAGTCGCGGCAGTAGCTCATCCGGCTCACCATGCGCTACGTGCAGGTCGGCCTCGACGCCGTGGCTTGCCAGCCACGCCACGAGGCGCTGGCCGCTCTCGTGGCTCGCGTCGCTCTCATGGGATTCCTGATCCTGCGGCTCGGGACTTTCGCTCGCCGACGCAACTACAAGGACAGACACCGCGCCGGCACGGGTGAGCCACGGCATTGCATCCGCGACCACCCGGGCCGCCGCCCGAGACCCATTCCACGCTATCGCAACATGACCTTCCAAGGTAGGGCCGGCAAGACCCGGCAGTAGCAGGATGGGCCGCCCGGATTCGAGCATCACATACTCGGCAACGCCTGGCATTCCAGCGGGAACGTCGGTATGTACCGAAGGCGGACCAGGCAAGATAAGATCGGCGAAGCGGCCATGCGTAGCCAGCGCCCAGCCGGCTTCAGCCTCGACGACAACATGCCGCGTTGGAATCGTCGGCGAGACGCGCCCGACCCACTCCCGCAACGCTTCATGGTGCCTCGCAGCCAGGTGCTGGAGCTTGCCCCGCGCAAGGGCGTCATATCGTCCAGCCTCTTCCCCCGCACCGCGAAACGGCTCCAGGTGCGTGCCGGTTGCCGTAAGGCCCACCACGCTGCCGGCGAATGCCGCGGCAACCTGCGCCGCGCACTCGACGCGCGCCGCACACGCCGGGCCATCGGTCAGGTCGACAAGGATCGTTCTGAAATTCATGGTGTAGCCTCAGGTAGTGAAGGCACCGCGTGTGTTGAGTCACTTGAGTTGATACGCCTGACGGTACTCGGGCATAGTGACTTCCCAGTGCAACTCTCGCTCAATTCGCTGCCGCAGCGCATCGCTGGCCTGTGGCTCGCCATGCACGACGAACGTCTGTCTGGGCGCTTGTCCAAAACCGCGGAGCCAGGTCATCAGCTCCGCTGCGTCGGCGTGTGCCGACAGGTTTTCCACCTGCTCCACTGCCGCCCGCACGACGACATCCTTGCCGTGTACGCGGATATCACGCCGACCTGCCGCCAGCGCCGCGCCGCGAGTGCCGGTGGCCTGGAAGCCAGACAAGAGGATAGTGTTGCGCGCATCCGGTCCGTAGGTCGCAAGGTGGTGGACCACGCGCCCGCCCGTGGCCATGCCGCTGCCGGCAAGGATGATCTTGGGACTGCGGTCCTGGTTCAGCCAGATCGATTGCTCCATGCTCTGCACTGGCGTCGCCAGACTGCAGGCTGCGGCACATTCGGCACGATCGATGTGAAGCTCTTCCGGATGCAGAGCAAAGATGCTGGTCGCATCAATCGCCATGGGGCTGTTGAGGTACACCGGCACATCCGGAATTCTCTTCTGCTCCTGCAAGCGGTGCAGGCAATAGAGCAGACTCTGGGTGCGCCCAACGGCGAAGGCGGGAATGATCAGGCTGCCACCCCGCCCGATGGTCCTGCTCACGATCTCGCCCAGCACATCGATCGGATCGGCAGTCGGGTGAATCCGATCGCCGTAGGTAGATTCCACCAGGAGGATATCCGCCTGCCGGATGACATCCGGTGGGCGCATAACAATATCGTGCTGCCGCCCGAGGTCGCCGGAAAAGACGATGCGCTTGCCCTGCGCGTGCAGCGTGACGATGGCCGAGCCGATGATATGCCCCGCCCGGCTGAATTCTGCCTCTACGCCGGGCACCACCGGAAATCGCTTGTCGTAAGGAATTGGCTGTAGCCGCCGCAAGGCGCGCGCGGCGTCTGCGCCTGTGTATAGCGGCATTGCAGGGTGGTGGCGCGAATAGCCTTTGCGATTGGCGTAGCCGGCATCCTCTTCTGCCAGATGCGCACTGTCTGGCAGCAGGATGCAGCACAATTGCGCCGTGCCCATGGTGCAGTAGACCTTACCCTGGAAGCCGTTGCGAACAAGCAGCGGCAGGTAGCCACTGTGGTCAATGTGGGCGTGTGTGAGTACGACGGCATCAAGCGTAGCAGGATCGACGGGAAGCGGATCCCAGTTACGCAACCGTAGCGTCTTGTACCCCTGAAACAGGCCGCAATCAACCATGACGCGATGATGACCGGTGTCGAGGACATACTTGGACCCGGTGACGGTGTCGGTCGCGCCGAGAAACTGGAGGTGCATAAGTCACGTCCTTTGCAAGCTGCGGGGATGGCGCTACGCTCGCTCAGTGCGAGAACAGGACCGGCACCGTCATGGATTCAAGCAGCGTCCGGGTAACGCCGCCGAGGACCAGTTCCCGCATCCGGCCATGCCCATAGGCGCCCATCACGATCAGGTCAGCACCAAAGTCGGAAGCACGAGTCAGGAGCAGTTCACCAATCGTCATGTCCGCGCCGCCGGGCCCATGTTCAATCTCGACAGCCACGCCGTGGCGCTCCAGGACGCGGGCCGCATGTGCGACCGGCGTCGCGTCGAGCCTGGTCTCCTTGGCTGCTGTATGCGCGCAGACGATACGCGCCTGCGCGCCGGCGATCAACGGTACCGCATCGTGTAGCGCGCGAGTCGCTTCCCGGCTGCCGTTCCAGGCGACTACCACGCGGGTGCCCAGCGTGTGGAATGTGCCGGCTGACGGCACCACGAGTGTAGGTCGCCCGCTCTCCAGCAGCAGCGCCTCCAACAACTGCCTGCCGACTACGCCGTCGGCGTTATCGATGTCATACTGCCCGGCAACGACTAGCCCCGCCTCGCGCGCCTCGCGTAACGCCGACGCCACAGAATCGCGCTCCGTCAAGCGCCATTCGGCCTGCACGGGAAATCCCTGCGTCCTGGCCAGGAAATGGCCTCGCACCTCCTCGCGGATCTTCGCGCGCCTGGCCATCTCCTCTTCGAAATAGCGCTGCGCGTTCTCCATCCGGTAGAACCACGCCGGTTCGGGGACGAAGCCCACGTACAGGCCGATCAACGGACACGCATTGATCGCGGCGAGGCGCACGGCCAGTTCCAGCCGCTGCGTTGCTTGCCGGCTATTGTCCACGTGTACCACGATGCTATCGCAGGCCATGATCGGTTCCTTCTGAACAGCGATTCAAGGGCAGTTTAGGCAGGCCCACGGGCATCGACTTGACTCAAATCAATGATGCCGAAAGCGCTTTCGTGGCTTCAATTGGAAAACGGACCGCTGAACCTTGCGCATTGCCCTTGTGGTAGCGCAATCTGGTGCGACTGTCTGCGTCTACGCTTAGTGCAAGGCGTTGTACCGGAATCTATCGGAACCCTTCCCCCAAGGAGACAGCCATGTATCGCCGCCTTCTGCTTGCCGTGGACCGCGCTGGTGCCGCGAGCGCGGCGCAGCCTCGATAAGGGCGGAACTGTGGTTTGCGGCGGCATTCATATGAGTGATATCCCGGCCATGCCATACGCGCTTCTCTGGGAGGGTCCGCGCTTAAAGGCTTGAACGGCGAGGCACGAGCACGACGGGTACGGGTGCCGCAGCCACCACTCTTACTGCGATGGATCCCATAACCGCCGACAAGAAGGCGCCATGTCCGTGCGTCCCCATCACGATCACATCGGCACGGCAGTTCCGAGCCACGGCAACAATCTCGTTCGCCGGCTCGCCAATGCAATGGTGTTCGGTCACTGCGCAGTGATCTGCCTGAAGCAACGGCAATATCGACGTAAAGGCATCCTGAGCTGCTGCGCTTGCCCATTGTTCCATTTGTTCCCTTGTAAGGTAGGCCCTTGGTCGTCCTGTGATCTCAGGAAGCACGTGCACCAAGTGCACATTTAGCGGCCGCTGGAAAAGTCCTGAGGCCAAGAGCGCTCTCGCTGCCGCGACGCTGTAATCAGATCCATCGCAGGGAAGTACGACATTAGTCATGGCATGCGTCCTTAGCAGTGGGTTCTTGTCAGAGCCGGATAATTGCAAGACTATGTATGACGAGTTCTTTCGGATTGATTTGCATCAATGATGCGAAGAGTTTAAAGATTCGAATATGACCTGGACCAGTGCGCGTGTCGAAGTCGCTTCCGGTGAAGTGTCAGCTTTCTGTAGACGGGCAACCTCGATAGAACGCATTTCCTGGCGCACAATTGCTGGACTAGGCTACCGCCGCTCGAACCCATCGTCCCATTCTTGTGACCGCGTTCTGCGATGAACAGTTGCGCTTGAGGTGTGTCAACCCGTCATCGCACATGTCGTCTATCGTTCAATGGACGCGAGTCAACGGCAAGGCTTTTTCCGCCTTCCAGGTCCTTCTTTCCAAGAACGCGCTGCCATAATGGCTATCCCTCGGCATTTGCTTCATAAGGTTGGACTCGCAACGACCAAGGTTGGAGGATGGACAGCAAAAGGACTTATCGGAGGAAGAACATGCCTGCGAGCTGGATTCGAAGGGTGATGCTACTGGCGTTGCCTGTAACCGTTCTGAACTTGGCCAGTGCGGACAACCTGACTCTTCCGGAACTTCCCGACATGCGAGAGTCAACCGGAATTGTCTATATTTCGGGGGGAATCGGGACGGAAGAAGTCGACCGCATGCGGGAACTGGCGCCAATCTTTAACGTGAGAATCCGCTTTCAACAGGAGTCGACTGGCGCCTCGCTTTCAGACGTTAAGGTCGTGGTCCTAAACGAGAGAAACGAGCGGCTTTTGCGACTTGAAACGGAAGGTCCACTTCTCTACATGAAGATGCCACCAGGCAAATATCTCCTGGCCATGGCCTACCAAGACACCGTTAAGAAGCAATTCATCACCGTCCGGCGTGCGGCTCGCAGCATGACATTCACCTTCCCAGAGCACGGAATTTGAATGACGATAGCTCTCAAGATAACTCGGCTCGTGACTTGATAGCGCACTTTTCCGGTGCTCCAGTGGCTCAACCGTTCCGGCGTCAGATATTCGACCCGCTTATTACTCAAGGACGAAACTCAGGAAGACTTCGCGGATGAAATTGCCTCCGAGGCAAACGGGTGGCCTGCAGATCTGATTGTTTTATGTCACCACGTAATATTGCTCTGCCCGAGGCCTTCGATCGTTCGAATCTTCTTTCCCTCGACTTCCGAGATGGGAGTGATGCACGAACGCACTGGCTTCCCATTAACCGTGATGAAGTCTCCCGGACGAAAATCGTCATTCACGTAGAGGCCCATCACCGACTCGAGTGAAGGCTGAAGACGATCATCGAATCCTCTAAGCGAGGCCGGAGCTCTAGAACAGGAGTCCGAATAAGTGCTTCAGCAAATCCTCAAGGGGCATGATGGTTAATGCCAACGGCGCAACCGGAATCAGTACAGCCGCCGCAAGTTGCACGATGGCATCTTTCGTGATGGGCGCAAGGCGCATGCCGCGCACCACTTCGAAACTATTGCTGAGATCAGCAAGCGACTGAATGTCGCCGCTCCCAACCAGGGGCTCGTCGGCCGATACGCCACCGCGCAACCATTTTGCATCGAACTCGCGCACATATCGTTCCGCCAGCGTTCCATATTCGTTCAGGCCTCTCCGCTTGGCCTGGGCGAGTTGAGGAGAAAATACCAGCAGCGGTCCGAAAACGACAGTCAGCAGAAACATTACCATCACGCCAATTTCCATCTTGAAATCCGGCAAGGCGGCGTCGAGAAAGATAATGCGATTAGCGAGATTTGCGGCCAGCATTACGCCGTGCGCAGCCAAAAGAAGGGAGAAGGCATGAGCTGTATTGGCAAGAAAACCCAAGCCACCAACGCAATCCGGGTGTGTCGGAATGAGACTCAGCTTGATTCTCGAGGTCTGCCACAGAAACCGCATCCAGATGAACAGGCGAAAATACCAGCGAATTAGCAGGAACTGGAAAATCGGCAAGCTTACGTATCCGTACCAGATGCCAGCCAGTGAGAGTTTGGAGTGGCCGTCGGCATCGGTCGCATACCATGTTGTCGCCTGGAGAGCAGTGTAGTGACGCCAGATGACGAGGACGCCGACGCCATATACGATCGCTACCAACAGCGCCTCGCCAACGACCGAATTGCGCAGCCGGAGTGCCGCGTTAATAGCGGCATTAAACTGATCCATCGCGGCCTCGGGAACCAGATTCCGATCCAGGTACGCCTGGGCGATACCACGGAGGCGTTGATGCACTACGAGTTCTGCGGCAATCAGCAAAGGCACAGCCACAAGAAAGCGGAGGTGAACCTCTATATCCGTCAGGAACGGAACCGTCAGGTCCTTGCTCAACAAGCTGCCTTCCAAGGCGGAAAGCAAAAGGAGCGGAAGCCAAGCAAAAAGTGAAATGGTCACAATGCGTTGACGCACGAGGAGCAACGCATCGTCGGACAAATGGGCTCGCAGCAAAAGCTGATAAAGAGGGCCGCCCAGAACCAGCGAAAAATTCCGCCGATTTTGCGAATCATCGTCGCTGGATTCGGGGGCGAGATGCGCTCGTTTGGGTCCCAAGTTCCAGATGATCCTCATATCAGTTCACCATAAATTTCGACCCAGCACACTGCTTAGTTGCGCCTTCCCCGCCGTGGGAGTGTGCCGAGTCATGGGTACGTAGCTGTAGCCCGCCCTCAGCATCGAAGACAACAGTGGGCTTTGAGGTTGTCTCACAACCAGTGGTCACGCTGGGATTTCCGCGCGCAGGCGTGGCAGTGCTTACGATGGCCAGTTGAACGAACGGGTAACCCCACCACGCTTGGGAACCGTCACCGAAGCCTTCCTTTCGACGCCGTTGGCGGTCACAACAACCCGGTATGTGCCGGGGGGCATCTTCACATACAGAAGAGGCCCGTCCGATACGGCGGCGAAAACTTCCTGCCCCTTAGCGCTGAGTATGCTCGTGTTCACGCCGGCCAAAGCCTCGCCCGCATGTCCAGTAAAGGTCAGCCTCAGATTGAATTCCGAGGCGGTGCGCCTCATCGCCGCCACCTCGTCCACGCCGACGCCGCCGGTCTGGTAGTCGATATCGCCCGCACGGCGGACCGGTGGTACGCCGTCCGTGCTCGCCGCAGTGCCACTGGCCGTGGGGGCGGCCCGGACCGGTGCCGTTGCGTGTGGCTGGCAATCCATGACCGCGCTGTGGTGGCCGGACAGCGACACACCGCGTTCTTGCGCGCGGGCGTGCATCAGCTCACGCATCTGAGTGCCGATCTGTTGGCGTTCCGCAGGCGTCTGGCTGGCGTGCATCCGCCTGCAAAAGTCGGCGCGTTCGTCCGGAGTCAGCATGTCCATGCCAGCATAGTGCCCATGCTGCCGCCCCCCCGGTCCCATGTGCATGACAGAAGGCCCGCTCGCACCCGCAGCGGGACCCATACCCGTACCCGGGCCTGGGCCCATACCGGGCGCCGTGCCGCCTGCCGGACCGGGGCCCTGTGCCAGGGCGACAGGTAGGGCAGCACAGAACGCTAGAGCGACCACGGTAAATCTGAAAGCGGGAGCCATTGATCACCTCCTTGATGATCTCTTGTCTTATGGAAAGGATCTCCACAGCGACGATGCCTGCTTGTATTCAAGGGCAGCACCAAATTGAACACTTGATTCATATCAACCCAAGCGCGTGTGCCGCCGGCGGCACCGCTTACCGCTGCGTGCTTCCGTCGCGTGGTTTCGGTGCAAAAAAAGCTGAGCGCGGGCCATGAGAAAGTCAGCATCCCGACGTCCCGGCGAAGTCGCCGAGTCGATGCGCGCCCTGTGGCAGGCTGCGGTCGCGGTGCAACTCGACGTGGTGGCGCGCCTCAAGCGGGAGGCGCATGCCCCCCGCCGACACAGACAAGGCCGTCGGCCCCGGCGCCGCTGCTGCGCGCCGAACTGACCGAGGTGTGCGGCTCGCTGCCCGCGATGCCACGCTGGCCGAAGCGCGCGTCGCGCTTGCTTAAGGCGACGGCCAGGGCGGAACAGGTGGCCAGCCAGGTGGGCCAGCCGATGCAACCCTGTGCGCTAGCGACACGTCTGCGTGTGAGCCACAGTTCGTACCTTCCCGAGATGGTTTGCGGATTTCTTGGGGGACGGCTCAGATTTCTCCGATTTGAGGCAGCATAGTCAGTGCCAGTGTCGCGGCGCCAACTGCCATGGCTACCGCGTATGCTTTACCTACTGTTTTGCCTACGATGGTGCCGCCTGTAACCCAGGCAATCAACGCCTTGGTGACCAAGTTCGCCAAGACGGCCGCGCTCATGGCAACAACAACCGTACCGGTTCCCAGTCCGCCAGCGACGTGGATTCTCGCCAGAGAAATCACGATGGCATCAACGTCTGCCAGGCCTGACACCACCGAGACGGCATAGATGCCAGCTGCGCCCCACCAATCCTTGGCAGCAGGAACCAGGATTGCCATGACCGCTAGGAAGACCCCGAATCCGAGCGCTGAACCCAGGTCGAATGGCGCCATGGGAGCAATTTCGACGTCGTCCGAGGTGGTTCCAGGTAGGCGCCGCCAGAGCAACAAGCTAATCCCGAGCAGGACGATGCCTGTTACAACAAGGGCGGCGCCAAACGTGACGAGAAGCGTGGGCTGGATAACGCCGAGCAGGACAACCATCCGAAAGAACATCACACCGCATGCCCCGACGGCCCCGGCCGCGCATGCACGCTCCAGTGAAGGTTGCTGTCTCGCAAAGCGTGCCAGCGTTAATGTTGCCGCTGTCGAAGACGCAAGGCCGCCCAGCAAGCCGGTCAAGAGAATGCCCCGCTGTGAGCCAGTGAGGCGCATCGCCACATGTCCGACCATGGACAGGCTGGCAATCAGTATCACCGCCCACCATAGTTGGAACGGGTTCAATGCCTTGTAGGGCCCCAGCCCGATGCTCGGGAGATTAGGCAGAATGACGACGGAGAGCACCAGAAGTTGCAGCGCCGCCGTTAATTCGCGATGCTCAATCAAACGAAGCCAGCCATGCAATGTCGGCTTCATATCCAAGAGCACCGCCGCAATCACGGCTGCCCCAAGAGACAGAGCGATGGAACCGCGTGCTGCGTAGGCGCCTAGCACTAACGTCAACAACATCGCCACAGCACTCGTTGCGCTAAGGTTGCCGGACGATTTGGCGATATGTGTATACGACACCGCGAGCAGCATCGAAATGCCCAACAGTCCCCCGAGCAACGGCCACGCGCCAAATTCCGGAAACAGGTTGCCAAGGACTCCGCCCAAGAGCCCCGTCAAGGCAAATGTGCGCAGGCCCGCGACACGCCCTCCTTCTGGCAGTTCGCGCTCATGCCATCCACGCTCCAAGCCAATCAGAAGACCGACCGTCAGTGCTGCCGCCAAGCCCGTGGCCTCGTGGGGTATTCCGAGTGGCGTCAAGTCTGTTCTCCTCTGAGAACTTCGAGCGGACTATCGCGACCTACAGAATTACTGGCGTATTGAGTAATTCGTCCGTGCCGCCAACACCAGCAGGAAAGTGTGTTGCCAGAAGGGTTCCAACGGCCGTTATGCCTCGAAGCACTCCCAGCCGGAATTCATTCCGGCGAAAGGCGTCCTCCATCTCTCGGCAAATGGTGTCCCACTCTCCTTGCCGCACCCGCCCATGGATTCCACGGTCAGCAACAATCTCAACGCTGCGGTCTGCCAGCAACAGGTAAATCAAGACGCCATTGTTGTGTTCCGTATCCCAAACATGCAGTTGCGAAAAGACCTCGATGGCACGCTCACGTGCCGTGAGACCCTTGCTTAGCGCTGCAAGGCTCAGCGCTCCCTCTACAGCGAATCGAAGCTGACCAATATGCGTAGACTCACCGGTCGCAATGGCCTGCTCGATTGCGAGTAAGGTTTCGCGCGGGAAGGTTCGCCTGACTCGCCAGTGCGTCATCAGCAGATGTCGCGCCATGCGCTGGAGATTCGCCATCACCATTTCCCCGAGGCGCCGCCGCCGCCAAAGCCACCACCGCCGCCACCAAATCCACCTCGTCCAGAGCCGCCTCCAAAGCCGCCACGACCGCCGATACCCCGCAAGCCCATGTGGGAGCCACCAAACATCGTAAAGAAGAGCGCGATAGCGCCAGCCAGTACGCCGACAGCGATTGCTCCGGACAGTACCCATCCGATAATGCCGACCACGCCTCCGGTGGCAACGGCGCCTGGACCTCGGCCCAGGAGGGAGCGCAGCACTCCGCCCACCACGAGCGTCAGCACCAGGATGACTGGCAGAAACTGCCGCACCGGGTCATCGCCGCGCTCGCCTCTTGTTCGCCTCGGTGGTGGCAACGGCTCGCCGTTGATAACAGTAATGATGCGTTCGACGCCAGCCGTGACGCCGCCATAGAAGTCCCCCTGTTTGAAGCGGGGAACGATGTCATCGCTGATGATGCGCTTGCTCATGGCGTCGGTGAGTACGCCTTCCAGGCCATAGCCAACCTCGATGCGGACTGTCCGGTCATCCATGGCGATGATGAGCAGTGCTCCGTCATCCGTTCCCTTCCGCCCGAGCTTCCATTGCTCGACCACGCGAATGGAGTATTGTGCAATGTCCTCGGGTTGCGTGGTGGGGACCATCAGCACCCCTATCTGACTTCCCGTCTCGCTCTCGAAGGCTTGCAGCCTTTGTTCGAGGGCCGCCCGTTGTTCGCTTGTCAGCGCGCCGGTCAGGTCGGTCACCCGCGCCGTCAGGCCGGGAATGGCAACTTCCGCCGCCGCGCCCAGAGACACACAAGCCAGAAAGACCAGGAACAGGCCTTTGGCAGCCAAAAGCCATTTCACTTGACACCTCCAGGGGCACTGGCAGGACCCGCACCAAAGCCAACTTGTGGTGGCTTGGCTATCGCCGTTTCGTTTGCCACCGTGAAGTTGGGCTTCTCCTTGTAGCCCAAAACCATTGCCGTCAGATTTGAAGGCAACGAACGCACGGTCACGTTGTACGCTTGAACGGACTGGATATACCGGTTTCGCGCGACGGCAATCCGATTCTCGGTACCCTCGAGTTGGGACTGCAAATCCCTGAAGCCAGCGTCGGCCTTCAATTGCGGATAGTTCTCGGAAACTGCCAAAAGCCTGGACAAGGTCCCCGACAACTGCTGCTGCGCGGCCTGGAATTGGGCGAATGCCTTCGAGTCGTTCAGGGTCTCGGGCGTGACCTGGATGGTGCCAACGCGTGCTCGGGCCTCTGTCACCGCTGTCAGGACCTCGCGCTCATGGCTGGCGTAGCCTTTCACGGTGTTCACCAGATTCGGCACTAAGTCGGCCCGGCGTTGGTACTGGTTCACAACCTCCGACCAGCTTGCCTTGACCTGTTCATCCTGCGACTGAATTGTGTTGTAGCCGCAGCCTGCCAGACCAATCAGGAGCATTGCCGCCAGTACCAACCCTATCTTGCGCACGAGACACCTCCGTTCTTTCGCTGCCGTCGCCTGCCGAGCCAACAATTCGAACCGTGAGCATGCAGGATACAGCCTGCCCTATCGAAAATGGGGTTTTCATCACTCATCCTAGGTTGTGCGGCAGACCGATTGCTTGATTTGCCTCAACAGCGACTAGCAGTGGGCCGACCGCGCGTCCGCGCACTTGGTCCGGCTACATAAAATGACTCTATCTGGTACCTATTGAGGTAGGTTATGCCGGCCGCCGAGAACATTGCGATTTCCGTCTCAACAACACCTTCGTGGTGGATTGAACAGACCGAGACGTGCGAGCACAAAGGCATCGGACCCAGACAGCCTTTGCGACGGCGCCGTCGAGGCTGCGGCCCAGGCCCTGTGCCGCGCGTACCTTGAGGCGTACGGCGCTATCCAACACTTCAACTCGACAAGGCACTCCTCGTTGGCGGCATGAGTGCGCCGAAATTCGGTGGCGGACAGCTACTGCGACCGATTCGATTGCTAGGAGTTGGCGACAGGGACGATTCCTGTGATCTAAGGCCTTCTCGCCTGCCGGCATCCATACACTAAGGCACCATTTTCGAGCATCGCCATCGTTCGCGAAGGCGCGGGCAATTCGCATTCCTTGATTGACATCAATAAGCAAGTTCCCCGAAGGACGAGACTATTAAGGCAAATCCTGCCTTGCAGCCGCCAATCGCCCCCAGGAGGATGGCATGTCGACCAGGTCCGCTACCCCTACAACCCCTACAGTTGGAGAAGAATCCACCGTTACGGGTGGGCGCGCGCCCCAACCGACAAGTCGCCTGGAAACTGCTCGCCAGCAATACGTGCGCGACCCTGTTTGTGGCATGGAAGTTTCTCCCGGGGAAGCGGCCGCCAGTGCGGAGGCCGACCACAAGCGCTATTGGTTCTGCTCCCGCCACTGCCACCAGGCGTTCCTCGCCAACCCGGCCCAATACATTGCTCCGCCGTCAGCCGAGGATACCCCGGCGGGCGCTAGCATTTCGCCGCCCGCCACGGCCGCCATCCCACCCGGCACCGGCGGTGCCAAGCAACTCGCAAAGGACCCTATCTGCGGGATGATGGTCGACAAGGCCACAGCCCTGTCCACCGAACGCGGCAATCGCAAGTACTATTTCTGCAGCGAAAGCTGTCTGCGGACTTTCGAGTCGCCAGAGAGCGAACTGAAAGCCATGAAGACGCGCGTGACGATTGCCCTTACGGGTGTCCTCGCGCTGGCGGTGCTGCGGGCAGGTGCCTTCCTGGCGTTGGCGGCAGGCGCGACCTTGCTCACCTGGGCGCCCATTCCGGGCTTGCCCTGGCTCACATGGGGGATGTGGCTGTTCCTGCTCGTCACGCCCGTGCAGTTCATTGGCGGCTGGAGCTTCTACAAGGGTGCGTGGAACGCCATCAGAACACGCAATATCAACATGGACTTCCTCATTGCCCTAGGGACGTCCGTGGCGTATTTCTATAGCGTAGTGGTGCTGTTCTTCCCCTCCTGGCTGCCGGTGAAGGTCGCAGAGCGGGATGTCTATTTTGAAGTCTCGGCGGTGATTATCGCCTTCGTGCTGCTGGGCAAGTACATGGAGGAAATCATCAAGAAGAAGTCCTCCGCCGCCGTTCGACGCCTGCTCGACTTACGTCCCGCCGTCGCGCATGTACTGCGTGATGGGAAGGAAGTGGAAATTCCGGCGGAGAGCATCATGGTGGGCGAAGCGGTCATCGTACGCCCGGGTGAAAAGATTCCGACGGACGGCAAGGTCGTTGAGGGCGAGTCCAGCGTCGATGAGTCCATGCTGACCGGCGAGTCGATGCCTGTGGAGAAAAAGCCTGGCGCCGCAGTCATTGGCGGCACGCTCAACCGCAGCGGCGCCTTCACTCTCCAAGCCACGAAAATCGGTGCCGATACCGCGCTCGCACAGATTATCAAGATGGTCGAGGACGCCCAGGCCAGCACCGCGCAGATTCAACGGCTGGCCGACCAGGTCACCGGCTACTTCGTGCCGGCGGTTGTGTCCATTGCCCTGCTGGCCCTGGTGGGGTGGACCGTGGCGGGCCATTTCCCGCACGGGCTACTTGCGTTTGTGGCCGTCCTGATTATCTCTTGCCCATGCGCACTCGGCGTGGCGACGCCTGCTGCACTGATGGTTGGCGTGGGCAAGGGGGCCGACAACGGCATCCTGATACGCGGTGGTGAAGTGCTGGAGCGCGCCGAGAAGCTG
The DNA here is from genome assembly GCF_004353535.1 of Cupriavidus sp. L7L. Lineage (NCBI taxonomy): Bacteria > Pseudomonadati > Pseudomonadota > Betaproteobacteria > Burkholderiales > Burkholderiaceae > Cupriavidus > Cupriavidus sp. L7L. The sequence goes on from NZ_SMNY01000003.1 coordinate 446,065, forward strand.
ACGGCGGTGGTCTTTGACAAGACCGGTACGATTACGCGCGGAGAGCCGACCGTCACCGATGTCATCTCGTTCTCGAATCACGAGGAATCAACCCTGTTGACCCTTGCGGCAGCCGTCGAAAGTGGGTCTGAGCATCCTCTGGGCGAAGCCATCGTGCGTGCGGCAGAACATCGCGGCCTTGCCATTCCCAAGGCCACCGCCATTACTGCCCTGTCTGGCATGGGCATTCGGGGACAAGTCGAAGGCCAACAGGCCTGGCTCGGGAATCGGCGTCTGTTTGGGAGCCAGGGAATTCCAACTGGTAACGCTGAGTCGGTGCTTCGAAGGCTCGAGGCAGACGGGAAGACCGCCATGCTGGTCGGTGCCGGTAATACGCTGCTTGGTGTAGTCGCAGTGGCCGACACGGTGAAGCCTGAGGCAGCCGAGGCTGTCGCAGCCCTGAAGGCTCGCAACACCAAGGTCGTGCTGCTAAGTGGAGACAACCGTCGGACGGCGGAGGCCATTGGCCGGCAGGTTGGCATCGACCACGTGATTGCCGAAGTCATGCCGGAAGACAAGGTCGAGACCATTCAGACACTGCAGAAACAGGGCGAAGTCGTGGCGATGGTAGGTGACGGTGTGAACGACGCCCCCGCCCTTGCGGCAGCCGACATCGGCATTGCAATCGGCTCTGGCTCGGACGTCGCCAAGGAGACGGGAAGCATCATCCTCATTCGCGACGACGTTCGTGACGTCGTGGCGTCCATCCAACTGTCGCGCGCCACGATGCGCAAAATTAAGCAGAACCTCTTCTGGGCGTTCATCTACAACACTATTGGCATCCCGGTCGCAGCCTTCGGACTGTTGAACCCCATTATTGCGGCGGCAGCCATGGCGCTGTCCTCATTGAGCGTCGTGGCCAACTCCGCGCTGCTTAAGCGTGTGAGGCTCGGCCAGGCCAGTACGGAGGCAACATGAAGCACGCCGTCGCATGGGTATGCGCCGTCATTGCGACGCTGCTAGCCTTTGCTGTTTTGTATTGGTTTGGCATTTCAATACTCTCCGTTCTGCTCGCAATCCTTTTGCTTTCCTGCCCAATCGTCGTGGTGTGGGTTAGCTGGCGGCTTTCCCGTCAGTGCGAGCGCGATATTCATCAGGCCGTGGAGCGTGAGCGTAAGGCCCGAGGCAGTCATTGATGAGGAGGTCTGTCAAGGTCGATACTGCTCAGGCCTTCACAGCTGGTGCCGGCGGTAAGACGTTGTACTTTGAATCCGAGGCACCGCGAGCCGCGTTTCGGCGAGACCCCGCACGATACATGCCTCGGCATCACCACGGCTACTGCTAAGAGACAACCCGGGGCTTTTCTTCGTTGGAGGAAGGTATGAATCACGACCACAGCAGTCACGAGCACCCGGAGGATACAGAGCGAAAGATTTCCCGCTCCAAGCTTGTCACGATTGGCTTTCTATTGGTAATTGGCTACTTCCTCTGGACGGAACACAGGGCGCACGTCATTCAGTTCCTGCCGTTCCTGCTCCTGGCGGCATGTCCGTTGATGCATCTCTTCATGCATCACGGCCATGGCAACGGTCACGGAGGGCGCGATGACTCCAGCGACACAGGCAAAAAGGGAGAGAGATGATGGAGCACAACGCGCAAAGCGGCTACGGCCTTTGGTCGCTGGTGATTATTAACTCGGCGGTCTTCCTCATCTTTGCCTTCAGCTTTACCAAGCCGAAGACCCCTCGGGACTGGCGCTCCTTTGGAGCCTTCTCGGCGTTCATTGTGGCGCTCTTCACCGAGATGTATGGGATTCCCCTGACCATCTATCTCCTGTTGCCATGGCTGTCGACAAAGTTTCCCGGTATCGACTTCCTGTCCCATGACGCCGGTCATCTTCCTGAGATGATTTACGGCTGGCGGGGCAATCCCCACCTGGGCCCCTTCCACATCGCCAGCGACATTCTGATTTTCGGCGGATTCCTCATGCTGTCAGCGGCGTGGCGAGTCTTGTACAAGGCTCAGCAAGAACACACCCTGGCCACCACTGGGCTCTACGCACGTATGCGGCATCCGCAGTATGTAGCGTTCATCGTGATTATGTTGGGATTCCTGCTGCAATGGCCGACGATACTCACGTTGGTGATGTTCCCCATCCTGGCCTGGATGTACGTTCGCCTTGCTAAGGCAGAGGAGCAGGACGCACTGGCGGAATTCGGGCAGGAATATGAGGATTACCGCCGAAAGACGCCAGCGTTCATCCCGCATATCCCGGGAGGCGATGCCCCCCGGACTCGCCCTCGTTGAATGCAGTCGTTTTCTTCCCCACACGTGGAGGCTGCCATGAAACCCTTCAAAACTGGTGTGACGCTATCTGCGACAGTCGTGCTGTTCTATGCCTTATGCACGTTGGTCTGGCTGGCACTCCCTGAGTCTTTCATGAACTTCATGAACGTGCTCTTTCACGGACTCGACTTCCGACGCCTGCAGACCGGCGAACAGTTGTCCTGGTGGTCCGTCATCTACCCGGCCTTTGTGTTTGCAGTGTGGTTCTTTGCTGCCGGTGCATTCTTTGCATGGTTGCACAACAGCCTACGCGGAGAGAAATGACCCTGGGACGCGGGCTGTATGACTGCAAGGTCTAGCACCACGTCCCAACCGGCGGCCGACTGCAAACAGCAGCGACCGCCGATTCTTCTTGCTCTTACCCGACATGTTGAAAGGCCCTCATGGAACCGCGTCAACAATTTTCCCTTTGGTACATACTCGCGGCGGTCACGGCGATACTCGTCCTTCAGAGCTTCTTCACTCCTTCTCACGTCCAAACGCTGCCGTACAGCGACTTCAAGGTCCTATTGAAGGCCGGCAAGCTCAAGAACGTCACCCTCGGGGAAGGCATCATCACGGGAACGCTTAACACCGATGGCGTTGAGAGTCTGCTTCCCAAGCAACAGGTCGACGAGATGCTGCAGCAGGGGAAAGGAGACCACGCCTTCTCGACAGTCCGCGTCAACGACCCCATTCTGGTGCAAGAGCTCGAAACTGCAAAAGTTCGCTTTGTCGGGCAGGCCGATAACAAATGGATTGGGATGCTGCTGTCCTGGGTGGTCCCTGCATTGCTCTTCTTTGCCGTCTGGAGCTTCCTCATCAAGCGGGTAGGCGGAGCCGCCAGCGGCATGATGGAGATTGGCAAGAGCAAGGCCAAGGTCTACATGCAAAAAGAAACCGGCGTGACGTTTGCTGACGTCGCCGGCATCGACGAGGCTAAGGAAGAGCTCGCCGAAATCGTCAACTTCCTGAAGGACCCGCAGCGCTACCGGCGCCTGGGCGGCAAGATTCCCAAAGGCGTGTTGCTTCTCGGTGCGCCGGGAACTGGCAAGACGCTGCTGGCGAAGGCTGTCGCTGGCGAGGCTGGCGTTCCATTCTTCAGCATGAGTGGCTCGGAGTTCGTTGAGATGTTTGTAGGTGTTGGGGCTGCGCGCGTTCGCGACCTCTTCAACCAGGCCGAGACTAAGGCGCCTTGCATCATCTTTATTGACGAACTCGATGCGCTCGGCAAGACCCGTGCGCTCAACGCGATGTCCGGAAACGACGAACGCGAACAGACACTGAATCAGTTGCTGGTCCAGATGGACGGCTTTGATACCAACAAAGGCGTCATCATCATGGCCGCGACCAACCGCCCGGAGATTCTCGACCCTGCGCTACTTCGCCCGGGCCGATTTGACCGTCACATCGCTCTGGACCGCCCGGACCTGAAGGGCCGGGAGCAAATCCTGAAGGTGCATAGCAAAAATGTCACACTGGCACCGGGGGTGGAGCTGACCAAGCTAGCTGCCAGAACCCCGGGATTCGCGGGAGCTGACCTTGCCAATCTAGTCAATGAGGCCGCCCTGCTGGCGGCACGCAAGGGCAAGGACGCGGTCGACATGGCCGACTTCGACGAGGCGTTAGACCGCATCATTGGCGGCCTGGAAAAAAAGAATCGCGTGATGAATGCGCAGGAAAAGGAAACCATCGCCTACCACGAGGCAGGTCACGCCATCGTGGCGGAGTTGCGGCCCCGTGCCGACCGGGTATCGAAGGTTTCCATCATTCCACGTGGCGTGGCCGCGCTCGGCTATACCCAGCAGACACCCACAGAGGACCGCTATCTGCTAAAGCAGAGTGAACTGCTTGACCGGCTCGATGTGCTGCTCGGCGGGCGCATGGCCGAGCAACTTGTCTTCGGCGACGTTTCGACAGGCGCACAGAATGACCTGCAACGCGCAACAGACATGGCTCGCCGGATGATTACGCAGTTCGGCATGAGCGAGCAGCTCGGTCTTGCCACGTACGAGGACTTGCCGAACCCACTCCTTAATGGGGCAGGACTGATGCCTCGGGAACGCAAGGAATACAGCGAGAATACCGCGCAAATCATTGACGCGGAAGTCCGGAAGATTCTGGGTGACGCAAGCCAGCGGGTGAAGCAGACACTGCTGGCACACCGGCACAAGCTGGACGCGCTGGCAAAGCTGCTGCTCGAACAGGAGGTTGTCGACCGACCTGCCCTGGAACTGCTCCTCTCCGAGAAAGTTACCCCGCTCACGCCTGGGAAGCCCCACCCAGCCAAGCCCGATGGGCACGATTCGCGGAAGGTGAACCATGAAAATGAAGGCAAGTAGGAAGAGCGTTACGTCCGAGGTAAGCGCCATCTCCCATGAGGACTATGAGGAGAGTCTCCACCTGCTTCAAATCGAACTGGTCAAGCTACAGAAGCACTTCATTTCCTGCAGCGACCGGATTCTGGTGATATTTGAAGGCAGGGACGCCGCTGGGAAGGACGGCACCATCAAGCGCATTGTCGAACATCTCAGCCCGCGTGAAACCCGCGTCGTCGCGCTTGGAAAGCCTTCTGACCGTGACCGAGGCTCATGGTACTTCCGGCGCTATACGGCCGAACTCCCGGCCGCCGGCGAGTTCACGCTTTTCAATCGGAGTTGGTACAACCGAGCGGGCGTGGAACGCGTGATGGGCTTCTGCACCGACGCCGAGGTTGAGGAGTTCATGGCAAGCGTCCCAGAGTTCGAAGGGATGCTTGTGCGCTCAGGGATTCGTCTTATCAAGTACTACCTGGACATCAGCAAGGGCGAACAGAAAAAGCGCATCGAAGAGCGCCGCCGAGACCCGCTAAAGCAGTGGAAAGTCAGCCCCATTGACGAGCAGGCGGTGTCACTTTGGAAGAAGTACAGCAAGGCTCGCAACGAGATTTTTGCTCGGACCAGCGACATCGTGCCATGGAATGTGGTACGCGCCGACGACAAGCGGGTCGCGCGCCTCAGCGTCATCAAGGATTTGCTGACGCGCCTGCACTATGCGGACAAGGACGATGAGCTGATTCGCCCTAATCCGGAAGTTGTGTTTCCTTATGCTGAGGAACATCTGCTGAGCGGGGCGATTGCGAAGTAAAGGTAGCTCGGCAAGACCTGCGAACTGCGAGGATGGGTGAGATGAAGACCAGCATCATTGAAGTTGGAGGCCTGCTTTCCGTTCTTAGCGCTCACGGGGTGGAGAAGCGCCTCACCAGATTGCCCGGTGTCGTCAAGGCAGCGGTCAACTGTGTCTCGGGCAGCACGACTGTCGAGTACGACGACGCTGTAACTAGCCTGAGTGAAATCAAGGCAAGGCTGGATGAGTGCGGCCATCATTGCCATGGCGAACTGGTGCCACGGCACATTTGCATCCCGGAAGACCCACCAGCAGCAGCTTCGACCGGAGTTGATAGCGGGCAAGCGAGTACAGCAGCCCGGCTGGCAGCGCTCGGCAGACACGAGGACCATTCCCACGCAGCGAAAGCGCAGGCCCACGCGACACATGGCCAGATGGCCCATGACATGGGACACGGCGCCGGCATGGACATGGCGGCGATGGTTCGCGACATGCGAAACCGCTTCTGGATTTGCCTGGTGTTCACGATTCCCATCTTTCTCTACGCGCCGATGGGAATGCAAATTCCCATGCCGGCTCCGCCGTTCGGTCTGGGCATGAACCAGTGGCTGTTCTTGTTAGCGAGCGCGGCCATCCTATATCCCAGTTGGCCCTTCTTCGTATCCGCGTGGCGCGCCCTCCAGGACGGCACGCTCAACATGGCCACGCTGGTTGTCCTCTCTGTCGGTACGGGCTATCTGTTCAGCGTCGGAGCAACCTTCTTCTTTCCTGGAGAGCAGTTTTACGAGGCGTCGGCCGTGTTGCTGGTATTCATCCTGCTGGGACACTGGCTGGAGATGCGCGCTCGCGCTGGCGCGTCGGACGCGATTCGCTCGCTGATGAACCTGGCTCCGCCCAAGGCGATGGTACTGCGTGATGGCCGCGAGGTGGAAATACCAACTGCCGACGTCAAGCTGGGTGACATCGTCATCATCCGTCCCGGCAACAAGATTCCCGCTGACGGTGAGGTCATCGACGGAAGCTCTCAAGTGGACGAATCGATGCTGACTGGCGAGTCGCTACCCGTGAGGAAGGGACCGGGCGACAGCGTCATCGGCGCAACAATTAACAAGAGCGGGAGCTTCCATTATCGAGCAACCCGGGTCGGCAGTGACACCGCCCTGGCGCAAATCGTCAAGCTGGTGCAAGAGGCTCAGAACTCGAAAGCGCCAGCGCAATTGCTGGCGGACCGCGCATCCCAGTGGTTGGTGCTTGCCGCCGTGGGGATTGGCATCCTCACATTCGTCATTTGGTATTGGTGGTTGGGCCAGTCCCTGCTGTTCGCCTTGACGCTCACCATTACCGTCTTCGTGATTGCCTGTCCCGATGCGCTTGGACTCGCGACTCCGATGGCGGTGATGGTTGGTACAGGCCTCGGCGCGATGAACGGGATTTTGTTCAAGAACGCTTCGGCTTTGGAGGAAGCCACCAAGTTGAATGTCGTCGTGTTCGACAAGACGGGCACCCTGACCATGGGGGAACCTGAGGTCGTGGAAATTTTCGCTCCGCAGGGCGTGGACGAAGACGCGATGCTTGGTCTTGCCGCCGCCGTCGAGCAGGCTTCAGAACACCCACTGGCCCAAGCCATCCTCAAACGCGCTGGGGCATTGACGAGGCCAAGCGCCACCGGCTTTACAAATATCGACGGTATGGGAGCCCAAGCGGATGTCGACGGGAGGCCGGCGCTGCTTGGTAATCGCAAGCTGATGGCATCACAACGCGTGGATATGACCGGCCTGACGGAGAAGGCCGACATGATGCAAGGCGCGGGGCGAACGGTCATTCATGTTGCACACGGTGGCAAACTGATTGGCCTGATTGCCATCGCCGACGCCCCCCGACCGACTTCGGCAGCAGCAGTCAAGAAGCTGCGAGAGCGAGGCGTGCAGGTGGCGATGCTGACCGGGGACAACAAGGCCACGGCGGAACGTATCGCTGTAGGCCTGGGAATCGAGCTGGTCCTCGCAGACGTGTTGCCTGGGCAAAAAGCCGAAAAGGTCAAAGAACTGCAGGCACAAGGCAAGAAGGTTGGCATGGTAGGCGACGGCATCAACGACGCGCCTGCGCTGACGCAGGCGGACGTAGGCTTTGCCATTGGCGCCGGCACGGATGTGGCGATGGAAAGCGCTGACATTGTGCTGATGAAGAGTGACCCGTTTGACGTGGTGGGGGCAATTGAGTTGTCGCGTGCCACCCTGCGAAAGATGCACCAGAATCTCTGGTGGGCGGTAGCCTACAACCTGGTGGCGTTCCCCTTGGCAGCCGGTCTGCTCTACCCCTTCACGTTAAGTCCTGAGATTGCAGCGCTATCCATGTCGGGTAGCTCCGCCTTGGTGGCAATTAACGCTCTGTTACTCAAGCGCACGAAGCTACCCGGCATACGCGCCCCATCGCCGCCCGTATCGGACAGCGTGGCCGCGCCCATTGCCGGCTGACTTTCTGCCATGGGTTATTGTCATTGACCCGCGAGCTGATCACGGACCTGGCATCGGAGGCTTCAAGCGTGATTCCGAAGTCGGCATGGCGCTCTGTATCCGCGAGCGTGGCGCGCCACGAACATCGTGCCATCTTGCAAAGCCTAGAGGCGATAGAGGCATTGCGACGTTTACGCCTGGTCCGAGCGATTCCAGCCATGGCTATCACTCGTAGCAGGCATTGCCAACGACGTCAGGACCGCTCGGGAAGAAGGCACAGCAGACAACATGTGGCGTTCTTTCGAACAGGCCGTAAGCATCGCCATGGCGGCTACAAAGCGAGCCAATCCGCGCATCTCAACGAGCTTCAGCGAGCTACTGGCGCCAGCCATCGGAGGGGAATGTACACCGAATGTCGCGCGCAGCTTCAGGTGGAGCATGAGGCCCACTGCAAGTTGATTGGCAAGGCGTTGGAGTGGCAGCAAGTTACTTGCTCATCATGCCAGGGCCCATCCCAGACCCCATGCCGCCGCCCATCATGCCTTTGTTGTCCATCATCATCTGCATCATTTCCTGCATGAAGGCCATGTGCTGGCCCATCATGTCCTGACACATCTGCATTTGGGCAGGCGCTGCGCTGCCCTTACCCTTGGGCGCAGGCATCCCGCCTGCGCCGGCCATTCCCATTCCCATTCCCATTCCCATCATGTCCTTGTGCATAATGGCCGCGGCGTCTTGCATAACCTTGTTGCGTTCGGCCATCAGTGCCTGGACCTCTTCTGGTGATTTGGCCCGCGACAGCCGCTCACGGATTGCGCGCAAATGTGCAATCTGAGCGTCGAGGTCAGTATTTCCCTTGGCTTGGGGCGCTACAGGCGGTGCAACTGCTGGTGCCGCTTTCTTAGGCGGGTCCGCAGGGTGGTGCTGCTCATGCTGAGCCTCCGTCGACGGTGAAGCCGAGAAGGCGACAGGCGCCCACACGAGGGTGGCGGCTGCCAAGAGTATGGGAACGTGGCGAAGGTGGACCATGGGAAGGCTCCTCATATCTAAGGAAGACAATCTAATATGGACCATATGCCGCGTGTATGCCACCAAGTTGATAAGAATCAACAGAACTCCCGAATTTCGACCTCCGGGTGCGGGCTTTCTCTCCAGTAACCAGCGAGCCCGGGAGTCATAAAGGGTCATCCAAATGGCCAACGCCGGCTTAAAAGCGACCCACTTTCCCAAGAATCGCCGAAGTAAAATTGCCCCCCGGCCTACAGCAGTTCGGCTGCTAGTTCTCGCCTGCAAATTTGCACGGCGAGGGCATGATGCAGCAATCAGTCGGGCATCGCTGTCATCAGCGTCTTGTCATCGTCGAACGTATTTACTCAACGCGCGAACACCAGGTCTCGCGTCACGGAGCGCTGCGCAAGCGTGCGAAGGCCGCCCCGAGCCACCTTATTCGCCGAACAGAAGAACTATCTGCACAAGGGCAGGGGCCCGGCAGGGCAAACATATGTCGCCGGCACTTCTATATGCGGCGGGGGTTCCAGGCAGATTCCGGAGTGACGGAATTGCTTCGTTCTACGGCGAGGGCGCGCGATTACTACACTTCACGACAGTCGTACTCGCGGACGAATTTCGCTTAGAAATCAAAGCCTTTGGGCAATGTGACCGGTCTTACACAGCTGTGCATGGCTCGCACGAACCATGTACCTCAACAATCAAGACGCGAGCAGCCTCATTAAGCCCCGCATCGCGCACCATCGCAGCGCGACATGCCCCGTTTCGGGGAGTCGCTCAGCGCAGTTGCCACTGTCGACTAGCGTTCCCGCCCCTTTTTGGCGACAAATCTTGCATACAAGTATGGCATACCACTTGCTCATGTGGTTGCCGTGAACGCAACGACCGAAAACTCCCCTGCTGACATCGCCAATCGCATCACCGAGGCAATGCTTGGCCAGAAGCTGCTCCCCGGCTCCCGCCTGGGCGAGCAGGAACTTGCCACATTGTTCGGCGTGAGCCGCACGCTGGTGCGTGAAGCATTGTCGCGGCTGGCGGCGCGGGGCATGGTAACCGTCAGCGCGCGACGCGGCTGGTTTCTGGTGGAACCCGGCACTGACGACATCCGCTCAGCGTTCGACGCCCGCCGCATTATCGAAACCGGGTTGCTACGTGAAGTCAGCCCGGATCGGCCGGCGCATGCGCAGGCCATTCATTCGCTCAAAGTTCATATCGCACGCGAAAAGGCCGCGCTCCAAGGCGACGACGCCAGCATGCGCAGTTTCCTGCTGGGCGATTTTCACGTTTGCCTGTGCGCATCATTGGGGTATGGCCTGTTGGTGGATACGCTGCGCGACCTGACCGCGCGCACGACACTGGTCGCTAGTCGAAATCAGTCCGCAGCCGATGCTGGTCGCTCGTGCGGCCAGCACGAAGGTATCGTCAACGCGCTTGCGGAAGGCGATGGCGTGTTAGCCGCGCGCCTGATGGCCGAACACCTTAGCGCGGTGCATACGAGTCTTGATGCCGTTGGCCCCGCCGACCCGCTCTCACACCTTCGCCAGGCGCTGGCACCGGTAAGTCCGGCACGCGTTCCGCATTCCGCATCACCCGCCGCGGAGATTTCCGCGGATCAACCATTCCCATCCCGAACCTGAGGAAACACGCGATGTTCCATGCCCTGTCCAAATCCAAGTTGTCCCGCCGCGGCCTGATGTGTGCACTGCTGGCCGGCTTATATGCGGCCGTGCTGCCGGCGCAGGCCGACACACTTGCCGATATCACCAAGGCCGGCGTACTGCGCGTGGCCGTGCCACAGGATTTCCCGCCGTTTGGCTCGGTAGGGGCAGATATGGCTCCTCAGGGCCTCGATATCGACGTGGCAGCGCTGATGGCCAAAAAGATGGGTGTAAAGCTGCAGTTGGTACCAGTGACCAGCACCAACCGAGTGCCGTATCTGCAGACGCGCAAGGTAGACCTGGTGATCTCGAGCATGGGCAAGAATCCCGAGCGCGAAAAGGTGCTCGACTTCTCCGATGCCTATGCGCCGTTCTTCAATGGCGTGTTCGGGCCGGCGGATCTTGCCGTAAAAAGCGCGGCCGATCTGGCGGGCAAAACTGTTGGCGTCACGCGCGGTGCCGTGGAAGACCTGGAACTGAGCAAGATCGCTCCGGCCAGCGCGAACATCAAGCGCTATGAAGACAACAACGCCACGATTTCGGCCTTTCTGTCGGGGCAGGTGCAACTGATTGCCACCGGCAACGTGGTGGCCTCGACGCTGATCGCCAAGCATCCGCCCAAGGCGCCCGAAACCAAGTTCCTGATCAAGAATTCGCCGTGCTTCATCGGAATGAACAAGGGTGAGAAGGGGCTGCAGGACAAGGTCAACGCCATCCTGGCCGAAGCCAAGAAGGACGGCTCACTGAACACGCTGTCGATCAAGTGGCTGCTGCGTCCGCTGCCGGCGCAGCTCTGATACGCACCGCCGAGGTAGAAGCATGGCTTACGCGTTCGATTTCGTGTCGGTGCTGGATTACACCGACGTGCTGCTCAAGGGCATCGCGGTCACGGCGCAGCTCACGCTGACGGGCGGTGTGCTTGGCGTGGCCGTGGCGTTGGCGGGTGCCTGGGCCAAGACCCAGGGACCCGCCTGGCTTCGCCCCGTGGTCAGCACCTATGTGGAGCTGATCCGGAACACGCCGTTCCTGATCCAGCTGTTCTTCATCTTCTTCGGGCTGCCCAGCCTTGGCGTGCATCTGCCCGAAATGGTGGCGGCATCGCTGGCCATGGTTATCAACTTGGGCGCCTACGGTACCGAGATCGTGCGCGCCGGCCTGGCTGCCACCCCGCGCGGGCAGTTCGAAGCCGGCGCGAGCCTGGCCATGTCACCATTCCAGGTGTTCCGGCACGTCGTGCTGCGCCCGGCATTGCAGAAGATCTGGCCAGCGCTGTCGAGCCAGATTGTGATCGTGATGCTCGGATCGGCTGTCTGTTCGCAGATCGCAGCGCAAGACCTGACGTATGCGGCCAACTTCATCCAAGGGCGAAACTTCCGCGCTTTTGAGGTCTATCTCGTGAGCACAGCGATCTATCTTCTTCTTGCCCTCGTGCTGCGGCAATTGCTGCGCGGCGTTGGCCGGCAGCTTTTTGCGCGGAGGGCGGGATGATCGAGTTCACGTTGTGGGATATCGTCCGCAACCTGATGTTGGCAGCACGCTGGACGGTGCTGCTGTCATTGGTTGCGTTCGTGGGCGGTGGCCTCGTTGGCCTGCTCGTGCTGTTGATGCGTACCGGCAAGCGCCCGGTAGCAAGACGCCTGGCGCAGGCGTATATCGAGCTTTTCCAGGGTACGCCGCTCCTGATGCAGCTATTCCTCGCTTTCTTCGGACTTGCACTGTTTGGCATCGAGGTGCCAGCGTGGCTGGCCGCCGGGCTTGCGTTAACGCTGTGGACGTCGGCCTTCCTGGCCGAAATCTGGCGCGGCTGCGTGGAAGCCATACCGCGCGGCCAGTGGGAAGCCTCAGGCAGCCTGGCCATGGACTACGTGCAGCAGATGCGTTACGTGATCCTGCCACAGGCCTTGCGGATTGCCGTGGCACCGACCGTTGGCTTTGGTGTCCAGGTCATCAAGGGCACGGCGCTAGCGTCGATCATCGGCTTCACCGAGCTGTCCAAGGCGGGCACGATGATTGTGAACGCCACATTCCAACCCTTTACCGTATATGCCGCCGTGGCGCTGATGTACTTCGCGCTGTGCTGGCCGCTTTCGCAATACAGCAAGATGCTGGAGAGGAAATTCCATGCCGCTTATCGCCATTGATCAGGTTCGCAAGTCGTTTGGCAGCAACGAGGTGCTGAAGGGCGTTTCGCTCTCCGTCGAACCTGGCGAAGTCATCGCCATTATCGGCAAGAGTGGCTCGGGCAAGAGCACGCTGCTACGTTGCATCAACGGGTTGGAAAGCATCGATTCGGGCGCCATCACGGTGGCCGGTGCTCACCTGGCCGACAGCGAACTGCAATTACGCGCGCTGCGGCTGAAGGTAGGCATGATTTTCCAGCAGTTCAATCTGTTTCCGCACCTCAGCGCCGGGCGCAACGTGATGCTGTCGCCCATGATCGTCAAGGGCGCGTCGCAGGCCGAGGCCCGTGAGCTGGCCGAACTGAACCTGGCACGGGTCGGGCTTTCTGCCAAGTTCGATGCATATCCGGACCAACTGTCTGGCGGTCAGCAGCAACGTGTCGCCATCGCTCGCGCGCTTGCCATGCAGCCAACCGCGCTGCTATGCGACGAAATCACCTCCGCGCTGGATCCAGAGCTTGTTAACGAGGTACTGCAGGTTGTGCGCAGTCTCGCGGCCGATGGCATGACCCTGCTGATGGTGACGCACGAAATGCGCTTCGCGCGCGAGGTGTGCGACCGCGTAGTCTTCATGCATCAGGGCAAGGTCCACGAAACCGGCGCGCCCAATGAAGTGTTCGGCCGGCCACAGACGCACGAACTGCAGCAGTTCTTGGGAATGGTTGAGGCTTGACCTGCCACCTGCCGCGCAAACTGCAACATGCATCGTGGAGATTGCTGACCGGGCGACCCTCGACTTCAGCAGCCAGCTAGCCCCTCGAGAACGGGCGAGTTCACCGCTCGTTGCCTGCCGGCACAGCTTCCGGCCTGCTCAGTAAGCCGCTGTGGTCACCGGTGCTCCGCTGCGACCGCACGCTGTCTATCGTGTTGCGCGGTCAGCACCATCACGATCTCTGTGACGATTCGCTCCAGTGGCGTCCCTGGACCATAGATGCCACGGACGCCTGCCAGCTGCAAGGTGTGCCTGTGCGGCGCCGGAATAATCCCGCCAACAAACACCGGCACAGTATCCCCGCGCTGGCGAAGGGCCTTGAACAACATGGAAACCTGGGCAAGATGTGCACCGCCGAGCGTCGAGATGCCGATGGCATCGAAGTCGCCATCGCACGCTTGCGCCGCAATGGCCTCGGCCGACTGGAACAATGGCGTAAGCCGGACCAGGAACCCGGCATCGCTCAGGGCGGCGGCGACAGCCTTCGCGCCGCGATCGTGCCCATCCTGCCCGAGCTTTGCCACCAGGATTCGCGGCGCGCGTCCAAGTATTGCGCTCAGCTGCCTGACCCGGTCGCAAGCCGCCGCCCAGTTCGGACTCCCTGCGCGGGTAGCGCCGTAGTGCGCCTTGTCGTAGCCCGGTTGCGCTGCGTAGCGCGGCCAGACATCAAGCAAGGCGCGCGTGCATTCGCCGACCGTCGCCCGGCAGCGCATGGCGTCAATGGCGCAGTCCAGCAAGTTCCTGCCGCCCCGTTGCGCAGCTTCCGCCAGTGCGCCCAGCGCCTGTTTGACTGTGTGCTCGTCCCGCCTTGCCCGCAATGCCGCCAGTCGAGTTGCCTGCTCGGCGCGAACGCGGCCTCCGTCGATCTCCAGGCACGCTGGTAGTGCTTCTTCGTCGGCCTGGAAACGATTGACCCCCACCACGACCTCCTCTCCCGCATCGATCCGCGCCTGTGTCCGCAGGGCATTGCGGTGAATGCGCTGCTGCACCCAGCCTGATTCCAGCGCCTTGAGCACGCCCCCATGCGCATCGATCTCTGCGAGGATCGAGCGGACGGTATCGGCCATGCGCCCCGTCAATGACTCGATCAGGTAGGAACCGGCCCACGGATCCGCCACGTCGCAAAGACTGAATTCGTGCTGCAGGATCAACTGCGTGTCACGCGCGATACGCGAGGCTTCGACGCTGGGCAGCGCCAGAGCCTCGTCAAAGCCGTTTGTGTGCAGCGACTGCGTGCCGCCAAAGATTGCGGCCATGCCCTCGATCGTGGTGCGGGCAATATTATTGTGCGGTGCCTGCGCCGCCAACGTCCAGCCCGATGTCTGGCAGTGCATGCGCATCGCCGCGGCCTGGGCAGTGGTGCCGCCTCGTGCACGGACGATGTCGTGCCACAAGAGCCGGGCGACGCGCAGCTTGGCAATCTCCTTGTAGAACTGTTTGCCGACGCCGAAGAAGAAGCTCAGCCCACCGCAGAAGGCATCGACATCGAGACCCCGGGCGCGCAGCGCATCGACATAGGTCCGCGCGTTGGCCAAGGTCAGGGCAAGTTCCAGCGCCGGATCCGCCCCGGCTTCCTGGAAGTGGTAGCCGGAAATCGACATGCCGTGGAATTTCGGCGCATGCCTGGCGAGCCATTCGACCACATCCGCCGCAATGCGTAGCGACGGCTCCGGGGCATGGATCCAGGTATTGCGGACCATGAACTCCTTGAGGATGTCGTTCTGGATGGTGCCACGCAACCGTTCGAAGGGAATTCCCGCTTCCTCGGCCACGACCAGGAATGCCGCCAGAACGGGCAGTACCGCACCGCTCATGGTCATCGACACGGAAACCCGATCCAGCGGTATGCCGTCAAACAGGCGCCGCATGTCGTCGACCGAGTCGATCGCCACCCCAGCCATGCCGACGTCGGCCGCCACCTCCGGATCGTCCGAATCGTAGCCGCGATGGGTTGGCAGGTCGAACGCAACCGACAGGCCCTGCGCCCCTTGCCTCAGGGCCTCGCGATACGCCAGGTTCGACGTCGCGGCGTCACCATACCCGGCGTACTGCCGGATGGTCCACGGGCGTTGCCGGTACATGGTCGGGTAAGGCCCGCGTACGAATGGCGCCTCGCCAGGCATGCCGCCGAGGTGGCTCAGGCCGACAACATCCTCCTCACCGTAGACGGGTTTCAGGTCCACGCCGAAGCGCAGCTCATTCCACTCCTGGCTCATCGCTGCCTCCAGCGCTTGCGGGTCACGATATCCGCGATCTTTTCACCATCCGCAGCGCGCCGGACCTCGCACCAGTGCGCCAGTCCCGACTCGTCTTCGCGCAGGGCCGCGAAGGTCAGCTCCAGTGCCTCGCCGACATTGACGTTGCCATGGAAGAACAGGTCCCGCGCGGCCAAGGTTGGCGGTTCCGCATGGCTGCGCCATTGCCACTCCGCGCGGTCCACCATCGCCTGGAAGCTGGCGAAGTACATCAGGTCGGCGCCGTTGAAGTCGTTGTAGGGACATGGCAGGAAGTCGACGACATGGTTGACGCCATCCTGCTGCTGGCGCAACCCGAGATGCGTACCCCAATCCCCACTGCGAAAGAGCCGTGCGAGCTGTGATAGCGCCGCCGCCTCGCTCGTGGTTGCCGCGTTGTTCCAGCCAGTTGCCACGGACGGCATCGCGCGTACGACCGAGCGATTGTCCCGCTCGCGCGTGCGCCGGATAAAGGTCGACAGCATGGTGACGGTCGCGCAGCGCGTGCCGTCCAGCGACGCCACGGCATGCTGGCTGAGGCGCTTCACGCCGCCTGCCGGCAACCCGCCCGAGTCCAGCGTGAAGGTGCCGTGCTCGCCGATCCTCTCCAGCGCTGCATCGCGTACGCGTACGGCGGTGAAGGCGGCATAGACAGGATTGCCCTCGCCGTCACGAAAGTCCGGTACTGCCAGGCCGCAGCCCGCGGCCAACTGGCGCCAGTGCAGGTCGCCGCAGGTCTTCAGCAACCAGTTTTCCGACAGGCCGGTGTAGGCCAGTTGCGGCATACCGGCGATATGATGCGAGCGGACGGTCTCCATTTCACGCTGCCAGTGCGGCGCCGGGCCCGTATGCGGCGATCAGCCGGGCCAGGTACTCGGCATCGCGCGCGACGCCCGAGAAGCGCCCCGACCCCCACGTGTGCAGCCACGGCAGGCCAACGAAATACAGGCCGGCATGCGCAGTCACGCCACGCTCGTGGCCCGGATAGCCACGGCCGTTGAAGACCGGGACCTCCAGCCAGCTGAAGTCGGGTCGGAACCCGATGCTCCAGATGATGGTGCTGATCCCCGCCGCACGGGGATCGAGTGTGGTGCGTTCCGCCTCTGGCGTCCATACCGGCGCATAGATACTCGCCGGGGGCGCGTCGATGCCGCGCTCGGCAATAAACTTGTCGATGCTTGCGTTGATGCGATTGTAGGTCGCATCGGCATCGTCAAGGCTTTGGCGCAGGTCCGGGGCAAAATGCAGCTGCCCGTCGCGGTAGTCCTCCAGCACGCCGTACAACTGCATGCCTTCGGTGGCAAACTTGCGCAGGTCGATATCGCGGCCGCCATCGCGGCCGGTCACATAGTGGTTGGTGTTGTCGCGCACGCCTTCGCGCAGCGGATGCTCGGTGACAGGCAGGTCGTAGTACTTCATGTCGGCGAGCCAGTCGACCACATCGCGGCCGCGATAGAAGCGCGCGCAGCGGGGCGCTTCCCCGACCGCCAGAACGACCTCGCGGCCGGCCAGATGCAGGTCTTCGGCAATCTGGGCGCCCGACTGCCCGGACCCCACTACCAGCACAGCGCCTTCCGGCAGGTCTTGCGGGTTCCGGTAGTCGGCCGACTGGATCTGGCGGATCGAAGCAGGCAGGCGCTCGGCCATGCGCGGCACGATCGGCGTGTGGTAGCCGCCGGAAGCGACGACCACCTGGTCGGCGCTGAAGACGCCGCGGCTGGTCGTAACGAGGTACCCGCCCTGCGGCCTCGGCTTGACGCTCAGCACCGCGGTATGCTCGAGCACCGGTGCCGCGACGGACTGGATGAACCCGTCCAGGTACGCGATGATCTCATCCTTCCTCATGAAGCCGTGCGGATCCTCTCCGCGGTATGGATGCCCCGGCAGTGCACATTGCCAGTTCGGCGTGACCAGGCAGAAGGCGTCCCAGCGCTGTGTGCGCCAGGTATGGGTGAGCGTGTGCTTTTCCAGCACCAGGTGTTCGATCCCGGCCTGCTTCAGGTAGTAGCTGACGGACAGGCCGGCCTGGCCGCCCCCTACCACGATCACCGGGAGATGACGGGGTTCCGCGTTAATGGGAGTTTTAATGGGGGTATCGATGCTGTTGCGTGTCATGGCGGGGTTTCCTTGATGCGATTAGGGTTCGGCCACGGTGGCAGCCGTCAATGCTGGCTAATGACCGAAGCCGATCACCTGCACGGTGGCATCCGGCTGGTCGTGGAATCTAGCGGCGACCTCTTCGATGGCCTGCAACTGGTCCATGGCGGACGAGCACGCGTAGCCATATTTCATGCGCACGCGCTCCGACGCCTCGGCCAGGGCCGCGCGGGTCAGGCTGACAAACTCCGCGAGCGGATAGGTGCGGCCTGCGTCGAGATGCGCCGTCACCACCGATGACGGCGAATAGCAAACCGCTTCGCTCTGATCCGGCCAGCGGATCCGGAAATGGGTAACAGGCATGGCTTACGCTCCCGGCGTGACGGGTTCCGGCTCTTCGAAACCCGCTGCCTGTTCAGGCAGGATGAAGGCGGCCCTGGCAAAGTCCCACAGCAAGGCCGACTCGCCCCCGTGGGCGATCGACACGCGCGTGGTGCCGTCGAATTGGCCGATGGACGCGCACGCGATGTCGCGCGCCTCGAAACGCGCCGTGACTTCCGCAACATGGCCTTCGTCCACGGCGAGCAGAAACCCATAGCTTGGGAAAGCGCTCAGCCAACGGAGCAACGGCACATCTGGTGGCATTGGCACGGCGTCGAGGTCGATCCGTCCGCCGACGCGCGAGCACTCCATCAACATCAATGCCGTGCCCGCGATGCCCGCCATGCTGATGTCCTTGGCGGCCGCGCACAATCCGGCCTCGGCCAGCGCGGGAAGGATCTCCAGATCGGCGCGCAGCCGTTCGGCTGACGCGCCAGTGGACGCGTTCCAGTAGGGATAAGGTTCCTCAAAGGCACCCCGCAGGTCCACGGCCATCAGCAGGTGCTGGCCGGCACGCGCCGCGAAGCTCGACAGCAGCCGGCGCGCTTGGCCCAGAATGGCGACGGCCAGTTGCGCGCCATCACTCCTGGCATTGCTATGCCCGCCGACGACCGGCACGCCATAGGCGGCCGATGCGGCAGCCATGCCCCGGATGACTTCGGCCGCGCCGTCGATGCCATCGCTCCAGATCGCATCGACCACCGCCAGCGGCCGGCCGCCCATTGCATAGATGTCACTGACGTTCACCATCACTGCGCTATAGCCAGCGAACCAGGGCATGGTGCGCAGGAATTCGCCGACCATGCCTTCGATCGCGAACAGCAGGTGTCCGTCACCGTCCGGAATCGCGGCACAGTCATCCCCCAGTGCGATGCCTCGGTCTTCCGCGCCATGCCCGGCTGGCAGCGCATGCCTGAACACCGACAGCATGCCCGCGATATCGGTCTTGTGGCCGAAGCCGCGGCCAGCCCGCAAAACCTTCGCCAGTTCCGCGGCGCTCATGTTGCCCTCCTCTCCTCGATGACCAGTCCGGACAGAGGCGTGTGGCAAGGCGGATAGTGATTCAGGTCTGCCTCCATCAGGTGATGGGACCGGCCCAGCAGCACTTCCTCCTGCAGCGTGGTCCAGTGCAGACGGCGGAACAGCGGCACATTCTGGCTCTGTACATGGGCCAGGAAGCGCCGGCAGCCAAGCGCGTTGGCGCTGCTCACGGCCAGGCGGATCAGGGTCGCGCCGATGCGCCCCTGCCGGCGGTACGGCGCCGCCACCGCCAGGCGCGAGCCATACCAGACGCCGGGCTCGCTTTCGTGGATACGCACGGTGCCGACGACCTCGCCTGGCTCGCCCGGCAGGTCCGGATCGGCCCTGAGCGCCACCAGCAACTGCGCCACGTCGTCGATGGCATCACGGTCGTCACCGGCAAAGAGCTGCTGCTCTTCACAGAACACGGCGCGGCGCAGTGCATAGGCCGCATCCTTTTCACGGCGCGTATCCGCCCAGCGGATCCGGTACACCGGGATCGCCGGGACCTCGATGCAAAGATCGCGGCTCATGACGGCACCCCTTCGTACGCGGACAGCGACGAGCACGCCCCGCACTTGCCGCAGCCGGCCTTGATGTCGGCCGAGCGCATGCCGGCCGCCGCTACCATTGCGCCCAGCGGCGCCAGGATTTCGCGCATGAACGCCGGCGTCGGCGCGGGGTGGTCTTCCAGCGGGGTTCCGGAGATCGGCACGAACGGCACCACGAAGGGATACACGCCCATGTCCACCAGCCGGCGCGAGATGGCGAGAATGGACTCGGCCGTGTCACCAAGTCCGGCGAGGATATAGGTACTCACCTGTCCGCGCCCGAACACGCCTACGGCCGCCGCGAACGCGTCCATATAGCGCGATAGCGGCACGGATGCCTTGCCGGGCATGATCCGTTCGCGCACGGCAGGCGTGACCACCTCGAGGTGCATGCCGAGGCTGTCGATCCCCGCGGCGCGCATGCGCGCAAACCAGCGGTCGTCATCCGGCGGTTCGCACTGCCCCTGGATCGGCAGGTCGACCGCCGCCCGGATCGCAAACGCACTGTCGCAGAGGATGCCGGCGCCGCGATCGGGTGTCGGCGGCGTGCCGGTCGTGAGCACCATGTGCTTGACATGATCGAGCAGCACTGCCGCGCGCGCGACCTCGGCAAGCTGCTCCGGGGTCTTCCTGGCGATGGTGCGGCCGGCCGCCAGCGACTGCCCGATCGCGCAGAACTTGCAGGTCTTACGCCGGCTCTCGTAGCGGATGCAGGTCTGCAGCACGGTCGTGGCCAGCACATCGGCGCCATGCAGCGTCGCGATCTGCGCGTACGGAATGCCGTCCAGCGTCTGCAGGCCGTAGAAGCGGGGCGCTTTCGGGAAGCTGATGTCGGCGATCGGAATGGCGCCCCGCTTCAGTGCGCTTCGCCCGCTGCCATCCGGCGCCGAGGCGACGAAGGGCGAGTTCCACGCGGTGCTGGTATGCACGGGCACCATGATGGTCACGCCATCGATGGTCACCGCCTTGTGGTCGGATGGCCCCGCGCCGCCGCGTCGGCTGGCGGCGCCCGCGCTCGGATCTTCCAGCCGCAGTCCTACGGACTGCAGCTCAGTCATCAACTGCCGGCTCGAGGCCGACATCGTCTCGCTGGCTTGCATGATCGGGGCTCCGATAAGTGGGAAGAGGAAATTCGCCCATGGCCGACACCGTGGCCGCCGGCCGGTCGTTGATGGCGAGGCTGAGCAGTTCGGGGCGCGCATAGTGGCCCACCGAGTCCATCATGCGCTTGCGCTTGGTGATGAGGCCCATGTCGAGGTCAGCGATCACCATCCCTTCGCCTTCGCGCAGCGGCGGCGCGAGGTGCTGCCCCTCCGGCGAGATGATCGCCGTGTTGCAGCCACCGCGCAGCGCCTTCTGCAGCGCGGGATCGGTCGTCACGGAGGCGACCTGCTCGTCTGTCAGCCACCCTGTCGCATTGACCACGAAGCAGCCGGCTTCCAGCGCGTGATGGCGGATCGTTGCCTCGATCTGGTCGGCAAAGATGGGTCCGACCAGCGAGCCGGGAAACTGGCTGCAATGGATCTCTTCATGCTGGGTCATCAGCGCGTAGCGCGCGAGCGGGTTGTAGTGCTCCCAGCACGCAAGCGCGCCGACCCGGCCGATGGCGGTCTGCGCCACCTTGAGGCCTGCCGCATCGCCCTGCCCCCAGATCATGCGTTCATGGAAGGTCGGCGTCAGCTTGCGCCGCTTGACGGCAAGCCGCCCCTCCGTGTCGAAGATCAGCTGCGTGTTGTACAGGCTGCCGTGGTCGCGCTCGTTGACGCCGAGCACGACCACCATGCCATGCTGCCGCGCCTGTTCGGCGACGGCCAGCGTCACGGGGCCGGGTATCGTCACGGCCTGCTCGTACAGGCGCAGATGATCGCTTCCGGATTGCACCGGCGGGCGCACGAACGAGAAGTACGGGTAGTACGGCACGAACGTCTCCGGGAAGACGATCAGCTGCACGCCCTCGCGCGCGGCCTTGTCGATGGCTTCGAGCACCTTGGCCAGGGTTCCCTCCCCGCTTTCCAGGTCCGGCGAGATCTGGACCGCCGCGGCGCGGACAATGCGTTTCTGTGACATGGCGATACCCCTGCGCTGGATCAGACGGTCCAGGTGTCGATGATCAGTGCGTTCTCCTTGCGGTGGAGCAGCTTCAGGTCCAGCACGTCAAGCGGATTGATCGGGCGGATGCCCTCGATGAGCGACGCTTCGCCATGGCCATAGAGGGCCTGCAGCGCGAAACGGCAGGCATAGACCTTGCCGCCCTCGTCCATGAACTTGCGCAGTTGCTTGTTGAAATTCAGGTGGCCGGCAAAGGCTTCATCGCCCAGGCGCGGAAAGCCGCGCTGCAGGCCAAGGGTCACGCCCGGGCCGTACAGCAGGATGCTGGTGTCAAACCCCTTGCGCTGCAGCCGCGTGGCCTGCAGCAAGTTGACGAAACCGATCGATCCCTCGAAGGCCACGGTATGGAAGGTCACCAGCGCCTTCTCTCCGGGTTCTGCCTTGACGTCCTCGAATACCTTCTCTTCGAAATCGACCAGGAAATCGCCATCCTGATGGGCAGGTTTGTTGACTGCGGGCATGCTGTGCTCCAGTGGTGGTTTGCGGTTCGGATAAGCCGGTGCGGCGCCATTTGCCACACCGGGCCGGCGCTGCCGCCGACGTCCGGGTTTTGCAACCGATATGCCATCAAGCGGATTCACCCCTCCGATCAATGGCCGATCATCCAGCCGCCACGCGATCGATCGCATCATTGATCGCATGACCCACATGCCTTTATCGCAACGCGAAGAGCGCCTGACAGTTGCACCAGAATTGCGTCGCGCGCCGCTGCACAGCGCATTCAGATGGTGCGGCCAGCTGGCCTGTGCACCATCATGCAGCCATTCAGATGCAATCAAACTGGCACGCACCATGCATTCATTTGCGCGGCGCCGCGATGGCGCAGCCCCGTTTGGAGAGAATCTTGTCCGGCCTGACCAGTCATTGGGCAAAGCGCATTGCAGACAGCCCCAAGCCCGCCTACCTGACCATTCCCGACCTGATCGAGGAGGCGCTTGCCGACGGGCGCCTGCAGGCTCGCGACCGGCTACCCGGCTTGCGCGACCTGGCCGAGGCGCTGGACCTGAACTACACCACCGTCGCGCGTGCCTATGGCGAGGCGCGCAAGCGCGGGCTGATCGATGCCAAGGCCGGCAGCGGCACCTATGTGCGCGGCCGTGCGCCGGCTGTGCCGCTGCGCGCCGGCACCAGCGCCGAAATGACGATGAACATGCCGCCGGAGCCACCCACGCTGGCAACGCGGCTGCGTGAATCGTCGGCGGCACTGCTCGCCGGGACGGATCCGTACACGCTGCTGCGCTACCAGGATTTCGGCGGCACGCCGGCCGACCGTGCGGCCGTGACGGGCTGGCTGCGGCGGCTCGTACCGACGGCAGCCAGTGAAACGCTGCTCATCTGCCCGGGCATCCACAGCGCGCTGGTTGCCCTGCTGTCACAACTGGCGCGCGGCGGACAGACGCTATGCGTTGAGGCACTGGCCTATCCTGGGATCAAGGCCATTGCTGCGCAACTCGGGGTCCAGCTGCAGGCACTGCCAGGCGACGAGGATGGAATGATCGGCAGCGCCTTCGAGAACTTCTGCAAGGCGCACAAGCCCACAGCGCTCTATTGCAACCCCACCATCCAGAACCCGAGCACGCGCACGATGCCCCAGGGACGCCGCGAGATCCTCGCCGATATCGCGCTACGCTATAACGTGCCGATCATCGAGGACGATGCCTATGGCATGCTGCCCCGGCGCACCCCGGACACCTTTGCAGCGCTTGCCCCGGAACTGACCTACTACATGACCGGCCTGTCGAAATGCTTCGGCGCCGGCTTGCGCACAGCGTTCGTCCATGCGCCCTCAGCCAGGCAAAGCCAGCGCCTGGCAGGCACGTTGCGCGCCACCACCGTGATGGCCAGCCCGTTTACCAATTTGCTGGCCACGACCTGGATCAAGGACGGCACAGCCGATGAGATGCTTGCCGCAGTCCGGCAGGAAAATGCCGCACGCCAGGCCATTGCCACGCGCGTGCTGGCCGGCCGCACGTACGCCGCCGATCCGGACGGTTTCCACTTCTGGCTGCATCTGGGCGCCGGCAATGCCTGGCGCCCGTCTGAACTGGCTTTGCACCTGCGTTCACGCGGTATTGGCGCCGTGTCGAGCGCGGCCTTCTCGACGGATGGCAACCCGCCCGATGCGATCCGGCTTTGCCTTGGCGGACCCGGCGACCGGGACGAAATCGAGGAGTCGCTGCAGATCGTCGCGGATACGCTCGATGATCCGCACCATCTGCATTCGGCCATGCTGTAGTCCAGGCTATGGCGCGCAACCGCGCCGACACGCGCCGCCC
Source organism: Cupriavidus sp. L7L (assembly GCF_004353535.1). Classification (NCBI taxonomy): domain Bacteria; kingdom Pseudomonadati; phylum Pseudomonadota; class Betaproteobacteria; order Burkholderiales; family Burkholderiaceae; genus Cupriavidus; species Cupriavidus sp. L7L. The sequence continues at coordinate 470,153 of NZ_SMNY01000003.1, forward strand.
TTCAGGATGGGCAATGTAGATGGCTTCCTGCTCCGCCTGCAAGCCGATCTCGATCACTGCCAGCGCGCCGCGCCGGATGGCCTCGCCAACGATAAAGGTAGGCAGCAGCGCGATACCTACGCCGGCTTCGGCGGCGTCACGCATCATGTCGCCGTTGTTGACGCGCAGCGCGATGTGGGCATGGACGATCTCGATGCCGCTGGAGCCTTGCAGGCGCCAGTCGGCGGCGCCGCGATTGGCATAGTAGATGCCGCGGTGCTGCTTCAGCTCCTCCAGGGTGGCCGGGATGCCCATTTGCGCGAGATAGCCGGGTGACGCCACCAGCAGGCGACGGCTGGGCGCTAATTGCCATGCCACCAGCCGTGAACTCTCCAGCGGTCCGTGGCGAACGACGGCGTCGTAACTGTCGGTGGCGGCGTCGACGCGGCGGTCATCGAGATCGAGCGTCAGTTCCAATTCCGGGTGCTGCGCCACGAAGGGATAGAGTGCCGGCCCCAGGTGCATACGGCCGAATGTGACTGGCGCGGAAATGCGCAGCGTCCCGGCCAGGCTGCCGCGCCGCTCTGCCACGTCGGTGACTGCTGCCTCAACCTCGTTCAGGATGCGCGTGGCGCGCTCCGCGAAGATCTTGCAGATGCTCAAACATGGCGGCGGCTCGGTGATCTTTACGTCGACGTTCGCCGGCTATACCGTTGCCTTCTCCGGGGTGGCGGCTTATGCGGCGCTGAAATCCGGCACGCTCGTGAGGCTGCTTGAGGCCTTCGAACCGCAACCCGTGCCGGTCCACCTGATGTACGCGGGCCAGCGCCAGATTCCGCTCAAGCTCCGGGCCTTCATCGATTTTACAGTCCCGAGGTTGCGGGAGAGGCTCGGCCTTGCGAGTGCTGCTTCCCAGATGAGCGCGCGGAGCACAGTGAGCAAGACAGTCAGTTGGCTTGCGAGAGCGTGGTATATTCGCGTACGAACTAATCTCGAAGTCCTGGTGGATCACGGTATGGAACATCGCCTTGTCTATCTGTTGAATGTTGGCCAGCGGCGCCTGCAGCGATGGTCGCAAGCGCGCGTGGCCGGCGGCGGCGTGACCGCAGCCCAGTCAGGGCTACTGTTCTTCCTGGGAGGCAACGACGGCGCGCTGATGAGCGAGGCCGCTGCGGCCCTGGATCTTGGGGCACCGGGAATGAGTGGTCTTGCCGACCGGACCGAAAGGGCAGGGCTGATCGAGCGCCGGCCGGATGAGTCTGATCGCCGCGTGTCGCGGCTTTGGTTGACCGAAGCCGGACGCGCCGCGCGCCAGCATTCGAAAGTCAGCATGAAGGCATTGAACGCCAAACTGACCAAAGGCTTCACCGAGGCCGAGATAGACATCGTCGCACGGTGGCTGACGAGCCTGCAGACAAAGTTCCCGGCCACTGACAACGGCGAAGCATAGCCCTGGACCGCAGGGCCGTTCTCCCGCTTACTTCCGGTCGAGTCGGGTGAAGTCCGGCTTGCGCTTCTCGGCAAAGGCCGAGAAGGCTTCCCTTGCTTCAGCGCTGCCGAGCCGCTCCTCGAACTGAGCGCTTTCGCTCGCCATCTGCGCGACCAGCCTTTGCGCGTCGCGCATCAGCTTCTTCATTGCGTTCAGCGAGCCAGCCGGCTTTTCGGCAATCCGGCTGGCCATCCGCTGCGCTTCTGCCCGCAGCTGATCATTGGCGCACACTTTGTTGGCAATGCCCCATGCAACGGCGTTCTTCGCATCGAGCGGCTCGCCCAGCGCGAACATCTCGAAGGCCCGGGCATGTCCGATGCGCAAGGGCAGCAGATAACTCGACGCCGCCTCGGGAACGAGGGCGAGGTTGACGAAAGGCGTGATGAGTTGCGCATCCTCCGCGAGCACGATGTAGTCACAATGGAGCAACATGGTGGTGCCGACGCCGACCGCCTTGCCGTTGACCGCGGCAACTACGGGTTTCGTCGCATTCGCCAGCGCGTGCAGAAAGCGATGCACGTGTCGTTTCGCTGGCCCCTTCCCGGCCGCGATTGCAGCAAATTCCCCAACATCATTGCCGGCCGTGAAACTGTCTCCATCGCCCTGCAACAGCACAATGCGGATGCTGGGGTCCAGTTGCGCCGCCTCGATCGTGTCGGCCAGCACGCCGTACATCTCGTTGGTCAGGGCATTCTTCTTGTCAGGCCGGGCAAGCGTAATGGTCAGAATGCCGTCGCTCAGGTCGGTATGAATTTCCGCGGTCATGGTCGATTTCCAGGTGGGATGAGGATGGACGCCGCAGGCATCCGTGTGCTTCGCATGCGAAGTATATATTTATTTCGCGTGCGAAGCAATCAACCAAGAATGTGCTGCGCTGGACGACCATCAAGATCTCATCGTCCCCGGCAAAGTCTTAAGCCAGCCCGCCCTGGAAAGCACCGCTCGCCTTGATGACTAGCGTGTCGCAGGCAGCTTCCGGGGAAGCTGTATGCATGACAATATTTATATTGTATTGATCCGGTGGACTACGATAGCCCTGTCTCTCCACCGATGCACTCAAGCGCAGCAGGTCGCTGCCCGAGGGCAGCCGAGAGCGTTCGGAAACATGACTGGGTCTGCAATGCATACATATTCCACACAAGCCGCAGGAATCACGGGCGATACGCCCCGGCACGGCCACTCTGCCCGCCGCTCGACCGAAGGGGTGGCCAAATGGAACTGAACACCACTACCATCCTCGTCACTTTTGCCGGCGTCTTCCTGATCTGCTTCATGAAAGGGGCCTTCGGGGGCGGCTTTGCCATCGTTGGCATTCCCCTGCTGTCACTCGTAATGGATCCCGTGACTGCCGGCGGCCTGCTCGCGCCACTGTTCGTCGCGATGGATCTGTTCAGCCTGCGCTACTGGAAGCCGTCCACATGGTCCAGGCCCGACCTGCTCTTGCTGGTGCCCGGCCTGGTGGTCGGCATCGGGGTCGGGTACATGCTGTTCAGGGTGCTGGACCACCGGGCTATCGCCATCATGATGGCGGCAGTCACGTTGCTGTTCGTGGGCCTGTGGTTCTTGCGCGGCGGAGAAGTCGTGGTGCGGCCGCGCTCATCGACCAAGGCCGTGGCCGCCGGCGTGACATCGGGCATCACCACCATGGTCGCGCACTCGGGCGGGCCACCGCTGGCGATATACCTGCTGCCGCTTGGCCTGAGCAAGCAGGTCTATGCCGGGACCACCAGCATGTTCTTCACGGTCGGCAACATCATGAAGGCGGCACCATGGCTGATGCTCGCCAGTCCAGCCGGCGCGGTATGGACGTTGATGGCGATCTCCCTTCTCGCCATTCCTTCAGGCGTCTGGCTGGGGTGGCGCCTGCACGACAAGCTGGACCAGCGGCAGATGTACCGTGCCTGCTATGGCTTGCTCGTGCTGACGGCGCTGAAGCTGCTGTGGGACGGTGCGTCGGGTTACCTTCATTGACAATGCGTAGCGTCGGGATAACTGTGTTCAGTCTCCCTGGTCCGCCACGACCTTGTCGACGATCTCCAGAGATTGCCTCAGCGCTTCGAGCGGCACCGAGGCAAGTGCCAGGCGGATGGCATGAGGCACAGGCTTCGATGCCGCGAAAGGATGCGCGGTAGACACGGAGATGCGCTCCCGCAGCAATGCCTTGGCGACGGCATCCGCGCGAACGTTTTTGGGCATTGGCAGCCAGACGAAGTAAGAGTAGGCGTGACGAACGGGCTTCAGATGTCCGAGCACATCGCCAACTACGCGCTGTCGCAGATTGGCGTCCCTCCGTTTCTCGGCCTCAAGTCTTGCCACGGTGCCATCCTCGAGCCAGCCGCAGGCAATCCCTGTCATGACAGCGGGCGTTGTCCACGTCGTGGCCCGGATGGTGCGTTCCAGCTTCGGAATCCATTCTCGCGGCGCGCATACCATTCCGACGCGAAGTCCGGTAGCAACACTTTTTGACAGGCCAGACACATAAACCGTCGCTTCCGGCGCCAATGCAGCCAGAGGCGGCGGAGCGCCCTCTGCCAGAAATGCATAGGCGCCGTCTTCGATCAGGGTCAGCCCGTGCTGGCGTGCGATCGCGACCAGTTCAGCGCGGCGTCGCATACTCATCACCCATCCGAGCGGGTTATGAAGCGTCGGCATCGTATAAATGGCCCGTACCCGCCGGCGGCGGCATATGCCTGCGAGCGCATCGAGGTCCGGCCCGCGTGCCGTGGCGGGAATCGGCACGAGTTCGAGCCGGCATGCGTCAGCCGCGAGCTTGAATCCCGGATAAGTCAGTGCATCGACGGCTACCACGTCGCCGGGATCCAGCAGCGCCATGGCCGCGGCGGTCAGCCCGTGCTGCGCGCCGCTCACCAATACCGTGGTCGCTGCTGTCGCTGGCACGCCCCGGCTGCCAAGGTGGCGGGCCATGATCGCCCGTTCGTGTTCCCGTCCGCCATGAGGATGGTATCGAAGCAGCGCCTCCAGATCGCCTGCCCCGGCCAGCCTGCGCAAGGCGGCGCGCAGCAGATCGGTCTGGCCGGGCATCGACGGATTGTTGAAGCTGAGATCCACCGTGTCTGCGCTCCAGGCAGGCAGGTCGACGCCTTGTCCGGCGGGAAGCACCTCCTTGACGAAGGTGCCGCGGCCCGCTTCCCCGCTCACCAGTCCCATCGCGTGAAGCTCCGCGTAGACCCGCGTGGCCGTCACCAGAGCCAGACCCTCTCCAGCCGCCAGGTCGCGATGCGTCGGCAGCCTGGTCCCGGGACTTAGCCTGCCTTCGCGTATATCGTCGGCGAACCGGTCCACTACTTCCTTGTAACGGAGTCGGGGCATTGTTCTTCATCACCATTGTCGCGGCCCCAATTATCGGCACTACGCCGATGCGGCGCAACGCAACGGGTCAGGCAACCCTGGGGGACACGCCGGACAGAGTGACGGCGCGCAACCATGACGGATATCGAAATGCACCATTGCCAGAACTGCACGCTCACATATTGCCTAGGCAATGTACTATCCAGACCAATGCCAATCATGACCGCCCCCACCATGAAGAAGGACATCACCTCCTACGAGCAGCGCGCGCACGTCGGACGCTTGCTCCACCGAAGCGAGAGCCGGCTCGTAGTGGCATTGGACAAGGAACTGGAGCCGTTCGGGGTCACCGCCGCCCAATATGTGATTCTGGCCGCGCTGTGGTACGACCGCGCGGATACCGCGGCGCAGCTCTGCAAGGAATTGTCCTATACGCCGGGAGCCATGACCCGCATGATCGACCGGCTCGAGCAAAAGCGACTGGTGTGCCGCGTGCCGCACCCAGACAGCCGCCGAGCCAACAAGCTGGAGCTGACCGAGCCAGGAAGAGCGACATTTCCCGAGCTGCTGGCGGCGTCGACGACCGTCATCGACCGCTATTTCGGCGGCTACAGCGCAAGCGAGCTGGCCCTGCTCGAGTCGATGCTCGAACGCATGCTGGCCCAGGAATAATTTTTTTGATCAATATATTGCCTAGGCAATAGTCAGCCATCGCACATGGCATCCAACGATGTGAACGCCGATGAAAACCCACCTGATCCCCAAGGAATCACGCAACGCTCCACACGCCCGGCAATGCAGCGCGACGCTCACCCTCGTCGGGGTGTCTTTGGTATGCGCGATGCTGGGCGGTTGCGCCACCGCGCCGTCGATCGGCGTGCTGGGCGCGTACTTCCCTGACTGGCTGTTCTGCATCGTGGGCGCCATCGCCGGCACGGCAGTGCTCCACGCGATCTTGCGTGCGACGGGGCGCGTGCTGCCTTCCGGCACCCCCTTCCTGCCCCTGGCCTACGGCGCGCTGACGGTGGTCCTTGCGCTGACCGGGTGGCTGATTTTCTTCCAGAACTGATTCAAGCGTACGGAGCAAGGCCATGCCTGAAGACACTGCAAACCGAGTCCGCCATGGCCGTGCCCTGGCGATATTGCTGACCCTGGCGGCTATCGCGCTGACGATCGTGGTCGTCTGGCGGCTTGATACCGCGCCGCGCACCGACGATGCCTACGCCTATGCGGACACCATCAACGTGGCGCCGGAGGTCAGCGGCCGTATCGTCGAACTGGCCGTCAAGGACAACCAGGCCGTGAAACGCGGCGACGTGCTGTTCCGGCTCGACCCGCGCCCGTTCGAGGCGCAACTGGAGAAGGCGCGGGCCACGCTGACCGCGCTCGACCGCGAGATCGAGCTGACCCAGCGCTCCGTCAACGCGCAGAAGCTCGGTGCGGCCTCGGCCAGCGCCAGCGTCGAGCGCGCACGTGCGGCCGCCGAGCAGGCCAAAGACACGCTGGCACGCATGGAGCCGCTGCTGGGCAGCGAATACGTGGCCGCGGAACAGGTCGACCAGGCACGCACTGCCCGCCGCTCCGCGCAGGCGCAATTGAATGCCGCCGTGCTGGATGCGCAGCGCGCCACCGCCGGCATCAGCGGTGTCGACGCGCTGGTCGCCAAGCGCGACGTGGTGCGGGCGGAAATCGCGCTGGCCGAACTCAATCTGGAATACGCGACCGTGCGCGCACCGTTCGACGGCATTGTGGTCAACCTCAAGACCTCGGCCGGTCAATTCGCCGGTGCGGGCCATCCCATATTCACGCTGGCCAACACCACGCGCTGGTATGTGGTGGCGAATTTCCGCGAATCCGACCTGGCAAATATCAGGCCCGGCGAGAAGACGCAGGTCTACGTCCTGGGCCAGGCGGACAAGCGCTTTCGCGGCGTGGTGGAATCGGTTGGCTACGGAGTGTTCCCCGACGATGGTGGCGCCGACGCCGGCGGCCTGCCGCACGTGCCCCGATCGATCAACTGGGTGCGCGTGGCCCAGCGCTTCCCGGTCCGCATCCTGGTTGAAAAGCCCGACCCGGTCGTCTTTCGTATCGGCGCCTCGGCCGTGGCGATCCTGACGCCGGACGCGTGATCTCTGCTATCCCATCACGAGCAATGCCATGAATATGCAAGCAGCCGATCACCAGCGCGAGGTCCTTGCCTCCGTACTGGCAGTAATGCCCGCATGGCTTCGCGCCGAGTTGGCGCCGTTTCCCGGGCGCGTGGAGGCGTTATGGCGCTTCCTGCTGAGCACCACGCTCGTCGTCGTGATATCGATGGCCTTGCAGGTGCCTTTCCTGCCGCTCTCGCTGGTCATGGTGTTCTTCACCGCGCAGGAAAATACCGTGCTGACCCGGCTGTCCGGCATCGTCATGCTGATCGGCACGACCATCGCGGTGGTCGCCGGCCTGCTGCTGTTGAAATTCACCGTCAACTATCCGCTGCTGCGAATTCTCGCCGCCTGCGCGCTCGCGTTCTGCGGCATGTATTTCATGCGCATCAGCAAGCTGGGCGCAATGGGTTACCTGCTCGCGCTCTTCGTCTTTTATTTCCAGAGCTTCGTCGACCAGTCCATGAGTCCCGAGGCGCTGGTCCGCGCGCTGCTGTGGGTATGGATCGCGATCACGTATCCGATCCTGCTGACAATCACGGTCAACTTCCTGTTCCTGCCGAGCCGCCCTGCCCGCCTGCTGACCGAGGAGATGCGCCGCCAGATCGATCACGTACTCGCGCAACTTGAGGCCCACCGCACCCATACGGCCGCTCGGCCGCTCGGCACGGAATCCGTTGCGCGAGCCGTGCTGCTGCTGCATCGTCACCTGGCCTTTGCGGTCCAGGGCGACCAGGCATGGCAGCGCGACCGTGCGTATCACCTTGCGCGCGTCGCGGCCATCGACCGCCTGCATACCGCAGCCTCGCACCTGTCGAGGCTGCCGTTGACCGCACTCTCGCCGGAGCAAGCCGAACAGATCGTCGCGTTGCAGTCGCACTGCCGGGCGTTGCGCACGTCGCTTGCCGATGACACGCCATTCACTTGCGACCCGGACCTTGCCGGCACCCGGCCGGTTGCTGGCCCGCTCGACACCGTGCTGCGCGAAATGGGACATGCACTGCAGGCAATCGGCGAAGCCGAATTGCTGCCGGCGGCCGCGCCACAGAGCAAAGAGGGATGGATTGCCCGCGATGCCTTCACCAACGGGGCATATGGCCGCTTCGCGCTGAAGACCGTGCTGGGGGCCGTGCTTTGCTATGTGTTCTATACCGCGGTCCAATGGCCCGGCATCCATACCTCGATGCTGACCTGCTTCATCCTTGCGCTGCCAAGCCTCGGCGCGACCTCGCACAAAGGACTGACGCGCGTTGTTGGCTGCGCGCTGGGCAGCGTCGTGGCCCTGGCGGCGGCCGTCTTCATCATGCCGCACCTCGATACCATCACGGGGCTGCTGGCAGTGACGCTGCCGGTGATCGCCATTGGCGCCTGGATCGCCGCCGGCTCGCCGCGCACTAACTACATCGGTGTCCAGTTCGTCTTTGCCTTTGCACTGTCGCAGCTTGGCCGTTTCGGGCCGACCACGGACCTGACCGAGATCCGCGACCGCATGATCGGCATCCTGATCGGTGTCGGGGTGTCGATCGCCATCTCGACCGTGCTCTGGCCTGAGCGCGAAGGCGATGCGCTCATGCGCCTGCTGGCGCGGCTGCTGCGCAGCGTCGCCGACCTGGCACGCGCCGGGCAAGCCGCAGACCGCCGGACCCGGCGCGATGCCATCGACAAGGCCCGCCTGCGCGGCTGGTCGCTGCTGACGCAGAACAAGGAAATGCAGGCACGCGTGGCGCTGGAACCGGGCTGGCAGTACGCGCACGACGCTGTTACGCCCGAAGTCACTACGGCCCTGGCGCAAACGCAGGAGATCCTTTTCGCGGTCAACTGGCTCCATGCCCAGGTGGAAAGCGCGGGGCCGGTCCTGCCGCATGCGACTGCCGATGCGTTCCGGGCCTGGCTCGAGCACGTTGCAGTGCGGCTGGAACGTATCGCTGGCCAATTCGAACATCCCGACGAACCGGCGTGGCATGCAACCGACGTGATCCCTGCCCTGCCTGCCGACATCATCGGCGCCGGTGCGGCATCGACTGGATCACTGGATGAAATCCTGCAGGCCGCGCGCGTGCTCGACGAGCGCATCGCACAACTCGACCGCTGCCCGCCGGCGCCGGTCCATTGACTGACGAGGGGACCATGAACCGCACAACGCATCGCTCAAGGCAACATCATTTCGCCACACGGCTTGCCGCGACCGCGGCAGCCATCTCGCTGCTACTGGCCACCGCCGGCTGCGCGCTGATTCGCGAGGACACGGCCCCGGCGGCACAGATCCCCGCCGAACAGATCCGCATGGCGCAGGACGCCGAGCTCCCGCAGGCCGACTGGCCGTCCGCGCAATGGTGGAAGGCCTGCAACGACGACCAGCTCGATGCGCTGGTGGATCGCGCATTGCGGGATTCGCCCACGATGGCGGTGGCCACGGCGCGTGTCGACGCCAGCCGCGCGCAGGCGAAACTGGTCGATGCATCGACCGGGCTGCTGGTCGGACTGTCCGCATCGGTCAACCGCCAGAGCGTGTCGGAGAACGGCTTCCTCGGGCCTTTCGCCCACACCAACCCTGCGCTGGGCACCACGGGTCCGTGGTACACCGAAGGCACCATCGGCCTGGGTGCCACATACTCGGTCGACCTCTGGGGCAAAGACCGGTCTCGCGTCAATGCCGCGATGGGCGTAGCGCGGGCCCGCCAGGCCGAGGCTGCGCAGGCGGCTCTGGTGCTGTCGTCGCAGGTGGTCCGCGTCTACTACGAGATCCAGACCACCTATGCCCTGCACGACCTGCTGGTGAAGGCACGGGACATCCGGCAGGAACAGCTGGAGGCCAGCCAGGCCCGCACCACGCGCGGCCTGGTGGCTCGCACACAGGTGGCAGGCGCCGAGGCCCAGCGTCTCCAACTCGACCAGCAGATCGACTCCGCGCAGACGCGCATTCGCACGCTGCATGAAATGCTGCGACAGTTGACGGGCGCCGGGCCGGACGGCTTGCCCGCGATCACGCAACGGCCGCTGCCGGACGGCGCCGCTGGCGTGCCGGCCTCGCTTGGCTATGAACTGCTCGCCCGCCGGCCGGACCTGCAGGCGATGCGCTGGTACGTGCAGTCGTCGATGGATCAGATCGACGCGGCGAGGGCAGCGTTCTATCCGAGCTTCGATATTCGCGCGTTCATCGGGCTGGACTCGCTGCACATGTCCGATCTGCTGCGCAAAGCGAGCCGCCAGGTCAACCTGATCCCAGGACTGAGTCTGCCGATCTTCGACAGCGGACGGCTAAATGCCAACCTCGCTGCGACGCGCTCCCAGAGCAATCTGCTGATCGCCCAGTACAACGAGTCGGTATTGAATGCCGTGCGTGAAGTCGCACAGGCCGGCCTTGAACTGGACAGCCTGGACCACCAGCAGACATTGCAGGCAGGCAAGCTGAAGGCAGCGGTCTTTGCCTCCGACAGCGCCGCCGCCCAATATCGGCAGGGCCTGCTCGACAAGGCCACCGCGCGAGAGGCCATGCTGCCAGTACTGATGGAGCAAAGCCAGGCCGTCGAGATCCGCAGCCGGCATCTCCAGGCGGCAGTCACGCTGTCGACGGTGCTGGGAGGCGGCTACATTGCGCAGGGTGAGGGCAAAGATCGCGAGGCGAAGCCTGACTGACAACCGGCACGACCGCTTCCTTGTGCAGTGCGATCACGCGGAACGGGCGAAAGCCCTCCCACGGCCTGCGCTGGATATCGAAGGCAGCCTCGCGCTCCACGCGGCAGCGGTAGGACCGCAGCGGCGACGAGTGCGTTGGCGGGCGCGCCCCCTTCTGCTAGCCGCATAGAGGGTGGCAAGCAATTTTGGCGATTAATTGCATTTTCAGGAGGTCGATTTCAACGTTTCAAACTGTTATTGAAGCTCATCATCCGTGCAAGCCACTGGCTGCCGTCCATAACTGGCTCTGTTTCCCCACAATATCTCCGCTCTCGCAGGCAGGCGAAACCCAACAATCGAGCGTGCCCGGTTTCAAGCACCACATCGGCTGCCAACCTCCACCCTTGCGCGGCAGTTTGGTTTTAGCAAGGCTCCAGAAACTGTTGCACTGGGTCACCGTCGATCGACGACGGCGCAAGACCTGACACCTTAACAATGCGCTGCCAGCGCTCCAGTTCAGTCTCCACCCGTCTTGCGAGCAGTTCAGGACCGCCCGGCTCGGGGGCTGCGCCGTAACTCTCGAAGCCCGCTTTGACCTCTGGATCCCGTAGGACTTCGGCCAAGGCGCCATTGAGCTGTTCCACCATCGCGGCAGCGGTTCCCGCGGGGGCAAACAGACCATACCACTGAGTCAATTCCATGCCCCTAACGCCCAACTCCGCAAGCGTCGGTACTTCTGGCAGCACTGGCAGGCGTTTTGGTCCGGCGACTGCCAGGGCTCGCAACTGACCGGCACCCACTGGCCGATATGCTGTCAGCAGGCTGGCAAACATAACCTGTGTCCGTCCGTCAATGGTCGACGCGATGGCTGGCGCAGCGCCTTCGAAGGTAGTACTGCGCATCGAAGTACCAGTGGCCAGTTGGAAAAGCTCTGCGGCAAAGTGCGGCGGTGTACCGTCCCCTGCGGACGCGTAGCGAAACCTTCCAGGCTCGCGCTTCATGTGGGCGACCAGCGTACCCAGATCAAGCGGCGTTTGCATTGGATTCGCCACCAACAATATTGGGGACGATCCTATAAGCCCGACCGGAGAAAAAGAGGAAACCGGATCGTACCCGACGGGTTGCAGGGCCGGATTCATCGAATGAGTTCCAATATAGCCGAGCAAGAGCGTCTGACCATCGGGTTCTGCCCGCGCCACGAACTCGCAGGCAATGCCGCCGTTGGCACCGGGACGGTTATCGATGATGACATCATGTCCCAGCAGTCGTCCAAGCCTGGGGCCAATAAGGTGCGCCACAAGATCGTTGCCACCCCCGGCACGGGTAGGTACGATGATCCGCAGTGAATGCCGAGACGAAGCCTGCTTTACTCGGCTGCCTTCCGGCCGCGAGAAGACATAATCGGGCAGATGGAGCTGGCCTTCTATGATCTTGCGTGCCGTTCGAACGAGGGCCGCTCTTGTTACAGTAGCCGCAGCGCCCTCCCCCTCCAATTCCACCTCCACTTCGATCCGTCCCGCTGGGTGCAAGACGACAAGTGCGTGGCGGCCGGGCAATCGGGTCAATTGGCTAGCAACCGTCCCCGGTAGCGCGAATGCGCTGGCAACGCCGATGGCGCCGGTGACGGCATGCGACGCATGACATTTGCGAGGCGTAAAGTAGCGCGACGTAATACTGTCCGGTGAATCGCCAGGACTGACCAGGACTGGCTTTGGAATAACGCTGTCCGAGACATCGCCCAGGCCCATCAATTCCCCAGCCTGCAAGCGCAGCGCTTCCAGACGCGCAAGCAGTGTCGGGTCATTGTCGAGCGTGGCCGGCGCCTCGCGTCCACTGACACCGAGGTCGCGTGCCCGGACGAGCATCAATGGCATCGCCGCATCGATACAAGTCACTTCGACGCCGTCAATCAGATCAACGCGGCTGCCCGTCGGAAAGACCTTTCCGGTCACTGCGCCCCACGCATCGACGAAATCGAGCAGGATGGGTGAACCAGTCCCCGCAACGCCATCGATTCGAGTGTCGCCGTCATAGGTGACCCGACCGTCAGGCGTGCGGACCGTCACATCGATACGTGACCCCGTATTGACGTTGTGAACGCGCACGCGGGTTGAGCCGAGTTGGGCGGCAACCAGTCCTTGCTCGATCGCAAAGGGGGCGACTCCGGAAAGCATATTGCCGCAGTTCGGCCGGGTGTCCACCGAGGAGTTGCCCACTCCTACCTGTACGAACAGGTAGTCAAGGTCACAGCCGGGTTGCGTGGATCGCGAAACAATCGCCACCTTGCTGTTCAGCGTGCTACCGCCGCCCACCCCGTCCAGTTGAAGCGGGTCGGAGGCACCGATGGCACCGATCAACGCCTGGTCACGAGCCTCTACGCTTTCCGGCAGCCACTCTCGCAGAAAGAACGGTCCGCGCGAGGTGCCGGCTCGCATCAGCACGCAAGGAATCGTCTTGCTCATCTCAGTCCGCCTTCAGTTTTGCCGCCTGCACTACTTTCTTCCACTTGACCTGTTCCTCCTGAATAAATGTTCGCATCTGGGCCGTGGACATGGCCGTAACCTCTGCGCCCTGTCCCTCCAAACGCTGGACAACAGTCTTGTCCTTTAACGCCTGGTTTAATGCCTTGTTCAGTGCCTCTACGACGGGTGCTGGCGTGTTCGCGGGTGCGAAGATGGCGTACCACTGGGAGACATCGACGTCATTGATCCCTTGTTCCTTCAGCGTGGGCAACTCTGGCATCAGCGAAGAGCGCTTGCTGCCTGCAATCCCGACCGCCTTCAGCTTGCCGTTCTTCAACTGGGGCAATGCGGTGAAAAGACTCGGAAACATCACTTGCGTCTGCCCGGCAACTGTGTCATTAATCGCCGGAGCTGATCCCTTATACGGCACATGAAGCATCTCGGTGCCGGTCGAGAGTTTGAACATTTCCGCGGCAAAATGCGGAGCCGTTCCATTGCCCGCCGAGGCGTAACTGATCTTTCCTGGCGTTGCTTTGAGTAGCGTCACGACTCCCTTGGCATCGTTGGCCTTCAGGTTCGGATTGACGACCATCACTGTTGCCGAAGAACCAACCATGCCGACCGGTACAAAATCCTTAACGGGATCGTACCGAAGCTTCTGCAGAGCAGGATTCATGGCATGTGTCGCCACGTAGCCGAGTAGCAACGTGTAGCCGTCCGGTGGGGCACGCATGACAAACTCACTGGCAATCGCGCCGTTCGCCCCCGCTTTGTTGTCGACCACGATTGTCTGCTTGAGGATCGTCGACATTGCTTGGCCAACTACCCGCGCCATGGCGTCATTAGCGCCTCCCGCTGCAGTGGGCACTACCAGCGAAATTCTCTTTTCAGGGAACGCCCCGAAGGAGCTGGCGCTCCCAAGTGCTGCCGCGATCGCAATGCTGCACAGCAAAAATCGCTTGGATGATTGCATCTGTCTGCTCCATATGATGTGGTTTTAATGGTCGGCCTAGTGGAGCCGCCTCGGTATGTTCGTAGTTCCCCGTCATTTAGAGAATTGAATTTTTAGGATCAATTGATGCACAATGGGCATCAGTGATGACGCTCGGGAAAGTGCAATGACCATCAACTTCAACCTCAATGATTTGCAGGCATTTCGCGCCGTTGCCGAACTGAATAGCTTCCGCAAGGCGGCTAACTCCCTGAACGTCTCGCAGCCGGCCTTTAGCCGCCGCATAGACAAGCTTGAAGAGGCATTGGGAGTGCGCTTGCTCGACCGCACTACCCGCCGGGTGAGCCTGACGACCGTCGGCCGGGATTTCGACCGTAAGGTAAAGGAGATACTTGACGAACTGGATCAGGCACTGCTCGGCATACGCGGAGTGACGACGACGCGGATGGGGGAAGTGACTATTGCTTGCGTACCGTCGACGGTCTATTACTTCTTGCCGCAAGTCATCTCGCGCTACCATGCGCAGTATCCGAAGATTCGGGTAAAGATTCTGGATGCCAGCGCGAACGAGGTGCTGTCAGCGGTGTCGCGCAGTGAAGCAGATTTCGGCATCGATTTCGTGGGAGGCCAAGAGCCGGACATTGAATTCAGGCCCTTGCTGGAAGAACGCTTCGTTGCGGCCTGTCGTCGCGATCATCCACTGGCGCAGCGACGGCAAGTGACCTGGGCAGACCTCGCCGGCTACGACTACATTTCGGTCAGCAAAGCTTCCGGCAACCGGCTGCTCCTCGATCAGGCGCTATCCAACGTGTCAGGATTGCCGCAGAGTATCTATGAGACACAGCACGTCACCACGACCTTGGGCCTGGTCGAAGCCGGCCTTGGCATCGCAGCGGTGCCATCGATCGCCATGCCAGGTCCAGACCATCCGCTTCTAGTTAGTGTTCCACTAACCGACCCGGTCGTGACGCGCAAAATTGGGTTAATACGCCGCAAGAGCCGATCCTTAACACCTGCCGCGCAGCAGCTCTACGACTTCCTTTGCGAAACACGACCAAGACGTGGCGCGCCCGCCGGCAAACGGCGTGGCAAATAGTATTTTGGCCAGCGGCATGCCGGCAGGCCGGCATGCTCGTCTTGGCAGTGCGTGTTAGCGCCGGCTAGCCAGTACCCTGTCGACCATTACGCCGGCTTGGCCAACATTGTTGCGTGGATCGCACATGGCCTCGAGTTGTGCGCGTGACACGTGGCTGCTTACTTCCGGATGTGCCGCGAGGATGTCGATCAACGGTCGGTTGTTGGCAATGGCCTCGCGGCAAAGGTCATAGACCAGATCGTGCGCGTATTCGCGCCCAATATATGGTCCCAGGCCCATCATCACCGCCTCAGACATAACCAGCCCGTTTGTCATGTCGATATTCGCGCGCATGCGAGCCGCGTCCACTTCCAAGCCCTGCAACACGAACTTCGCCTGCTTCAGGGCACCGGAAATCAGGCAAAAGATCTCCGGTAGGGATACCCATTCGATCTCCCACGGGCCTGTTGAACGCTCGTGGTCAGCCACCATCGCATCCATCAGGGCCGCCGCGTGCTGCCGTGCAACCGAGATGTTGGCGTGGATGTACAGGCACGAAATCGGGTTGCGCTTCTGCGGCATGGTTGATGAAGAGCCGCGCCCCGGCGCAAAGGGTTCGAACACCTCGGCAACTTCGGTCTGCATCATGAGCTTCACGTCCATGGCGATCTTGCCGAGCGAGCCGCCGACGAGTCCGAGAAACGCGCCCACTTCGGCAATCGTATCGCGCACCGTGTGCCAGGAGATCAGTGGCTGCGCCAGCCCAAGTTCCTTCATCAACGCAGCCTGGGTTTCCATGGCTCCCGTCTGCAACGAGGAAAGCGTACCGGATGCGCCGCCGAACTCACCCATCAGCACTCGCGGCTTCAACTGCTGCAGCCGCTCGCGGTGGCGCTCGATGCCGGCAAGGATGCTGGCCATCTTGTAGCCGAACGTAATAGGGGTGGCTTGCTGCAGGTTGGACCGACCGATCACAGGCGTGTCGCGGTACTGCTTCGCCAGCGTTGCAAGCGCGTCAGCGATGTCCTCGAGGTCCGACTCGATCAGTGCCAGGCCCTCGCGCATCTGCAACACCGCCGCTGTGTCGGTAATGTCCTGGGTGGTGGCGCCCCAATGGCAGAATTCGCCAAGCCCATCTCGGCAGTTCGCGTTGATCTGGTTGACCACCGCGATAATCGGATATCCGATCTGTTCGGTCTTTGCCTTGAGCTTAACCCAGTCAATTTTGGAAAGTTCGCAATTCTTGACGATCTCGTCGGCCGCTTCCTGCGGGATGATGCCAAGCTCACCTTGCACTTTTGCCAACGCGCGCTCGATGTCCAGGTATTTAGCCGTGCGGTTTTCATCGGACCACACTTCGCGCATGCGCGCGTCGCTAAACATGTCGCCAAAAATGCGGGAATCAATGATGGTGGAAGCCATAGGTTACGTCTCCGTTAGGTCACATGTATGGTGCGCTAGGCCAGGCGTTACACAACGCTATCAGCGCGCATCACGGCGATTTCGTCGGAGGCATATCCAAGCTCCGCGAGAATTGTGTCGGTGTGCTGACCAAGTGCCGGTATCGGATCCATACGCGGCCCTTCGTTCCAGGTCCCCGGGGGCAAGAGAGCGGGCAGCATGCCCTTGGGCGAGTCGACTTCAGTCCAGCGGCCGCGCGCCTTGAGTTGAGCATGCTCCCACACCCCCTGCATGTCATTGACGCTGGCATTAGCGATCTGGGCTAACTCCAGTCGCTGCACCACTTGAGCACCGCTTAGAGGCAAAAAGGCATCTACGATGATCTGCCTCAGAGCAGTGCGCTCGGCCACGCGTCTGGAGTTTGAGCTAAAGCGAGGATCTTCGATCAGTTCGGGCCGCTGGAGCACCGTGTTGCAGAAGCTTGCCCATTCCCGCTCGTTCTGCAACCCCAACATTACTGTCGCCCCATCGCCAGCCGGAAACGGTCCATAGGGGTAGATAGTGGCGTGGCTTGCGCCCGTGCGCTGCGGCGGCTGTGCCCCGTCAAACGCGTAGTAGAGAGGGTAACTATTCCATTCCGCCAGCGCCTCTAGCATGGAGATGTCAATACGTTGCCCTCGGCCCGTCTGATTGCGTTGTAACAGAGCGGCCAGAATGTTTGTGTAGGCATACATGCCGGCGGCAATATCGGCAATGGAAGGCCCAGCCTTGCAAGGCACGTCAGGCGTCCCCGTCACGGACAGAAATCCGGCTTCGCTCTGAACGAGAAGGTCATAGGCCTTCTTGTCGCGGTATGGTCCGGGATTCTCCGGGTTGTCGCCATAGCCCGAAATATCACACACAATGATTTGGGGCTTGACGGCGGAAAGCGTTTCGTAGCCGAGACCAAGCCGTGCTGCGGCGCCTGGTGCGAGGTTCTGAACCACCACGTCCGCCTTTTCCTCAATCAAACGCTGTAATACGCCAGCCGCGGCCGGGTGCTTGACATCGAGCGTCAGGCTTTCCTTCGAGCGGTTTGTCCAGACGAAATGCGAGGCCAGGCCACGGACCCGCTCATCATAACCACGGGCGAAATCGCCGACCCCAGGCCGCTCGATCTTAATAACTCGTGCACCCAGATCGGCAAGCTGCCGCGTGGCAAAAGGCGCCGCAATCGCGTGTTCAAATGTGACAACCGTGATGTCTTTGAGGGGTTGCATCAGGATCTTCCGTAAAGCGAAATCAGCGAAGGACTGCCGTGGCGTCCATGGTCAGCCAGCCCTCGTGGTCCGATGCCCACAAGCGAACTGTTTTGCCGTCAGACTGCGGTTGACCGCTGACCCGGAAGGGATGCAGGTCGAAGGTCGGGCGCACCGCACGGAATCGAAAGCTGGCGACCTCGGCCTGGGGCAATTCACGCTGCAGCAGATCCAGTAGCAACGTAGCAATCAGCGGGCCGTGGACAATCAAGCCGGGGTAGCCTTCGACCTCTGTCACGTAGCGGCGGTCATAGTGGATGCGATGCCCATTGAAAGTCAGGGCCGAATAGCGGAACAGCAAGACGTCGTCCGGAACAATTTGGCGCTGCCAAGCCGCTTCCGCGGGCGCCGCCTGGGGCATGACAGGTGCCTCGCCAGACTGCTGTGCCTCTCGGTAAACGATGTCGTGAAACTCCACTAACGCCGGTTCCGCAGTACCGATCACGCGGATCTCGTGACGCACTTTTACAAATACTAACTTCCCGGTCCGCCCCTCCTTGCTTGTAACATCGTCGATGATGGAGGTGCGCTGGATCTTGTCGCCCACCCGAAGTGGATGGCGAAACTCGAATTGGCCGCCTGCCCACATGCGGCGTGGCAATGGCACAGGGGGTAGAAATCCGCCGCGCTTGGCATGGCCATCGTGCCCAATTTCGCTTTGACGATGCATGGGTAAGAAATACAGCCAATGCCACAGTGGCGGCAATGGAGTGCCTGCTGTCTGCGCTGCTGCGGGGTAATCCAGCGTCGCACGCAGCGCTGCGATCGGCGCGGCAGTGACTGTGTCCTCCCACTGCTCGCTGCGTCCGATCCACGTCCTGGGGTCAACTGCCTGTTCGTCCACTGCTGGCTCCTTGCATTTGTGCTAGCCCGAATGCCCGTTCACGCGCGGGACCAGCGGAGTTAGATCAATTCGAAGAATAGTTGGGCACATTGAATCGCCGGCGCACCAGTTAGCCGCCTGGCAGAACAATGGAGCGCTCTAGAAGCGATGTCGCAAGCCGATGCCACCGCCGACTTTGCTGCCTTTCACTCCCATGAAGGTGGGCAGCGCATAGGCACCGTTGATGCGATTGAAATCAATTTCGGCGTAAATGTCGGTGCGCTTTGAAAGGTTGTAGTCCGCGACGCCGGTCACCATGATGCGGCTGCCGGAGGCATTGCGCTGGCGGTCGTAGTGCGACGCAACGGATAGCGTGAGAGCAGAGGTAGCCGCCACAGCGAAGCCGCCACTGAATACATCGTTTCGCGTCGGGCTCACATCGAATCGATTGTTGAGATAGCCGAAAGTTAGCTTGACTCCCCCATTGATAGTTGCCACCCACGCCCCAGACTTTTCTCGACTCGGGCGTGGTTAGGGCATTGGCCTGCTGCCAGAAACCACCGACGTCCACCGGTCCCTGCTTATAGCCAAGAGTTGCGCCGTAACTAGAGCTCGGCTTCATATGACCCGACACCTCGCCAAAGGTGTAATACGCTCCCGCAGATAGCCCTCCCCATTGTCCGAAGTATTTCGCCATATTGTCTTGGCGCGGTCCCGTATAGCCGTTAAAGATGGTGACTGCGTCCAGATTGGGGTGACCGTTAGGCTGAAAGCGGGAGGTCGCATCGTAGCCCGTGGTGAATTGCCGGCCGAACGTCAGCCTACCGAAGCGCTCGTGGTTCAATCCGACCCATGCCTGCCTTCCAAACAAACGCCCCTGACCGCCGGTGCTCTGCTGTCCATAGTTTGCCGTTGCGGTGCCTTGCTGCGATACGCCAGTCGAGGGATCAAAGCCACTCTCCAAATTGAAGATGGCGGACAATCCGCCTCCGAGCGCCTCGTTGCCCCGCATGCCCCAACGCGAACCGTTGAAATAGCCGTCGGTCAATGCAGCCAACTTATTGTCGCCCGCGTTATTGCTTGAGTAGCGAAGAGTGGTATCGATGATGCCGTACAGGCTTACTCCGGACGAAGTCTGTGCTTGCACAGTAGTGGTGATTGCAATCCCAAGGACCGCCCCGGCCGCCAACTTCCCATTTGACCGACTTTTCCGTTCTTGCTCGATGCCCATCCTATCTCCCCATTTCGGTCTATTTGTCGTCACCTTCCCCTGCCCCCGCGAACGGGAAAGGCGAATTGACGCCAGTTTGCAGAGACAACTCGCAGAGGGGAATTGCAATGTTTCGATGAATTGATGCATTGCTCGCATCAAAACAGGAGGGATTGTTGCCACGTAGAGTGAGGAGTTACCGCCATGAATTGACTGAAATGCGCGCAAGAGCTGGGGGCAAGGCGCACTGGCCCAGCCGTCGAGCTCCCACCAACGCATAGAGACGGATGGAATGAAGACGATCGTCATTGCCGGCGGCGGAACCGCCGGCCTTCAACTGGCGGGCCGGTATCCAGATCCTGCTGTCACCGGCGTCACAGAAGCCTCCTCGCCCGGGTGCATTGCCAGCAAGCACTGACCGAGCGCCCTCTCGCACCAGCCCCAGTCCAGCAGACATAGCCGGTGCCGACATTCGTCACGTCGCCCTGCTCGCCAACGGCTATCGCCGCAGCGGCAGCAATGGGGGCTTTCCCACCAGCAGGGGCAGCCTTGGCCGCTATGTTGGACCCATGCAAGGGCCGCTAACCTCAATAGCCGCGACAGCGGTCGATAACGTCCGCGAGCGGCTCACCCCGCTGATGTCGACGAACGTTCTCCAGCAGGATCGGCGCAGCCGATTCGGGCTGGGTCATGCTCGCCACATGGGGCGTCAGGAATACCCGCGGATGGGCCCAGAATGGATGCTCCGCAGGCAGAGGCTCAGGCTCGGTCACGTCGAGAATCGCGCGCGATAGCCGTCCCGAATCCAACGCCTCGAGCAGATTCGCATCGACCAGATGCGGACCGCGCCCGACATTGATCAGCGCCGCACCGGCAGGCAGCAGCGAAAACAGTTCGCGGTTCAGGATGCCCCTGGTGGCCGGCGCGAGCGGCAACAGGCAGATCAGCACGTCGCACCCTGCGAGAAAGGGTTGCAACTGATCCGGGCCGGCGAAACTCTCCACGCCCTCGATCTCACGCGGGGAGCGGTTCCATCCGCGCAGGTTGAAGCCGTAGCTCGCCAGGCGCTCCAGCACGGCACACCCCAACGCGCCCATGCCCATCACGCCGATCGTGAGGGCCGAGGCAGGCGGTACCTCCAACGGATCCCAGACGCGCGCCGCCTTCGCCGCCACGTAGTCGAAGAAGTCGCGATGCAGAGCCAGAACGGCCAGGCTGACATATTCCACCATGCCGTTGGTGATCCCTGGCTCGACCATCCTGACAATGGGAACGTGCTCGGACAACGCGGAAAAATCGACATGATCGACACCGGCTCCGGAGGAGAAGAACACCTTCAGCCGAGGCAGCTTGGCGATGAACTCCGCCGGTGCCTGCCAGGCGATCAGGTATTCGACCTCGGCGAGGTCGCCGGCATCGGGCCAGACACGAAAGTCGAGGTCGGGTGCGTGCTCGGCGAAGTAGCGCGCCCAAGCTGCAGCGCGAGGGGCATCTGATCGATAAAGAATACTCATACCAAAGGTCCTACCAGCCTCCTACCCAGCCATCGAACAGCCCCTCGGGAAGGGTGTCCTTGTTGGCGCCACGGAGAAAATCGAAGTCGCAGCCCAGATGAGCCTGCTCGATGTGTTGGTTATATAGATTGCGGTAGCCACGCACGTGCTGGGACGGCGGCGCCTGCCAGGCTTGGCGCCGACGTTCGAGTTCATCCGGTTCGACGCAGAGTTCCAGTCGCCGCGCGGCGACGTCGAGCTCGATGATGTCGCCGTCACGCACTAGAGCCAGCGGACCACCGATCGCAGCCTCGGGAGAAACATGCAGCACAGCGGCACCATAGGCGGTACCGCTCATTCGTGCATCCGAGATCCGTAGCATGTCGCGCACGCCGCGCTCCATCAGATGGCGCGGCAGAGGCAGCATGCCCCACTCCGGCATCGCCGCGCCCACGGGCCCGGCATTGCGCAGAATGAGCACGCTGTTCTCGTCGATGCCGAGTTCAGGGTTATCGATCTGGTCGGCGATCGTCTGTACGTCTTCGAACACCACCGCCGGGCCGCGATGGCGGAACAGCTTGGGATTCGCCGCACAGGTCTTCATCACCGCACCGTCCGGCGCCAGGTTGCCTTTGACCACGACCATCGTCTCGCCAGGCTTGACCGGTTTGTCCAGCGGGCGGATCACATCGCTATCGAAGACTTCCGCCGTCTCGAGAATCTCGCCGACCGTGCGGCCGTCGACGGTGCGCGCATCGAGATGCAGCAAGGGCCCGAGGGTCTTGAGCAGGGCCGGTACGCCGCCCGCGGCCATCAGTCGCTCAGTCAGGTGTTCACCGGCGGGCTGGACGTTGGCGATCAGAGGCACGCGCCTGGCGATCTCGTCGAAGCGCTCCAGAGTCAGCGGTACGCCGACGCGGCCGGCGAGCGCTAGCAGGTGGATGATGACGTTGGTCGACCCACCCACCGCGCACAGCAGGGTAATGGCATTGGCAAAGGCTCTCGCATCGAGAACCTCGCTCGGGCGGGGGCTGCCATCGGCGGCCATGCGCACGCTACGACGCCCCACCTCGCGGGCGAGCTGATGACGACGCCGGTCGACCGCCGGCACCAGGCTGCTACCGGGCAGCGACACACCCAGGGCCTCGCAGATGACCGCCATCGAAGAAGCGGTACCCATTTCTGCACAGTGGCCGGCCGTCCCCATCACACTTCGCTCGAACGCGGCAAAATCGCCTTCCGAGAGTTCTCCTGCACGCAGTTGGTCGACCAGACGCCAGACACCGGTAGCGTTCGCCAGATTTCCGCCAGTCGCCGAGCGGGGCGTGGCCGGCCCGCTGGCAAGGAATATGAACGGAACGCCAGCGCTGGCAGCCCCCATCAGGAGTGCCGGCTGCGTCTTGTCACATCCGCCGAGCAGCACCACCGCATCGAAGGGATAGCCGCGAATGGTCTCCTCGGCTTCCATCGCCAGGAGGTTGCGAAACGGGAAGGAGGTCGGCTTGATGATGTTCTCGCTGATCGACATCAACGGCACCTCGAACGGGATACCGCCTGCCTCGAGAATCCCGACTCTTACTTCTTCGGCAAGGGTGCGTAGATTGAGATTGCACGGGTTGATATCGGACCAGGTATTGAGAATGCCCACGACGGGGCGCTCCATCAGGTCTTCGCGGCTCCAGCCGGCGGTCGACAAGGTCGAGCGATGCACGAAGCCAGGCAGATCATCCTTGCGAAACCAGCGCGCGCTGCGCAGCGGCCGACCATTCTTAGTTTCGTTATCGCTCATGCGATCACCTTGTGGACCTATGTTCGGGAAAATTCGATAAGGCAGAGTTACCGCATGCCGGGGATACGGCACAACGTCGCACCGCCTCTTGCCGAGGCGGTGCGACGATTGCTGGTCAGAGGCCGACCAGACCGGCCAGCCCGCCGATATCGGCGATCTGGCGGTAGTTGTAGCAAGCGTTACCCGGCTGTTCATGACCACGGGCGACGAAGGCCTTGTTCTTGATCTTCATGTCTTCAGCCGGCATCAGGTCGTAGCGGAAGCTCGAAGAAACGTGCAGCACGTCTTCCGGACCGCAACCGAGGTGGTCGAGCATGTATTCGAAGGCCTGCAGGCGCGGCTTGTAGGCCTGGGCCTGTTGGGCAGTGAATACCTTGTGGAAAGGCACGCCCAGCTTGTCGACGTTGGACATGATCTGTGCGTCCATCGCGTTAGAGAAGATCACCAGCGGGATCTTGTCGGCGATCTTCGCCAGGCCGGCCGTCACGTCGGGATGCGGGCCCCAGGTCGGCACGGCGTTGTAGTAAAGCTGTCCTTCGCCGCGGTATTCCACGCCCCAGCGCTTGCACACGCGGGAGATGGCGGTATCGAGGATCTCGTCATAAGGACGCCAGTCACCCGTCACCTGATCCAGGCGATAAGCAGTGAAATCCTTGACGAACTGGTCCATCTGCTCAGGGGCAACGCGATCGGCGAACAGCTCGCGGGTCAGCGGACCCATCTGGAAGTTGGTCAGCGTGCCGTAGCAGTCGAAGGTGATGTATTTAGGGCGCATGAAGCTCATTTGGGCAGTCCTGAAAGTTCGTTGATAAGAGCGGTGATCCGTCGCAGCACCACGACTTCATTACAGCACGGTGAAACCAGCATATGACGTTGAAAGTTCGAGCCACTCGATACAAAGACACAATTATTCGAGCCCCCCTCAGCAGACTCTGCGGAACGCCCTCTAGCCCTCTAGCTCATGCGGCTATACGCAATTGTCCCCATCGTCGACGGCTCGTGCGGTACCAGTCAATAAGCTCAATCGCATCATCCAGGCTGGCTTCGCTGCGACTTGTCAGGCCGCGCCACTCGATTGGCTTGACGCCGGCAGGTGCATCAAATTCACGGGCGATGATGCTCGTCGCCGCGACCGTCTTGCCCTTACCTGCTGGCAGGTCAACCCGTTGCACCCAGAGTTTCTGACGCACGGTGCGGGTTTTGATGCCATGGCGCGATCCGATCGTGAAAGCGATCTCGCAAATGGACTCGCTGATGGTGCGTTGCCACAGCTTCTCGCCCTTCATCTGAGCGGATTGGTGCCCGGTGGCTGAGGCTGGCCGGGATCGTGCCGGCCTATTTCTGAACGCTCCCCCTAAGCTTCGCACGCCGACGTTCGGACTGGTGCAGCCGCTTGAGAATGCCATCGAACGATTCAAGTTGCCGATGGATCTCCTCAGGCCCGTTCTCAACCAGAAACGCGCGGAATGCGGACGCGACCGGCGGCAATCGGACAGCCGGCAGGTGCGCCACATACCAGTCGCGCTCCAGCGGATTGCCTGCCAGCGGCAGCACATCGATCAGCCCCGCTTCGAACTCCAGCGTGCAGGCGTGCAACGACAGGAACGCGATGCCCAGCCCCGCCGAGACCATGCGCTTGATCGCCGCATTGCTGGACAGCTCGGATCCATGCGGCAAGCGCAGCCCCGCCTCGCGGAACAGTCGCTCGACGGTATCGCGCGTGCCTGAGCCGCGCTCGCGGACCAGCAGGTTTTCCGTCAGCAGATCCCGCAGCGTGTTGTGCCGCCGTGACATCAATGGGTGGTCGGGTGCGGCAATGAAGGCCATCGGATGCTTGGCAAAGGCGACCGCATTCGTCCTGAGCTCGGAAGGCGGGCGGCCGATGATTGCAAGATCAATCTCGTGCATTCCCAGCATGCGGACGATCTCTTCCCGGTTGCCGACCCGTAGCACGATCTTCACATCCGGATTGCATTGGGTGAACGCCACCAGCATCTGGGGAAGCAAATACTCAGCGGTGGTGATTGCGCCGACGCGAAGGGTCCCCGCGATGCCGCCGCGCAAGGCAGCCACTTCCTCCACCGCGTCGCGCCATAGCTTGAGTATCTGGCTGGCGTAGCCTGCCATCACCTCTCCGGCGGGCGTCATCAGCAAGCCGCGGCCGGAACGCTGCACCAGCGGTGTGCCCGTGGCTTCTTCGAGCAGCCGCAATTGCAGCGAAACCGTGGGCTGGGTCAGGTGCAATTCTTCGGCTGCCCGGGATACGCCGCCGAGGCGCGCGACCGCGTCGATCGCATTGAGCTGCCGGAAGGTGGTGGTCTTATTCATAGAAGAAAACCTATCGGTCGGATATGTTTCTTAATTATTCAATATGATTTTTCCCGCGTACAGTGCAACCGACAACCCTTATCTAGCCAGCCCTTCGCCTTCTGCGAAACCAACGGAGTTCACCATGTCGATCGAATTGCTGATTGTTTCCGCCGACCATGTACTGTTCCAGGCCAAGGCGCAACATGCGGCCGGCTTGGCAGCGGCCACCCATGCCCGGTCGGAAGCGGCGCCTGCCA
Organism: Cupriavidus sp. L7L; assembly: GCF_004353535.1. Lineage (NCBI taxonomy): Bacteria > Pseudomonadati > Pseudomonadota > Betaproteobacteria > Burkholderiales > Burkholderiaceae > Cupriavidus > Cupriavidus sp. L7L. The sequence goes on from NZ_SMNY01000003.1 coordinate 495,762, forward strand.
GCGCAATTAGCGAAGACTTCTGCGCGGCGTATCAGGAGGCGTTCGTTCAGGCAAGCACGGGAGCAAAACTATCCGTGCGCCGGCAAACCGAACAGCTGATGCGCGAGACCGAGCAAGCCGGGGCCAGGCTTGCCATCGTAACCATGATGTCATCACGCATGCTGAGCGCCCTACTTGACCGTTATGACCAGCCCGCCTGTACCGATCGCTTTGCCGTGACTGCCACGGCGGATTCGCTTGGCCACGGCCGCGGCCATGCAGACCTGCTGCGGCTCGTCCTCCATGCCGTTGACGTTCCTGCCGATCGCGCGCTGTTCGTCGGTGCGAATGCCGGTGAAGCCAGTGCTGCCGCCACGCTTGGCATGCCATCGATGTGGCTGCACGACGACATGGCGCAGGCATGGCAGCAGGACGAGGGCGCAACCATCCTTTCCGACGCGCCCACCGCGTCGTGGCCATCGTTCGACGACATCGAGATGCGATTCACGCAAGGCGCACTGGCCCAGACGTGGCGCTACACGCGCCTAAGGACGTTGGCCGCCCCGGCATGAGCCGGCGTGGCACCACCAAACGCATAGAGAGGGACGGAATGAAGACGATCGTCATTGCCGGCGGCGGAACCGCCGGCCTTCAACTGGCGGCCCGGCTGGGAAGGCAATTGGGCAATCGCGGACTGGCGAACATTGTTCTGGTGGACCGCTACCGGACACACCTGTGGAAGCCCCTGCTGCACGAAGTCGCCGCGGGAAAGCTTGAGCCGTATATCCACCACACATCCTTCGCGCTCCAGGCGCGCCGCTACGGTTTCCGCTTCGTACAAGGCGAGTTCACCTCGCTGGATCGCGACAACCGCACGCTAGCGATCACAACGTCCGGATGCGATGGTGTCACGCACACGACGACGCTGACCTATGACACATTGGTGCTGGCCATCGGCGGTACCACGCAATACTTTGGCGTCCCGGGGGCGAGTGAGCACGCCCTGGCGCTGGACAGCGTACCGGGCGCAGAGTATGCGCGGACCCAGATCGTGGATGCGCTGCGCCGCGTATCGTCGCAGGCTAAAGCGACCGACCGTCCGGCGCGGGCCAGCGTCGCCATCATCGGTGCGGGCGCGACCGGGGTGCAGCTGGCCGCCCAAGTGCGGCAGATGTCGCGCGTGCTGAGCCAGTACGGCATCCATTCGCTCGATCCGGACCGCGGCACCGAAGTCCTGCTCGTCGAGGCTTCCGGCAACATCCTGCCGGGCATGGATCGTCGCCTCGCCGACACGACCGCAGCCGAGTTGCAGGCCCAGGGTATCCAGATCCTGCTGAACACGCGCGTCACCGAGGTCCGCCCGGACTGCCTGCATATTGCAGGCGCGGCCCCTATTGCCGCGGACGTGACGGTATGGACCGCCGGCGTCACCGTATCGCCTGTGCTGTCGAACATCGGCCTGCAGGTCACCCGCAACGGACGCGTTCGGGTAGGAGATACGCTCCAGACCCTGGAGGACAAACATATTTATGCCTTGGGTGATTGCGCGAGCTTCCGCCCGGCTGGGGAACAAGCAGAGCTTCCCACGCGAGCGCAGGTCGCGCATCAGCAGGCCATTTACCTGGCCCACGCCTTGCCACGTGTGCTCGCCGGCAAGTCCGTAGGCAGGTTCACATTTCGCGATCGGGGCTCGGTCATCTCGTTGGCCGACGACATGGCGTTGTGCCATCTGCTCGCGCCCGGCAGCAGCGACGGCTGGCAGGTACGGGGCGCACTGGCAAAGCTGGTGCACCGCGTTATCTACCGACGTCACATGCTGGCGGTGCAGGGTTTTGCGCGAACCGCCGCGATGGCACTGTCCCAGCGTCTGGAGCGGCTGCTGGGGGCGGGCTATCGGCTCGACTGAGGCGCACGTTCCAATGCAGGCGCGCAGGCATGGTCATCCGCATGCCTGCGCGCCTGCATTGAGGAACAGCTGAGTGAACATCAGCCGCGCCGGTTCACTGTCCTGGAGTGCACCTTCAGAAGTCGGCCACTTTGCCCCAGGCCGACTGCTTGAAGCGCGCCGGGTTGTACGGGGCAGGATCGAAGATCGGCTCGTCACCGGTCACCAGGTCCGCGATCAAGTGGCCCGCTCCGGGGCCGATGCCGAACCCATGCCCGGAGAAGCCCGCTGCCAGGATGAAACCGGGGATCTCCGGCACTTCGCCAATCCCCGGCACACCGTCAGGGGTGCTGTCCACAAAGCCGGCCCAGGCACTGGCGATGCCGGTCTGGCCCAGTGCAGGCATCAGTTCGACAGCACGACGATAGGTTTGCTTGACCGCCGCCGCATCCGCCTTTGGGTCGAGTATTCGCATCCGCTCCATGGGGGTTGGTGCATCCAGCCGCCACCGCGCGAGTGTTTCATGGCCTGCGCGAATCCCTTCCAACCCGCCTGGAAACACGTTACGCCAGCGCTTGGCAAACATGGGCAGGAACTGCGGCGCGAAGCGCATCAGTTGCGCCGTCGGGTCCACGCGTCCACGCCCGCTGATGGCAAGGTTGTAGCTGCCATCGCTGCGGCGGGTGATGGACACGCGCGCGGTGTGCAGGGCGTCAGGGAGATGCCCGGCCACCCCGGACACGCGCACGATGGACTGGCGAACGGTAGCCTGGGGAAAACGAATGCCCAGTTGGCGGCAGAACGAAGAGGCCCACGCGCCTCCGGCGAACACCGCGACGCGGGTCTTGATGGTTCCGGCTTCGGTGACGACGCCGCTGACGCGGCCGCCCTCAAGCTCAATGCCCCGGGCGGCGCAATTCTGCAGCACGGTGCCGCCGAGCTTCATGAGCGCCGCAGCCACCGACGGAGCTGCCTTGGCTGGATCGGCCGTACCGTCACTGGGCGAGAACACGCCACCCTTCCATGCGCGGCCAGTATCCCGACCCCGTTCGCTGGCCTCGCGGCCGCTCAACATGTGGGTTGTCACGCCGGCAGTTCTGGCGAAATCTCGCCATCTGGCCCAGCGTGCAATCTCGTCTTCGTCGTTGCTGAGGTAAAGCAAACCACACCTGTGGAAGCCCGTGTCCTCGCCGGTTTCTTCGGCGAACCGCTCCCACAGCTCGAGGCTCCTGGAGGCCATAGGCAATTCACGCGCGTCACGGTTCTGTTGGCGGCACCAGCCCCAGTTGCGGCTCGATTGTTCGGCGCCGATGCGGCCCTTTTCTACTACGGTAACCGAAAGGCCGCGCCGGGCCAGGTAGTACGCAGCAAAAACGCCGATGATGCCACCGCCGATCACTACGGCGTCGGCATGGGCCGGCAGGGATGAGGTACTCTCGATGAGACGCAAGGGCTGGGACATGGATGGATCTCCTCGCATTATTTGTCTTGCACGTTTTGTTTCAGGTTGAACCCGGCAACACCCTCTGCGCTCCGCCGTCCGGCAAGATCATGGCGGCCTGCATGCCGGCTAGTCGTCGCCGTGTTCAAGGATGGCCTTCGTTTCGAGATACTCTTCCAGGCCTTCCAATCCGTATTCGCGACCATTCCCCGAGCGCTTATAGCCGCCGAAGGGAGCGTGGGCATTCCATGCCGGATAGTTGATATGCACCTGGCCGGCGCGGATCCGCGCAGCCACGGCTCGCGCCGCGTCCAGATCTCGGCCCTGCACATGGGCGCCCAGACCATAAATGGTGTCGTTGGCGATCTCCACGGCTTCGTCGACGCTGTCGTAGGGAATGATCGAAAGCACTGGCCCGAAGATCTCTTCCTGAGCGATGCGCATTTTTGAATGTACGTCCGAGAAGATTGTCGGCCGTACGTAGAACCCGCGCTCCAGGCCCGGCGGCCGACCGAGGCCGCCGCAGACCAGCCGCGCGCCTTCGGCAAGGCCGGCGCCAATCATTTCTTGCACACGGTTGAACTGCGCGCCGTTTGCCACCGGTCCGTGCGTGGTTTGTACCGAGCGCGGGTCGCCGACCACGAGGCGGGCAACCGCCTCGCAAGCGATCCGCTCTACATCGGCCAGGCGATCGCGCGGCACGATCATTCGCGTCGGTGCGCTGCAGGATTGCCCGACGTTGCGGAAGGCCGCCGCCACACCCGCCGGCACGGCTCGCGCGAGGTCCGCATCCGGGAGGATGACGTTGGGGGACTTGCCACCCAGTTCCTGCGCTACACGCTTGACCGTTACGGCCGCCGCCTGCGCGACGAGAACACCTGCACGGGTAGAGCCCGTGATCGAAATCATGTCCACGTCCGGGTGTTCCGCCAGCGCGGCACCGACCTCCGGCCCTTCCCCGTTCACGAGGTTGAACACGCCCGGAGGAGCGCCCGCGTCGTGCATCACCTGCGCGAACAGCAAGGCACTGAAGGGTGACAGCTCGCTAGGCTTCAGCACGACGGTGCATCCTGCTGCCAGTGCAGGACCTACCTTCGCAGTAATCTGATACAGCGGCCAGTTCCATGGCGTGATGAGGCCACATACGCCGATGGCTTCACGCGTGATCGTCATGCCGTCCCGATGCGAGACAAAGGGATAACGGCTCATGACGTCGCAGGCCACCCGGATGTGCGCTGCCGCAGCCGGCACGTGCGCGCCGAGCGCCACGCTGCTGGCTGCGCCCATCTCCAGCGAGATTGCCTCGGCGAACACCTCTGCCCGCTCTAGTATGAGGTCGTGCACACGGTTAAGAAGACCCTTCCGGATCTGTATGGAACTGACTGACCAATCAGCAAAGGCGGCTCTGGCAGCGGCCACGGCGGTGGCGGCGTCTTGCCTGCTTCCCAAGGCGATCTCTGCAACAACGTCTTCGGTCGACGGGTCGGTGACGGCGGCCCGGGCCTGCCCTATGGGGCGGACCCACTCGCCGTCGATGAAGATACGATCCAGATGACCTGCGCTGGTCAGGCGCTCAATGATGGCGTGTTTCATCCGAGCTTTCCTTCGCACAAGCCCTTCAGATGCATGGTCTCATCCTCGTCGGGCAGCATGCACGCGGCTGGGAAAGCGATCCAGTACGTATAGAGTTTCATGGCAGTGGCGCTTCGATGTTTCGCTGTGACGTAGCGATTGAGTGAACTTTCGGTTACTGTCATTGCAACATAGAGTTGCCATGCGCTTGTCGCGAAACGCACCGTTGATCATCACGAAGCTGCTGTTTTATGACACGCTGCCAGCATGCCGTGCCGAGCGTGTGCAAGGCGTGCAGGATGCGCATCTTTGCTCAGTCCCGCATCCGGTTAAAGCCTTACTCCATGGACTGACCGATCATTGGGGCCATGACACCCCCTCCAGGGCCGGTGAGGCCCGAGCAGCGGCAATCAGTCCGCTCCCTCCGCCCGGCAAAGAATACGATGAGCCAATCGCAGATGTGGGCGATCAATCATCGCATTGCCTAGCCTTGCAACGCCGGAGGCGCCGACTTTGGAGAATGCTTCGATGACTTGTCTCGCCCACTGTATTTCTTCAGCATGGGGCATGAAAGCTTCATTGATTGCTGCAATATGGGACGGATGGGCGGCCGCCTTGGCGGTAAAGCCATCGCGCCTGGCAAGGGCCGCCTCATGACCGATCTCGAAGTTGTGCGACAGGTTTGTACTGACAGCATCAATGGCATCGATACCTGCCTGAGCAGCGGCTAACAGACACATCGTTCGTGCAACGGAGAACGGTGAGGTAAGCTCCCTTCCCTGATGCGACGAGCGAACGCCCAGATCGGCCGCCAGATCCTCGACGCCCCACATCAAGGCGCGCAGACGCATCGGCGCATTCCGATACGAAGACAGGCCAAACACACCTTCGGATGATTCCGTGGCCATGGCGACAATCCCCGTCTCCCATGCGCCATTGAGCAACACATGCTCGAGCGCGGCAAGAAAATCGCACAGGCGATGGACATCTTCAATCCCCCTGCACTTTGGAAGAACGATCGCATCGGGTTGATACGGCAACACTGCGGCCAGATCGTGAAGAATATGCCCGGATGCCAGCCCATTGACCCGCACCAGCACTTGTGCGTCTATCGAAAGACGATGCTCGGCAAGAAAGCCCGCCAGCTTCCGGCGGGCCTCGTCTTTCCCATGCTCCGGGACGGCATCTTCCAGATCGAACACCAGGCCATCGGCACCTGCCTTGAGTGCGGCGGTGAGTTTTCTATCGCTATCAGCAGGCACGAATAGCAAGGAACGCAAATGTTGCGGCATGATTTTGTGCATAGTATCTGGCTTTCAATTCCTTTAGCGCTCCGGTACGGCGCCTTCTGTACACGCTGGTCAGACACGCCGGTACCGCAGTTTCTGCGTTCCGAGCAGCACAGTTCGCAATTTGCTCTTGGCGGCGGCGTCAAAATCAGCGTCTTGCACGGCAACGGTGCTTTTATGCTGGATGGCATCATCCTGACCGTTGCCGCTTACCCGATGCACGCCCACGCCCCCTCTTTGGACGAACACGCACATCCCCGTCTCGACGCTGCGCTCAAGTACATCCATCGTCACCTCGGCGAACCGTTGCGGCTGCCTTTTCTCGCGCAGCTATCCCGGTTAAGTGTCGGGCGCTTCGTCACCGTATTTCGGCTGACGGTAGGGGTCACCCCGCATCGCTACATTTACCTGAAGCGCATTCATCGCGCGCAGTGTTTGCTTGGGCAGGGCCACACTCCGGCACTGGCGGCACACGAGTGCGGGTTCTATGATCAGAGCCATCTGACGCGCTGCCTGAAAAGCCAATGCGGCATGACACCACGGCAGTTCCAAACGGCGATGAAATCCGCATCTGCCGGTGCCGATCACTCTCCCTGAGTCCGGGTGTATCACGTTGCCAACGGGAACAACCGTTCAATCGGATAGTGAGTCTTGATGAATGGCGACTTGATGACGATAAAGCTGAAGTACTTTTCAATTCCGATATTGCGCTCCAGCAAACTTTCCATCAGCTCCTGGTAATGATTGACACCACGGGTAATGAACTTGAGCAAGTAGTCATAGCCTCCGCTGACAAGATGGCATTCGACGATCTCGTCGATCGCGTACACGGCCTTTTCAAAGCGCGCGAAGTCTTCGCGATGGTGGTCCTCCAGGGTGACCTCGGTGAACACCGTAAGGATGTCGCCGAGTTTGTCCATGCGGATTTGCGCGCTGTATCCGCCGATATAGCCGGCCTGTTCCAGGCGCTTGACCCGTATCAGGCAGGGACTCGCAGACAGGCCAACTGCGTCGGCGAGATCCACGTTGGTCATGCGCCCGTTCTTTTGCAACTGGGCGAGAATGCGGAGGTCAAGCCGGTCAAGTTTGATGGGGGCGGACATGGTCTTTCAAGGCAGGGTGACTGAATCACATTGTCGTCATATGCGCCGGTCAGGGCAACCGGGGCGCGCCCGGGGAGAGTTGCGGGTCAAAATCCCCTATGCTCACACCCGCGGGTCGCCTGGCAAATTCCCTGTACGTCGCGCAGCCGTTGCTTGGCGCGCCGCGAGAATGTGCGCACCGCACTACTTCTTCGTTCGCCACACTACCCGATCGCCTTATCGGCGAGCGCAAATGAAAGGAATGGCCTGACAGGGGAATAAGGAGTGCCCCGGAAGAGAACGGCTGCATCTGCGACGCGGGACAGGCCAAGACCAGGAAGCCATTCCTCGAGTTCCCCATGGGCGTGTACGTCCAAGCGCAGCGTGCGCCCAGTGACCAGGCCCGCCAGGTGCGCAATCATTGCCTTGGCCGCCATCGGGCAAGGGGCGACGACAGGGCCGATTGTCGCGCCGCGGCCGAAGCGCCGCAGAATCGCAAAACCTTGTGGACCGTCGGGATGATCCAGTACCACGGTGCCGATGGAATGGCGCAGCCAGGCCTGGATTAGTTTTTCGCGGACAACGCCTCCTGCGCGCTCATCCATTTCGACCAGCAACTGCATGTCATTGCGTCCCCCTGGGCGCAGACGGGTGTCTTCAGGCAGGGGCATCAAGGGCGCCTGCAAAGCCTTGCCCTCGTACTGGTGAATTTCGCCAATCCGTTCGAACCCCATACTTCCATAGAAGCCGTGAATGATCCCGGCGGCGTGAAGCAGCACGGCGCGCCTGTCCAGACCCGCACACAGTGCTTCCAACAAGCTGCGCCCAATGCCCCGCTCACGGAATGCCGGGTTAACAATGACGAGGCCGACGGTAGCACCGCGCTCCCCCCAGAGCCAGCGCATGCCTACACCAACCACGGCGCCCTCGACCTCCGCCACTCGCCCCTCGCCCATCGCGAGCAGAGTCTTCCAGTCACTGGCACGATGCGGCCACCGCTCTGCTTCGGAAAGAGAAAGAGCGACAGGCAAGTCTGACAGGACCATCGGTCTGATCACGGGAAGGTGTTCGGTGGCATGCACTGGATGCTTGGCGGAGTTCATTGCGGTATGGTCGTCGCCGGACAGATTGGTAGCGTAGATCATGCGATGAACCGGCAGATCCGGATAGGAAAAAGTTGCTGCGTGAGCGCGCACCAATAATGCGCCAACAATAGGGTAATCCCGAAGAATGCTGCAGTGCACATGCCCATCCCAAGTGCACGTGGCATGCAATGCCAAACCGCGCGCATGAAACCGCAGCTTTGACTGCCATGACTCGGAATACCCCACAAAGCCTTTGGCCCTACATGCTTCAATGTCAGGGAGATACAACGTAGCAGGCGCGGCCGCTTTCGAGTCCCACCATGAAGCCTGCAGCGTAGAGGCCTGCCCCCCACGGCGGCCATGTCGGAAAAGACACCTTCGGAAACTTTTTAAGCAACCGGAACATATATTAGCGCCGTCTCCACCGAATCGAGACTCCTGGCACGAAGTGTCCACACGGGGCTTGGAAATCGGTGCACCGTACCGCTCTGATCCGGATGCACAGTCCGACGGGCGGTTCCAATGCGGCCACGTTTATCAACTAAGAAAGGAGACACCGTGAACCTGTTCATCCTGCGCCTGCTGGCGCGGCGCGTCGGACTGGCGCTGATCTCATTACTGGCCGTCTCGGCCATCGTTTTCGCGATCACCGCGGTATTGCCCGGCGATGCCGCCCAGGAGCAACTCGGCCAGGACGCCACGCCTGAAGCGCTGGCCGCGCTGCGCACACAGATGGGCCTTAACGTGCCAGCGCCGGTCCGCTACGCCCAATGGCTGGGCGGCATGCTTACGGGAAATGCAGGCGAGTCCCTCGTCACGCGCATGCCAGTTTCGGAAGCCATCGGCAGCCGTCTACCGAATTCGCTGCTGCTGGCAGGCCTGACCGCGTTGATCTCCGTTCCGGTGGCGCTGGGTCTTGGCATCCTGGCGGCGGTCTACCGTGGTACCTGGTTCGACCGCAGCGTCAGCCTCGGTGCTGTGGCAGTGGTGTCCGTGCCGGAATTCCTGGTTGCCACCCTGGCGGTCCTGCTATTTGCAGTACAGCTGCGCTGGCTGCCCGCTCTTGCCTATATCGGCACCAACGAACCATGGGACAAGGTGCTGCGTTCCCTGGCCATGCCGGTGCTGAGCCTCTGCTGTGTGATCGTTGCACAAATGCTGCGCATGACGCGGGCCGCCGTGATCGATCAGCTCAATGCGCCGTATATCGAAATGGTGCGGCTCAAAGGCGCATCCCCCACCCGCATGGTGCTGTTCCATGCGCTGCCGAACGCCATCGGCCCGATCGCCAATGCCGTCGCGCTAAGCCTCTCCTACCTGCTGGGCGGCGTCATCATCGTCGAGACCATCTTCAACTATCCGGGAATTGCGAAGCTGATGGTGGATAGTGTCGCCCAGCGCGACATGCCCGTCGTCCAGGTTTGCGCCATGATCTTCTGCGCGGCGTTCCTGACCCTCGTAACGCTTGCCGATGTATGCGGCATCGTCGCTAACCCGCGTCTGCGCCACCGCTGATGCCCTGAACGCATGCTGGAGCCGCTACTCATGTCCACCACATCCAATACGCAAGCAACCGCCGCAGCGAGCGCCGTCGGCAAAAGCCGTCGACGTTTGCGCCTGCCCTACATGGGCTTCACGGCCTGGATCGGCTGCCTGATTCTGCTTGGCTGGCTGCTTGCCGCCGTACTTGGCCCGATCCTGATCAACGCTGACGGCTCGCCCACTGGCGAAATCCAGATCTTCGGGCCCATCAGCGCGCAGCACTGGCTGGGCACCGATTACCTGGGGCGAGATATGCTGACCCGGGTGATCCTGGGTGCGCGCTATACCGTCTGCGTGGCGCTGGTATCCACGCTGTGCGCAAGCGGCATCGGCATTACGCTGGCGTTGCTGGCAACAGTCAGCGGCCGCTGGATCGATGCCTGCATGAGCCGCGGCCTCGATACGCTCACGGCGATTCCAAGCAAGATGTTCGCGCTGATCATGGTCGCGGCCTTCGGCTCGTCGGTCTGGATGCTTGCCATCACGGCAGCGATCATCTACATACCGGGCGCCTATCGCATTGCGCGTTCGCTGGCGGTAAACATCAATGCCATGGATTACGTGACCGTCGCCCGCACCCGCGGTGAAGGTACAGCCTACATCATGCGCCAGGAAATCCTGCCCAACATCATCGGCCCGATGCTGGCCGACCTGGGCCTGCGCTTCGTCTACGTCGTGCTGCTGCTCGCCAGCCTGAGCTTCCTTGGCCTGGGTATCCAGCCTCCCGATGCCGACTGGGGTTCGCTGGTACGCGAGAACATCGGCGCGCTGTCCGACGGCAGCATGGCCGTGGTGGCGCCGGCTCTGGCCATTGCCAGCCTGACCCTTGCGGTCAACCTCGTCATCGACAACCTGCCGGGTCGCTCGGCACGCAATGGAGTCAAGTAATGGGCACGTCTGTAAAGGTCAGCAACCTCCGCATTACCGCCGGGCCCGCGACGCTGGTCGACCGCGTCGACTTTGAAATTGAGCCTGGCAAAGTGCTCGCCCTGATCGGCGAGTCCGGCTCCGGCAAGACCACCACCGCGCTGGCGCTGATGGGCTATGCACGCCACGGCTGCGAGATTTCCGGCGACATCCGGGTCGGGCACCATGACGTGCTTCGCCTGCCTGCGGGCGAACAACGCCGGTTGCGCGGGCGCGAGATCACGTACATTGCGCAAAGTGCGGCAGCGTCGTTCAACCCCTCCCGCACCATCATGGACCAGGTTGTCGAGCCTGCGTTGATCCATCGCCTCATGGATCGCGACGCTGCCGAAGAGAAAGCCGTGGCGCTGTTCCGGGAACTGGCACTGCCGGATCCGGAATCCATCGGTGAGCGTTATCCGCACCAGGTATCCGGCGGCCAGCTGCAGCGGCTGATGGCCGCGATGGCTCTGATCACCGATCCCGATCTTGTGATCCTCGACGAGCCGACCACTGCCCTGGACGTCACCACGCAGGTGGAAGTGCTGCGGGTATTCCGCCGCGCCGTGCAGGAACGCCGTACCACTGCGGTCTATGTCAGCCATGACCTGGCCGTGGTGGCCCAGGTCGCGGACCATATCCTGGTGCTGCGCGACGGCAAGATGCGCGAACTGGGCGAGACGGACCAGATCCTGTACCAGCCAGCGGACGACTACACCCGTTGCCTGCTCGCCGCCGCCAAGCCCGCCGAGCGCCCCGGGGCCACCGTCGATCCGGACAAGAGTCCCCTGCTGCTAGAGGTTCGCGACCTGTCGGCCGGCTATGGTCCGCTCGACGCGCACGGCCAACCCGCCTCGAAGATCCTGGAGGGCGTGGACCTGAAGCTGTACCGCGGCCAGGCAATCGGCGTCATCGGCGAGTCCGGTTCGGGCAAGACCACGCTCGCGCGTGCGATTGCCGGGCTGGTCGCCCCCTGCCGTGGCAGCATTGCGTTCAATGGCCATTCGTTGAAGCCGACCGTCGCGCAGCGCAGCCGCGAAGAGCTGCGGCGTATCCAGATCGTATTCCAGATGGCCGATACCGCGCTCAATCCGGCTCGCACGATCGAGGATATCCTCGCGCGTCCGTTGCAGTTCTTCCATGGACTGCGCGGCGAAGCCCAACGCGCCCGCATTCGTCAACTGCTTGATCTGGTGCGCCTGCCGTCCGGCGTGGCCCAACGCCTGCCCGGCGGCCTGTCCGGCGGGCAAAAGCAGCGTGTGAACCTCGCGCGCGCCCTGGCGGCCGACCCGGAACTGATCCTTTGCGATGAGATCACCTCCGCACTGGACACCGTGGTGGGTGCGGCAATCCTTGACCTGATGGCGGAACTGCGCAAGGAACTTGGCGTCTCGTATCTGTTCATCAGCCATGACCTGCATACCGTGCGCGCCATCTGCGACGAGATCGTGGTGATGCAGCATGGCCGCAAGGTCACGCAGGTCGCACACGAGGACTACGAACGCGGACCGCATCATCCTTATTTCACGCTGCTCGCCCGCTCCGTGCCGGAGCTGCGCCGCGGCTGGATCGACGAAGTCAACCTGCATATCGAAGGCGCGCGCGCGGTACAAGGCGTACGCAGCGCCGCCTGATTCATTTTCACGGAGATCTCTTTTCATGCCTTTGTACCTGAACCAAGACTTGCTTCCCGGCCGCAACTTTGTCGGCGGCGAATGGTGCAGTGCGGCCGATGACCGCACCGTGTCCGTGGTGGACCCCGCCACGGAAGAAGCCTTCGCGACCGCGCCGGATAGCGGCGCTGCCGACGCGCTCCGCGCCGTCGACGCCGCCCACGCCGCATTCCCCGCATGGCGCAAGACCCCGGCCAAACAGCGCGCGCAGATCATCAAGCGCTGGAACGATCTCGTGGTCAGCCACCAGGAAGACCTTGGCCGGCTGATCTCCAGCGAGCAAGGCAAGCCGCTGGCGGAAGCCAAAGGCGAGGTTCTGTACGCGGCCAGCTATATCGAATGGTTCGCGGAAGAAGCCACGCGAGCGGATGGCGACGTGATCGCCGCGCCGGTACAGGGCCGCCGCATGCTGGCGCTGCGCGAGCCGGCTGGCGTCGTCGCCGCGATCACGCCATGGAATTTCCCTGCCGCAATGATCGCGCGCAAGATTGCCCCCGCGCTGGCTGCCGGCTGCACTGTGGTATGCAAGCCGGCGGAAGATACCCCGCTGACCTCCCTCGCACTGGTAAAGCTTGCCCAGCAGGCCGGCGTGCCGCCGGGCGTATTGAACATCGTCACGGCCTCGCGCGAGCGGGCTGCCGAAGTCGTCGATGTGTGGCTGGATGATGCACGCGTGCGCAAGATTACCTTTACCGGCTCGACGCCCGTCGGCAAACACCTGGCACGCCGCTCCGCCGATACGCTGAAGAAGCTGTCGCTGGAGCTTGGCGGCAACGCTCCGTTCATTGTGTTCGACGATGCGGATCTGGATGCCGCCGTCGACGGGCTGATGGCCGCAAAGTTCCGCAACGGCGGACAGACCTGCGTGTCTCCGAACCGGATCTATGTCCAGGACAAGGTCCACGATGCCTTTGTCGACAAACTTGCCGCGCGCGTCGGTGCGCTGGTCGTTGGTCCCGCGACCGACCCGGCGGCGCAGATCGGCCCGATGATCAACGCGCGCGCGGTGGACAAGATCGAACGCCATGTGCGGGACGCGCTGAGCCGTGGGGCCCGCGTGGTGGTCGGCGGCCAGCGCATTCGCAACGCGCAGTGCACCGGTCCGAATTACTACGCGCCGACCGTGCTGGTGAATGCGGATGCGTCCATGCAATGCTCTTGCGAGGAAACCTTCGGCCCCGTAGCGCCCGTGACCCGCTTCCATACCGAAGCCGATGTGGTTGAGGCGGCCAATGCCACGCCGTTCGGCCTCGCCGCGTATTTTTACTCAACTGACGTTCGACGGATCTGGCGCCTGGCTGATGCACTGGAGACGGGCATTGTTGGCGTCAACGAAGGAGCACTGGCCGCGGAAGCGGCCCCCTTCGGCGGCGTCAAGGATTCCGGATACGGGCGCGAAGGCTCGCGGCACGGCCTCGACGAGTATATGCACATCAAGTACGTGTGCCAGGGCCAGCTGGACTGAGCGGCTGAGTCAGGCGAAGGCTTTTCTTGTCAGCATGCGGAGCGGCCGGCCTTGCCGGCCGCTCCGCATTTCAACGTCGGCGACGGACGCGATCATCCGGCCAACGAAGGAACTGCTGTTCCCCTCCTTACAACAGGATTCGCTACCAATACAGGGAGCGAAATCCGTCAAAGCGCCTCCGGCATCCTCCCTATACTCGTCTTCACGATTAGCGTCAGCCAGCGTGAATGACAAGACTGCACGGCGGCCAGGACCGCCCCGTGCAGAAACGCTTGCCGGCTCCAGTTCCTTCACAACTCACCGCGACCCCGGCTTCGCGGAACCTGAAAAAAGAGGTGTAGTGCAATGACCCAGTCCAACCAGGACCTTATCGCGCTCCGTACGCAACATGTGCCTCACGGCATCGTCACCGCCCATCCGGTTTTCGCGGACCGGGCCGAAGGCTCTTACATCTGGGATGTGGAAGGCCGCCGTTATATCGACTTTGTGGGTGGCATTGGCGTGCAGAACATCGGCCACAACCACCCCAAGATTGTCGAGGCGGTGCGCAAGCAATTGGGTCGCGTTACCCATGCGGCGTTCCAGGTGGTTGGCTATGACGGTTATGTCGAGCTGGCCGCGCGGCTGAACAAACTCGTCGGCGGCGCGGCGCACTACAAGACCCTATTCGCGACAACAGGCGCGGAGGCCGTCGAGAACGCGATCAAGATCGCACGCGCCTACCGCAATGTGCCGGGGGTCATCGCGTTCCGTGGCGGGTTCCATGGACGAACCTTGCTCGGCACCACCCTCACAGGCATCAGCGCTCCTTACAAGCAGAACTTCGGGCCCCTCGCCGGCGAGGTTTACCACACGCCGTACCCGGATGCCTTCCGCGGCTTTTCCAGCGCGGACGCGATTCGCGCCCTTGAAGACCTGTTCGCGACGCAGATCGCGCCCGACCGCGTTGCCGCCATTATTCTAGAGCCCGTGCAAGGCGACGGAGGCTTCATCCCTGCCGGAAGCGAGTTCCTGCGCGCGCTGCGCACGCTGACGGAAAAGCATGGCATCGTGCTGATCTTGGATGAGATCCAGGCCGGCTTCGGCCGCACCGGCAAGACGTTCGGCTTCCAGCATGCGGGCATCCAGCCGGACCTGGTCACCGTCGCGAAAAGCCTGGCCGGTGGCTTGCCGCTGTCCGGCGTGGTCGGGCGCGCCGAGATCATGGACGCGCCGGCAGGGGGAGGCCTGGGTGGGACCTATGGTGGCAACCCGCTCGCTTGCGCCGCCGCGCTGGCCGTGCTCGACGTATTTGAGGAGGAACAGCTTCTCTCCAAGGCACACGGACTAGGCGAGACACTGCGTGCAGGGCTCGATCAGCTCGCCCGGGAGTTCCCCGCCATCGGCACCGTGCGCGGTCTGGGCCCCATGCTGGCATTGGAGTTCGTCAAGAACGGCGACCCGTTCCAGCCTGACGCGGCCTTCGCGCAAGCGGTTATCGACCGCTGCCGCGAAGGGGGCTTGCTCGTGATCAAATGCGGCGTGCATCGAAATACCGTACGCCTGCTGGCACCGCTGAACACCAGCCTGGAAACCGCTCAGGAGGCCATGGAGATCCTGCGCGCGGCCATTGCACTGGCCACTAACGCTGAGCAATAACCAGGACACCGGCGCCGCGAACGGCGCCCGGCACACAGCAATTCCGCTGGGCGCGCATGAAAGCCCCGCGGCTCCCTACAGCGTAGGGAGCCTTTGCCTCATCTGCCGCTACAGAGGCCAGTCAGGCATCGAGCCACACATGCTCGGCAAACGAGTAGCCCATCAGACCTCCCAACGGGATGGGCGACAGGCCCTTGAGCTTGGTCGTATGGGCGTCGATGCTTGCCAGGAACAGCGGGATGCCGATGCCCGCATCCTCGTGAATCATCGTCTGCATGTCGGCATACATCTGACTGCGCTTGCCGTTATCGGTTTCGGCCCGCGCGGCCAGCAGCAACTGGTCGAACTTTGGATTCTTCCAGCGGGACTCGTTCCATGGCGCGTCGGACTTGAAGAACTGAGTGAGAATGGTGTCGGCGCTGGGCCGTGGGTTCACGTTGCCGAACCCTACGGGGCTATTGAGCCAGTGATTGGACCAATACCCGTCTGCCGGCATGCGCTTGACTTCGAGCTCCAGACCCGCACGCTGCGCTGCCTGTTGCAACACCAGCGCCATCTCGACCGAATACAGGGCAGCCGGCGATGTCACCACTGGCACTTTGCCGGTCACGCCCGACTTGCGCAGATGAAACTTCGCCTTCTCGGGATCGAACGGCCGCTGCGGCAGATCCTTGAAATAGAAGCGGTTGGTGGGGTCGATGGGCTGGTCGTTGGCAACCACCGCATTGCCAAGCGCGATCGCTTGCTTCATCTGCTGGCGGTCCAGCAAGTACTTCATCCCCAGGATAAAGTCAGGGTTCGTGCCCGGCCCCACGTCCTTGCGCATGATCAGGTCGGAGTACTGGCCCGATTGCGTCGTCATGATGGCGTAGCCGGGAGTCCCTTTGATCCTCGCCACGGCGCGTGGGTTTATCATCGCGACCAGGTCCATGCCGCCGGACAACAGCGCATTGAGCCGCGCACTGTCGTCGGCAATGCCGATGAGTTCAATCTCGTCGAGGTAAGGCTTCCCGGGCTTCCAGTACGCGTCGTTGCGCACCACCAGTGTGCGCACGCCGGGCTTGAACTCCTTGATCTTGTAAGGCCCGGTGCCAATGCCGGCGCTGAAGTCGGTGGTGCCGTCCTTGACGATGTGGAAATGGAACGTGCCCAGAATGACCGGCAGATCGGCATTGGGGCTGTTCAGCACCACCGTGACCTCGTTCGGGCCGGTGGCCTTCACGCTCTCGATCTGCTCGGCCAGCACCTTGGCCTTGGAGGCTGTGGCCGGATCCTTGTGGCGCATGATCGAGTACACCACGTCGGCCGGCGAGAGCGCCTTGCCGTCGTGGAAGGTCACGCCCTTGCGCAGCGCAAAGACCCAGGTCTTGGCGTCCGTGGTGTTGAACGTCTCCGCCAGCGCCGCCCGCGGCGTCAGGCTTCGGTCCAGCGAAGTCAGTCCGTTGTACACCATGTTGCAGCGCACATAGTCGTTCTGGTTCGACTGCTTGGCCGGATCGAGGGTATCGGAAGCGGCAGCCGTGGCTGCCGCCACGCGGATGCGCCCGCCGCGCCTGGGCGTCTGCGCATGCGCGCCGACCGCCGCGCCGGCGAGGCCGCCGGCCAGCGTGGCCTGCATGCCCCCCGCCAGCAGCATCTTCAGGACATCGCGCCGGGTGGCTCCGCCTTTGAGCGCTTCCATCATGCGAAGGCTTTCGCTGGGGCCGATAAAGTTTTCCAACTGGTTACGGCTATCGCTCATCGTCTGCTCCTTTGGTGCCGGGGCACGAGGACTGTGCCCTAGGCGGAATGCTGTTGACCCTCGGGCTTGGCCCGCAATTTCTTTATTTTTTCCGAGATCGCCGACTGCCAGGATCGGCTTCAGGTGCTTCATGCTAGTCAACCCCCACCAGCATTTGTTTCCGTTGGGGACTGCGCGACCGCATCGAATTGCAAAGCTGGGACCTCCGGCAGACGAATCTTTCAAACTACGGATAAACCCCAGCCCGTTCCAGCAAACTGGCATCAGGTCATTTGGCATCATGCGCTGTGCGACGCGCTCTTTCCAGTCCTTCCTGCGCTGCCTTGCCCTTCCTGCACGGCGAGTCGGCCGCCTCCCTGCCCCTACCGCCAATGGAAGCCGGCCCCCGCCGTCCCGATGCAGCCGGCGCCACTCCGTCTCCCGCTGTGGCGCAGCCGCCAGAACAGCCAGTCAATACGGGACAGCGTCGTTCAGGCGCTTGACGGACTCCGCGCCAAACAATCTGCTGTCTCGCCCCGCATAACGGCAGCGTTCATCGTGGCGCCCCCACAATGCAGCACCATACCGCGCGCCAGCGCCGCTAAGCTTGTTCCAAACCAGCCGGCAGCGCTACGCACGAATGGATGCGAAGGAAACCGCGATGACCCTGATCAATGACCTGCCCCAACTCGCTTCGCTTGACGCCGCGGACCGCGCGCATCTGATCCATCCCGTCTCGCCGTGGCGCCTCCACGAGCAGCGCGGTCCTACCGTACTGGCTTCCGGCCGCGGCGCGTGGTTGACGGATGCCAACGGCAAAGAAGTCCTCGACGCGTTCGCCGGCCTTTGGTGCGTCAATATCGGCTATGGACAGGAAAGCGTGGTGCAGGCCGCCGCCGAGCAGATGCGCCGCCTGCCCTATGCGACCGGTTACTTTCACTTCAGCAGCGAGCCTGCCATCCGCCTCGCCGAGAAGCTTGTGCAACTCACGCCCGGCTCATTGAACCACGTCTATCTCACCCTGGGTGGCTCCGAAGCGGTTGATACGGCTGTGCGCTTCATTACGCAATACTTCAATGCCACCGGCCGGCCAACCAAGAAGCATTTCATCGCGCTGGAGCGCGGCTATCACGGCTCTTCTTCCACCGGTGCCGGACTGACCGCCTTGCCTGCCTTCCACCGCGGCTTCGACCTGCCCCTGCCAACGCAGCACTACATTCCCTCTCCCAATCCCTATCGCGCCAGCGACCCTGACGATGCCCAGGGAATCATCGACGCCTCGGTGGCAGCGTTGCGCAACAAGGTCGCGGAGCTCGGCGCGGACAATGTGGCCGCCTTCTTCTGTGAACCCGTGCAGGGCTCGGGTGGAGTGATTGTGCCGCCCAGGGGCTGGCTCAAGGCCATGCGTGACGCGGCGCGCGAGCTGGACATCCTTTTTGTCGTCGACGAAGTCATTACGGGCTTCGGGCGCACCGGCCCTATGTTCGCCTGCGAGGCTGAAGAGGTTGTCCCCGACATCATGACACTCGCAAAGGGCCTCACCGCCGGCTATGTGCCCATGGGCGCGACGATGATATCCGAGCAACTGTATGCCGGCATTGCCGACGGCGCTCCCGATGGGTCGCCAGTTGGCCATGGCGCGACATACTCCGCTCATCCGGTCAGCGCCGCGGTGGCCCTGGAGGTGCTGCGCCTGTATGAGGAAGGCGGCATCCTGGCCAATGGTCAGCGGGGCGCAGTGCCGTTTGCCGCGGGCCTGGATGCGTTGCGCAGCCATCCGCTGGTGGGTGACTCGCGCCATCGCGGCCTGCTCGGCGCGTTGGAGCTCGTAAGCGACAAGGACAGCAAGCGCGGCTTCGACCCTTCGCTGCGCCTGGCCGAGCGGATCGCGGCGACAGCCTACCGCAACGGCATTGTGTTCCGGGCCTTCGCCGACAATATCCTGGGCTTTGCCCCCGCACTGACATATACCGAGGCCGAGTTCGAGCTGATGTTCGCACGCGTGAAGATGACGCTGGATGACGTGCTTGCAGCAGCAGACGTGCGCGCCGCGCTTGCAAGCTGATTGCGAACCGGCAGCGTCGACAAATCGATTTCCCTAGCCCCTTGCTTTCGGCACGACTGTTTGCCAGAGCCATCGTTTCCGATCTGTCGCTGAGACGCTCTTTCGACGGGCGACAGCGCCCCCAGCCCCCAGCGCTGTGCCGCAAAGCATCACGTAGCGCCGCTTTAAAAAAAAGCCCACAGGCATGGCAGCCTGCGGGCAAACGCCTCACAGTGAAGCAGGGACCGCTGAAGAAAAACGGACTGGAAATCGATTGCTAGGACGGACGGAAGATGGCATAAACCTTCGCTACATGCTCCCGGCTTTCCCAACTGCATTGCGCATGCTGTTCGACCAGGAAAATATCGCCTTCGGAAAATGTGCCGCTGCGGCCAGTCTCGTCCTGGAACGTCACACTGCCGTCCAACAGGTGCATCAGTTCGTAATGGATATACGGCATTGCACGGCGGTGGTAAGGCGTCGAATCCCAGGTGCCGCAGACAAATTGCCCGTCCTCGGAGCGATAATCGGTATGGTTGCGGCAAACCGGCGTCGGCGTAAGCAGAAACTCGGCCGGTGGCGTGCCGGATTGTTGCAGTTCCGGCGTCTGCGCGATTGGCACCAGTGCGCGCGAGCCAATGACGCTGTGGTTGTAGCGCATGAAAATAATGGTGACAGGCGCTTCGGCACGCCACGCAAACCCCGCATCGCGCAGTATGACGGCACTGTTGCCGGAACCGAGGGCGACCGTTTGGCCCATCTGCGTCAACGTCAGGCTGCCATCGCTGACGATGATGAACTCGTCCGCCTGCAGGTTAGCAACGGCTCCCGCACCAGCATCGAGCGCGATCTTCCCTACCGTGACGGGCCCGGGCGGCAAGTCGAGAAGCCGGCGGCTGGACAGGAATGCATCTTCGCCATCCCGCGCGGTGACCGGGATGCCCCGGGTATGGTCCCGCGCAAACTCGCGCAGATCGACAAAAGTCGCCGGGGTGGCGCGCTGCTGCAAACTCGACATGACTTGTTCCCGCGATCAATGAGATTGCGCTGCATAGCCTGTCCGCGCAGGGTCTCGGAATGAAGAAATTGGTGGACAGGCACGGTCAGAGCACCATGAAAGCGTCGTCGCTCGTTCCTGCAACCCGAGTAGGATTAGACCACTACCGGATTTCCGGCGTATCGTGTTTGGGTCGGGTTTAAGGAAAGAATCTATGGCATTCGCCACGCACGGCGGCATATGTTGCTGCAAGCCTCGCATGCGCACATTATGGGGACGCCGACCGCGCGGTACTCGCTGATGCACCTGCCGACCGTAAGCCAACGGTACGCCCATGGGCTTAGCAATTCATGCGGTCTGCCTCCGGCTTAACCGCATAAGACCCTCGTTACGCCACGGCAGCCAGATGATCGTGCGGAATCTCTGCCAGGCCGCAAAGCGGCCCCAAAGCTATGGCAAGATTACCTGAGTCGCCAGACCCGCCCGACGCGACGATGCCAGGCAATGCTGCCAACGGCGCCCGTAGCAAGTCACGGCGGCCGGTTCAATGTGCCAGAAAGGAAGACATCATGCCAAGCCAAGCTACCGTTGTTCCAGTAACCTATCGCGCGATGAGCGAGAAGGACCTGCCTGCAGCCTATGAGCTGTCGCAGACTATGCGCTGGCCACATCGCCTCGAGGACTGGAGCTTTGTCCTCGGCCTTGGCACTGGCTTCGTCGCCGAAGAGGCCGGTGCGGTGATCGGCACCGGGCTGTGCTGGAAACAAGGACAGCAGGCGTCGCTCGGGATGATTATCGTGTCCCCGGCGCACCAGGGTAAAGGCATCGGCAAAGCGTTGATGAAACTGGTGCTGGAAGCCCTGGGGGAACGTTGCACACTGCTGAACGCAACGCCTGCCGGCCAGCCCCTGTACGAGCAGCTCGGCTTTATCGCGACCGGCACGATCCACCAGCACCAGGGAACGTTGAATGCCGTCGCTAACGCCCCGTCCTTTCCAGGCGAAGCACTGCGCCCGTACGTCCCCGGCGATACCGAGGCCATCATTGCGCTGGGAAACCGCGCCACTGGCATGTCTCGCGACGAGGTCCTCAGGGCATTGCTCGCCGCTGGCGAGACAGTCGTGCTTGAGCGCCATGGCAAGGTCGCCGGATTCTCCATCATGCGCCGCTTCGGACGCGGCCATGCGATCGGGCCGGTGGTAGCGTCTGACACGGATCACGCGAAAGCCCTGATCGCCTATTGGTGCGGAGCCTACGCCGGCTCCTTCGTGCGCATTGACGTCACCGGCACGAGCGGCCTGCAAGGTTGGCTAGCGGAGGCAGGACTACTTCAGGTTGACACGGTAGTGGCCATGGCACGCCACGATGTACCGCAGACGGATAGCACGCTGCAGCAGTTTGCGATCATTAGCCAGGCGCTCTGCTAAGTCAGCACACCAGCAGCTATCCGGAGATTTTCATGCGATCTCTCATATAGCGACCGCCGGCTTGCGCGGCGGTCGCTGTTGAATCTTGCCGCGCCAGTCCATGCGCGCTTATGCAGCCTCGGCATTGAACTCGGACACGAACGCCGGCGCTGCTTCCATGCGATAGCGTTCATCCTGGCTGACGTAGTACATCGCGGACTGGCCCCGGCGCGCAAACGTTACACAACACGCATGCTCGAAGCGCCCGAAGCGCGTGACGCCGATCCCGGGCGGGTCCCTCCACTCCCATACACGCTGTTCCTCAATGCAGTCCAACACCCGATGCTGCGTCCGGGGATGCATGGATGAACTGAGCATCATGCTGATATAGCCGAACTCGCCCAGCGACGGGTAGCGTTGCTGCATTGCCGCCCATCGTCTTTTCGGGGACATTGGGGGAACATTGCCGCCCCCCGTATCCCGCCCGGGATTCCCTCCTTTCTCCGCGTTCATTTGCCTTCCGATATTTGTTGCAGGTTCCTGCCGGTTTTCAACCATGCGGGCTCGATACCGTTTCCGGTACGTCACGCATGGGATCCGCGGGCCATCGCGCGGCGGCCGGCCGCCTCTTGAAGCAGGGATACGTCGCGTGCCGGCCGGTTACGCTGACTTACTGTGCTTGCCTGAGTTGAACCAGGATCGAGGGATCCTCCAGGGTGGAGAGGTCCTGCGTGATCTGCTCCCCTTTCGCGATGCCTCGCAGCAGACGGCGCATGACCTTGCCGGAGCGGGTCTTGGGCAGGTTGTCGGCAAAGCGGATCTCCTTTGGCTTGGCGATCGGGCTGATCTCGCGCGCAACCCACTCGCGCAACACCTTCGCGAACTGCGCTGCTTCCTCCCCCTGCGGGCGTGCGCCCTTCAGGACCACGAACGCGCACACCGCTTCGCCGGTGGTGTCATCCGGCTTGCCCACCACCGCGGCCTCGGCCACGTCGCAGTGGGCCGCCAGCACCGACTCGATTTCCATGGTGCCCATGCGATGGCCGGATACATTCAGCACATCATCGATGCGACCGGTAATCGTGAAGTAGCCGGTCTTGTCATGGCGCACCGCCCCGTCGCCGGCCAGATACAGCTTTCCTCCCAGCTCTGCCGGGAAGTAGCTTTTCCAGAACCGGTCAGCGTCACCCCAGATCGTCCGGATCATGGATGGCCAGGGCCGCTTGATGACCAGAATTCCGCCTTGCCCGTGCGGCAGTTCGTTGCCGGTCTCATCCACCACCGCGGCCATGATCCCTGGCAACGGCAACGTGCATGAGCCGGGTTGCAATGGCATTGCGCCCGGCATCGGGCTGATCATATGTCCACCCGTTTCCGTTTGCCAGAAGGTGTCCACGATCGGACAGCTCCCGTTGCCGACGTTCTGGTGGTACCACCGCCAGGTGTCCGGATCGATGGGCTCCCCCACCGAGCCGAGCAGGCGCAGACTGGACAGGTCGTATCGCCCCGGGTGTACTGCCGGGTCCTTGCCGCTGGCCTTGATCAGGGAACGGATTGCCGTCGGTGCCGTATAGAAGATCGTTGCCTGATGCTTGCGCACCATGTCCCAGAAGCGGCCGGCGTTGGGATAGGTTGGTACCCCTTCGAACACAATCTGGGTTGCTCCTGCGGCGAGAGGGCCGTAGGCGATGTAAGTATGGCCGGTCACCCAGCCGATGTCCGCCGTACACCAGAATATGTCGTGAGGCTTGATGTCGAAGGTCCACTTCATCGTCAACGCCGCCCACAACAGGTAGCCACCGGATGCATGCTGTACTCCCTTGGGCTTGCCGGTGGAGCCAGAGGTATACAAGATGAACAGCGGATGCTCGGCCCCGACCCACTCCGGTTCGCAGGCTGCGGGCTGGGCGGCCATCACCGCATCCAGCCATAGGTCGCGTCCCGCAACCAGCGGAATGCTGGCACCAGTACGCCGGTGAACGACAACGTGCCTCACCGTTTCGCAACTGCCGGGCGCGAGCGCTTCATCGACAATGGACTTCAGCGGCAGGGACTTGCCGCCTCGCACCTGCTCGTCGGCGGTGATCACGGCCACCGCGCCGGCATCGATGATCCGCTCGCGCAGCGACTTCGCGGAGAATCCGGCGAAGACGACGGAATGCACCGCTCCGATGCGCGCGCACGCCTGCATCGCGGCAATGCCCTCGATGGACATTGGCATGTAAATGACGACCCGGTCGCCTTTGGCGACCCCCATGGCACGCAAGCCGTTGGCCAGCTGGCAGACCTTCGCATGCAGTTGCGCATACGTGATCCGCGTGACCAGTCCGTCGTCGGCCTCAAACACGATCGCCGTCTTGTCCGCGTTGCCCAGCTGCAGGTTGCGGTCCAGGCAGTTGTACGAAACGTTGAGCTGCCCGTCCTCGAACCAGCGGTAGAACGGCGCATGATCCTCGTTCAGCGTCCTGGTGAACGGCTTGTGCCAGCTGATGCAATCGCGTGCGTGCCGAGCCCAGAAGCCTTCATAGTCTGCCTCTGCGGCCGCGCAGAGGGCCTGATAGGCCGCCATGCCCGCAATGTTCGCTTGATCCACGAACTGGGCAGGCGGATTGACGAGCTCGAATTGCTGTTGCAGGGGTGCAATATCAGACATTGGCAATTCCTGTGGACGATGAGAGCGTGGGTGCTGCGAGTCAGGCCCGAATCTACGGTGAACTCGCAGCGGTCTGCTCACGAGCGGGGCCCGGATTCCCTTCCGATCCGGGCACCACGGCGGGTTTAGAACTTGTGGCGAATGCCGACAACGGCGCCAAACTGGTTGGCACCGGGGCGCACAGCTTCGCTGCTGGCGCCCAGCTGGTCATTGAACCCATTCACGCCGAGGTTCGACTTGCCGCGGTTCAGCGCGTACGAAACCGTGCTGTAGACGTCGGTTCGCTTCGATAGTGCATAGTCGACCAGCGCCACGAACTGCCATGGATTGCCGGCATTCGAATCTCGCAGATTCTGGTAATAGGCAGAGCCAGCCACAGACAATGCGGGCGTAACCTGGTAGGCAGCGCCAAGCCAGGCGAGGTTCGACACCGTGTTGGCCAGCGCAACGCCCGGCAGGACGGCACCGTTGAACGCGTGCGCATACCGATACCCTGCATAGACCTTGGCCGAACCCACCGAGTAGGTCGCCGCCGCTGCCGCGCGCCGGATCAGGCTGTTGGTCGACAGCGCGGTGGCTGCCGAACGGTTCGACTGGTCATAGATGGCACCGAAGGCGAATGGCCCGGCGGCATAGCTTGCCGAGGCCGAATACGAACGTCCGTTGGTGAAATTCCCCGCGACTTCCTGGTTGTTGCTATTGAAGCTATACAGGCCGCTCAGGCTTAGTCCGCCGAACTTGCCCATGTACTTGACCGAGTTGTCGGCGCGCGCTCCGCCCATGTACGGGTCCTGTGCGCCAACCGAGTACCGGCTGGCGATGGCCATCGGGTCGTAGGTAACGCCGAAGTCGAAGAAGGGCGTAGTGTGCCGTCCGAACGTAACCTGACCCCACCCGGTCTGCAGGCCGACGTACGCGCCGCGTCCGAACAAGCGACCGCCCTGCGCCGAGGTACCGGTATCGATGTTGAACCCGCTTTCCAACAGGAAAATGCTCTTCAGCCCGCCGCCCAGATCTTCGACGCCACGCACCCCCCAACGCGACCCCGACTGGTTGCCCGACTGAATGGCCCATAGATTGTGACCCGCTGCGCCGGCGGCAACGGTGCCATTTGACGCTACGGCATGGTTCAGGTACTCGAATCCCACATCAGCGACCCCATACAGCGTGACGTTCGACTGGGCGTACGCGCCGGAACCCACCAGCCACGCCGCTGACATGACCAACATTCTGTACTTCATGAACTTTTCTCCTCCGATTGATTTGATATACCCATCACATGAGATGCACCGGGCGAAGCGAATTCTGCATTGATATTTCTTTAATTAACAATTCGCATCCTTCATGGTGTCGTCAATGCAACGGATTTCTATTTTTAGGCGTCCGCCTATTCTTTATTGACGTCTGATCTGCATCCGGGATGGGTGAGATTTTTGTTATTGGCGTTTACCGGCCAGCCTGCATCACCAGGTACAACGCAAGTTCGATCTCGTTTCGCAAACCGAGCTTGTTCATTGCGGAACACTTCTGAACGCTGATGGTCTTTACGCTGCGATTAAACTGTCGTGCAATATCTTGTAGCGGCAAGCCGCGTCCAAGCAGGCGAATCACCTCCTGTTCGCGCGGCGTGAGACGATCAGCGGATGGCTCGGCGTCCTGGGAGGAAGACCCCGCCAGCAATGCCTGAGTGGCAGGGTCCAGATATTTTTCGCCGGACAGCACGGCACGGCATGCATCCGCCATGCACTGAAGGTCAGTCGATTTTGCGACAAACGCGTCGGCGCCTCTCGCCAGCAATTGCCGAACCACACCATTCGAGCGCCCGCCCCAGAAGACTACGATCCTCGCCTGCGGTGACATACGGCGGATACGCTCCACCAGGCGCATGCCGTCAGCTTCCCCGCCATAGTCATATCCTGTAATGATGATCTCTGGCGGTTGGCTTGCGTGATGCTTCAGTACGGCGAGCAATCCCGCTGCACTGTTTGCGACCGCGATAACTGCGATGCCATGGCGTTCGAGGTATGGCACGAGCCCCGCCAGCACGACTGGATGGTCATCGGCAATCACCGCGGTTGCCTTTGCATTCATAGCGGACAGAAGATTTACCCGGCTCAAACTAAAGCACGAACAATCGCCCGATATCCGAAGCGCTTTGCGAAGCGTCAGTATCCCTTTGCCCGATCGACAAGCCCGATGACCGGCTCGCCGTTTTCATGGCGGCGCATATTGTCCAGCACAGCCATGGCAGCAGTATCCGGTCGGGTCATGCTTGCAATGTGGGGCGTGATCCATACCCTCGGGTGCCGCCACAATGGGTTGTCCGCGGGCAGCGGTTCGGGATGTGTGACATCGAGAATGGCGTCGCCGATTTGCCCGGAATCCAGCGCGGCCAGCAGATCCGCGTGGTTAAGTTGCTGGCCCCGCCCAGCGTGCACCAGGCCGGCACCCCGCGGCAAGGCGTTGAACAGGCGGGCGTCCAGCATGCCGCGCGTTTCGTCTGTTAGCGGCAGCAGGCACAAGAGGATATCGGTACGTGCGAGGAATGCGTTGAGTTCCGCCTGACCGGCGTAGCACGTCACCCCGTCGATGCTGCGTTGCGATCGCGACCATCCCGCACAGTCGAAGCCAAACGAGCGCAGGCGCGCCAGCACTGCCTGCCCCAGAGAGCCTAGTCCCAGCACTCCGACACGCCGCTCTTGCGCCAGTCGCACCTGGATGGGACTCCAGTTCGACTGCGCCTGTTGCCGCCGATATGCCGGCATGTCGCGGTGGAGCGCCAGCACCGAGAACACCGCATACTCCACCATGCCCTCCACGATACCTGGCTCGATCATCCTCACCAGCGGCATATGTTCCGGCACTGACTTCAGATTGAACTGGTCAACGCCCGCGCCCGTTGAGAACACCACCTGGAGGTTGGGAAAGCGCTGTGCGATATCCTCGGGCGGCTCCCACGCCGCCAGGTACCGCACCTGCGCGGGATCGCCAATATCGGGCCAGATGCGGAAATCAACATCCGCCCGCTCGCGCGCAAAAACCTTGGCCCACTCCTGGCCTCGCGCCGGATCTGCTTTGTAAATGAATGTGCTCATGTAGGGCGTCTCCGGTCTAAGAGCGGTTGTCGTTAAGAAGGGCAAACTACAGCGCGGTCTGCTTCACACAGGGAGCGTGCGGTAGCGAGACCGCCGCGATCATTTGAGGCACGACTCGGCGGCCGGATGATGCGCCGCTCCCTGGGTAAGGATCACGCATCGATCCACACGTTCTCGGCGAACATATAGCCCATCAGCCCCCCCAGCGGAATGGGCGACAGGCCCTTGAGCTTGGTCGTATGGGCGTCGATGCTCGACAGGAACAACGGGATGCCAATGCCAGCCTCCTCGTGCACCATCGTCTGCATGTCGGCATACATCTGCTTGCGCTTTGCGAAGTCGGTCTCTCCGCGCGCCGCAACCAGCAACTGGTCGAATTTCGGGTTCTTCCAGCGCGACTCGTTCCACGGCGCATCCGATTTGAAGAACTGCGTGAAGATGGTGTCGGCGCTGGGCCGCGGGTTCACGTTGCCGAAGCCCACATGACTATTGAGCCAATGGTTCGACCAGTAGCCGTCGACCGGCATGCGCTTGATGTCGAGTTCCACGCCGACACGCTGCGCGGCTTGCTGCAACACCAGTGCGGTTTCCACCGAATACAGGGCTGCAGGAGACGTCACCACTTGTACCTTGCCGGACACGCCGGCTTTGCGCAGGTGGAACTTCGCCTTCTCGGGATCGAACGGCCTCTGCGGCAGATCCTTGAAATAGAAGCGGTTGGTGGGGTCGATGGGCTGGTCGTTGGCAACCACCGCATTGCCAAGCGCGATCGCTTGCTTCATCTGCTGGCGGTCCAGCAAGTACTTCATCCCCAGGATAAAGTCAGGGTTCGTGCCCGGCCCCACGTCCTTGCGCATGATCAGGTCGGAGTACTGGCCCGATTGCGTCGTCATGATGGCGTAGCCGGGGGTGCCCTTGACCCTGGACACAGAACGCGGGTTGACCATCGCCACCAGGTCCATGCCGCCGGACAACAGCGCATTGAGCCGCGCACTGTCGTCGGCAATGCCGATGAGTTCAATCTCGTCGAGGTAAGGCTTCCCGGGCTTCCAGTACGCGTCGTTGCGCACCACCAGTGTGCGCACGCCGGGCTTGAACTCCTTGATCTTGTAAGGCCCGGTGCCGATGCCGGCGCTGAAGTCGGTGGTGCCGTCCTTGACGATGTGGAAATGGGACGTGCCCAGAATGACCGGCAGATCGGCATTGGGGCTGTTCAGCACCACCGTGACCTCGTTCGGGCCGGTGGCCTTCACGCTCTCGATCTGCTCGGCCAGCACCTTGGCCTTGGAGGCTGTGGCCGGATCCTTGTGGCGCATGATCGAGTACACCACGTCGGCCGGCGAGAGCGCCTTGCCGTCGTGGAAGGTCACGCCCTTGCGCAGCGCAAAGACCCAGGTCTTGGCGTCCGTGGTGTTGAACGTCTCCGCCAGCGCCGCCCGCGGCGTCAGGCTTCGGTCCAGCGAAGTCAGTCCGTTGTACACCATGTTGCAGCGCACATAGTCGTTCTGATTCGATTGCTTCGCCGGATCGAGCGTATCGGAGGCGGCTGCCGTGCCCACCGCCACGCGGATGCGCCCGCCGCGCTTGGGGGTCTGCGCATGCGCGTCGAGCGCCGCGCCGGCCAGGCCGCCGGCCAGCGTGGCCTGCATGCCCCCCGCCAGCAGCATCTTCAGGACATCGCGCCGGGTGGCGCCGCCTTTGAGCGCTTCCATCATGCAAAGGCTTTCACCGGGACCGACAAAGTTTTCCAACTGGTTACGGCTATCGCTCATGGTTGTACTCCTGTGTATCGATTAGGAAAGGCATGCAAGTCGCGTTGTTGAATACAGGATCGGTTGGTATGGCTTAAGCCAGCCGATCCTTGAGCTGGTAGTACAGGCCAACGGCGGGCAAGAACCATGGCGCGCCGAAGTGTCCGGGAATGGCGGGCCATTCGCGCTCGCGCCATGGGTTGGCGGCTGCGTCGCCGGCCATCACAGCAGCCATGCGCTCACCCATGTAGACGGACATTTGAGTGCCGTGGCCGCTGTAACCCATCGAATAGAAGAGACCGTCACGCTCGCCGGCATGTGGCAGGCGGTCCTGGGTCATGTCAACCAGCCCGCCCCAGCAATAGTCCAGCCGGACATCGGCCAGCTGAGGAAAGATTTCGGCGAGGCCGGCACGCAGGATTTCGCCGCTGGCGGCGTCCTGCTGCGGACTGGAAACTGCAAAGCGCGCCCTGCCGCCGAAGACCAGCCGCTGGTCGGGGGTGAGACGGAAATAATGGTGGATGTTTGCCACCGTGACGTAGGTGCGGCGCTTGGCCAGCAGTGCAGTGGCGCGCTCTGCCCCCAGCGGCTCCGTGGTCACAATAAAGCTGCCGATCGGCACGATGCGCCGGCGCAGCCAGCCAAAGCTGCCATAGCCGCCATGGCGCGTCGCGCCGGTGGCAAGCAGCACCTGCCGGGCCAGCACGGTGCCGCGCGTGGTGTGCAGGCGGTGTACCTGGCCATGCATGCGCTCAACGCGCTGTACACACGTGCCGGTATGAATCTGTGCGCCATGGCGCTGCGCGGCCACGGCCAGGCCTTGGGCAAAGCGGCCCATATGCATCTGGCCGCTGCGTTTGTAGAGCAGGCCGCCGTGGAAGCGTTCGCTCTGGACCTCGGCACGCACGCGGTGCGCGTCGAGTATTTCCACATCGGTATCCACGCCATCGGCGATAAGCCTGTCCGCGCTGCGGCGCAGCGCATCCATCTGATGCGCACGGGTCGCGAGCTTGAGCTTGCCGTTGCGCTCGAAGTCGCAAGCGATGCCCTCGTCGCGGATGATGCGCGCCACCGTGTCGACCGCATCGTCGTAGGCGTGGTACCAGTCACGGGCCCGCTGCGCGCCAACCCTGGCAGCAACGTCGGCGTAATCCACCGCAAGGCCATTGTTGACATGTCCGCCGTTGCGCCCGGAAGCCTCCGGCGCAACGGTGGACCCCGCCTCAAGCACCACGACGCTCGCGCCCCGCCTGGCCAGCGCCAGCGCTGCCGACAGCCCGGTGAAGCCGCCGCCGACGATGGCGACATCGACCTGGGGCGGCAGATCGTACGCATTCAGAGCCAGCGGAGGCACTGAATCTTTCCAATAGGAATCGAGCTTCATAGTGATGTACGGGAGGGTCCGCTGAGGGTTTTCAGAGACCAACGACGGCAGGCAGGCCACCGATGTCCTGGATCTCGGTGTAGCGGTAAGCCGCGTTGCCCGGGCCGTGGCCGCGATTCACGAACACCTTGTTCACGATGCCGAGGTCATCGGCCGACATCAGGTCGTAGCGCAGGCTCGACGACACGTGCAGCACGTCTTCAGGATTGCAGCCCAGCGAGTCCAGCATGTACTCGAAGGCCTTCAGCCGCGGCTTGTAGGCCTGCGCCTGCTGCGCTGTGTAGACGCGGTGGAACGGCGCGCCCAGCTTCGCCACGTTCTTCTGGATCTGGTCGTCCGAGGCGTTCGACAGGATCACCAGCGGAATCTCCTTGGCCACCTTGGCCAGGCCCGCCGGTACATCTTCGTGCGGGCCCCAGGTCGGCACCGCGTCGTAGTACGACTGGCCATCGCTGTCCAGGTACTGGATCTTCCACTTCTTGCACAGGCGGCGCACGGCGTTCTTCAGCACCACTTCATACGGCTGCCAGTCGCCCAGCACCTCGTCGAAGCGATAGGCGCTGAAGTCGGCGATGAATTGCTCCATTTGCTCAGGGGCAATCCGATCGGCGAACAGCTCGCGCGTCATCTCGCCCATGCGGAATCGCGTGAGCGTGCCATAGCAGTCAAAAGTCACGTACTTGGGTCGGAAGGTCATGTTTTCTGATCCTCAGGGGTTACCGGTCCTCGACCGGGGTGGAACTGCGCGTTGACCGCCGCAGATGACAGCGTGATTGCGGGGGATTAGAGCATGCGAGCTCTTTACGGTTATTGGGAAATTCAGCCGCGTCACGCGGCGAAAATGCGGTTATTTAAGTTGCGACGGCAGGTCGTGCGGCCTGCACCGCGGCTGTGCGTCCACAGGCCCCCTGTCCTGCCGGCATGCATGGCTACCGCGGCTCGGAAAAATCGATCAGCACGCTCTTGAAGCGCAGGTTCGCCTCGACCGCCTGCCGGCCAAGATCCTTGCCGATGCCCGACTGGTGGTAGCCTCCGGTCGGAATCACAAAGTCGGCGCTGCGCCCATAACGGTTGATCCATACCGTGCCGGCCGAGATGCCGCGCATCGCCCGTAACGCCCGCCCGATGTCCGCCGTATGCACGCCCGCGGCGAGGCCGTAGTTCGCGTGCCCGGCCAGCTCCAGGCCTTCTTCTTCATCGCCGAAGGTCTGCACGGTCAGCACGGGGCCGAATATCTCCTCCTGCACGGCAGCGTTGTCTGCGGCCACACCGGAGATCAGCGTGGGCTGGAAGTACGCGCCGCCCGGGCCACCGTCGAACAGGCCGCCGCCGCAGCGCAATTCCGCGCCGGTCTGTCTGGACCGCTCGACGATGTCCAGGATGCGCGACGCCTGCCCTGCTGAGATGATGGGTGCCAGCGTGGTTGCGTCGTCCCAGGTCGCACCCGGGCGCAGGGCTGCGAAGCGCGCCACGATGCGCTCGACCAGCGCCTCGGCGACGCCCCGCTGCACAATCAGGCGCGAACCGGCGACGCACACTTGCCCGGCATTGCCGGTAATGGCCCCGGCGATAATGCCGGCCAGCCGGTCAAGGTCGGGTGCATCGTCGAATACCAGTTGCGGGCTTTTTCCGCCCAACTCCAAGGTCACGGGCTTGGGCCCATGCACCGCGCAAGCAGCCATGATCGACGCCCCGGTGCGCGTCGATCCCGTGAAGGTCATTTTGGCAACCAGCGGGTGGCGCGTGAGCGCATCGCCGGTGGTTTGTCCGTCGCCCTGGACCACGTTGAACATGCCCGGCGGCACACCAGCTTCGATAGCGAGTTCCGCCAGCCTCACCGCCGAGAACGGCGTCAGTTCCGACGGCTTCAGCACGACCGCATTGCCTGCGGCAAGTGCTGCGCCAACCTTCCACGACACCATCACCAGCGGGAAATTCCACGGCGTAATGGCGCCAACGACCCCGTACGGCTCGGCCACCACCATGCCCAGATGGTTGGGCCGGGTGGCGGCTACGTCTCCACCAAGCTTGTCCGCGTATTCGGCAAAGAAGCGCAGGCCCTCGGCCGTGAATGGCACGTCCCAGGCACCGGCATCGCGGACCGGCCGTGTCGAGCACACCGCTTCGAGAGGCGCAAGTCCCCGCACGTCGGCTTCGATCAGGTCCGCCCAGCGGCGCAGCACGCGGGCCCGCTCGCGCGGTGCACGGCGCGCCCAGTCACTGGTGCGCCACGCCCGCCACGCGTCTTGCACCGCGGCATCGACCGTGGCAGCATCGGCCAGCGGCAGCTCGGCATGCACCCGGTTGTCGGAGGGTCGGCGCACCGGGATCCGGCCTGCGTCGGTCACTAGGCGGCCACCGATGAAATGGCCCGCGGGCACAGGGATCGTCTGGGGATCGAATACTTGCACGGGATGTAGGGCGCCTGGGGTTGGCACCGTGGTTGATTCATGGCTTCCATGCTAGACGCGAAGCCTCAGAATTTGTCCCTGTTGCGGTCTGCGCCACCGCATCGAATTTCAAAGCTGCCCCCCCACGCGAACGAATCTTCCAATCCCCGGAGAAACCCTGAGGCGCGGCCCGGCACGACGACATGGAAAACAAGCCTGATATGGCGCTCCAGCCGCATCGATCGATGCGAGGCGGCTCACAACCGTCCAATCCAACACCGAACAATCTGCTGTCATGGCGGAGATAACAGCAGCGTCATTCGTGCGTTCCGCAAATGCAGCACCATGCCATGCGACTGCAGCCCTAAGCTTGTGAAAGCTTCCCGCCGTTTTCGCCACGCACGCATGGAAGCCTGCCGTCATGCAGCCATGATGATTGACCGACGACGCGCTGTCCCGGTCCGACGTCCGCGCGGCAACGACATGACAGCCGCCGCGCCATAACCGCCGTTACCGGATCAACGCCATGCCCGACACCTCCCATTCTCCGCCGCCTCGCTTTATGCGCCTGGCAGAGTCCGATCGCCCCACTATCACCCTGCGCATCGACGGCCACAGCGCCACCGCGCTGGCCGGCGACACCTTGCTGGTCGCGTTGCTGATGAACGGCCGGCGCGTGCGCGACAGCGAGTTCGGCGACGGCCCGCGCGCCGGCTTCTGCCTGATGGGCGCCTGCCAGGACTGCTGGGTCTGGACGCCCGCCGGCCAGCGCCTGCGCGCCTGCTCCACCCCGGCCGAGGCCGGTATGGAGGTGCTGACCCGGCCGCCCGCACAGCACTGGCCGGCCACGCCCGACCTGCAGGAATCGCTCGCCCGCCACCGCCAGGGAGCCGCCGCATGAGCGCCCTGTCCGCATCGCCACGCATCGTCGTGGTCGGAACCGGCCCCGCCGGCGTGCGCGCGGCCCAGGCGCTGGTCCAGGCCGGACTGCGCCCCACGGTGGTCGACGAGGGCCGCCGCGACGGCGGCCAGATCTATCGCCGCCAGCCCGAGGGCTTCAAGCGCTCCTACGCCAAGCTCTATGGCAGCGAGGCCCACAAGGCCCAGGCCCTGCACCGCGACTTCGACGCGTTGCGCGACCGCATCGACTATCGCCCCGACACGCTCGCGTGGAACCTGACCGAAGGCGAGCTGCACGTCGTGCGCGACGGCGAACCGAAGACCTTGCCCTTCGATGCGCTGCTGGTGTGCGCCGGCGCGACCGATCGCCTCATGCCGGTGCCCGGCTGGCACCGCGCCGGCTGCTACAGCCTCGGCGCCTCGCAGATCGCGCTCAAGGCGCAGGCGTGCGCCATCGGCTCGCAAGTCGTCTTCCTCGGCAGCGGGCCGCTGCTTTACCTGGTGGCCAACCAGTACGTGCAGGCCGGCGCGCGCGTGGCCGCGGTGCTCGACACCGCGCCCGCCACCAGGTCGTGGGCCGCCATCGCCGGGCTGCTGGCGCGTCCGCGCCTGGCCCTGCGCGGCCTCGGCCTGATCCGCGCCCTGCGCGCAGCCGGCGTGCCGGTGCTGCAGGGCGTGACGCCGCTGGCCATCGACGGCGATGACAGCCTTGGCGTGCAGGGCGTCACCGCGCGCGATGCGAGTGGGCGCGAGCAGCGCTTTGCCTGCGACGCCGTCGGCCTGGGCTGGCATCTGCGTGCCG
The DNA here is from genome assembly GCF_004353535.1 of Cupriavidus sp. L7L. Taxonomy (NCBI): domain Bacteria; kingdom Pseudomonadati; phylum Pseudomonadota; class Betaproteobacteria; order Burkholderiales; family Burkholderiaceae; genus Cupriavidus; species Cupriavidus sp. L7L. The sequence continues at coordinate 530,461 of NZ_SMNY01000003.1, forward strand.
AGACGCAGCTGGCCGACCTCGCGCGCTGCGAGTTCGCCTTCGAGCCCGTGAGCCGCCAGTGGCTGCCGCGCATCGACCAGGACGGGCGCAGCAGCACCCGCGGCGTCTACCTCGCCGGCGATGGCGCCCGCATCCTCGGTGCCGATGGCGCCGAAGCCGCGGGCCGGCTCGCCGCGCTGGCGGCGCTGGCCGACCTCGGCCACGCGCGCGGGCGCGAGCTGTACACCGCCGAGTCCGCCGCCCTGCGCCGCACACTCGGCAAGATGGACCGCTTCCGCCAGGGGCTGGCGCGCGCCTTCCCGTGGCCGCACGCGCAGGCCGCCGCTCTGCCCGATGACACAGTGGTGTGCCGCTGCGAGGCCGTGACGGTGGGCGAGCTGCGCCGCTGCGTGACCGAGCTCGACAGCCAGGAACTGAACCGCGCCAAGGCCTTCAGCCGTGTCGGCATGGGCCGCTGCCAGGGCCGCTTCTGCGGCCATGCCGCGGCCGAGATCGTGGCGCAGCGCTGCGCCATCCCGGTCGAACAAGTCGGTCGCCTGCGCTCGCAGGCACCGGTCAAGCCATTGATGATGAATACCAGCGAGGTGAAGGCATGAGCAGCACGGCAACCCAGAACCAGGACGCCGATGTGCTGATCCTCGGCGGCGGCCTGATGGGCACCACCACCGCCTTCTTCCTGCGCCAGCGCGGCCTCTCGGTGATCCTGCTCGAGCGCGAGCTGGTCGGCCGCCAGGCCAGCGGCACCAACTTCGGCAATGTGCGCCGCCAGGGCCGCGCGCTGCACCAGATGCCGCTGGCCAACCGCGCGCGCGCCGTCTGGGGCCGCGTCAGGGAACTGCTGGGCGAGGATCTCGAGTTCGTCCCATACGGCCATCTGCGCGTGTGTTACACCGAACAGCAGGCCGCCGTGCTCGAGCAGCATGCGCACGACGTGAAGCCGCTCGGCCTTGACCTGCAGCTCTACACCGCCGGGCAGCTGCGCCAGCGCTGGGGCATCTTTGCGCCCGCCATCGTGGCGGGCTCGTATTCGCCTCAGGATGGCCATGCCAACCCGCGCCTGGCCGGCCCCGCTTTCGCGCGCGCCGCCCGCCGGGCCGGCGCGCACATCGTCGAGCATGCCGAGGTGATGCAGGTCGAGCGCAACCCCGATGGCTTCGTTGCCCACACCGCCGATGGCCGGCGCTTTCGCGCGCCGCAGCTGCTGGTGGCGTGCGGCGCCTGGTCCAACCGCATCGCCGCGCAGTTCGGCGAAGCCGTGCCGATGGAAGCACGGGGCCCGCAAATGGGCGTGACCGAGCCGCTGCCCTATGCGATCGGCCCCTCCATCGGCATCTCGTCGCCGATCGAATACGAGGGCCTGTACTTCCGCCAGATCTCGCGCGGCAATATCGTCTTCGGCGGCGGGCTCAAGGGACCGGCGCATATCGACCGCATTCGCGCTTACGTCAGGCCCGACAACGTGCTGCGACAGCTCCGCGAGCTGCGCCGCTTCGTGCCGGCCTTCGAGCACGTGCAGCTGATCCGCGTCTGGAGCGGCATCGAAGGCTACACCTCCGACTGGCAGCCGGTGATGGGGCCCAGTGCCACGGTGCCCGGACTGCACTACGCCTTCGGCTTCAACGGCGAGGGCTTCGCCATCGGCCCTGGTGTGGGCGAGACCATGGCCGAGCTCATCGCCACCGGCCAGACCTCGATCCCGCTCGAACCTTATGCCGTCGGACGCTTTGCCAGCGCTGAGGCCCTCCAGGTCAGCGGCTGACCGAGCCTACGTTCCATAAGCTGCGGCAGCATGCTGTGCCGCAGCTGATACGCCCGATCGGAATGCGTCGTGGCGGAGCCGGCGAATCGCGGCTCCGCATGGCTTTGCTTAGCTCGTCAATGCGCTACGGGGCGCCACCATATTCTCCGGCCGTAGAATCTCCGCCAGAAGCGCATTGCTCACGAGCTGTTCCGACTGAACCAGCTCTACCACGGTTCGACCGGTTTCCTGCGCGAGGCGCGCGATTCGCGTAGCGTTCTCATATCCGATATACGGATTCAGCGCAGTCACAATACCGATCGAACGCTGGACCAGCGCGGAGCATTGCTCGGGGTTGGCGGTAATCCCTTCGATGCATTCACGGTCCAGCATGCGCACGGCGCGCGACAATAGCCGAATGGAGTCGTAGAGCTTGTAGGCGATGAGCGGCTCCATCGCGTTGAGCTGCAATTGACCCGCTTCGGCCGCCAGGGTCAGCGCGGCATCGTTGCCGGCGATCTCATAAGCGACCTGGTTCATCGCTTCCGGAATGACCGGGTTGACTTTGCCCGGCATGATCGAGCTGCCGGGCTGGCGCGCAGGCAGATTGATTTCCGCGATGCCGGTCCGCGGGCCGCTTGAAAGCAGGCGCAGGTCATTGCTGATCTTCGACAGACGGAGTGCCGTCTTCTTGACGAGACCCGATAGCAGCACGAAGTCGCCCATGTCCGAGGTCGCGGCGATCAAGTTGGGCGCGGCGCGAACAGGAAACCCGGACAGCGCAGCCAGCTCTTCGATTGCAATGGCCTGATAGCGCGGGTCCGCATTGATGCCGGTGCCGATCGCCGTACCGCCGAGATTGACGGCGCACAGCGTCGCGGGAATGAGCGTACGCAGTTGCTCAAGGTCGGCCGAGACGGTATCGGCCATGGCCTGGAATTCCTGTCCAAGCGTCATGGGAACTGCGTCCTGGAGTTGGGTACGCCCCATCTTCAGGATGCCGCCAAACTGTTGTGCCTTGTTGGCCAGCGTGGCCGCAAGGTGGCCCAGGTTTTCCAGCAGCGGCAGATGAGCCAGGAGCAGTCCGACCCGAATGGCCGTCGGATATGCATCATTGGTCGATTGCGACAGATTGACATCGTTGTTGGGGTGCAGCCGGCCGTAGCTGCCCTTCTGCTCGCCCAGGTGCTCCAACGCGCGGTTCGCCAGCACCTCATTGGCGTTCATGTTCGTGGAGGTTCCGGCACCGCCCTGGATCATGTCAACGACGAAGGCATCGTGGAACGCCCCATCCAAGACTTCCGCGCACGCCTTGGCAATGGCGCCGTGCTTGGCGGCGTCCAGCAGGCCGAGCCGATGGTTGGCATTGGCGGCCGCATGCTTGACGATAGCCAACGCCTTGATGAAGTCCGGGTACTCGCCGATGCAACGGCCGGAAAGATGGAAGTTTTCCTTTGCGCGCAGCGTCTGCACGCCGTAGTACAAGGTGTGATCAAGAGCTCGCGTACCCAGTAGATCCTTCTCCTGGCGCGTGGGCGTAGCTGTGGTCATGATGAGGCTTATGTGATGGGTCGAAGGAAAGCGGACAGGACCTGCCGATCCGAGCGGTCAACGGCCTGACAGCCTGAGCAATAGCAGCCTGCGCCGCGCCACCATGGGTAGATTTCGTTTCGTTCAGGCCGACAACACCACGAATACCTTGCGCAGCATTTCCGTCACGTGCCATTCGCCGGTCGTGTTGGCGGGAAAAAAGAGTGTGTCACCTGCACGGATCTGCTGCGCCTCCCCGTCCGTTGGGGTGAACGTGCAAGCGCCGGCGAGGATGTGCATGACCTCGGCGTTCGCAATCTGGCGCTCGAACCGGCCCGGCGTACATTCCCAGAGACCGGCATGGCTCTCGCCGGCGCCCTCGAGGTCGATGTCGATGCCGCTGAGCTCGCAGGGCGGCTGGGTCAGAGGGCGGGCAGGCGTGCCCTGTTGTTGGAAACCTTCGGCGGTCGCCGATTGGCGAATGATAACGATGCTCATGAATGATCCAGTGTCGATAGGGTAGTTAGCCGCGTCAGTCTGGAGCCAGCGAGCGGCGGGCAACTTCGCAGAACCAGCGCACGCCCAGGGGCAGCGCGTCGTCGTTGAAGTCATAGCAAGGGTGGTGCAACGGTCGCTCTCCATCGGGCCCGGGATCGGCACGTCCCTGTCCCAGCCAAAGGTAGGCGCCAGGCTTTTGCTGCAGCATGAAGGCAAAATCCTCGGAAGTGAATGCAGCACGCGGGGCCATGCGCGCCTCCAGCCCGATGGCACGGGCCGCGTCAACGGCCAGTGCCGCTTCCTGCGGGCTGTTCACCGTGGCCGGGTAATAGCGGTCGTAATGCACTTCGACCTCGGTTCCGCTCGCCGTTGCCACGCCATGCGCCATCGCACGCAATGCAGTCTCGATCCGGCTCTGGGCTTCCATATCGAAGCTTCGCACCGTGCCGGTTATCCGCACTTCGGCCGGTAATACGTTGTGGCTGTGCCCGCCTTCGATACGCGTGACGGACAACACGGCGGATTCGGCAGGATCAATGCGACGCGCCACGATCGTGTGCAATTGCGACACGAGCTGGCTTGCGGCCAGGATGGCGTCTGCGGTGTGGTGCGGCTGCGCGGCATGGCCCCCACGCCCGCGCACCACGATATCGAACCGATCCGCCGCCGCCATGATGGCGCCAGGCAAGGTCTGGGCGTGGCCGAGCGGCAAGTCCGGCCAGTTGTGCAGGGCATAGACGCTGTCGCAAGGAAATCGCTCGAACAGGCCCTCAGCGATCATGCGGCGGGCGCCCCCCTTGCCTTCCTCTGCCGGCTGGAAGATGAAATGCACCGTGCCATCGATACCGCTGCGCGCAAGCTGACGCGCGGCGCCCACAAGCATGCTGGTATGGCCGTCGTGGCCACAGCCGTGATGCTTGCCGGGCGCGTGGCTGACATAAGCCGGGCGGCCCAGTTCCACCATTGGCAATGCGTCCATATCCGCGCGCAGGCCTACGCTGCGCTTTCCCTTGCCGGCGCGCAGCGTGCCCACCACGCCCGTGCCGCCGATCCCCTCGTGCACCGTGAGACCCAGCATGCGCAATGCCTGCGCCACGATGCCTGCCGTGCGGTGCTCCTCGTAGCCAAGTTCGGGATTGGCGTGCAGGTCCCGGCGCAGCGCAATCAGGTCCGGCAGCAAGTCGGCCACGGGTTCTGCGATCTGGTTCCACCTCATGAGCCGGCCCCCGCTCCATTGGAAGGCTGAATCTGGCGAGGAATGGGATGGTTGGACAGGACTTCAAGATCCCAGAGGTCCATCGGTGCGCTCCGGTGTTACTGAATGCAGAAAGGTAAAAGGTTCAGCAGCGCCACGCGTGCTGCATCGTTGCCAGCTTAAGAGCACTCTCGCCAACGATGGTGCCGATCGCAGCGTGCCGCGCCGCATTGAATTGCGTTTTGCCAGTCCAGGTGAACAGATTGTTCGGCGTCCTGAGCCGGCTTTCCCCGGTAGCACGCAATCCGGCATGCCGCTTGATTCCCGGTCAGAGAGTAGGTGAATGAGAATCTCTATCATCTGCGCGGCTAAATTCCGGCCCTGCAGTTACTCATGCCACGCTCATGCCATCATTTCCGCCACGCGCCAGGCGCATCGCGCGCCATGCCTGTCACGTCAGCCTGTTCCTGTTCCCGCTATCCGATGGGGCGCTTGCCGAAGCGCCGGGGCCTGCGTCGACGGCCGATCTTCCCGAAGTGCGCGTCAGCGCCAATGCAGGCGGCAGCGGGTACGTTGCTGCCGAAGCCGCTGGCGCCACGCGAACTGAAACGCCGCTGCGTGAAATCCCGCAGTCAGTGCGCGTGGTTACCTCCGAGCTCATTGACGACCTGCGCGCGACACGGCTTTCGGACACCGTCGACTATGTCAGCGGAATCGCGCGCCTCAATGACTTTGGCGGGACCTGGGACAACTATGCCATCCGCGGCTTCAGCAGCACGGAGATGGGATATCTGGTCAACGGTTTTCCCGGCTCGCGTGGATACAACCCCATGCGCGACGCCGCCACGGTCGAGCGCTTTGAATTCCTGAAAGGCCCGGCCGCGGCGCTTTACGGCAGCAGTGAACCGGGCGGCTCCATCAATATCGTCACTAAGAAGCCAAGGTTCGCGCCCGCGACCTCGGCGGAACTGAGTGCCGGGACGCTCGGGTTCCGGCGCGCCACCGCCGATACCACCGGCCCCCTGAGCAAGACGCTGGCCTATCGCTTCAACATCATGGCCGAGGACAGCGCCAGCCGCAGCTCCCTGATCGACGGCCACAAGTACCTCGTGGCGCCTGCATTGGCATGGGCGCCGGACGACCGCACCCTGCTGCAATACGAAGGAGAGTTCCTGCGGTTGCGTACGCCGCTCGACCGTGGCCTCGTCAATGTGAACGGACAAATCACGCTTCCCCGCGACCGCTACCTGCAGGAACCCAGCGACCCCAACCTTCATCTTTCCAGCGACACGCACCAGCTGACATTCGAGCGGCAGCTTTCTGCGGCCTGGCGCACGCGGATCGGGGCGAGCTACAAGGAATCGGGCTTCGAGGGATACGCCGCGGAGTTTGGCAGTCTGCTCGCCGATGGCCGTACGCTCACGCGTCGCAACAGCCTGCGGACATTGCCCTCCCGCGACACGTCTGCCCGCGCAGAGGTGGAGGGCAACTTCCATATGGCTGGCCTGGGCCACCGCATGCTTCTCGGCATCGAAGCCTCCCGCCTGTTCATGGGCATGGATATCGCCTACTCCAGCCTCGCGGCCAACGCGTATGCGATCGACATCTATGAGCCGGTGTACGGGCAAGCGAAGCCGGCGGTCTCGCCAGGCATATCGACGCGCGAAAACCAGCGCAACCTGGGCGTCTATCTGCAGGACGAGGTGTCGATCGACGAGCGTTGGAAGCTGCTTGCCGGCGTCAGGTTCGATAACTACCACCAGTCAGTGGACAACCTCCTTTCCGCGGCAGCGACCCGACAGCGCCAGAGTGCCGTGTCGCCCCGGATCGGGCTGACGTGGCTCCCGACCGCGCAGCTTTCCGCGTACGTGTCCTTCGGAAAATCGTTCCGTCCGAACAGCGGCGTGGATGAGTCCGGCAACGCCTTTGATCCGCAGTACGCCCGCTCGGTGGAGGCAGGGCTGAAGTGGCAGTCCCACGACGAACGGCTAGGGGCAACCCTTGCCCTCTTCGACATCCGCAAGCACAACGTCCTGACGCGCAGCCCCACCAATCCCAACTTCAACATCGCCACGGGCCAGGCCGCGAGCCGCGGGCTGGAGGTCGATGCATTCGGCAACCTGGACGAGCACTGGCGCATCAGCGGCAGTCTTGCACTGGTGAACGCCAGGGTCACCGAGGACAATGCCATCGCGCCCGGCACCCGGCTGGCCAATATCCCGAGGATCAGTGCGAGTCTGCTCGCCATTCGTGAAGATGCCATGCCGAAGTTCGGCGGCCGCTATGGTATCGGCACCGGCATCGTCTACGTCGGCAACCGATCCGGAAATGCCACCGACACGTACTCGCTGCCCGCCTACGCCACCGTGAAGCTTGTCACGTACTGGCAGTTCGATCGCCGCACGCGCCTTTTCCTGGACGTTCACAACGTGTTCGACAAGACCTACTATCCCGCCTCGTGGGGCAACCTCGCCGTAGTGCCGGGACTGGGGCGCCAGTTTGTCGCCGGACTGCGGTACCGGTTCTGACAGCGGGGCAATGTCGTCCATGGGACCACATGCCGGCCGGCATGCAGCCGCCGCCACGCACAGCATGCCGAGCATGGCGATGAATACGGGATTTCCTTCTGCCGCCCACCCGGTATACGCAATGTGCCGTCGAAATCCAACCACTACAATTTCGGTCACTACTCGCGGCCCTGGTAGCGACCATGGCGCTGTTTCGTTACTTCACAGGACTCGTCATGACGACCCAGACATACAATATCGCCGTGATCCCGGGCGATGGCATTGGCAAGGAAGTCATGCCAGAAGGCTTGCGCGTACTCCGTGCCGCCGCAAGCCGCTTTGGCATTGACCTGAACTTCACCCATGTCGAGTGGGCAAGTTGTGATTACTACGCGGCCACCGGAAAGATGCTGCCGGATGACTGGAAAGCGCAACTGGCGGGCATGGATGCCATCTACTTCGGCGCAGTGGGCTGGCCCGATATCGTGCCGGACCATATCTCGTTATGGGGCTCGCTGCTGAAGTTCCGCCGCGAGTTCGACCAGTACATCAACCTGCGCCCCGCCCGCCTGTTCGAGGGCGTACCGTGCCCACTGGCCGGCAGGAAGCCGGGCGATATCGACACGATCATCGTGCGCGAGAATACCGAGGGCGAATACTCGTCGGTCGGCGGCGTGATGTATGAAGGTACCGAACGCGAAGTCGTCATGCAGCAGTCCGTCTTCTCACGGCATGGGACGGACCGCGCGCTGCGCTTCGCATTCGACCTGGCCCGTCAGCGGCCGCGCAAGCGCGTTACCGTGGCGACCAAGAGCAACGGCATTGCCATCAGCATGCCGTGGTGGGACCGCCGGGCATCCGCCATCGCGGACGAATATCCGGATGTCGGCTGGGAAAAGCAGCACATCGACATCCTGTGCGCCCGCTTCGTGTTGCAGCCGCAGCGCTTCGATGTGGTGGTGGCGTCCAACCTGTTTGGCGATATCCTGTCCGACCTGGGTCCGGCCTGCACCGGTACGCTGGGACTGGCGCCTTCGGCCAACCTGAATCCCGAGCGCACGTTCCCTTCGCTGTTCGAGCCGGTGCATGGCTCGGCCCCCGATATCTATGGCAAGAACATTGCCAACCCCATCGGCATGATCTGGTCAGGCGCCATGATGCTCGACTTCCTCGACACGGACAACGATGCCGGAAGGAAAGCGCACGACGCCATTCTTGCTGCCATCGAGCACGTCCTGATTCACGGCCCTCGCACTGCAGACCTGGGCGGTAATGCCTCCACCACCGAGATGGGTGAAGCCATTGCCAGCGTCGTGGAACGCATCGGCCTGACCGGGCAGGCATAGGGCTCGCGTAGCCGGCCTCAGGACAACTCTTCACGCAATTGTCTTTCCCGATGCCGGTCAGCGGAATCCGTGTCCTCCGTGCAGAGGCCGCTCACGCGCGCCAGCAACAGCCGCGCCGCGTCGTCCTTGCCCTGACGATGCCAAAGCTCGGCAAGGCTTATCGCACATCGAAGCTCGATGGAACTGGCACCCTCCCCACGGGCCAGTTCCATCGCCGTGGTGAAACACGCCTCGGCTTCGCGGTCTGCCTTGGATGACGAAGCACCTCGCGGACCCCTCTTCTGCACCAGGACCTCGCCCTTGAGCCGGAGCAGCGCGGGCTCGTCAAAGCGTTCTCCGGTGTGCCCTGCCAGGGCCAGGGCCTCGGCCAGCACACGCAGCGCAGGCTCGTCTTGCGCGGAGCGTCGATACGCATCCGCCAGCAGTCCCAGCAGTGAGGGCCGTCCCAATACCGCGCCGGCGTCCTCCAGATCATCGAAGCCGCGGCGCATCAGGTCAATCCCTGCTTCAGCCTTGCCCGTTGCGGCCAGTGCCCAACCACGCAGTATCGATCCCCAGCTTCGGTACAGCTGGAACCCATGCTCTTCTGATAGTGCGATAGCCGCCTTCGCGCACTCCAGCACACGTTGCGCATCACAACGGCGCTGGTGCAGCTCGGCCGCGAAGATGAGGCTCACGGCCAGGCCGAACGGATCGGCGGCCCGGCGTGCCAGCGCGAGCGCCTCCTCGCTTCGGTTCAGAGCTTGCTGCGGCAGGCCGAGGTACCAGAGCACCCAGCTCAGCGAGCTGCGCATGTGGACCGCCGGGTTCCGCGCGTAGCGCAGCAGGTGGCCATAGGCGTGCTGGTCGGGACGGTGCAGCGCCAGCGCTTGCTCCAGGTATGTACGGGCCATTCGGATATCGCCGCGCCGGAACCGTGTAACGCCCAGCACGCGCTGCGCCTCCGCCCGCTGCTCCGAGTCTCCACTGTCTTCGGCGAGTTGGTGCAGGCCTTCAGCCAGGGATTGTGCCGTCAAGAGCTTGCCGCGCAACAGATAGAAGGACCAGAGCCCCAATTGGGCGGAAAAACGCTGCGGCGTCTCCGCTCCTTGCTCGCACAAAGTCAGCGCCCGCGTGTAGATTGTCTCGACTTCCGGTGCCCCATGGCCCCGTGCCGTGATGCATGCAATGCCGAGGTTCAGCAGCAGGCCCAGTTCGTCACGTGCGCGCTCGGGGTTCTCTGGCAGCGTCTTAAGCAAGTCGAGCGCCGCATTGAGATGGCGCATTGCCTCGCGCTGCGCGGAATGCTGCGCGGCGTGCTGCCCGGCAAGACCGAGGTATTCGATCGCCTTGCGGGTATTGCCACTTCGGCTGTAGTGGTGTGCCAGTTCGCTGCAGTAATCCATCAGGCTGCCGGGGAACAGCGTTTCCAGGGCTTGGGCGGTGCGCTCGTGCAGCGCGCTGCGCCTGTCACTCAGCAGCGAACTGGCGGCAACCTCCTGCGTCAGCGCGTGCTTGAACACGTACTCCACCTCCGGAAACGCCGGGCGCTCGTAAATGAAATCTCCGGCCTGAAGATCGGCGAGCATCGCATGGAGAGCACTGTCCGCCAGCGCCGTGACGTGCCGGACCAGGCTCAAGGCAAATTCCTTGCCGATGATAGCGAGCGTCTGCAGCAATTCCTTTTGAGCCGGCGGCAGGCGGTCGATGCGGGCGGCAAGCACGCCTTGCACGGTGGTAGGCATATGCAGTGACACGACACGGTCGTCCAGCCGGAAGTTACCCCGTTCTCCGTGCAGGACGTTCTCCTCGATGAGGGTTGTGACGACCTCCTCCATGAAGAAGGGATTGCCTTCGGTCTTCAACTGGATTTCGCGCTTCAGTGGCTCGAGCGAAGGATGGTCACCCAACATCGCGCTAAGGAAGCCTTGCGCATCGGCCTGGCCCAGGGGCTCCAGCTTCAGCTTGACGTGGCATTGCATGCCCCCGTCATGCGCGTATTCGGGGCGGTAATTGACGAGCAGCAGCATGCTTGCCCGGGGCACATGATCAGCCAGGATACCGAGAAAGGCCTCTGATTCACTGTCGAGCCATTGAAGATCATCGAACAGCACCATCAGCGGCTGGATCTCGCTCTCGCGCACAAGCAGCCGTACCAGCGCATCGAAAGTTCGTTGGCGCCGCACCGAAGCCTCCATCATCGGAAGCGTCGACGCCGGATCCTTGATACCAAGCAGATAGAGCAGATAGGGAAGAACGTCGTCCGGGGCACAGGCGATCGCGATCAGCCTGGCAGTGATCTTCTCGCGAATCTGACGGTCGTCATCCTGGGCGGCAATATCGAAGTACGCCCTGATCAGGTCGATCAATGGCAGATAGGGAAACGCCTTGCCATGCGAGACCGAGAAGGTTTCGAGCACCTTGCAGCCCTGTTGCGCACGCGTCCGGAATTCGTGAAACAGGCGCGACTTGCCGACGCCTGCCTCGCCTGATACGCCAAGGACACGTCCCTGGCCAAGCCTTGCCGACTCCAGCGCCTCCTGCATGCACTGCAATTCAGCCTGGCGGCCGACAAAACGCGACAACCCGCGATGCGCCGCGACTTGCAGCCGCGTGCGCAACATGCCGGGGCCAACAACTTGGTAAACGGCAAGCGGTTGCTGAATACCCTTTACCGATGCCGTCCCGAGGGTACGAAACTCAAAGTAGCCCTCCGTCAGCCGATGCGTGGCTTCGCTGACAGTGATCGATGAGGGCATTGCAATGCCTTCCATCCGTGACGCGATATGGATGGTGTGGCCCACCGGATCGTAGTCAGTGCGCAGATCATCCTTCCGGATCGCCCGCACTACCACTTCGCCGGTATGGACGCCAACCCGGATCCGCAGCTGCATGCCCCTCGCTACAGGCGTCTTTTCATTATGACGGCGTATCGCAGCCTGCATCCGGAGTGCTGCGTAGAGCGCTCGAATGGGGTGGTCCTCATGCGCGATGGGCGCACCAAAAAGCGCCAGGATGCCATCGCCAAGCGATTTGGCAACGTATCCCTCATAGTGGTGAACCGCCTCCATCATCATGGCCACGACGGGGTCGATCAATCCGCGGGCATCCTCGGGATCCAGGTCCTGAATCAATGCCGTCGAGCCGGCGATATCCGCAAACAGCGCGGTAATGGTCTTGCGTTCGCCAGCGGTTTGCCCCCTTGCTTCCATCGCCGCCTGTTCGGCGAGAATGCGCTCGGCCAGGTGCGCCGGCGTATAGAAAGCGGGCGCAGCCCCACGGTGCTGACCGGTGGGGCCGTCAGGCAGCAGCACCCCGCAAAGGCCGCAGAATTTCGCCGCGGCCCCCGACTCATGGCCGCATTGCGGGCAGATTCGCGCAAGGCTCTCTCCGCACGCCTCGCAGAAGCGCCCGCCTGCGGGGTTATCGAATCCGCACTTGATGCAGCGCATATCCCCTCTGACCACCTGGCCCGACAACAGTCATTAGAGACCACAGGACAGGCGTCTCGCAAGTTTCCAGAGGCTGATCGGGAGATTGGAAGCTGTGCAGAAAACCACCAAGGGAACTGGGCTGCTGCGCGAGCGGCCTTCGTTCGCGGCATGACATGTTTGCGCCGGTCTCGCAGTGTCGCAAGAGACTCAATATGCCCCTGTCCTCAGGCCCTGCCTTAATGAGCCGCCCGACAAAGTTAGATCTGAACGGTCGACGTAGGAAATATCAGGCGTGCTCGAGATTCAAGTGGAAACTGCCTGGTTCTCTCCGCAAAAAAGCATCTCCTTAGCACTGATACCAATAAACTTATTTGTACTTGTCCACCTGCAGAGAATCACCCAAATGATATACAAACCGAAATTCATCAGCTTCGATTGTTACGGTACTCTCATTAACTTCGAAATGGGGCCGACAGCCAAGAAGATTTTCGAAGATCGCGTTCCGACTGATCGGATGCAGGCATTTCTTGACAGCTTCCGATTTTACCGCCTCGATGAAGTATTAGGCGAGTGGAAACCTTTCTTTGACGTTATTGAAAATTCCATTCAACGGGCGTGCCAGGCACACGGCGTTGAATATCGCTCATCTGATGCGGTCGCCTTGTACGACGCGGTCCCAACTTGGCAGCCCCATCCGAACGTAGTTGAGGTGCTTGAGGCAATTGCTCCGCACATCCCGCTGGTGATTCTCTCGAATTCGATGGTCGATTTGATTCCGCATAGCGTCGCGCACCTCAAGGCGCCCTTCCACGCCGTTTACACCGCCGAGGAAGCAGGCGCCTACAAACCGCGGGCCCAGATGTTCGAATATATGTTCGATCAACTCGGTTGCGGACCAGACCAGATGATGCACGTCTCGTCGAGCTTTCGTTATGACCTCATGACGGCGTCCGATCTGGGATTCATGGCCAAAGCGTTCATCGATCGGGGCCACGAGCCCACCTCCGATAGCTATGGTGTCAACAGGTTGACCGATGTTCGCCAACTTCCCGGTTTGCTTGGACTTGAATGCCTGCTTCCCACCGCGATGGTGAAATGAGACGCAGGATGCCGGAGAATCGCCCGATTACGGCAGCGGCGTTGAGCACAGCGGCGCCCAGCCTTGTTCTAGACGAAGTGGGAGCCTTGGTCAATCGTCTCTACGGTATCGATGGCAGTGTCAAATCATTGGCCGGTGAACGAGACCAGAATTGTTGCATAGAGACGGCGGACGGCACTCGTTACGTTGTCAAGATCAGCAATCCATCCGAGCCGGTTTCAGTGGTCGATTTCCAGATCGCTGCGCTGGAACACATCGCGCGTGTATCGCCCGACCAGCCAGTGCCCCGAGTCGTGCGGACGCTTAGCGGACGTACGCGCGACACTGTGGCATTGGCCGATGGGCTTCAAACCACCGTGCGGATGCTTACCTATCTCGACGGCGTCCAGATTCGGGAGACTCCCCGGACCGCCGCACAGCGTCGGGCCATGGGGACAGTGCTCGCCAAGCTAAACCTCGCGTTGCGCGATTTCACGCATCCTTCCGCGATGCACAATCTGCTCTGGAATGTTTCGGCGGCGCACCGGCTGACAGCCAAGCTCGATGGCATCGTGGACGCCCCGCGTCGCGCGCTCGCTGAGTCGTTCATGTCGCGCTTCACCGACCATGTCCTGCCGCGACTCGCCTCGGTGAGGGCGCAGGTAATCCACAACGACTACCATCTCTACAACGTTCTGGTCGCACCCGACGATCATGAACGCATATTGGGGATTATCGACTTCGGCGACATGCTGTATGCGCCGCTGGTCGGCGAGGTCGCTACAGCGGCGGCCTTTCATATGACTGGCAACGCCGATCCGTTCGAGGGGCCTGCGCAGTTCGTCGGGGCCTATCACGCGACGCTGCCGCTTACCGAAATCGAGCAAGAGATCATCACTGATCTCATGGCGACACGCCACCTGATCACAGCGCTGATTTCGGAATGGCGCGCCGCGCGCTACCCCGAGAACCGGGCCTACATCATGCGCCACAATCCCGCAGCATGGGAAGCGCTCTCTCAGATGGCCGCTCTTTCCCGCAATGAGGCGCGCGACCGACTACTAACCGAAGTACGAAAAGGATAAGTGAATGAAAAGTACCACTGACCTCAACATGGTCAACGCCTATATCCCCGGACGTGCCAACGTGGGACCTGTCACTGCGGCGATGATCGATCGGCGCGATGCATTGCTCGGCCCGGCATATAGGCTGATGTACGAGCATCCGCTTCACATCGTGCGCGGCGAAGGCGTGTGGCTGATCGATCCGGAAGGTCGCCGTTACCTCGACGTTTACAACAACGTCGCGTCACTTGGACATTGTCACCCCGCGGTGACCGAGGCGATATGCAGGCAAGTGCAGACGCTGGCGACCAACACCCGCTATCTGCACGACACGATTCTTGAGCTCGCCGAACGCCTGCTCGCGAGCGTGCCTGAGACTAACCTTGCCCATCTCATGTTGACCTGCACGGGCAGCGAGGCAAACGACCTTGCCTATCGCATCGCAAAGGTGCGCACCGGTGGCACGGGCGTGATCGTGACCGAAACCGCCTATCATGGCTTTACCGACGCAGTGTCGCAATTCTCGCCATCACTCGGCGTGACAGTCGATCTCGGCGCCCACGTTCGCCTGGTTCCAGCACCGCGTCTCTATCATGCTGAGGGTGCTGACCTCTCAGAACGCTTCACGCGCGATGTCGAGGCGGCGATCGCCGATCTTCGGCGTCACGGCATCAAGCCTGCGGCACTGATTGTCGATTCCCTGTTCACGAGCGACGGCATCCTTCCTGAACCAGCGGGCTTTTTGAAGGGCGCGGTCGACGCGATCAAGCGGGCTGGCGGCCTTTTCATCGCCGACGAGGTCCAGCCAGGCTTCGGCCGGACCGGCGAGCATATGTGGGGCTTTCAGCGTCACCGTGTCATCCCCGACATCGTCACCCTCGGCAAGCCGATGGGCAATGGACAACCTGTCGCGGGACTGCTGGCCACCGCTGACGCGCTGGCAGAATTCGGAAAGAACTCAAGATACTTCAACACATTCGCCGGCAATACCGTATCGTGTGCGGCTGCGCTGGCAGTCTTGGATACGATCGAGAAGGAAAGCCTGGTGCAGCATGCCGCCAGCGTAGGCAACATCCTGCGTAACGGCATCGCCGATCTCGCCAGCCGACACGAGGCCATTGGTGACGTGCGTGGCGTGGGCCTGTTCGTCGGTGTGGAACTTGTCTCGGACCGCGCATCGCGAACGCCCGATCGCGAGCTCACCACCCGGGTAGTCAATCGAATGCGCGACAAGGGAGTCTTGCTCAGCGCCTGTGCGATGGGGCACAATGTTCTCAAGATTCGACCGCCACTGGTGCTATCCTCGGAACAAGCCGGCATCGTCATCGAAACGCTCGACGAAGCGCTAACACAGTGCAATCGGCAAAACGGAGGTAACTAGGGCCGACACTGACGGTAGTATCGACTCATGCGAGCTTCAGCTTCCCTCGACCAGTTTGACATCAAGATTCTTGTGCATCTTCAGCGCGAGGGACGCTGTTCGAATGTCGACCTGGCCGCAGCCATTGGCCTCAGTGAAAGCCCATGTCTTCTCCGCACGAAACGGCTTCAGGAGACCGGCGTTATCCGTGGCTACCGTGCGGAGGTCGCACTGGAGAAGCTGGGCAGCCACGTAATCGTGTTTTCCGAGGTCACTATCAGCAGCCATCGGCCCCAAGACTTCCGCAAATTTGAAGCAGGGGTTGGGAAGTACCACGAAATCGTCGAATGCTACAACGTCAGTGGCGGTTACGATTACCTTCTGAAAGTCATCGCACCTAATATCGCTTATTTTCAGGCGCTCATGGAGCAGTTGTTGAAAGACGATATCGGGATCGAAAAATTTTCCAGCCGGATCGTATTGCGCAAGCCGCTTGAGCAACGGGGGTATCCGCTGCGAATTATTGCAACCGGAAGGCCGGACTGGGATTAATGAAATCCGCACTGCCCATAAAAATCTCGCGCTGGTGCCGACGTAGTGGTCGCCGGCGCGATGCGTAGTTGGCGACACTCCCTACCAGGACCGCCAACTTTAGGAGGCGCTTGCGGTCTTCTGTTGATTAAAACGTGACGTCATTTGCGCCAAGGTGCAGGGCTGAAGGCCCGCTTGGCCGCATCGAGAAACACGCGTTGGCGGACTGTTAAGCCCTGACGCGTCGGCGTCAGGGCCATCACTGGCGCAGGTTCTAGCCGCCAAGCGGGCAACAGTCGCTTCAGCTTACCCTCGGCGATCAACGGTGCGGCATCCCATTCCGAGCGCTCCACAATGCCCAGGCCGTCCATCGCCCAGTCCCTGACCACGGTGCCGTCGTTTGACGATAATGTGCTATCCAGCCGGATCGTAACGACTTTGCGCCCACGCTTTGCCCCAGTTTCCTGTTGAGTGAAACGCAGGCGGGTGACGTATTCGTCGTTCTCGCGCAATGTCAGAAATTCGTACTGTGTGAGTTGGGATGGATGATCGAGTTTCGACAGCCGAAGGGCAAGGGCCGGACTCGCGCACAGGAACCGGTCGTTCGGGGCGAGGTAATGACCTATCCAGGAAGACCCCTTGACGTTGCCGATCGACACGACCGCGTCGGCGCCCGAGGCTGCCGCGAGTGGGCTTTCCGCCAGGATGAGGGAAATCGCAAGATTTGGGTGCGAGCGATGCAAATCACGAACCAGCGGCGCGACATAGACGCGACCAAACCCGAAGGGCGCCACAACGCGCAAATGGCCGCTCACACCGCTGTTATCGCCCGCGACGCGTGAGGGAATCGACTCGATTCGCTCCAGGATTTCAATCGCTTCCTGAACAAGCTGCTGGCCTTCGGTGGTGAGTGAAATACCTCTGGCGGCGCGAATGACGAGGCGAAACCCCATCCGTTCTTCTATCCGCTGAAGACGCACCGTAACAGCAGGGGGAGTCAGATTTAACAGTCTCGACGCCGCGGCGAGCGATTGTGACGAGCCCAGCGCACACAGCATGCGCAAGTCTTCCACTTCAAGCATTGATGGACCTTTAACGACCTTTAACGAAGGGTTTCGTTCCATATTAAACAGGATGGCGTTCTTTTTTCTATGGCACCGCGTGAGCAGGCAAGGGACCATTCCTGCGAAAGACTCTTCCTACGCTGGAGGTGCCTCACACCATGCAGACCGTTAAGCTTGACTTAACGGTGGCTTAATTGAGTTTTCAGCCACACAAGCTTAAGAGGGCCGATAATCCTGACGTGCGATGAAACGCCGGTCGGCGCGCTCTGGCTAGTCCGCGAGTTTAGCGCCCCCACCCAGGCTGAACCGAGCAACGGAACGGATCGTGTTGAGCCTGCGACAATTACAAGTCCGCCGGGGAGTCTCTAATGCATTTTAGTTCTTACTGGCTGGACACCTCCGAGCCGTTCGTCAGCAGATCGCCTGACGTGCCGGATGGAAGTTGCGACGTGGTAGTGGTTGGCGCGGGCATAACGGGTACCGCTGCGGCATTGGCGCTTGCCAAGAAAGGCGCACGCGTCATGGTATGCGAAGCGGAGACCGTTGGTCATGCGGCGTCGGGACGAAATGGCGGCATGTGCAATAACGGCTTTGCGCAAGATTATGCTTCACTCTCGCAGCGGATCGGCACCGAACTGGCCAACCGGCTATACCTGGCCTTCGACGCGGGCGTCGATACGGTCGAGCGGCTGGTCAGGGAAGAGTCAATCGATTGCGATTTCGTCCGCACGGGTAAGCTCAAACTCGCAGCAAAGCCCGAGCACTACGACAAGCTCGCGCGAAGCCAGGCGTTGCTCGCAGCGAGCGTCGACCCTGATACGCGCCTTTTGACAAAGGCGGAGCTTTGCGACGAAATCGGCTCGAACCACTATCACGGCGGGTTGATCTTCGAAAAGAGTGCTGGGATGCACGTCGGTCGCTATGTTCGCGGTCTCGCGAAGGCTGCGGAATCTCGCGGAGCGTACATTCTGGAGCGTACCCCGGTTTTAGGTTTGCAGAGAGGATCTCGGTGCGGATACGTGGTCAGAACGCCGCGGGGGGAAATATGCGCGCCGCAGGTGCTGCTGGCGAGCGGTATCTCCCAGATAGGACCGCTCGGCTGGATCCGGCGTAGGATCGTGCCGGTTGGGGCCTTCCTCATCGTCACCGAACCCTTGCCGCACGAACTGCTAGACCGGCTGCTACCAACCCGCCGGATGGCCACTGACACCAAGAATTTCGTCAACTTCTTTCGTGTCACCCCCGATAACCGCATGTTATTTGGCGGTCGTGCACGCTTCGCGACGTCGAACCTCAGTTCGGACGAGAAAAGCGGACTGATCTTGCGCCAGCAAATGGCAACCGTGTATCCCGAACTGACCGACGTACGGATCGACTATTGCTGGGGCGGCATGGTAGACATGACGGCCAATCGCTTGCCTCGCGCGGGCCAGCGAGACGGTGTCTACTATTCGATGGGCTATAGCGGCCACGGCACCCAGATGGCCACCCTGATGGGCACGCTGATGGCGGAGATCATGGACGGACGCGCCGATCTCAACCCTTGGAAAGACTTCGACTGGCCCGCCATCCCCGGACACTTTGGAAAACCATGGTTTTTGCCCCTGGTGGGTGCATGGTATCGCCTCAAGGACGGGCTGCAATGAATTCAGCTGCTCGTCAGCTTTTGCTAACGGAAGACGATTATTCTTTGCCGACGTCCGCACCGATATGACGATCGAAAATAATGGAGATGAAGTAAATGAAAACACTGCTGCTTAAGAAAGAGGAAGTAAGCAGACTGATTTGCATGAGGGAAGTCATAGGTACTGTGGAAGAAGCATACAGGGCCTTTAGCGGCAATCAGGTAGTTCAACCAGGTTATATCGGAATACACCTCCCGCCACCTGGCGGCGAAATCGATTTCAAGCTTGGGTATTGCAAATCCAACGAAATCATCTCCATGAAGGCATCTTCTGGAGGTTTCATTAACAACCCGGAATCTCACGGCGTTCCCAGCGGAATGGGGACTATTCTTCTATTTGATGCGAGAAGCTGTGCGTTGATTTGCGTTATGGAGGGCAGCCTGATCACCGGCCTCAGAACCGGCGCGTCCGGCGCTGTTTCCGTGAAAGTATTGGCAAGAAAGAACGCGAAAAGCATCACCTCTATTGGCACAGGAAATCAGGCGAGGATGCAAATTCGCGCCATCAAAGAGATCATGGACGTTGAAGTGATCCATGCATGGGACAGCAACCCGGATACGCTATCTAAATATAAAACTGATATTGAGACCGAACTCGGCATTCCTGTAGTGATGGCAGATTCCAAAAAAGAAGCTGTTAAGCAGGCTGATATTCTGATTACCACGACCCGCGGTAAAGGATCGTTGGTGGAAGCTGACTGGGTAAAACCGGGCACACACATTGTTGCGATCGGCACAGATCAACAAGGCAAGCAGGAACTGGATCCAGAGCTATTCAGAAATGCAAAAATAGTCAATGATTCAATTGAGCAATGCATCGAAAAAGGAGAAACATGGCACCCGCTGAATAGCAATATTATCACCAAGGACGATATTCACGGGGAAATTGGCGAGATATTGTTGGGCAGAAAGCCGGGAAGAGAAAACGATCAAGAGATCACGATTTTCGACTCGACGGGAATGGCCGTGCAGGACAATACTACCTCAACAAAGATCTATCAAAATGCAATAGAAAGCCAGACCGGGACTTTTTTTGAGTTCTTTGAGTAAGATAGTTATTAAACGCGGAAAATCAATAAGTACCATGTTCGACCACCCTACCATTCATGACATTCGAGACGCCCAAGAGCGGCTGAAGCCCTTCATCAGACATACGCCGTTACTGCGTGCGGAAAAGATCGAAACCGCTTTTGGCTATCAGGTATATCTGAAACCAGAGATGCTGCAAATTACTGGAGCCTTTAAAATTCGAGGTGCACTGAACAAGTCACTATCGTTAACGAAAGATGAGATAGCCAACGGCATCATCGCCACATCGTCGGGCAATCATGCCCAGGGGCTTGCCTATGCCGCAAGGATGCTTGGCGTTAAATCGATACTGGTACTTCCGGTTACCACACCGAAAATTAAAATTGCCAACACAAAAGCCTTAGGGGCCGAAGTTATTCTTTTCGATGGCGATACGGCTGCCAGATGGAAGCGGGTTTATGAAATTGCTGAAGAATGCAACTATGCAGTTGTCCACGCTTTTGAGGACCCTCTGGTAATGGCCGGCCAAGGAACAATCGGCTGTGAAATATTGGAGGATCTGGAAGAGGTAGACACGGTAATTGTTCCCATGGGTGGCGGAGGCCTCATTTCAGGAATCGCTACCGCCATCAAAGAAACCGCCCCATCAGTGCGCGTCATAGGCGCGGAGCCTGCCCTAACGCCAAAGTATTTTTACAGCAGAAAGAATAAAGAGCGCACATCACTTCCTTTAAAAAATACTATTGCGGACGGACTAAGGATAAGTGTCCCGGGCCAGAATCCATATCCCATTATTGAAAAATATGTGGACGAGATCGTTCTGGTAGAAGACGAACTTATAGTTGCCGGCATGCGCATGCTTGCAAAAGATGCAAAATTGATTGCTGAGCCCGCTGCTTCGATTGGTATCGGGGCTTTGTTGGGCGGCAACATTCAATTTAAACCGCATGAGAAAGTTTGCGTGGTTTTGACTGGAGGCAACTGGGACTTAGGCGATTTATCCCAGATATACAAATTTACTGAGTGAAATTGGTCGCTCATGAATTATTATTAATTATGCTAGGTGGTAGGAAGGAAAATTTTCAACCATCGGGGGGCTTAGCTGTTGTGCGCGCTCTCGAATGCCAAAGCACGCCGGCGTCGCCGACCGGCTTGTAACCGGCGTCGAAAGCCGCGGGTACATAGAAGCGAGTAAAGCTCCATGGCTGCGTCAAAGGCGTGATTGCGAAAGCAAGCGCCAGGTACGGCCCTTACCCCAACGCCAGGCGGCGCGGCAAATGCGCTCCATGCGGCACATGGATGTGGCGCGTGTAACGGAAGCAACCCCGGTGATGCAATGTAAGGGAATCTGCCCAACCGTGACCGGGGCAGCCGATGTCCTTTCGCGGAACGGCGCAAGCTGGCCCCCTTGAAATTTGGGTGGCCAATTACTATTTTATTTTCGCTCAGGCAGTCGCGACCGTTGCGCGCTGCGTGTTTCTGTTTGTTTGCCAGCAGCTTGGCAGGTGGATGGGAGCGCGTATGCCCCTTCGCCTCCTCGCTGCATCGAAGGAGGATACGACCATGAGTGATCTATTCTTTGGGACCGACCTTTTCAGCGAACTCGACCGCATGCAGAGGCAGATGGCGAGTTTGTTCGGCGGGTTCCCATCCAGCATCCGCTCCGGCCGTTTCGGGGCATTTCCCCCCGTCAATATCGGCGCCACGGACGATTCCATCGAGATTGTCGCGTTCGCACCGGGGCTCAAGCCAGACAAATTCGAGGTGTCGATCGACAAGGGCTTGCTGACCATCAGCGGCGAGCGCGAAGCGGCGCAAGCGGAGGATGATCCGGAGGTCCGGCTGTACGCGCAAGAGCGATTCACAGGCACGTTCCGGCGTGTGGTCGAATTGCCACAGAGCGCCGACCCCGACAAAGTCCAGGCGCGCTATGCCAACGGCTGCCTGTCTATCAGTGTCGGCAAGCGCGAAGCCTCAAAGCCCCGGGCGATCACGGTCCAGTAACGTGAGGAGAATGCCATGAACGAGACTACCCAAGTGACTGAGCGCAACCAGAACGCGGTGACAAAAGGCCAGGAGGACAGGTCCACGTCGACGATGACCCTGCTTCCCGCGGTCGACATCGTCGAGGACAGCTACGGCGTCACCCTCTGGGCCGATCTTCCGGGTGTGACCAAGGACAAGCTTGAGGTGAATGTCCACGACGGCAACCTCCATATCGAGGCGGAAGCGGTCGTGCCAATGCCCCAAGGCCTGCGGGTGCAACACGCGGAGATTCGGCAGCCTCACTTCGCCCGCGCTTTCTCGCTAAGTGCCGACCTTGACGCGTCGAAGATCGAGGCGAACCTGCAGGACGGCGTGCTCAAGCTGACGATCCCGCGTCGCGACGAAGCGCGTCCGCGCCGCATTGCAGTCAACGTGGCGTGAGTTGCCGCCGCAGGGTACCGGTGGCGTCTGCAAGGGCGCCACCGCAGTACCCAATGGCATCGACCTCGATCACATCGATGCGAAGTTCGACAGAGGCGTATTGACGCTGCGTCTACCCAAGACCGGCTCGTCACAATCTACGGTGAAGAAGATCGAGGTGAAGTGAGCGGAAGATGACGAGCTGCGTCAAGGGAATAGATTCGCGTGAAATCGCAGGACTGGCCTCTATTTTCGCGGCAAACACTTCCCGAGATGGAGACTTCGATGGAATTCGATTCTGAGTGGGTGACGCTAGGCAGGCATCGGGTGCGGCTCAAGTGCACGCGCGGCTTTCCTACCGAGCGGACGCGGCGCGTAGCGGAGTTGGTCACAGTCGCGATCGATAACAACCTCAGCGCGCGGGCCCGTTTGGTCGACGTCACGGCGCAAGGCGATGCTTACGTGATCAGCATCGGCACGACGTTCGAAAAGGACAGAGTGGCGGCCCCCCACCTGGAAGTGGCACTGGCCACGATGTTCGGCTTAGCGCCCGAGCAGATCACGATTGACGTTGTGGTCGTCAGTCAGGCAGAGGTGGATGTGCATTTTGGCGTATATGAGCGAATGCTGGCAGAGAAGCTCGGCACCGTGCCGGCCATTCAGTGAAGCGCCAGGATCGGTTCCTGGCCAATAATGCTTGTGGCTTGAATCCAGACGCCGGCGTTGACACGTGAATGCCCTGAACGGCCGCCCGGACACGACCCGATCGGACGGACAAGCTCATGATCACAGTGATGGGACGAGGAGCAAGGCTATGAACATCCGTCCACTACACGATCGCGTCATCGTCAAACGCTTGGACGCAGAACACAAGACGGCCAGCGGTATTGTCATCCCCGATACCGCCGCCGAAAAGCCGGACCAGGGCGAAGCCCTGGCTGTCGGCCCCGGCAAGCGCCTGGGCGACGGCCATGTCAGCGCGCCGAGCGTGAAGGTTGGCGAGCGCGTGCTATTTGGCAAGTATGCGGGCACCGCCGTCAAGCTTGAAGGCGAGGAGGTACTGGTGATGCGTGACGAGGATATTCTGTGCGTCGTTGAATAGAGGAAGGAACAGAAGACTGGCGTCTCGCGAGGAGTCTCATCATGCCAGCCAAGGAGATCCAATTTCAGGAGTCCGCGCGCCGCCGCGTCGTGGCGGGAGTCAACCTGCTGGCCAACGCCGTCAAGGTCACGCTCGGCCCCAAGGAGCGCAATGTGGTCCTCGAACGATCGTTCGGGCCCCCGCTGATCACCAAGGATGGGGTGTCGGTCGCCAAGGAAATCGAGCTGCGCGACAAGTTCGAGAACATGGGGGCCCAGTTGGTCAAGCAGGTTGCGGCCAAGACATCCGACGTGGCCGGCGACGGCACCACGACCGCCACCGTGCTGGCCCAGGCGATGGTTCAGGCGGGCATGAAGGACGTGGTGGCGGGCCTGAATCCGATTGATCTGAAGCGCGGCATGGACCTGGCGGTGAGCGCGGTCGTCGAGGCGCTGCGCAAGCTGAGCCGGCCCTGCACTACGAGCAAGGAGATCGGCCAGATCGGCGCGATCTCCGCCAACGCTGATGAGGCGATCGGCAAGATCATCGCTGACGCGATGGCCAAGGTCGGCAAGGACGGGGCCATCACGATCGAAGACGGCAAGTCGCTGGAGAGCGAGCTGGAGGTCGTCGAAGGCATGCAGTGCGATCGCGGTTATCTGGCCTCGTACTTCATCAACCAGCCCGAGAAGCAATCCGTCATGCTCGAAGACCCGTATGCCCAGAGTGCAGGAGAAAGTCAGAGCGTTCTTCGGCCGCGAGCCGCGCAAGGACGTCAACCCCGACGAAGCGGTGGCGGTGGGGGCGGCGATCCAGGGCGCGGTGCTCGCCGGTGATCGCAAGGACGTGCTGCTGCTTGACGTCACGCCGCTTTCGCTGGGAATCGAGACCCTCGGTGGCGTGATGAGCAAGATGATCACCAAGAACACCACCATCCCGACCAAGTTTTCTCAGATCTTTTCTACGGCCGACGACAACCAGGCGGCGGTGACCATCAAGGTCTACCAAGGCGAACGCGAGATTGTTACGGGCAACAAGATGCTGGGCGAGTTCAACCTGGAGGGCATTGCACCGGCGCCGCGCGGCATGCCGCAGATCGAGGTGACGTTTGACATCGACGCCAATGGCATCCTGCACGTGTCGGCGCAGGACAAGGCTACTGGCAAGGAGAACCGGATCACCATCAAAGCCAACTCCGGCCTGTCTGAAGGCGAGATCCAGCACATGGTAAAGGACGCCGAGGCTCATGCTGACGAAGACCGTCGACAGCGGGAGTTGGTCGATGCGCGCAACCACGGCGACGCGCTGGCACACAGTTCGCGCAAGGCGCTGACCGAATACGGCGAGAAGCTGGACGCGGACGAGAAGGAGAAGATCGAATCCGCAATCAAGGACCTTGAGGCGGCACTGAAGACCTCCGACAAGGCCGAGATCGACGCCAAGGCGCAGGCCCTGGCCACGGCCTCGCTGAAACTCGGCGAAAAGATCTATGCGGACGATCAGGTTCAGCCGGACACTGGCTCCGGTCGCGCCGCAGACGCGAAAGACGCGAGCGCCGAAAAGAGTGACAAGGACGTGGAGGATGTGGAATTCAAAGAAGCGGGCGCCAAGCAGTAATAGAGCTTCGTTCTCAACCCCTGGCGTCGCCCGACGGACCGCTCTTATTACACTTCACGGCTGGTGCTGCCCGTGATTGGAAGCGACGAGAGCGCTGTCGCGCGGTGCGCTGCACCTGATCCTCAAAGAGGTGTTCGGCATGGCCACGGCGCGCCTGCGGGCGCGCGGGCCGGAATGGGAACCGCAAGCCGCCGTGCTGGCCAGCGCCTCGGCGCACTGGCCGCGTCACACCGCCGGCTCGCACATGACCGACCGGCAGGTTGACCTGCGCTTTGTGCGCGACAACTTTGGGCACAGCTCGCTGTCGACGACGAGCGGCTACCATCGTGCATGGGCCCTTTTGTGAAGACCAGCTGTCGCCGGATATCCCTGGGCCCGTTCAACTCGCAACCCATTGGAGTACAGGCATGGTCGCAGTCAAATACGACGATCTTTCCATGTCCTTCGAGTTCGTTAGCTGCGCGGCGCCGACGGCGCACAACGCCTATGTCTCACTCGATACCGGCAAAATCTATTGGACATCTGAATTCAATGACGACTTCGACGAGGAGATTCCTGACGACATTGAAACTTCGGACCGCTACGTTGCAATACCGCATAAGACCGAGCTCGGTCTTGGAAGACGTCTCGCCCTCCAGTTTGTCGCCCAAGAATTGCCTGAGCGTTACGATCAGGTTGAAGAATTCTTCCGACGGCCAGGGGCTTACGCGCGCTTTAAGGATCTGGCGGAGCGCGAAGGCATTCTCGAGATCTGGTATTCCTTTGAAGCCGACTGTGTCGAAAGAGCTCTGAGGCAATGGTGTGCCGAAAACGGGCTGGAGGTTCTGGAGTCGTAGGCGCCGCTTAGACATGCCGAAAGAATCATTCGATGTCCTGCCGGCGACGCGGCGCCCCCTTGATGCCCGGTTGGCTACCGCCAAGATTCGCGAGTCGTTTCGCAGCTTCACGCTGGATCAAGGCCTTTAGTGCCTCGCGCACGAGTGCCGTTTTCTCCTCCAGGCCCTATAGGCTTGAGCCTTGGCGATCAGGTCGTCTTACCAAACCTTCCCAGCCTTTCCGAGCCTTCCGCTTTTCAGCCCACCAATATGATCAAAGCGGCATATTGGACTTTGCGGTAGTCCGCCTCGGAACGTGAACTGACCACGGTCAGGTGCCTTTCGCACAACGCTTGACTCTGCTGTTTTGAAGCCCCTAGCTGGCTTTCCATGGGGACCGCCGACAAACTATGGTTCAAGGTAGTCACGGTCTGGACGAAAACGGGCTCGCGCTCGTCGCGGTGCCCGAGGCGCAAGAGGTGAAGTATGGCTACCATTCACCGACGGCATTTCTTCACCCCCATGGAACTCCGGGTGCGAGATGTCACGCTTTCTGTGAGCGACGATTTCCGGACCCAGCGGGACAAGCTCGCGCGCATCATGCTGGACGCGATGTACCAGTTCGTGGGCCTGCTGGATGCGCACGGCACGATGCTCGAAATCAATCGTGCCGCGCTCGAGGCGATTGGCATAAGGATGGACGACATTCGAGGGAAGCCGTTTTGGGAGGCACGCTGGTGGGTGGGCTCACCAGAGACCCAAGCGTTGCTGCGAGAAATGATCCAACGCGCAAGCCAGGGCGAATTTGTCCGTTGCGACTTCGAAAACTACGTCAAGGGCGAGAGCGAGAGCGAGGAGACGATCATTGTCGACTTCTCGCTGCTGCCAATCAGGGATTCGAACGGAAACGTTGTATTCCTGCTCCCGGAAGGACGCAACATCACCGAGAAGAAGCACGCAGAAGCCGTGCTGGCGCGGAAGAATGAGGAACTGCAGGCAAGCTGGGAATTGATCCGCCGCCAGCACGACGAACTCCAGAGCCTCTACGACAGGCTTCAGGCCGAGCAGAAATTGTCGGAGCGGCTGTTGCTCAATCTGCTGCCCTGCTCGATCGCTGAACGGCTGAAAGCGCGTCCAGATCTTGTCGCCAGCGGCGATCCGGAACTCATCGCCGACAGCTTTCCGGACGTGACGGTCCTCTTTGCGGACATCGTGGCCTTCACGCGGTTTTCGTCGGGCATGAGCCCCGAGCAGCTGGTGGCCGTCCTCAATGAGATCTTTACCGAGTTTGACACCGTTGCCGACCTCCGCGGCCTCGAGAAGATCAAAACCATCGGCGACGCCTATATGGCGGCCGCGGGGCTGCCGGAGCCGGCACCTGATCACGCGGTGCGGGCTGCGCAGATGGCGTTGGACATGACAGAGGCCTTCATGCACTTCAACCAGCGCACCGGCTTCGACCTGCAGATGCGCATTGGCATCCATAGCGGACCAGTGGTCGCCGGTGTCATCGGCAAGCGCAAGTTCATCTACGACTTGTGGGGTGCCGCCGTCAACATCGCAAGCCGGATGGAGTCCCACGGCGTGGCCGGACGGGTGCAGGTCACCGACGCGACCAGGCGCCTGCTGGGCGACTCGTTCCTGTTCGAAGAGCGCGGCGCAATCGAGGCGAAAGGGATCGGCACGCTGCAAACGTGGTTCCTGACGGGCCGCAACCCGGCTTGCCGGGCTGGGGCGATGGTGAGGTGAGGTAAGTCGAAAGGCAAGAGAGCTCTCACTCCAGAGGGATCGAGGACCTGATGCCAACGTAGTTCTGCAGAACTTCTAGCCTACTTCCCAGTTAAGAGCCACGGTCCCGCGGGTGATGATCCTCGGCACTGGCGGTCGCATGATGAGCGCGGTTCGCACGAAATGCTGGTCTTCAACACTTCAACAATTGATGTGCCGCGGCCACCGACGCCGTGGCCGCCATCGCCCTACAGGGCATCAAGGCATAGCTCCTCCGAGGCATTGCAGCGGCGTGAGCATCGCAACAAGTGCCAATGCCACCATCTCCGCAAGCTGGGAAGGCAAGGCCGCTTCACCTTCGAAACGGAATGATCCTTGCGCGCACGAGCCAATGCGCGACGGAAGGGCTTGCGAGCTGTATATCCATAGCGGTCCGTGCCAGGCACCCCGGTGGGTGCCCCCTCGCCATTATCCAGCCATTGGAGATCCTCGATAGGACCATGAGCGGCTGGTTTTGACTTTCGCGCACCAGCAAGCGCGCGATCGCCTCGGAGGTGCGCTGTCGCCTGATGGCCGGATCCATCGTCGGCAATGCCGAACCGGGCTCAACGACACTCAACAGACAACTGCTTTGGACCAAACGAGGAAAGGCCGCGCAAGGTCAGCCGAAAGGCGTAGCGTTGGGCACAAAAATAATTTACATTGCGCTTTAGTCAGCATTTTCGTCCGGCTCTGGGTGACTACTGTTGAATATTGTTATAGATCAAGCGCTTAGCGCAGTTTGCGATGGTTAGCGATCCCAGCCTCAACGCCGTCACCAAGCTCACCCGCACCGAATTTGCCGTAGTCCGTGCCTATGCACAAGGCATGCGGCCGGTGGACATCGCCAACCGCTACTTGGTGGACCCGGATGAGGATGAGCACCTGAGCGAGGCCCAGGCGATCCAGCGCATCCTGGCATTGCGCGACCGCCTGGTGCAGTTCGCCCTACAGCACGGTCAGCCCGAAATCGCCAGCATGTTTGAAGCGCTGCGGGCGCGGTCGGATGTTGGCATGACCCGGCGGGTAGACGCTGTGTCGGCGCTTGAGCAGCTTGGGCAGAGCTACCCCCAGCCACAGCACGAGGTCTCGCTTTGGTTCAAGCCGAGCCTGGCGCGCCGGCTGGCGGCGGCCAATATCCGGCGGATTGAGGATCTGACGTCCTTGGCGAATCGGCGCGGCAGCAGCTGGTGGCGCGCTGTACCACGTATCGGCGCGCAGTCGGCGGAGGTCATCACGCACTGGCTGGTGCGCCAACGAGCTGCCATGGGCGCTGCGGCAGTCAATACCTATGTGCTTCCGCCTGCCGCCCATGCCCGTCGCGACGCCTTGGTGCCGCTCACCTTGGCCCCCGGTATGCCATATCCGGTGCCACTCGAGCATATGCTGGCGCCAGCGGCAAATTCCGCAGCAGGGCGGACGCTCGGCGACGATCTGGCGTTCGTACGCGCCTGGCTAAAGGACCGGGCGCCACATACCCACAACAGCTATCGGCGTGAGGCAGAGCGGCTGCTGTTGTGGAATGCGTCGCGAAAGAAGACGTTGAATGCGTTGGAGGTCTGCGACCTTGAGGCATATGAGGAATTTCTGGCGGACCCGCAGCCGGCGGCGTTCTGGTGCGGCCCGAGCGGGGCGCGCGACAGAATGCACTGGCGGCCTTTCGAAGGCCCGCTGGGGACCAGTTCGGTGGCGGCAGCCTTGCGGGTAGTTCGGGCACTGCTTCGCGCATTGGCTAAGTGCGGGCATCTGACGAACGCCCCGCTCATTCCAAGGCAAGCGCCCGCCACGGCACCCACGGCGCTGCGCCTACCGTCCCACCAAGCCGCCGTGGAGGCCTTTCTGGCTTGGCTGGGAGAAGCGGGACAGGGTCCGCGACATCGCGCTGCGCTGGTTGCAGCCCAACTGATGCGCAGTTGCGGCGTGCCACTGAGCGAGCTGGCGGTGCTGCGCTGCGCCAGCTTACATTCCAGCGGTAGCGGCACGATATTGCAACGCCAAGGTTCGCGCCGGCTGGCGGTGACCATCGATATCTCCGTCCAACAGGCGTTACAGGCGCATTGGGCCGACCGCGGCTGGGCAGACATGATGCCACCGGCGCAAGCAGCGCTATTAGCCCCGACGGAACGACCGGACACCACGCGCGGGCGCAATAAGAGCCTGGAAGGCGTGGTGGCCGGCTATTCGGCCAGCGGCCTTGATCAGCTGCTTCGAAGCTTGTGGCGCCGCTTCTGCGATCAATGTGGACTTCCTTGGGAGGGTTTTTCACCCGGACAGCTTCGTAGCCGCGTAGGAAAAGCTTAATCCTCGACCGCTGTGCACCGAGAGTAGCCGACTCCAGGGTCGCATTCATTCATTTACCATTATCCTAATAATGGTATTGCAATGAATATAATAGGAGGCCTTGGTTCAACCCCTAACCTGGGGCGGCATGGCTGTGCTTGTTGCCTATCAATGCGTGTATGACATCCGACCGATCTGTCCCGGCCGCCTTGCCGCATGAGCCGTCTCTTGTACCGAACGCGCTAGCTAGGCCAGTGCTGCCCGCCGCGGCCACCGATGCGCAATGGGCCCGAGCCTGGCTCGACGCGAAATCGGCTGCAGGGTTGGGACTGAGGGCTACCACGCTTGCTCAGTACGAACTCGAGGCGCGACGTCTCTTGTGGTATGCCAATGACATTGGCCGGCCTCTGGCAGCTTGGCAGGTCTCGGATGCCAGTGACTACCTTGCCTTCCTTGCTAACCCGCCAGCGTCTGCGGTCAGCATGGGCCGGGCACGCCGGACTAGCCCGAATTGGCGGCCGCTCCAAGGGCCACTATCGGAGGCTTCGCGGCGCCAGAGTGCAATCATTGTCGGCATCTTGTTCGACTGGCTGGTGCGGGTCGGCGCACTGCGAATCAACCCATTCGCCACAGTGCCGCGAGCGCGTGTCGCGACAGGACTTGGTTCTCAGCGACGCTTTCTGGAACTCGAACAAATCGATGCCGTATTCGAGGCGATAGAGCGCAGGGCGGCATTTACGGAGTCGGCACGGCTACACAAGGCTAGGGACCGCTGGCTCGTTGCGCTCCTATTTCTGACTGGATTGCGCGCCTCGGAAGTCATCGCGCTCACCTGGGCGGACTTCGAATGCCTGGTTGGGCGTTCCGGCCCATTCTGGACGGTACGGATCCGACGGGCTAAAGGAGGCGACGATCAGCTGGTGCCGTGCGACAACGTCATGGAAGAACTGGCACGGTTTCGGCGGCTTGTTGGACTACCGCCAACGCCTAGCTCGTCGGATAGCATGGCTGTCATCCCAGCTCTTGGCGGTGGACGACAGCCCTCCAGGCACCAAGGTCCCAAACCTACTGAACGCCAGGAAAAGCTAGACCGCCGATTGGGTACGCGCCAGGCGATTTACATAATCGTTCGCACGGCGTTTGACGAGGCAGCCCACCGCCTGACGTCCGAAGGACGGACCGAGGATGCTGCTCGGCTTCGCACGGCGTCGACTCACTGGTTGCGGCATTCGCACGCCACACATCTGCTACGCGCCGGCGTACCCGTTACCGACGTGCAGCGCGCACTAAGGCATCGCGATATCAATACGACCCGCAGATATACCCACGAAGCGCTGGAGGATGTGGCGCATGCCCTGGCGGGAAAAATTTCCGGCGGAAGGGAATCGTAAGCCCCGAAGCGGCAAAGGCAATGTCCTACGCAATTAGGAACCCGCACGCGGTCCGCGCCCATTCGTCGTGGTTCTGTCCCAAGTTGGGAAAGTCGGGCATCCGCGCGAGGTACGGTCCCAGGTCGGGAAGTCGGGCGTCCAGTCTAGGCACCGTCCCAAGTCGGCACGGTCTGGCACCCGGTCGAGATACCGTCCCAAGTTGGGAAGGTCTGGCCCCTAGTCGAGATACCGTCCCAGGTTGGGAACGTCTGGCCCCTAGTCCAGGTATCGTCCCAAGTCGGGACCTGGCACCAGATCGAGGTACCGTCCCAAGTTGGGAAGGTCTGGCCCCTAGTCGAGGTACCGTCCCAAGTTGGGAAGGTCTGAGTCCCCTAGTCGAGGTACCGTCCCAAGTTGGGAAGGTCTGGTCCCCTAGTCGAGGTATCGTCCCAAGTTGGGAAGGTCTGGTCCCCTAGTCGAGGTATCGTCCCAAATTGGGAAGGTCGGGCCCCTAGTCGAGGTATCGTCCCAAGTTGGGAAGGTCGGGCGCACAGGCGAGGTACCGTCCCAAGTTGGGAAAGTCCGGCATCCGCGCGAGGTACCGTCCCAAGTCGGGAAGTCGGGCGCCCAGGCGAGGTCCCGTCCCAGATTGGGAAGGCTCGGCGTCCAGTCGAGATACCGTTCCCAGTTGGGAAGGTCAGTCTTCCAGCAGAGGCACCGTCCCAAGTTGGGAAGGCCTGCGCCCACTCGAAGGACGGTCCCAACTTGGAATCTGCGCGCAGCCAACGCGCCCGGAAGGGGTACTCCCGACACCAGGGCGAAAAAAAACCCGCTAAGCAAGCGGGCTTTTCAGTTTGATATTACTTGGGCTGGTGGTGGAATGTCTCGCTGATGAGCTCTCGAATTTGCGTCTCAAGCGCTTGCGACATCGCACCGGCTTTAATCTTCACGGTAAAACCGTTGACGTCCTTCGTAATAGACCCCGCCTGCTCTTTCCCCGAAAAAAACTTGTCAATGCTTCGCTCACTCGAGGAGCTAGGCTCCGAGGTCCGTCGTGTTGCCAGCGCCTTGATGGCTCCTGCGGCTTTACCCTGGTCCATCTTGCCAGACGCCACGAGCGGCCAGATCTCCTTCGCGGCATCGCTACCAGCTTCCCCGTACTTGCGGATCGTCGTCACGATCGCCTCCGCAGCGCTTCCGCCGAGCAACCGGGGCTGAAGGTCGAGGTCCTTCACGACGAAGTCTGGCAGCTGTGCAAAGCTAAGAAACCGGTAGAGACCGCTTTTGGAAAGACCCAGCGCCTCTGCCAGGCGTACCCGCGAGGGAAACTCCTTCTCCGACTGCCGGATAGACAGGGCAATTTCATAGTCGGACAGATCGTCGCGGCTGATATTTTCGACCATGGCGAGCACCGCCATGTCGGCATCAGAACACTCCACGACAACTGCTTTGACAGCATCCAGACCAAGCATTTTGTGAGAGCGCCACCGCCGCTCACCTGCCACGATCTGGTAACCCGTCTCGGCGCGGCGCACCACAATAGGTTGCATGAGTCCGACTTCACGAATCGACTCTGCGAGCTCCGACAGCTTGACTTCGTTGAACACGCGCCGAGGCTGCCATGGATTCGGGACGATGTCCGCAACAGCGAGTTGCGACGCGACGCCAGCGGCCTCCAACTCCTGGACACGGAGTTGCGCAACGGCCAATGCCCCGGTCAGGCCCGGTGCCGTCTGGGTACGGTCGTTGCGCTTGACCTCGTCTTGCTTAATCGCCGAGGTCTTTCGGATGCCCGCCGTCTTGGCCAGCAGCTGCTCTCGCATATTGCTCATTGCGCGTTCCTCCACTTTTCCGCATAGATATCATCCAGCCACCGGCAGTAATCAAAAATGGGCTGGCGCACGCGCTGCAGCGACTTGGATGCGCTATGCGTGCTGCTCACGTCAAACACTGTCGAGAATGCCAGCGCACCGGTGCTCATTACCGAGCTCGCAGGCACCTCAATCGGATGCAACCACTTTTCATAGGCACTCTCGGCCCAGGCACGCACAATCGGCGCGGACGAGGTGCGCCCATAGTCAACCTTGGATAGCAGCAACGAGACGAAGTCATATTTCTTGTCCGCCTCATACTTGATGAAGCTCTTGGAGACGTCTGAGAACAGACGCCAGAACGACAGAGAGCTGATGAAGTCAAGGTTCTCCGGGACCATCGGCATGACCATCGCATCTGCCGCGAGCAACGCGTTCAAATTCATGTACGAGAGCGATGGCGACGTATCCATCAGGATGTAGTCATAATGCTTGCGCAGCGGCTCTAATCCCTCCCGGAGCACCGTCCAGAAACGGAAGCCAGGTTTGATTTTCTGCATAGCGGGCAGATGAAACTCTGCCCCAATCAGTTCCGTGTGCGCGGGAATCAAATCCAGGCCATCCCAATAGGTAGACTGGATGCTACCCATCAGTCCCCCTTCGATCTGCTGGTCATAGATAAAGGGCAAGACCGTGTCTTCCGGCGTGACATCTTTTTCCGCATACAAGCCGCACAATTCCGAGAGCGAGGCTTGGGGATCCAGATCGACCACGAGGACTTTCCGACCGCGCAATGTCAGCCCTTGGGCAAGACACATGGTCGTGGTGGTCTTTGCGGACCCACCTTTTAGCTGGGCCGTGATAATGATTTTCCCTTCAGGCTCACGCGTTCCTGTGACCAGAGGCGTCTGATAGATGTCAGAAACCTTCTGCACCCAGATGCGTGCCTCCTCCAGCGTGAAGGTTCTGGTACGCCCTGTACCCGCGGCTTTTCCAGGCGGCAGGTCGCCGTCACCCTTGGTCGCGAGATACTGGACTTGGGAGTGAGAGATGTTGCACAACTCTGCAATCTCCCCCGTTTTGAAAATCGGCGCGGTTTTTCTCGGCCGAGGCGCGAGAATAGTTTCGCGAAGTTCGTCCGTGAAAATGGTGACCCTTTCCGCGAACTGGGATATCTGCTCTAGCGGTACAGTTCGGTCGACTGCAGGAAGTTGGCTCGTTTTCACCATTTTGAGGTTTTTCCGGAAAATTCGAGAAAGCTCAGAATACAGGAAATGCTTGAGTTATGGCGCATAAGCCGCTGATCTTCAACGAAAGTTTTGGGAAAAACAACAAATTTGATTAATTTTTGGGCAGCTTGGGGATGTCTTGGAAGGCACGTCCTGCCTAACCACGTCCGTGAGCAGGTGCGCTTCCTATAACCGACAGCACAAATGACCTCACCTTCCTCCCGGAATCCGCATTCCACAGGGCCAAAGGTGAGGTCATTTGTGCAGTTCCATAGAACAGGTGAGGTCTCCTGGAAAGGTTTCAGCACAACGAACCTCACCTTCCCTCAGTGCCCCGAGAAGGTAGGGCAGCGCCGAGCGTTACTGCACAATCAACCTCACCTACAACTCGAGCTCGCCCAGGTGTGCCCTCAGAACCAGCCATACCCCGGAGTGACGGTTATACAGATTCGCAAAAGTGCGGATAAAGATGGGTCATCGCGACTGTGAGGGCATTTCGGGGCGGCCAACTGCCTTACTGCGAGGCGTCAAGCGGGCACAATAACCCTCACCATGCCCAACTACGTGTCATCGGCTGTCACCAAGGTGAGATTCATTGTGCAAAGCAACATGGATCGTCGTCGCACAAACAACCTCACCTTAGCGTCTTGCACAAATAACCTCACCTTAGCGTCAAGGCCCTAATCGGCGCAGTGTCGAGTCAAGGAACTGGCGCTACTCCTCAGACTGATTCGCCAAGCAGTGCAGGTGCTCTGCCAGATCTCTCGGGTCCGCTTGTCGCCCGCTTCCATGATTGAACCAGCGACGCATAAATGGGTACTCTACCTTGGCCACCTCCCGAGGACTTCGCGCGGCGCTTCGATACGCGAGTGGTTGCGTGCTGTGGGTTGGATGTTTTTGAAGTAAACAACCTAACCCACAAACAGAGAAACTCGATGTTCTTATAAATCAGAGACTTAACCTTCAAAAGGTGCGGTTCAATGTGTCAAAGGTGAGGTTCTCTGTGTCGTCATGGTGAGGTTTACTGTGCGGGGACGGTGAGGTCTATTGCGCGCGTTGGTGAGGTTCCTTGTGCTGATACTTCGAAGGTGAGATGTATTGTGCGGCACCTGTGGAAAAGTCCGATCCGGCTAAGCAGTTCATGGGCGTGGCGCCTCAAACGGTAAACATGGGTGAGGTTCGTTGTGCGCCAGGTGAGGTTTGTTGTGCGCCTCAAATTCCGTTCGGCCGAACTCGCGACGCCAATGGGTGATGGTGAGGTTTGTTGTGTTGACAGGACCTCACCATCACATGCTAGAGTGCCCGAGCACAAAAAAACGAGCGGGGAAAGACGAGTATGTCGACGGACAATCCGGTGGAGGTCAACGCGAGGACGACGCCTCGCCAGATGGCGCTGGCATTGTTCGAGGATATGTTCGACCTCGGGATGCCCATCAGCGAGGCCAACCGCGAAATCGGCTATCAGCGCAATAACTTCTTCACCGAAATCGTCAACATGGGGTTAGCGGCACGACGGTTTCTAGATGCCGCCTATTTCATCGTCGCGCAAGATCCCGAGATTCCTGACCAATACGATGTCGAGCTGAACTACTTCAAGTGGTTGATGCGCTATGACAGCCGTAACCTCAAGCATCTTCGAACCATCGCGGACGAAGCACAGAACGCCAAGATCCGGGTCACCAATACCCCATCGGACCGTGAGCCCGATGAGAACGATATCTGGATCCAGGTTCAGCTCATCGGCATGGTGGCCATGCACCGCGGACGCATCCGCTTCGATGTCCACCATAGCCTGATTCCCCATATTCGAGACCCCCGCAAGTCTCACTGGCTCAGCCTTCGCATCTCAACGGCTTTCACCCGCAGTCTCGCCCGCGCGATCTATGACAAGGTCTTGCCAAGCGTGCCCAACGGGCGTACGGACTGGATCAGGCTTGAGGAAATGCGCACCTGGCCAGGCAAGATGGGGGCGAACGCGAACATCTTCAAATACTTCAAGCGCGACTGGTTGGAGCCGGCGGTCCGCGAAATCAATGAGATCTCGGACATCGAACTCAGCTATGAGACCAAGACGGAGTCGACGTCCTCCAAGAAAGTCGATCGGATTCGCTTTCTCCTGAAACGCAAGGACACCGCCGACGCCGTAATGGCAAGCCTGTCCGATGCCAGCCAGATCTATAAGATCCTGAAGGACGAGTTCAACCTCTCCACACGCCAGTTCGGCGAGATCTCCGAGAATCGCGAGACATGGAACGACGATCGCATCCTGCAGGCAATCGAGTACACGCGGTTCAAACTCAATCGCGGCCAGATCAAGAAGAGTCCCGCCGGCTATTTGATGAAAGCCCTACGCGACAACTGGAGGATGTCCGACGCTGAACGGACGATGGTTCAGGTGCAGACCAAGCTGCTTGTCGAGGAAGAGCAGAAGGAAGCCGCGAAGATCGCGGTCAAGACAAGCGTGGAGCGCAGTGTCGCCTCGCGTGATGACGAGACCCGCGCTCGCATGAACGAAGAGTCGCGCCAGGGCCGCGAGCACTTCGGTGCGGCCGATACCAAAGCGCGACAGGAGTTTGCACGGGCATGGCTGGCCTCGCGCGAGGGCAAGCTCGTGCTGAAGCGGATGAAGCTGGACGCCTCGTCCGTGTCAGAAGACGTGATCTTGGCCAACTCGGAGTTGGCATGGTATCTGGGCCAATTCGTATTTGGGCGCATGGCCGCGTCACGTGCCTGAGGGTCGCCGATTTCCAACTTTGCCGTAACTATTGCCTGCCACGGAACAGGTTGGTGGTAGACCTCCGAGACAATGCAGGCCCTCCCATGAATCGTGGGGCGCCGCCGCCACGCGGATCTCTTAGCCCCAGTATGCGAATCCCGGCGCAGTTTTATCAGGGCGAGCCAGTCACTATCGCATTCCCCATAGGAAGACGTCGAACGGGCCGCCGCGCAAATCGTCGAGCGGGCGGTGGAGCAGGTCGATTTACCCCATGGCAACGATCCGGATGATGACGATGCTCCCGATGCCGCCAAGCATCGCTGTCATCGTGGACCACGTTCTGCTCCCTGACCGGATGTATGCCGCACGGCACGCCAGCCAGACAGGCCAGCGATAAGCCATCCCAGCGGCAAGAGGCCTTCGAGGCGTAAGCGCGACGATACTTCCGTGCATTGGTTGCCGGCTCCTCTTGTCTCCTTGCGGGCCGCTGCATCGCGGCTTGCTGTTTGTCATGGCGGACTGTCAAGCCAATCCTATATTGGACAAAATGCCGATCGTGCTGCGCGATGCACCGCGATGATCTCGCTAACAGGAGGGAAAGATGAACGACATCCAATCCGATCTATCCATGCGCAAGGACGCATTGGTACGCGACGTCGATACGCTGATGGCCGACGTACAGGCACTGCTTCATGATGTCAAAGCCGAGACTGGCGTAGGAGCCAGCCTTGAGCGCCACGCGCTCAAGGCCCGGCAGCGCGCGCTGCAGGAGCGCCTCGTTTCGCTGCGCGAAGACAGCCGCGCCAAAGTCTCCGAGTGGGCGACAACAACCGATCGCTACGTTCACGAGCATCCCTGGCAAAGCATGGGGACCGTGGCCGCCATCGCGGCAACCACAGGCGCTATCGTCGCGCTGGCTGCCAGCCACCGTTAGGGATTCGTGACTGCGGCGCCGGCGCGGCCGTGGCACCTGATAGTCCCGCATGGGGCACATGGTGTTGGCCATGCCGGCAAACGATACCAGCCCCTTGCGGAAGCCTCCGATCTGAGGGGTGACACATCTGGGCGGCAATATGGCAACTGTATCTGCCAAATCCGCCTGCCCTTGCGCGATACGCTGTGCGGTCTGCCTGCGTGCGACCCGCAAGATGTTTATGGGGGAGGCCAGTCGTGAAAGGACTGACAAAGGAAGAATTGGGGAAGCTGGCGGCACAAATGGACGCTGAAGAGTCGCGTATCCGTGCTATCGCCGGAACTGCGGATTCGCCAGTGGTGACGCCAACACAACGTGAACACCTTGATGATGGTGAAGTGGCAGACGTAAAGACCGTGCAGCGCCAGGGCGACGCCATGCTGAAACACTATCGTATGCAACTGGCCGACATTGAGGCCGCCCAGTCACGGATGAGGAGCGGTCAGTATGGCGTCTGTGTCGACTGTCAGCAGGCTATCCCATTCCCACGCTTGCTCGCGTGCCCAACGGCCATGCGCTGCACGCCATGCCAGAATCTCCACGAACAGCCCATCACCGCCAGGCGCTGTAGTCACGATTATTCATCGCCGAGCTGACTTACTCGTTCCTGAGATCAATGCCGAAACCGCCAGCCAGTTCACAATCGATGATCCCGGCGGCGTAGGCAAAAAGCCAGTCCTCTGCTTCCTGCGGCGTTGCGGGCGGGCGGGCCCAGTCGGGCGTAAAGCGGATCCCCATGTCCTCGTTGCGTGTGGAGATCTGGACGCGCCCGTTTGGCTTGCCCTGCTCAATCACGTCCGGCACGAACAAGGTAACGTGAAATCCCTTGTAAGAGCGCTTTTTTTCGAGCATTTCAGCCTCCGGCAATTTACGCAGGTCCGTGGCTGAGCTCCTGTGGCCGGGGTGGTCCCCAGCACTTTACGAATCGCCCGAGCGCTGGACATTCTTAAGCTCACGATATAGCGAGGCGCTGCTAATGCCTAGTAATGTCGCGTCCTGTACCGAGTTTCAGCAACAGGAACATCGGGATCATAGTGGAGCGGGCAGCCGATTTTGACCTAAACTGAAAAGTTCCGTCGCGCGCTTAGCGGCCGCTTTGGCGCTATGTAAATTCGCTGGTAGGCGCGGGCGAATGACAATGGGACGGGCAACACACTGTCATCTGCTGTCTGAATTGGCATGCGCCGCGTTCAATGCGCGCGTGCCCCCAGCCTGGCCGCGCTGGGCACGTCGGCCGTGCAAGTCGATGAACGGGTGGTGGCTGCCGGCCGGAGTGCAGTGGCTGCGAGAAGCCGACCAACTGCCAGAATCCGGCTTGCGCCGCGAAGCGGGAGAGGTCGAATTGACGGGCAACTTCCTCTCCACCTTCGGTAGCTGGCTGCGCAACCGATCAACAGATGCCGGCCGCTCGCGGGCCTGGCTCGATTGGCAACTGCGCTGCGCAGAGCCCCTGGCCTTGCGCCGTCCTGGCAACACCGGAGCCCGGCCGGGATGGACACGATCCCCCACGCCTTGATGGCGCGCAGGTAGCCCAGTAGCACGAGAGGTTCGCTTAGTCGAAGGCTCTGTCACCGAGAAGTCCTGTCGGGTCGATCGAAAGCCATCCTCGCTCACCGAAATGGATGCAACGAGGGGCGCTGCAAAGCGCGACGCGCGTGCAATTTGCACACGACTGAGCATGCGCGCTCGTTTAGAACAGTATCGTGAACGAGACTATCCGACGTTGATTGTCTCTACCCGAACAGTACTCGAGTCACGCGGAAGTCGACATTCTGTTCGAGCAGGTGGGTGGCGAAGCTGTGTCGCAGCATATGCATGGATACGCGCTTATCAATCTGTGCATCCTGGGCGGCGGCATGGATGGCGCGATTGAGTTTGACGGACACTGATCGGCTCGATCGGATTGAGGCCCGGGAACAGCCAGGCACCGGCGAGCCCGCTTCCTACCCCTATGCGCTGGCCAATACGGCCCTTCAGTTCAGAGGGAGCAGCGCAATAGGAGGAGCAGTGCCCATCCCGACGTCCACGAGTATCAAATCGATGCAACGACCTGCATTGCGGCTCACTTCGTCTTGCGATGCGCGGCTTCGCGAGCGACTTCGGTGACCAGTTCACGCAACCACTGGTGCGCAGCATCATGGCGGTAGCGAACATGCCAGGCCATATCCACCGGGAATGTCCCGAGGTCCACTGGCGCGGCCAGGACCTTCAGCCGCACATCGCTCGCAAGGTGGCGACAGATCAGGGCAGGTAGCGTCGCGCAGTAGTCCGTCGCGGCAACAAGTTCTGGAATGGCCATGAAGTGCGTGACCGATATCGCTACCTCGCGGCGAAGGCCGTGGCGCTGAAGTGTCTGGAAAAGGCCTGCGCGAAGGCGGCCGGGTGGCAAAACATTGACGTGCTTGAGCTGCTCGTACTGCTGCTTGGACATTCGCTTGTGTACATGCGGATGGTCAGACCGCACCACGCACGCAAGGCCGTCTTCCATCAGGGGCTGCACCACAAGGTTGTCGGGCGGGTCGACAATGCGGCCCAGCACCAACGCCGTCGCGCCGGAGCCTACGCCGGTCTCGGCCAAGTCCGTGCCGAACGGCACCAGCCGCAGCCGAATTCCCGGTGCTCGCTCACTCAATCGCGTGACAATTCCAGGCAACAGCACGAACTCGACGTAGCTGCTCGGCGCCAGTATGAACAGACGTTCCGCCTTGGTCGGGTCAAAGCCCTGCTGACCCAGTACCAGCTCATCCAGTTGGCCGACCGCAGCGGCGATGCCAGGCGCGAGCGATTCGGCCTTCTCCGTCGGCTGCATGCCGTACCGCTCGCGAATGAACAGGGGGTCCTGCAGCAAGTCCCGCAGTCTCGCCAGGGCATTGGATAGCGCCGGTTGCGTCATCCCTAGTCTCTCGGCTGCACGCGTGACGTTTCGCTCTTCCATGAGCGTCAGGAATACGGGCAAGAGGTTGAGGTCGTAGCGCATCCAGATATATTGACAGGGATATAACTAGAATCCAATAAATAAATTGGATGAATGGAACGGCCGCGCACATACTGCATTGCAACGAGGGGTTGCTCTCCTATCTGGCAGACGGGGTTGCAGCACTTCTTCCATACCGCATTCGCACACAGCCACTGGAGCCGCCATGCTTACCGAACCTCTTTTCTCCGCCTCCCGCCTGGGCGCTATCGATGTCCGCAACCGCATTGCCATGGCGCCGCTTACACGGTCGCGCGCGGGCATGGACGGTGTCCAGAC
Organism: Cupriavidus sp. L7L; assembly: GCF_004353535.1. Lineage (NCBI taxonomy): Bacteria > Pseudomonadati > Pseudomonadota > Betaproteobacteria > Burkholderiales > Burkholderiaceae > Cupriavidus > Cupriavidus sp. L7L. The sequence goes on from NZ_SMNY01000003.1 coordinate 571,816, forward strand.
GCCGCTGGCCATCGATTACTACGCACAGAGGGCGTCGGCGGGCTTGATCATCACCGAGGCAACCAACATCTCTCGCCAGGGCCGTGGCTACGCTTACACGCCCGGCATCTACACCGATGCGCACGTGGACGCCTGGGCACCCGTGACAGACGCCGTCCATGCCGCGGGTGGCCGCATCGTGATGCAGTTGTGGCATGTGGGGCGCATGTCACATGTGAGCTTGCAGGAAGGCGGCGCTGCGCCCGTGGCGCCCTCCGCCATCCAGGCCAGCGGCAGCGTCTTTACGGAAGCCGGACACCTGCCGCCGTCGATGCCGCGCGCGCTCGCCACCGAGGAGATCGCCGGCATTGTGGAAGACTACCGAAAGGCCGCGCGTCGCGCAAAGGACGCCGGGTTCGATGGCGTGGAAGTGCACGCAGCCAACGGCTACCTCCTGGAGCAATTCCTGCGCGACAGCACGAACCACCGCGACGACTGCTATGGCGGCTCCATCGAGAACCGCGCGCGCTTGTCGTTGGAAGTGGTGGAAGCTGTCGCCCAGGTTTGGGGAGCCGATCGTGTTGGGCTTCGCCTTTCCCCCCTTTCGACCGCAGTCGGGGACACGCCGCTGGACAGCACGCCGATGGAAACGCACGGCTACCTGGTTCGCCGGCTCGGCGAGATGGGACTGGCTTACCTGCATGTCGTCGAGGGACAGCTACACGGCCGCAGCAGCGCCGCGACGTTCGACGTGCAAGGCCTTCGCGCGGCCTTTGGCGGCGCCTACATCGCCAACAACGGATACGACCGACAGCGCGCTCTAAACGCGACCGCTTCCGGTCACGCAGACATGATCGCCTTCGGCAAGCCCTTCATTGGAAATCCCGACCTTGTCGAGCGATTGCAATTGGACGTGCCTTTGTATGAGGCACCAGCGGCTACCTTCTTTGGGGGCGGTGCGGAAGGTTACACCATGCTGGAACGGGCCTAAGCGGGGCCAGCATGCGGCTGGCCGGCGCCTTACGACCGAGGGTGTGTGAAAACGTTTCGATCACCTAGACTGGGTCAACGCATTCAGATTGGGGGACCGGATGAAGCGATTCATAGAGGGAGAAGACCGCAACCAAGCTACGCTGCTTCCAGAATGCCTCGATGATTTCATCGCCGAGGATAACCCCACCAGGATCATCGACGCGTTCGTTGAAGAGTTGGATCTCGAGTCGCCAGGGTTCGAAGGTGCCAATCCTTCGACTACCTGCGCGACGATTAGATGGTGCTTGGCATCTACGGCCATCTGTACGTTGTAGCCGACCATTCCGGAGCGCAGCTCAGCTCGATGGCTCAAGCCGCTCGCGATGCGATGGGTAAGGTCAAGCTTAGAGCCATCGCTGATCGTGGCTACTTCAGTGCGCAGGAGATCAAGGCGTGCGCCGATACGGGCATCGCTGCCATCTTGCCTAAGCCCACGACATCCAGCGCGAAGGCGGGAGGTCGGTTTGATAGGGCGGACTTCATCTACATTGCCCGAGACGACGAGTATCAATGTCCCGCTGGTGAACGCGCGATCTACCGCTTCCCCAGAGAGAAACATGGACTGCGGCTACGCCGCTATTGGAGCAGTGCTTGCCCTCAGTGCTCCATGAGGTCGCAGTGCGCGCCAAGTCCCTACCGGCGCATATCCAGATGGGAGCATGAGGAAGTGCTAGAGGCCGTCCAGCGCCGGCTCGATAGGACGCCGGATGCAATGACGGTTCGCAGGCGAACCGTCGAGCATGTCTTCGGAACCTTCAAACATTGGATGGGCTACACGCACTTCCTGACACGCAGGCTACCGAATGTAGGCACCGAAATGAGCCTGCATGTTCTGGCGTATAACCTCAAGCGAGTGCTTAGAATTCTCGGGTTGTCGAAAACAATGAAGGCAATGCGCCTGGCGGGTGCATAAGCACCCATTTGAGCACCAAAAAAAGGCTGAAAATAGCCTTCAAAGGACAATTTACGTTGCCGGCGCCGTGTTGACGTCGTCCCGACCGACTTGACTGAGAATCCGATCGATCAGGCCAAGCACTGGAAGGAACGCGCGTTGTGCGGCTCGAGAGGCGTTTCCACACGGCCTCGACCCATTCCAGACTTTGGCGCCACCTCACAGCTTTTCGCTCAGCACCCATAGATCTTCTTCAAGTCACCTCGCTTATTTTCAGCGAAGAAGTTGCGCCAGAGTAGAAATTGGGCAGAGCAGCCATTCGACGGTTTCGCTCGGCCCTTCTCCGACGGTCGGCCGGTCCAGTTGTTCTGACTGAAGTCGCGACAAGAGCGGTCGCCCGGGTCGGTGTTGCGACCGTCGCTCGCAAGTTGCGATGCCGGGTTTTGGCAGACGATCCGGTGGCAATGCAGGAGATCAGGCTTATGTTGTCGGATCAGGCAATGAAGAGGCGAACGACAGATTGCTCCCGCAGGACCGCGAGATGCTCACGCTTGCCTCGAGCAGCGCTTTGATTGCCTTTGTCTTGATGCGCCGGACATCTGGGCTTGCGCCGATTAGCGTCAGACACGCGACTGCCTCGTTCTGAACATCGAGAATCGGCGCGCTCATGGCTGACAGTCCTGGGATGAGAACCGATTCCGCTTCGTCGTATCCGACTCGCCGGATCGTCGAAAGACGCTCAAGCAACTTCACTGGGGGCTGTTCATGGTTCTTCGAAACGGCCATCTCGATCAGGTCATCCCTGACCTGATCGGGGGTGAAGGCGAGCAGTACGCGGCCCGTGGCCGAGTTCGTTAATTGGAATGTCGAGCCCACCGATAGCGTTGTAATGAACGGCACATAGCTGCGTTCCCATCGCACGATAGTGGGGCCGCGATCGCCGAGCACACACAGGAGGGCGGGCAATCCCGTGCTAGAAACTAGCTGTGGCATCGCTTCGCTGGCGAGGCGCAGGTGATCAACACGGGCGAGGGCGGACGCGCCGATGCGTACCGCCGTCGGCCCAAGGTCGTAGAGACCGGTGATTTCATCCTGTACTGCGAGACCGCTTGCCATTAGGCTTGCGAGGTAGCGATGCGCGAGGCTGTTTGGCATGCCGGTGGCGCGCGCCAGATCTCGGAGGGGTGTCGCCTTACCCGCCTCGACAAGCGCAAGAAGAACCTCCGTTGCCTTGTCGGCCGACTGAATCCGGCGCCGTCCTCCGCCATTGCCGGCAGCAGTCGGTGGCAGGTCGTCCGCCGACACCGCCGATGGTTCTGCGATGGTTTTTTTTGCTTTTGTCAAAGCCGTCGATACTCCTCTCGGAAGGGGGGCGAACCTCGGATTCAGGGTGCGCAAACGACTTTTGAGTTTATCACGGGCGATGACACGGCAATTCAGCCAGCTCCGGGCAAGCAGATGACGCGCGCATCGGCATTGCGGAGGCGGAGCGGCAAAATGCGCTGATAGTCCGTGGAGGTGTACCAGGCTTCGGCCTGCTCAGGGCTCTCGAACTCCAGAACCACAAACGTCCCGGTTTTGGCGTCGCCCTCGAGGATGTTGGGCGTACCTCCCCGAATCAGGAACACGCCGCCATAAGAATCCAGCGTGGGCTGGACTTTGCTGGCGTACTCATCCCACTCCGCGCCGGGGGAATGGATGTTCACCTCGGCAAAAATGTAACCTTTCGTCATGTCGTCTCCCGTCAGAAGGATGAGGTGAGGTTCGCTGGAGGGTCGCAGGCCACCGTTCCCATCTTTGCCGGAACCGAGACTTCGAGAAGCTCGAGGTCTGGTGAGATCGCCAGCTCGTTGTGCTTGAGCCCGCCAGGGATCAGGAGCGATTCTCCGGCGCTGACGCGAATATGGCGGCCGTCCTCGAAGACCAGGTCGACCCAGCCGCGCAGCGCATAAATGAACTGCGAATCGCAGAGGTGGTAGTGCCAGCCGGTTTGCTGCATTTCGCCCGTTGCAAGAGTGATCTGCGCGCGCATGCGGCCATCCGTGGCAGTCGTCACGCCCAGGTCCCGATACTTGAAGAATGAGCGGCGTCCCGGCACCAGTGGCGCCGTTTCGGGCGTGGCATAGGAAAGCCTTTGTGCAAGCGCTTCGGCGTCGGCAATCGACGTGGCGGAATGAACGTGTTCGGTGGATGAGTCCATGGTCTGCTCCGTGGGTGTTGTCGTTGTTAAATCTACTGATTGGCGGGTTGCCGCCGTGGTGCCCCGCGTACCAGCACGTTGGCGCGTTCTTCCACGCTCTTGATGATCGAAGTGAAATCGTCCTGGCTGCGTCCTTCTTCCATTGCCGTTTGCCAGACGCGCCGGGCCTGCTCCAGAACGCGCGCCGGGACGCCCAGATTGCTGGCCTCTGTGATGGCGAGCTCCACATCCTTTGCGAGGATCGACATGTGTGCCCCGAAGTCGAACGATCCAGGCAGGGCGAAGCGAGCAAGTATGTCTGCTGCCGCGCTCTGGCCGGTGCTGGATCGGATGACGTCGGCCATGGCGTCTGCGTTCAGGCCTGCCTTGGCCCCCATCGCCAGCGCCTCCGATGCAACGGCCATGTTGGCGGCCAGCATGATGTTGTTCACCAGCTTCATCGCCTGTGCCTGGCCGGGCTGATCGCCCAGGTTGTGAATCGTCTTCGCAATGCGATCCAGTGAGGGCATCGCGCGCGCAATGTCATGGCTCGCGCCGGCCAGCATGATGGACAGCGTGCCCGCACGCGCGGCGGCCGGCCCACCACTGACTGGCGCGTCCACCGTGGCGATATGCTGGCGCTGAAGTCTCTGTGCGATGGAGGACACCGCAGTCGGACCGATGGTCGACATCTCGACGTACGTCTGCAACGCGTTGCCGGCCGCCACGCCGTCCTGGCCGAAAATCGCCGCTTCGCATGCCGCCTCGCTTGGCAGGCAGGCCATGACGATGGCGGCGGCATCCGCCACCGAACGCGGACTGGCATGCGCTACCGCGCCAGCGTCCACGAGTCGCGACACGGCTTCCGCGTTAGGGTCGTAGACGTGCAGTCGGCACCCGGGATGAATAAGCCGCATTGCCATCGCGGCACCCATGTTGCCAAGGCCTAGAAAGCCGACGTGGGTAATTTCGTTCACGTTCGTATGTCTCCGTATCTGGGTAGATCTCCCCGCGCCGCGACCAGCAGTTGGTGCCGCGCGGCGTGCTTCGGGTAACGTTGCAGTGCCGGCCTTCACTCAGATCAACAGTTCGATCAGGAAGGGACCGTCCTGGCGGAAGCTCTGCTTCATGAGATCGGCGCACTGCTCGAGTGTCGTTGCGCGTGCGGCCTCAACCCCCATGCCGTTGGCGAGCCTGACCCAGTCGAGATCGGGATTCGACAGATCGAGCATGCTCATGGCCGTGGGCCCCGGTGATGCTCCGACGTTCTTGTACTCACCGATCAGGATGTTGTACTTGCGATTGGCCAACAGAATCGTCGTACAGGGGAGTCGTTCACGTGCCTGCGTCCAAAGCGATTGAAGCGAATACATCGCCGAGCCGTCAGCCTGCAGGCTGATGACCCGTCTCGAGCCCCCACAGGCCACCGCCGCGCCGGTTGCAACCGGGAGTCCGTCGCCAATGGCACCGCCGGTCAGTGAAAGCCAGTCATGTGGTGCTGCAGCGTGAGTGAATCGGTAGAAGCTGCGGCCATACGAAATGCTTTCGTCCGACACGATCGCGTTCTCCGGCATCACGGCGGCGATCGTCTGGGCCAGCCCTTCCGGCGTGGGTGCACCGGTAACGATCTCCGGGCAGGGCTGCGCGGGCGGCATATCGACCACTGGCGCGTTCAGCGCCTGCGCCAGCGCGAGCAGGGCCGCTTCGGGATGCTGGTCGACGCGCGACAAATGATGGATCTGGGCTTCGCGCGGATACTGGAGGGACGGCTTGCCGGGGTAGGCGAAGAATCCGACTGGTGGCCTGGCGTTGACCAGGATGATGTGCCGGAACGATGCCATCATGGTGATGGCTTGATCGGTGTTGTAGGGCACCCGCTCGATCGGCAGACGGCCTCGTCCACGCGAGACCCGCCCCATCACGTACTCGTACTTCAGGGTCGCACCCGTGGCGCTGGCAATGCGCCAGGCGAGCGCCTGCGCCCCGGGCAGCGCGCATTCGCCGCCAAGCAGGATCAGGACGTCATTGCTGTTCTGGCGCAGAATGCGCGCCGCGTTTTCGACGGCAAACGTATCGATCGATGGCGCTGACGGTACGGGCAACGCGCGCGCGGCAACGCCGCCCGCATCCCAGGACGTATCGGAAGGCAGGATCAGCGTGGCGATCTGTCCGGGCGCGGTGCGCGCAGCGGCTGCCGCGGCGGCCGCATCACGACCGACGTCAGCTGCGGACTGGCTCGTGCGGACCCATGCCGATACGGCGCCCGCGAGCGCGGCCGTGTCGGCAGTGAGGGGCGCATCATACGGGCGGTGATAGGTCGCCTGATCTCCCACGATGTTGACGACCGCGCTATTTGCGCGGCGAGCGTTGTGAAGGTTCGCCCAGCCGTTGGCAAGTCCCGGGCCGCAATGCAAAAGCGTGCTCGCGGGCTTCCGGGCCATGCGGAAATAGCCGTCGGCCATGCCGGTAACGACGTTCTCCTGCAGCCCCAGCACACACCGCATACCTGGAATCTGATCCAGGGCCGCCACGAAATGCATTTCGCTGGTGCCGGGATTGCGAAGCAGGTATCGATGCCTGACTCGAGCAGCGTGGTGACCAGACTTTCGGCGCCATTCATGTTGTGTGTTCTCCGGTTCGATTGAAGGTGGGTCGCGTGGGGTCAGCGCGAGCGGGCAGGATCCGTCCAGCCGGAAACCGCCTTGGCTTCAAGAAACTCCTCAATGCCCCAGATCCCGCCTTCGCGGGCACGTCCGGACGCCTTGATGCCACCGAAAGGAGATCCCGGTGCGCGCGGCCTGCCATTCATCTCCACCATGCCCGAACGCAGCCGGCCCGCGACGCGGCGGCATCGTTCGTCATCGGTCGATTGCACGTAGTTGGCCAGCCCATACGGCGTATCGTTTGCGATGGCGATCGCTTCTTCCTCGGTGTCGAAAGGAATGATCGAGAGCACAGGGCCGAAGATCTCCTCGCGGGCGATGGTCATCTGGTTGGTCACGTACGCGAAAACGGTTGGCCGCACGAAGTAGCCGCATTCATGCGCTTCGGGACGCCCTGGGCCGCCTGCAACAAGTCGTGCGCCCTCCGCCATGCCTGTCTCGATCATCTCCTGGACTTTCCTGAACTGCGCCGCCGAGGTCAGCGGGCCGAAGAACTTCCCCGGCGCGCGCGCCGCCTCGGCCGCGAAGTTCTCGGCGATTTGCCGGGCCTCGTCGACTACGCGCGCATAGACCGAGCGCTCGACCAGCATGCGGGTAGGGGCGTTGCAGCTTTGGCCGGTATTCTTGAAGCAATGGAGGACTCCACGCCTGACCGCATCCGCATCCGCGTCGGCAAAGACTAGGTTGGCCCCTTTTCCGCCGAGCTCGAGCACCACGCGCTTGAGCGTTTCGGCTGCCGCCTTTGATATGGCGATGCCGGCACGGGTCGAGCCCGTGAAGCTGATCATGTCGATATCGGGATGGGACGACAGGCGCGCGCCGACTCCCGTGCCATCCCCGTTCACGAGATTGAACACACCGTTCGGAAAGCCGGCTTCCTCGATGAATTCGGCAAAGAGCATCGCGGAGAGCGGCGCGATCTCGGATGGCTTCAACACGACGGTGCATCCGGCCAGCAATGCGGGCACGACTTTCAGCGTGACCTGATTCATGGGCCAGTTCCACGGGGTGATGAGGCCGGCGACGCCGATCGGCTCCATCAGGATCCGATCGTTGGGTGCATGCGTGCCGAGGGAACGTTCGAACGAGAACGCGCGAAACGCGGTAATGAAGTTCCTCATGTGATACGCGCCGGCGCCGACATGTTCGGCGCGCGCCATGTCTAAGGGCGCGCCCATCTCCAGGCTGATCATCCGCGCCATTTCCGCAGCGCGTCGTTCATAGATCTCCAGCAAACGCTCTACGAGCCGAAGGCGCTCGCCCGGGCGGGTACGAGACCAGGCTGAGAAGGCTTGCCTTGCCGCCTGCACCGCGCGGTCGGCATCGAGCGCATCGCCGACAGATATCACTGCGCAGGGTTGTTCGGTGGATGGGTCGATCACCGTCAGGTCTTGGCGCCGCGCGGGCGTGACCCACTTCCCATCGATATGAAACAGTCTCTTATCAAGCACGTTGTCTCTCGTTAATTTGCGTTGCGGCAGGCAGACCGGCGCAGGGCCGCTGCCAATGAACCGAACGGTAGAACATTGAAGTCAGATTGTAAATAGGGTATTTACGTTATCCATAGGATAATCTTGGCTCGGGTGGCGGGAGGGGCGCTTAGGCGAAAAATTATCCTATGGATAACCATCAAACCCTATTTACAACCTCCAGCGCTCCGTCTATGGTTCGATCCAACGGTCGCTTCCGACCGCGAAGACAACCCAGGAGACAACCACCATGACCGAGCGCTTCAGCCCCATTTCTCGTTTCCGTTCACGCCGCGCAGTACTGGCGCTGGCTGCCGCCATGCTGGCTGGTGCAGCGTTTCCGGCGGCAAGCCAGAGTCCTGCGTGGCCGGCACGGCCGATCCGCCTGGTAGTCGGTTTCGCTCCCGGCGGCGGAACGGACGTGATGGCGCGTGCCATTGCACAGTTGCTGAATGAAGCACTGGGGCAGACAGTGATCGTCGAAAACAAGCCGGGGGCGAGCGGCAACCTCGCGGTCGGCGAAGTCGTGCGGGCGGCGCCGGACGGGTACACGTTTCTGATTGCGCCCACCTCGGTTGAGACGGCCAACCCATATCTGTTCAAGTCGAATCTCGTCCCGTCCCGGGATCTGACGCCTGTCATGGCGATCGGACGCGCCCAGATGTATCTGGTTGCCCGTCCAACGCTTGAGGCCAGGGACGCCAAGCAGTTCATCGCTTTGGCAAAGTCGCAACCGGGCAAGATCACCATCGCGTCGGCCGGAACCGGGACGGCACCGCATCTCGCCGCCGAGCTATTCAACCAGAGCATCGGCACGTCGATCACGCAGGTGCCGTACAAAGGCTCCGCCCCTGCGCTGCAGGATGTGATGGCCGGTCAGACGGACGTCGTATTCGACCCGGGGATTGGCTTCCCCCACATCCGAAGTGGCAAGGTCAAGCTGCTGGCAGTGGCGAGCGAGAGCAGGTCGCCGTTCTTTCCGGACGCACCGTCATACGCGGACCTGGGCATCCGCAATGCGAGTCTTGATGTCTGGTTCGGGGTGTGGTCACCGAATAAGGTCCCGGCCGACATCAGCGAGCGCTTTTCCACGGCGTTAAAGAAGGTGTTGGCCTCGCCGGTGCTCAAGCAACGGTTCGCGCAACTCGGCGCCGAACCGGTGGCACTGGACAAGTCAGCTTTCCGAAACCTGCTGACTGACGAGAGCAGGCGGCTGTCAACGCTGATCAAGCAGCGCGGGATCGTCGTCGAGTAAGCACCTCAGCGGCCTCCCACATCGGATTGTCCCGGATCCCTGCGGTCCGATTCCATATCAGCTTCCCGCAACCATCATCCGTGGCCGGATGTTCATCGGGATTCGTTAGACTGCGTTTTCCGAAAAATCAATGCGATAACAGCTAATTCCGTCGCTCAGCCGTCTTAGAACCGGGATTAGCTGGATTGCGCTGACGAGAAGCGCGAATTAGCCGGACTGCTCCTCATCGGTTGTTCACTGGCTCTTACCGGCCCTATTGCGGACCTTCGGATTTTTGGCTGTAGTCCTGCTTGCCGCAGCGCCTACGTCGTCTCATTCGCTTGGTCCTTGAGCCATTGTCTAAAGACCTGCAGCGATGGCAGTTGCGCGGACTCTTCCGGGTACACTAGATAGTAGCCTTTCGGATAACGCCATGTACGAGGCGACAGGCGTTTCAATCGTCCGAGCGCAATCATGTCGTCGGCCATGTAGGGTGGCAGTAGCGCTACGCCCATCCCGGCAACTGATGCATTTAACGCCATCGACATGATCTCGTAGCGAGGGCCTTCGCGCGTGGCTTCGCCCTCGATGCCTTCGAGCCTGAACCATTCATCCCATGCGTCAGGCAAGGTCTGATGGTGAATCAGCGCCGAGCGGGGCGTATCCGGGCTGATCGTCTTACCATGCCTGCGGATCCATTCCGGTGCGGCGTAAGGCGACAGCATCAGCGGCAGTACAAATTCATTGTGAAGTCCTTCGCGCTGTCCATCGCCAAACTCCAGCGACGCGTCCACAGCCGTGGTGCGGAAGTCCACTGGCCCGACGCGCGTGCCGAGATTCAGTGTGATCTCCCCGTGGTCTCTCGTGAAACCGGGCAGGCGGGGAATCAGCCAGTACGTGCCGACGGATGCGCCGGCCGATAGCGAAAGTGCTCCGCCCCGGCCCTTCAGCGCCATCACATTGGCCGTCGCGCGTTCCAGCCTTTGCAGTAGCGGCGCAACCTCGTTCAGGTAGTAGCGGCCGGCGTCGGTCAACACCAGCGCATCGCGCCGGCGCGTGAACAGCCTGACGCCGAGCCTGTCTTCCAGCGTCTGGATCTGCCGGCTTACCGCCCCCTGCGTGAGCCGCAGCTCCCTTGCTGCTGCGGTGAATGAATGCAGCCGCGCGCTGGCCTCCAGGCACAGCAGTGACATCGTGGAGGGGGCGCGTACGTGGAAGTTCATGGGGGCAAGTGGGGCTGGCCAACTGGAGTTCAGTACGGACATCCATGAGAATACTTCATGCTAGCCCCAGGAAACATGGCTTGTCCAACGCCGATTGCGAATCTACGATCTGTCGGACACACGGGGGGTTTCCCACGACAAGAGAGACGCAGGAGAAAGGCCAATGACCACGAGACGCTTTACACGGCGCGAGATGATGAAGCTGGGACTCGCCGCCGCATCACTGGGCCTGCCGGGCCTGTCACGGGCCGCCGGGTGGCCCGCGCGGCCAATCCGGCTCGTCGTGCCGTCCGCCGCCGGCGGCTCGCCGGATGCGGTATGCAGGATCCTGGCCGAAGAGCTTTCGGTGTCTCTGGGACAGCCGTTCATCGTCGACAACAAGCCGGGCGGGGCAGGCAACGTCGGGATGGTGGACCTGGTCAATGCCGCCGCGGATGGCTACACGATCGGTTACGGCAACGTCGGCACGCTCGCCATCAACAAGTCGCTGTTCCGAAAGCTGCCCTACGATCCGGACAAGCAACTCGTGCCGGTCGCCTTGCTTGGCTATGTCCAAAACGCATTGGTGGTGCGCAAGGACCTGGGCGTGAACAGCGTCCAGGCGCTTGTCGCGCTGGCCAAGGCCAAGCCTGGTACGTTGACGATGGGGTCGGCCGGCAATGGCACGACCGGGCATCTGAGCGGGGAACTGTTCAAGAGCATGACCGGCACATCGATGACCCACGTGCCGTATCGCGGCAGTCCGCAAGCGATTCAGGACCTGATGGGCGGGCAGGTCGACCTGATGTTCGACAATCTCAGCTCGATCTCGCCACATATCAAGGCGGGCCGGCTCAAGGCGCTGGCCGTGACCGGCGCACAGCGGAGCGGCCTGTTCCCCGAGATTCCGACGCTGGCCGAATCGGGCGTGCCCGGTTACGACATTGTGGCCTGGGGCGGCAGCCTACGGACATGGCCAATTACAGCGGCGCCCTGGCCGGCGTCGATTCGCTGCTGAAGGCAGTGCCGCAGATTCACGCCTACGCCAACGTGAGGGCCGAACAGATCGTCAACGTCGGCAGCAACGTCATTACCAGCGAAAACATTCTCAACCTTGCCAAGCGGGTGAACGCCTTGCTCGCGGAACCCGAGGTGGCGGGCGTCGTCGTGACGCACGGCACGGACACGATGGAGGAGACGGCATATTTCCTGAGCCTCGCCACGCGGTCGAGCAAGCCGGTCGTCATCACGGGATCGATGCGGCCTGCTACTTCGCTCAGCGCGGATGGCCCGGTCAACCTGCTCGACGCGGTCATGGTGGCCGCCGATCCAGGCTCGCGCGACCGCGGCGTCATGGTAGTGATGAATGACCGCATCAGCGCGGCGCGGTACGTGACCAAGATGAACACGCTGAACGTCGACACGATGGGCGCGCTGGAGCAAGGCTACCTTGGCGCCATTGCCGGCGAGCGCGTGATCTATTACTTCGAGCCGGCACGCGCCAAGGGCGAACTGTACTTCGACGTGTCTGCCGTCACCAAGCTGCCGCAGGTGGAACTGGTCTATCGCTACCAGGGGCAGGAAATGCAGCTCGTGCGCGATGCGGTGGCGGAGGGCGCGCAGGGCGTGGTCATCGGCTTCACCGGCAATGGCAACGCCAGCCCCGACCACGAAGCCCTGATTCGGGAGTTCGGCAGCAAGGGGATTCCGGTTGTCCGCAGCTCCCGTGCGGTGAGCGGCATCGTAACGCCCAAGCTGTCGGGCAGCATGGCCACCGGCAGCCTGTCTGCGCAGAAGGCACGCATCCTGTTGATGCTCGCGCTGACCCAGACCAGCGACCTGGGGCAGATCTCAGAGTTCTTCGCGCAACAATGAATTCCGGGGCAAGCGCATGACTACGACGCTGGATCTGATTATCGAAGGCGGCACCGTCATCGACGGTACTGGCGCACCCCGTCGCCGCCTGGACGTGGGTATCGCGGGGGACCGCATCGTTCGCCTTGGCGATCTGTCGGGTGTCCCGGCAGCCAGACGCTTCGATGCGTCCGGGCACATCGTGGCCCCCGGCTTCATCGATGTGCATACGCACGATGACCGGCTCCTGCTCGATGCGCCGGAAGGTCCGCATCCGAAGCTGTCGCAAGGCGTAACGACCGTCATCACCGGCAATTGCGGGATCAGCCTGGCGCCGCTGCAATCGGCCGGGACGCCGCCAGCGCCGCTCGACCTGCTCGGGACAGGCGCCTGGCGATACGAGAGTTTTGGCGACTATCTGGACGATCTGGAGGCGTCCGGGCCGGCGGTCAATGCCGCCTGTCTGGTCGGGCATTCGACGCTGCGGGTAAGGCGCATGGAGCGGCTCGACCGGGTCGCCACGGCAAGGGAGCAGCAGTTCATGGCGGCAGATCTCGACGCCGCGCTCGCGGCGGGTGCCATCGGCATGTCCACCGGGCTTTATTACCCGCCTGCCAGGGCGGCGGACACCGCCGAAGTGATCGCGGTCGGCGCGCCGCTGACCAATGCCCAGGGCATCATCACGATGCATATCCGGGATGAGGGCGACGCCATCGTCGACGCATTGACCGAAGCGCTGCAGATCGGCCATGCGCTCGGCATCGAGACCGTACTGTCCCACCACAAGCTGGTCGGCAAGGCCAATCACGGGCGATCCGTGGAAACGCTGGCCATGATCGAAGCTGCCGGCAGGAAGCAGTCGGTCTGCCTGGACTGCTACCCGTACAACGCATCGTCAACCATGCTGCTGCCGGCGAGGATTGCACAGTCCGATGATGTCCGGGTGACATGGTCCAAGGCCGATCCCAGGGCAGCCGGGCGGTCACTGTTTGCATTGGCGCGGGAGCGGGGGACATCGCCCGAGGCGCTTGCCGAGGCCCTGCAACCAGCGGGCGCCATCTATTTCGCCATGAGCGAAGACGATGTGAGCCGCATCCTCCGGTACCCGGCCACGATGGTCGGTTCCGATGGCTTGGCACATGACGTGAGTCCGCATCCTCGACTTTGGGGAACCTTTCCTCGCGTACTGGGCCACTATGCGCGAGATCGGGGGCTCTTTTCGCTGGAAATCGCCGTCCACAAGATGACCGGGCTGAGCGCGGGTCGCTTTGGCCTTGCCGGGCGAGGTATCGTCGCTGAGAACCACTATGCCGATATTGTCGTGTTCGACGAGCAATCGGTGGGCGACTCGGCGACATTTGACCAGCCGACAGCAGTGAGTACTGGTATCAAGGCGGTGTTCGTTAACGGAAAGCTGGCCTGTCAGGACGGCGAGTCCAAGGACCTGCACGCCGGCAGTGTGCTGCGACACCGGCGCGCAACATAGAACGTGTGGTGCATCAAGGTCCGGGCTCGCCGCCCGGTCCCCGTCACAGATCGTGATACGCCCATTCCATTCCATTCAATGGTCTGGCAGCCATAGGGTATGGGTGATCCCAAGCGCTGACGCCGTAGCGAGGCGGCTGCGCAAAGAGCAGGCGAAATCTTGCACGAGTGCGCTGACGCTGCTCCGTGGATCAAGTACCAGATGACCCGCCTAGGGTTGACCTACGAATATCTCATGATGGCAGGCTGTTTCGCGGTGCCCGGCGTGGCTAGAGGCCCTGCCTCAGGAGGCATCCCGATTCCGGGCCGCCGGTCGTCACGCCTGGGATGGCGCTGACGATCTGCCAAATTAGATGCAGCGCGCCGTCAACGACCGCTGACAAGCAACTTCCGCCACCTGCCACATTGCTTTCACACGCCGACTTCGCCGACCTCGCTGGCTATGAAGTGCCTGTTCACGCAGACATTCCTCATCAAGAAGTTATCTTCCTCGACGAGACCGACCCCATGTCCTCTCCGATGAAGGAAACCACCGGTTGAATCCGCACCGATGAACGGACGGTGGCAGGGAGCCACCACAACGACGGCAACTGCCCAGGAGCGCGCATGTGTCTGCCAAGTTCCGGTCAGTTCCCGTGCGCACCATGTGCACGCATGTTTTCCAGCCACCGGGTACGTGTCCTCTCGTTGGCAAAGGTAAGCCCATACAGGTTCTCGCGGATCGGCTTTATCCCGGCGAAACTCAGCATACTTCGCTCGAAGCCGCGGACTCCGTATGCGCCAAAGTACCAGCGATACAGCAGCGCCGGCATTCCCATGGTCACGATGATGCGTGCCGAGCGGCCGGCGAGCAGTCGTCTGGGGAACCCTTTCTCCTTGTAATCCATGGCAAATCCGGGCCGAAAGATGTGTTCGAGAAAACCCTTGAATAGCGCCGGCATGGTTCCGTGCCATAGCGGAAACAGGAAAACCCAATGCTCCGCCCAGCGCATGTCCTCCCTTGGCCGCTCCAATGCTGGAGGCAGTGTGCCAGTCTCGAACTCAGCCTGCGTGCGAAGCAGCGGGAAGTCGAGCTTCGCCACCTCGATGCGCCGTACGCCGTGTCCTGCCGTGGTCGCGCCTTGAGCGTAGGCGTCCGCCAGCGCATGCAGCAAGCGCTGGCCCGATGGGTCTGGATGCCCCTGGATGATCACGATGCGCTTGGACATGTTGCGGGCGAAGCTGTTCGGAAGGCCAGCGGTACGACGCACTAAGGCACGCCGTGCCAGAGGGCAAGCCTCACGGCCAACGGGTCGTCTACCACGGCAGACGGCGTGTCGAAGCGCATCGTTGACCTGTGGACCGGATCGTAGGTGGGCCAGCCGCAATCGCCGTTGACCGCGAACGCAACCCAGGCCCGGTGCATCGCGTCGGCGAGCGACTGTGGCGGTGTTGGGCCGACCAGCGCCTCTGCTCCGGGGCCCAGAGTATCGAAGATGAAGGGTATCTCCACCCCATGCGCCGCGCCCAGACGACCTCCCAACTGCGGCGAACGCCAGGCGAACTCATACATGTACGTCGAAATCCGGGCATTCGCCGCGTGGGCGTCTGCGAGTCGAACGGCAGGGATGCGCCAGTACCAATCCGTCTGGATCTCCGAGAACAGCTCACCGGCGGTGGCCGTGGGGTGTGCTGCGCGGTAGCCGCTCAGGCCTCCGGCCGACAGGCCGTACGCGGCCACCAGCGCCAGGAGGGAGGCCTCGGTAATGCGATCTATGGCTCCGCTGGGGACCAGGAAGAGCCGGGTCTCCTCGGTATTCGAACCGACCAACAGTGCTGTGTTAGCGGCCGCTCCCGCGCGAATGGCGTCGATTGGGGGGGCAGGAAGAATTGCTCCATCGACCGTAGGGGCCCACGGGAGGCTGCTAAGCGCAACCTCCCCCCAGAAAGCCGGGTCCGTATCGGCAGTCAGTTCCTCGCGCAATTGCACCTGTGCCTGCAGAACCTGCGCGGGCGTGGTTGAGGCAATCGCCTCCCTGGTGGGATCGACCTTCAGTAGCGCCGCCAGCCTGTGGCCAATGCGTTTCGCCGTGGCGGCCGAAGTGACATGGGGTGTGTTTCCGCTTTCCACGATGGCCCGCCGAAACAACCCTTGCGCGCGTGGCACGGTAAGGAGGGTTGCGACGCTCATCCCGCCGGCCGACTGCCCAAAAATAGTGACTTGGCCTGGGTCCCCGCCAAATGCATCAATGTTCTGCTGCACCCACTCGAGCGCGGCGATCTGGTCAAGTAGTCCGAGATTGGCGAGACCGTCGCCGAGATACAGGAAGCCCTCCGCGCCCACCCTGTAGTTGATCGTGACGCACACCACCCCGTCGCGCGCGAAGTGGCGGCCGTCATAGATAGGGGTAGCCCCGGTTGCATGGAACTCGAACATCCCACCGGGAATCCAGACCAACACCGGGCGCCCGGGTGCTCCGGGTTCAGGCGTCCAGATGTTGAGGGTTAGGCAATCCTCGCCGCCGCCAACGAGTTCTCCGAGTGCCTCCGCGATGCCGGGCGGGTACGCAATCTGTGGCGATTTCGGTCCAAACGAGAGCGCATCCCGCACGCCGGGCCAGGGTGCTGCGGATTGCGGCAGCCGCAGCCTGTTCATGCCGAACGGTGGGGCAGCATATGGGATGCCCTTGAACGCGTACACGCCATCGCAGCGGAGGCCTCGCACCTTGCCAAGACGCGTTTCGACAATCGGGTACATGGCCGGCTCCCCCGAAAGGTTGGCACTTGGATAGTGAATAGTCATGAAGGGCCGTGGCTGCTTTGCGCTGCATCAAGAGAAAGCGAGTCCTGGATGTCCCCCGCTCCGACATCGGCCGCGTTTCAAGGCGGGAACCGCGCTTCGCACCGTTTTGAAAAACGGCACGCAGATTCTTGGTCCGTCGATAGATCAGTGATGCTCTTTGGTGCGTCAGATGGAATGCATTCTGTAGGCTGAATCGTCAAGGCCACCCCGTTGACTTAGGTCAACAGCGCTGGCGAGATAGCACCTAGTTTTAATGCAGAGGCTGAGTACATACGAGCGGCTAGTCTCAAGGCTTTGTCGCTATGTGTCGCCGATCTGCGACGTCGTTGTGGTACGAGACGGATACTCTCCAACGCTATGAAACACAGGCGCATCATAGTCACCAACTACGGCGGGCCCGATGCGCTTCACGTAGTGGAGGAGGAATGCCCCGAACCCAAGGTCGGCGAAGTGCGGGTGAGGGTGCTGGCAGCAGGCGTGGGCCAACCCGACCTAATGATGCGCGAGGGCTTTCACCCCGAAACGCCCCCGCTGCCTTTTACGCCCGGTTGGGATCTGGTCGGCATGGTGGATAAACTAGGCAGTGGGGTCTCCGGGGTTGAACCCGGTCAGATCATTGCAGCCTTGCCGATCAGCGGCGCATACGCCGAGTTCGTCTGCCTGGCTGAGCGCGAACTGGTTCCCGTGCCTCCGGGAGTGGACGTGGCCGAGGCTGTCAGCCTCGTACTGAACTACGTTACTGCGTACCAGATGTTGCATCGCTGCGCCAAAGTCGAGCCGGGTCAGCAGGTCTTGATTCACGGTGCGGCGGGCGGAGTTGGCTCGGCACTATTGCAGCTTGGGCGCCTCGCCGGGCTGCAAATGTACGGGACCTGTTCATCGCAAGATGCGATGGCGGTTTCTGGCCTGGGCGGCATACCCATTGACTATCAAAGGCTTGATTTCGTGGAAGAGATACGCCGCCTGACGGGTGACGGCGTAGACGTCGTCTTCGACGGCATCGGCGGCAGCAACATCTGGCGTTCCCGCGACGCTCTCCATCCCCGCGGAAAAGTCGTAGCCTATGGCCTTACTGCCTCGCTACGTGGGGGACGCCTGGCATCAGGTCGCTCGGGGCGCCGTAACCGCTTCCAGCGACTTGCGATTTTCGGTGTGTGTATTGTTGGAGGCTGGCTCCTCCCGGGCCGGAAGCGGGTGGTCCCCTACAGCATTCAATGGCTCAAGCGGATGAAACCGGCATTGTTCCGGCAGGACTTGACTGTTCTGCTGGACCTACTTCAACAAGAGAGAATCAAGCCGCTGATTGCTCGGAAATTCTCTCTTAGCGAGGCAAAACTTGCGCACGAGTTGCTCGGCGAGAAAGGCGTGGCCGGCAAAATCGTGCTCATGACCAACGAGGCGTTGATGGGGTGACCGAAGCCAAGCTCGAAAACTCGCAAGTCAGGATTGGCCTGACTGAGGCGGAAAGGGCGAGCATGTAACGCTGGCCTGCTGCAACTACAGACTTCCGTTTCCGACCCCGAACCGCCCTTCGACCTGGGGCAATATCTACGGCTGCTTCCAAGGTCAAACGGTCATTTGTGGTTCCTCGTCGGTCGGAAAGCGCACGGGCAGCTATGTATTTGCCACCATAAGTCCTCCGCATTGATTAGCGGGCGCAAATTATCTGTCCTGTTCCACGAAGCCGCCAAGTTGACGAGGCTTGTAGTAACCGGCGCCAGTTACGCTGTTCAGGCTTGCCGTTGATCGACCTTAGCAATCCGCGGCGCCACAGAGCGTGCAATCCACGAGTTCGTCGGCAATCTCATCAGGCGACAATGGACCGTCCGGCCTGTACCAACGCACCGTGCCATGCAAGGCGCTGAGAAAGAAGCGGCAGGCCATCGCGTCGGCACGTCTGACGTGGCCGGCATCCTTAAGTCGGGCGAACGCGGCTTGCCACAATGCCTCGAAGCGATGGCGTATCGCCAGCACGGCTTCGAGATGCGGGCCTTCCAGGTAGCGCCATTCATCCACCACCATCGGCACCATCCCGCCCTGCGTTTCGAGCAAGCGTCGAAGATGGGCGCGCGCCAGCGCGCGGAAGTAATCCAGTGCTGGCATTGCCTGGGGATCGAGCGCCTCAAGATCGGCCAGGCATCCCAGCAGTCCTTCTTCCACGCCGGCGAACAGCAGGTCCTGCTTGCTGGCGAAATGATAGAAGGGGCTGCCCGCCTGCATGTTGATGGCCCGCGCGATGTCGCGCATGGTCGTGCCGTGGTAGCCCTTCTCCTTGAACAGCAATGTCGCCGCGATGACGAGGTCATTGCGGCGATTGACGTCATTAATGTCTTCGCGTTTCGGTCGCGCCATATCTCTTGCTCGATGTCACTCAGTTGGGTGGGCGTCATTCTAGACGGGCGCCTGACGCCATCGGTCTAGGTAAGTTATTAACCCCGGCCCTCGGTTCCACGGTCTGAAGTGTACGCTACAAATAAACCAAGCGCTTGCTTTTTTAATTTCGAGCTTCTAGACTGCCTCAGACCGCAGCCGGGGCGTGCTACTCGCGCCAGAGCCGGGCCACAAGGAGGAGACACGTGAACGAATATTTTCGCGCTGAACGCAGTGGGCATGTGCTTACGATGACGTTCGGATCGCCTGAAGCACGCAACGTGATGAACGAGGCGTGGTTTTGCAAATTTGAGCAGCGCCTCTTTGAGGCGCAGCAGGACGAGCAGACTCGCGTGGTTCTGCTGCGCGCGCAGGGCGAAGCATTTTGTGCCGGCGGCGACCTGCGCGGCTTTCAGGCGGGGCCGTTGCCGGAGGGCTATGTCCGCTCGGCCTTCGCTCGGCTGCTGATGCGCCTGGACGACTTCGACAAGCCCATCGTTGCCGCTGTGCACGGCAGTGCGATCGGCGGCGGCACGACGCTTCTGTTGCATTGCGACTTCGTTTTCGCGGCCGCCGGGACGACGTTCCAATTGCCATTCACAAAACTTGGTCTGGTGCCCGAATTTGGCTCCAGCTACCTGCTGCCGCTGCATGCCGGCATGCGGCTGGCGAACGAGCTGGTCCTGCTCGCACAGCCTTTTGATGCCGAAAAGGCCTTGCGTGCCGGCATCGTGAATGAAGTGCTACCTCCGGATGCGTTGATAGCACGGGCCAATGCGACGGCGGCGGCACTAGCAGCGCTCCCGCCCGCCTCCCTGCGGGCCAGCAAGCGCCTGCTCAGGATGGGCCACCGCGCGGGCTTGGCCGCCGCCATGGCGGCCGAGGGTAAAGCGCTCGAAATCTGCTTTGCCTCCGAGGAGTTGCGGGAAGCCATCGCCGCCTTCTTCGCACGGCGCGAGCCCGACTTTTCGCGCTTTTCCTGATTGGAGAGAGTCGATGTCTGAATCCATTCTTGTCGAGCGCCGTGACAACGCGCTTTGGCTCACCCTGAACCGGCCGGATGCCCACAACGCGCTGAATCGCGCCATGACCGGGCAACTGGCCGAGGCGTTCCATGCCGCGGCCGGCGACGACGCCATTCGTGCGGTGGTGCTGACGGCTGCGGGTGATCGCACCTTCTGCGCGGGGGCTGACCTGAAGGGCAATGCCGGGAGCACGTTCGCCACGGGGCGCGTGGAGAATCCGCTGGTACAGGTGTACCGGGCCATGCGCGCCTGCCACAAGCCAATCATCGGGCGCATCAATGGCAGCGCCCTGGGCGGCGGACTGGGGCTGGTCTCGGCCTGCGACCTGGTGCTTGCCGCCGAGCATGCACGCTTCGGTACGCCTGAAGTCAAGGTAGGCGTGTTCCCGATGATGATCACCACTTACCTGATCCGCCAGTTGCCACGGCGCCGCTATTGGGAGATGGCCTTCCTTGGCGAGCCCCTGAGCGCGGAAGAGGCCGAGCGTTACCACCTGATCAATCGCGCCGTGCCCGCAGGGGAACTGGACCGCCATGTCGCGGGCGTCATGGCACGGCTCGAGGCCAACTCGCCCAATGCACTGCGACTGGGTAAGCAGGCGCTTGACCTGATGCAGGACATGTCAGTGGACCAGACCCTTGCCTACGCCGAATTAATGATCGAGCGGCTGGCCGGCACCGAAGAAGCGCGCGAAGGCATGGTCGCCTTCGCCGAAAAGCGCAAGCCGCGCTGGGCGAGCGTGCAGGAGGGGCACCATGAGTGATCGCAAGGTTGCTATCGGCTGCTCCTCCGGCTTTTGGGGGGATAGCGCACAAGCTGCAGCTCAACTGGTCCATAGCGGCAAGATCGACTATCTGGTGTCCGACTACCTTGCCGAGATCACGATGTCGCTGCTCGCCCGCGCCAGGGGGAAGAACCCTGCGTTGGGCTATCCCCCGGATTTCGTCGAGACCCTGGCCCCGCTGCTGCCCGCCATTGCGGCACGCGGCATTCGTTTGGTGTCGAATGCTGGCGGCGTCAATCCGCGCGCCTGCAGGCAGGCGCTTCTAGAGGCGGCAACAGCGGCCGGCGTGGGGCTGCGCATCGCCGTGGTCGAGGGCGACGACCTGATGCCGCGCATCGATGAGATCAAGACCCTCGCGCCGGTTGAAATGTTCACAGGGGCACCGTTCCCCGGGCACCTGCAGAGCTGCAACGCCTATCTGGGCGCACGCGCCATTGCCACCGCGCTGGATGCCGACGCCGATGTTGTCCTGACCGGCCGTTGCGTCGATTCGGCGGTGACGCTAGGCATCCTGATGCACGAATTCGGCTGGCGCGATACCGACTACGACCTGCTGGCCGCCGGCAGCCTGGCCGGCCATGTCATCGAATGCGGCCCGCAATGCACGGGTGGCCTCTTTACCGACTGGGCCGAGGTGCCGGGCTGGGAAGACATGGGATATCCCATCGTCGAGTGCTCGGCCGACGGCGCCTTTACGGTGACCAAGCCGGCTGGCACCGGCGGCCTGGTCACGCCCGCCACCGTGGCGGAGCAGATCGTCTACGAGATCGGCGATCCCGCCGCGTACATCCTGCCGGACGTGGTCTGCGATTTCACAGACGTAAAACTGGTGCAGGACGGTTCCGACCGCGTACACGTGAGCGGAGCCCGCGGCCGCACCCCGACGCCGACCTACAAGGTCAGCGCCACCTACGCCGACGGCTGGCGCGTGATCGCCACCATGATGGTGGCCGGGCGCGATGCGGCGGCCAAGGCGCGCCGCATGGGGCAGGCCATTATCGAGCGCACGCGCCGCCTGAACCTGGCGGCCGGGCGCGCGGATTATCGTGAGACCTCGGTCGAGGTGATCGGCGCCGAAGATACCTATGGGGAAACCGGCCGCTTTGCCGCCTCCGCCCGCGAAGTGGTGCTGAAGATCGGCCTGCGCCACGACGACAAGACCGCGCTGGAGGCCTTCGGCCGCGAGATGACACAGGCCGGCGTGGCCATGGCGCAGGGCACGACCGGGCTGTTCGGCGGACGGCCGTCACCATCGCCGGTGGTGCGGCTGTTCTCCTTCCTGCTCGACAAGCGGCGGGTGCCGGTGCAAGTTGAGCTGGACGGCACCGCGACTGCCGTGACGGTCGCGGCCGGCCAGCCGCTGGAACGGTGCGAACCGGCGGCAGGGCCCGATGAACCTGCCCCCGCAGATGCCGTCGAAGTGCCGCTGATCGCCCTGGCCTGGGGCCGCAGCGGAGACAAGGGCAACGACGCCAATATCGGCGTCATCGCACGCCGCCCGGAGTTCCTGCCGGTGCTGCGCCGCGAACTGACCACGGAACGGGTCGGTGCCTTCTTCGGGCACTACGTCACCGGTGCCGTGCGCCGCTGGGAGCTGCCCGGCTTCCACGCACTGAATTTCCTGCTGACCGGGGCGTTGGGTGGCGGCGGTATCGCCTCGCTGCGCTATGACCCGCAGGGCAAGAGCTACGCGCAGATGCTGATGGACCTGCCGGTCCGCGTGCCGGCCGCCTGGCTCACGGCGCAGGGGCCGCTCGCGCGGTACGCGGCGGGCGACAAATCAACGAGCGTCAAGAAAAACGGAGCCTGACAGCCATGCCTGCCATCAACACGGTGCTGATCGCCAACCGCGGCGAGATCGCGGCGCGCATCATCCGCACTTGCCGGCGCCTGGGCAAGCGCGCGGTAATCGTCTATCACGAGGCGGACCAGGACTCGCTCGCGGTGCGGCTGGCCGACGAGGCCTACCGCATCGACGGGCCGACGCCCGTGGCCGCGTACCTGTCGATCGACAATATCCTTGCAGCATGCCGCGCCACCGGCGCGGATGCGGCGCATCCCGGCTTTGGGTTCCTTTCCGAGAACGCGGACTTTGCCCGCGCGCTCGACGCCGCGGGCATACGCTTCATCGGCCCGGGCGCCGATGCCATCGAAGCCATGGGCGACAAGATCCGCTCCAAGCGCCTCGCCACGCAGGCCGGCGTCAACACCATTCCCGGCTATGACGGCGAAATCCGCAATGCCGACCATGCACTCGACGTGGCTACCGCGATTGGCTTTCCGGTCATCCTCAAGGCCAGCGCCGGTGGCGGCGGCAAGGGCATGCGCATGATCCACGACGCGGACCCTGCAGCCTGCCGTGCCGCCTTCGAGCGCACCACGAGCGAGGCGCAAGCCGCGTTCGGCGATGCGCGGGTGTTCCTCGAAAAATACATCGAGCGCCCGCGCCATATCGAAATCCAGGTACTGGGCGACCGCCACGGCAATATCGTTCACCTCGGCGAGCGCGAGTGCTCGATCCAGCGCCGCCACCAGAAGGTGATAGAGGAAGCGCCATCGCCGTTTGTCGACGAGCCGCTGCGGCAGGCAATGGGCGCCCAGGCGGTGGCGCTGGCCAAGGCCGTCGGCTATGCGTCGGCGGGTACCGTGGAGTTCGTGGTCGATACCTCGGGTGCGTTCTACTTCCTGGAAATGAACACCCGCATCCAGGTGGAGCATCCCGTCACCGAGATGATCACCGGCCTGGATATCGTTGCCGAGCAGATCCGCATTGCCGAAGACGATCCGCTGGGCTTCGGCCAGGACGAGGTCCGGTTGAAGGGACATGCCATTGAGTGCCGCCTGTGCGCCGAAGACGCCGAGCGAGATTTCATGCCGGCCACCGGCAAGCTGCGGGTATTCCGCCCGCCGGAGGCAGACGGATTCCGCCTGGATGCCGGCGTGCAGGAGGGCGACACCGTGACCTCGGCGTTCGACCCGATGCTGGCCAAACTGATCGTGGGCGGCGCCACGCGTGCCGAGGCGATCGAACGCATGCGCGCCGTGCTGGAGCAGACCATTGCGTTGGGTGTCACCACCAACGCCGCCTACCTCGAACGCGTACTGGCCCATCCTGAGTTCGTGGCCGGCAATACCTACACCAGCTTCCTTGAAGAGCACAAGCCGGCGCTGCAGGTGCCGGCGCCTACGCCAGAACAGGCTGCCGTGGTTCTTGCCGCGGCCTTGCTGACCAACCGCACGCTGACCGATTCACGTTTTGCGCCGCCTGCGGTGCATGGCGCCATGCATGCCTGGAGAAACTGATGAAGCTGACAGCGGAAGTTGGCGCCGGTGCGCGTCACCAGGTCGCGCTGGTGCGCGATGCACGTGGCGGCCGGGTCGAGGTCGACGGCGCAGTGTTTGACGTAATGATGGAGAACAAGCCGGACGGCGCGCTGGGGCTCACGCTGGGCGGCCGCACCCATGCCGTGTGGGTCGCCCAGCATGGCGAGACCGCCTATGTGCATGCTTTCGGGCGTGCCTGGACCGTCACGCTGCGCGATCCGGTCCGGGGCGGCGGGGCGGATGCCGAGGAGGGCGATCTCTGCGTGGCTCCAATGCCGGGCACCGTGATCGAGGTTGCGGTCGCCGTGGGCGATCGCGTGAGCGCGGGGCAAACCATGATCGTGATCGAGAGTATGAAGATGCAACTCAACCTGGAAGCGGCCCGCGATGGCGTGGTCGCGGAAATTCCCTGTGCAAAGGGTGACCTATTCGACCGGGACGCCTTGCTGGTGCGGCTCGAAGCAGGGAGGGAGTAAACATGCGCCGCATCGAATCCCGTATCAACACGCGCTCCGAGTCCTTCCAGACCAACCGTGCGCACAATCTGCGCGTGCGCGAGGAATTCCTGGCGATGATGGAGGACGTCCGCCACCACCGGGCAGAGCGCGACATCAAGCGCCTGCGTGACCAGGGCAAGCTGCTGGTGCGCGAGCGCCTGAACCTGCTGCTGGATCCCGGTACCCCGTTCCTAGAGCTGTCAGCGCTTGCGGCCAACCATGCCAAGTACGACGCGCACATCAAGGGCGCCGGCGTGGTCTCCGGCATTGGCGTGGTCAACGGCCGCGAAGTGATGGTGCTGGCCAATGACAGCACCATCAAGGGTGGTGCCGTCTATCCGCTCGGCGCAAAAAAATCCATCCGCGCGCTCAAGATCGCACTGGAGAACCGTCTGCCGATCGTGCACCTGGTCGACAGCGCGGGCGCTTACCTGCCCATGCAGATGGATATCTTCCATGAGGGCGGCCATATGTTCTACAGCCAGTGCCGCCTGTCGGCCGCCGGCGTGGAACAGGTCGCCGTGGCTATGGGCCATTGCACTGCTGGCGGCGCCTACGTGCCCACGCTGTCCGACTACTCGATCATGGTGCGCGGCTCCAGCGGCGTCTTCCTGGGTGGCCCGCCGCTGGTCAAGGCCGCCACCGGCGAAGACATCAGCGCGGCCGAACTGGGTGGCGCGGATGTGCACACGCGCATCTCGGGCACGGCCGACTACGCGGTGGACTCGGAAACCCAGGGCATCGCGCTGGCTCGCGAGATCGTCGGCACCCTGCGCCGCCGCCCAAAGCAGGCGGTGGACATGCGTGAGCCGGAAGCGCCGTACTACGACCCGGAAGAGCTTTACGGCATCATCCCGGACGACATCAAGAAGCAGTTCGACATGCGCGAGGTCATCGCGCGCCTGGTCGACGGCAGCCTGTTCCACGAATACAAGCCCGACTACGGCACCACGCTGGTGTGCGGCTACGCCTACCTGTGGGGCTACAAGATCGGCATCCTCGCCAATAACGGCGTGCTGTTCAGCGAGGCGGCGGAGAAGGCCACCAACTTCATGGAGCTGTGCGACCGTGACGGCGTGCCGCTGCTGTTCCTGCACAACATCACCGGATTCATGATCGGGCGCGACTACGAGCATCGCGGCATCACCAAGGACGGCGCCAAGATGATCATGGTCCAGAGCAATGTGCGCGTGCCCAAGTTCAGCGTCCTGTGCCACGCCTCCTTCGGCGCCGGCAACTACGGCATGGCCGGGCGCGGCTACGATCCGCGTTTCCTGTTCGCCTGGCCGCATTCGCAGTGCGCGACCATGGGCGCAGAGCAGGCCGCCAAGACGCTCTCGCAGATCAGGATCGCCGCGCTGGCGCGGGAAGGCAAGCGGCCCGATCCCACCGAGATCCAGGCCATCCATGACCAGATTCAGCAGGACTACACCCGCAGCAACAGCGTGTACTACCAGACCTCCGAGCTGCGCGACGACGGCGTGCTCGATATGGTCGATACGCGCAACGCGCTGGGGGTGGCGCTGTCAGCCTCGCTCAACGCGCCGTTCGGCGAGCGGCAGCAAGGCATCCTGCGCATCTGAAGCGAATTCACCAAGTGAGGAGACACCATGACGATTTCGACTGCGCAGTTCGAGCTCTCTCCCGAGCAGCGTGAAGTCTACGACCAGGCATTCCGCTTCGCCAAGGCCGAACTGGCGCCGCTGCTGCCGCGCATGGACGACGAAGACTGGTACCCCGAGCAGTTGATGCCGATGCTTGGCGCCGCCGGCTACCTTGGTATTACCGCACCGCCCGAATACGGCGGATCCGGCATGGACCTGTTCTCCGCCGGCATGGTGGCGGAGGCGTTTGGTTACTGGAACGCCAACGCCGGTTTCATCTGGGGGCCGCACGAGAACCTCTGCCTGAACAATATCCTGCGCAATGGCAACGACGAGCAGAGGCAGCGCTACCTGCCGCGGCTCTGTTCGGGCGAGTGGGTGGGGGCGCTGGCGCTGACCGAACCGGGGGCCGGCTCGGATGCGCTGGGCAGCATGCACACCACGGCGCGGAAGGACGGCGACGACTATGTGCTCAACGGCCGCAAGATGTTCATCTCGAACGGGCCGGTGGCCGACGTGATCCTGGTCTACGCCAAGACCGATCCGGCGCAAGGTGCCAAGGGCATCTCGGCGTTCCTCGTGGAAAGGGATTTCCCTGGCTTCAGCGTCGCGCAGAAACTCACCAAGATGGGCTGGCGGGGCGCCCCGACTGGCGAACTGGTGTTCGACGAGTGCCGGGTGCCCGCCCGCAACCTGATCGGCGGCGAGAACCGTGGCGTGGCGGTGGTGATGAGCGGGCTCGATATCGAACGTGCCTTCCTGGCTCTGCCGTGCATTGGCGAGGCGCAGCGCTGCCTCGACCTATCGCTTGACTATGCCAATACGCGGCAACAGTTCGGCAAGCCGATCGGTTCGTTCCAGATGGTGCAGGCGATGCTGGCCGACATGTACACGGAGCTGGAAGCGGCACGTTCGCTGGCCTATCGGGCGCTGATGGCGTGCAACGCGCTGGAGCAGGGCGGTGGCGGACGGGGCGATCTGCACAAGCTGTGCGCGGCCTCGATCCTGCGGGTCGGGGAGATGCTGCTGCACGTGACCGACAAGGCGGTGCAGATCCACGGCGGCACCGGCTTTATCTGGGAGACCGAGGTCAACCGCCACTACCGCAACGCCAAGCTCGCCACCATCGGCGGCGGCACCAGCGAGGTTCGCCGCATGATCATCGCCGAGGAATTGCTGCGCGCCGCCCACTGACCCGCACCCGTAACCAGCCGCTTTCGACAGGACATTGCCATGACCGTATCCTTTGACTTCGCCGGCCGCCACGTCTTCGTGTTCGGCGGCACCACCGGCATCAACCTCGGCATTGCCCATGCCTTCGCCCGCCACGGCGCCAACGTGACCGTGGCCAGCCGCAAGCAGGAAAACGTGGACGCTGCGGTCGCCGCGCTGGCGGCGCACGGCGCCGGGGTGCTGGGCGTGACCGCCGACGTGCGCGACTTCGACGCGGTAGGCCGCGCCTTCACCGCTGCGCACGACCGGTTCGGCAAGATCGACGTGCTGGTCTCCGGCGCCGCCGGCAACTTCCTGGCCGAGCTCAACCAGCTCTCGTCCAACGGCTTCAAGGTGGTGGTCGATATCGACCTGAACGGCACCTTCCACGTGATGCGCCAGGCCTTCCCCTACCTGGCCAGCCCCGGCGCCTCGGTCATCAATATCACCGCGCCGCAGGGTGCGATCCCGATTCGCTACCAGGCCCATGTCTGCGCGGCCAAGGCCGGGGTGGACCAACTCACGCGCGTGCTGGCGATGGAGTGGGGCGCCGCCGGCGTGCGGGTCAATGCCATCTCGCCGGGGCCCATCGCCGACACCGAAGGCATGCGCCGGCTCTCGCCGCAGGGCACGGAGGGCGGGGCGCAGGTGCGGGCAATGGTGCCGCTTGGGCGGCTGGGCACCAGCGAAGACATTGCCAACCTCGCCATGTTCCTTGGTTCGCCGGCGGCATCATTTATTTCGGGCGCGATCATCCCGTGCGATGGCGGCGGCGCCATCGACAGCGTCAAGCCGATGATCGAGGCCGCGGCCAGAGAGCAGGCGGCGCGCCCGGCCGGCTGATTCCGCCGGTAGAGCGGGAAATTACAACATTAAGAGGAGACAAACATGCAAGTACCAGAAGCATCGGCAGTAAGCCGTCGCATTCGCCGCGTAGCACTCGGCGACATCGTGCATCGCACGGCCGTCAAGTACGGAGACCGCACTGCCGTGGTCGATGGCGAGCAACGCCTGAGCTACCGCGAACTGGACGCACTCAGCTCGCAGTTTGCCCACTACCTGCTTGAGGCGCACGGCAGTGGGATCCAGGTCGCCACGCTGTGCGCCAATTCGATCGACATGCTGGCCGCGCTCAATGGCATCCACAAGTCAGCCAATGTCTGGGTGCCGGTCAATATCCAGCTTGATACAGCGCAGATCGGCTACATCCTGCGCCATGCGGAAGTCTCCTGCATCGTTGCAGACGAGGCCATTTGCCAGCAGCCCCAGATGGCGGCGTTGCTGCAGGATCTGGGACTGCCTGTCGTAGTCACCATGAGCAGTGCGTCGAGCACGGCCGGCTTGAAGTTGCCAGCGCTGGCAGCGCTGGCCCAGGGTCGCCCTGCCACGCTGCCGGAGGTGGACATCGACGGCGACCAGCCCGCGCTGATCATGTACACCAGCGGCACTACCGGCAACCCGAAGGGCGTGGTGCATTCGCATGCCTCGGTCCACAGCGCGGTGATCGGCAACCTCTCGACCTTCGGCTTTACCGAGCAGGACGTGGTGACGGGCATCCTGCCGCTGTTCCACTGCGGCCAGCATGTGGTGGCCGCCTCCACCTGCGCCGCCGGCGCCTGCGTGGTGATTAGCCGGGGCTTCCAGCCGGGCCTCGTCGTCGACAGCGTCGTCAAGGAGCGGATTTCCGTGCTGGTGGCGCTGCCGATGATGTACGCGGCCATACTGTCCGATCCCAGGGCCGGCACGGCGGACTTCTCGTCGCTGCGGCTTTGCATCTACGCCATGGCGCCGATGCCGCGTCCGCTGGTGGACCGGATCGCATCGATGCTGAACCCTAACATCATGCTGGTCACGGGACAGACCGAGATCTACCCGGTCACGATGAGCTTCCGGCCGGTAGAGCATCCAACGCGCGATGCGAACTACTGGGGCGTCTCCACGGTGGCTTCCGAGACCGCCATCATGGATGACGACGGCAGGCTCCTCGCGCCCGGCGACGTGGGCGAGATCGTGCACCGCGGACCGAACGTCATGCTTGGCTACTTCAAGGATCCCGCGGCGACCGAGGCGGCGCAGCGGTACGGCTGGCACCATACGGGCGACCTTGGCACGATCGACGAGGGCGGACAGTTACTGTTCCTCGATCGCAAGAAGGACATGATCAAGACCGGCGGCGAGAACGTCGCCAGCATCAAGGTCGAGTCCGTTATCCTGGCGCACCCGGCCGTGGCGGCGGTAGCGGTGGTCGGTCTGCCCCACCCTCACTGGAGCGAGGCCATCTGCGCTTTCGTGGTGCTCAAGCCCGGCGCGGCCTGCAGCGAGGCCGAGCTGACCGAGTACTGCCGCGCCAGCCTCGGCAAGTTCGAGGTGCCGAAGGCAGTGAAGTTTATCGATGCGCTGCCGTCTACCGCCACCGGAAAGATCCAGAAGCACATGCTGCGCAAGCAGTATGCCGACTGCTTTGCGGCAGCCGAACACTAGCCGGCCCGTATGGGGAAAATTCTTTCGAGGGGCATGATGATCGGCAGAAAAGATCTGAGCCATCCCGATAGCGCGGCGCTCGTGGAACTGGGAGCGCTGCGCACGGAAATCCGCCGCACCAGCCGAAAGGCAAATCTGCAGGCCGTGCGCGTGGGCTGCTGGGGTAGCGATGCCTACAAGGCAGCGCTGGTAGCAGTGTTCGACGGCTGGATCGTCGGCAGCAGCGGGCAACGGCAGCTAGTGTGCTTCGCGTCGGCGGCCGAGATGGGCCTGCTGCTCGAGCGGCACGTGGATCGTTGCCGCGCCACTGCCATGCAGTCCGGTCCCGAGGTCTTGCGCGTGCTGTACTGGACGGTCATGCGGCGCTGGAGCACGCGCCCGCGCGTGCGCGCCGGTGAGGGTCAGGCGCCGAAGCCGGTTGCCCGGGCGATTGGCGCAGCGGCGGCGCGGCCGGCGATATGCGCGGAGTGCGCGGACCTGCAGCGTGACCCGCGGCGCGCGTCCGGTCATCCCGGGCTGCATCCGGCCTCCACGGTCGCGCGCCAGCGCTACTCTCCGCATCTCGAGTTGATGCTGTGCGAACACCGTTGCCGTACCTGCGAAGCGCGATGGACGATGCGCAGCCACGCTGCCGATCCGTTTGTCGGCTGGACCCTGCGCCGCGGGGAGCAGGCATTCGAAGCTCCGGCACCGGGGTCCGCCTTCGGTGCCGTGACAGGCGAGGTGGTTCAGCGAGAAGCGATGCGGCAGGGGCAGGAGGGGCACCGCTGGGATCAAGGCTGGCAGGGCACGACCAGACACCAGTGCTGAAATCTGTCTGACGAAGGATTCCTGCCACCGCGCCGGGCTCCATACTTTTATGTATCTATCATTGCCAGGAGGACCGCATGACCACCACGCCGCCACCCGCCACCATTGGTGCCGCCCTGCGCCAGGCCAGCCAGGAATGGGGCCACCGCACAGCCTATCTGTGCGAGCAGCAGGAGCACAGCTTTGGTGAGACCGAGGCCACCTCCGCACGGCTAGCCTGCGGCCTGCTTGGTCTTGGGCTTAAGCGCGGCGATCGCATTGGCGTGATCGCCCTGAACCAGATCGAGTGGCTGCAGTTGTTCTTCGCCGCGACACGCATCGGGATCGCGGTGGTGGGCCTGAGCGTGCGCTATCGTGAGAACGAGATCGAGCACATGGTGAATGACAGCGCGGTCAAGGCAGTCTTCACGGTGCAAGAGTGCGAGGGCTTCGACTTCCTCGCCATGCTCGAGCGGCTGGCACCGCGCATGCCTGGCCTGCTGCACGTGGGGCTGATCGACGAACCGCCATCGCCCGAAGCAGGCCCATTGCGGCTTTCGGTACTGGCTGCCATCGCGACGGATAGCGCCGCGTTGGCTGGCGCCGAGGCACAGGTCGAGCCTGCAGATCTGGCTATGGTGATTTACACGTCCGGCACCACCGGACGGCCAAAGGGGGCCGGGCTGTCGCATCACAGCATGCTGGCGGCCGCATTGGCCCAGGCACGCCATGTGCGCATGACCCAGACCGACCATATCCAATTGGCCCTGCCCTTCAACCATGTGGGCGGCATCACCTGTGGGGTGTTGACCTTCTTGCTGAGCGGCGGCGCCTGCGAACTTGTGTCGGCTTTCAAGGCCGACCGGATGCTCGCCATGATGCGCCAGCATCCGCCCACGATTCTCTCGGGCGTGCCAACCATGGCCACGCTGCTGTTGATGCATCCAGATGCAGCCGAGGTGGACTTCTCTTCGATCCGGCTGGTGATCGTGGGCGGTGCCACGGCCGATGCCGTGTTGCTCGAGCAACTGCAGGCGCGCATGCCGCAGGCTTCGGTCATGAACCTATACGGCATGTCGGAAACGTCGGGGGCGATTGTCATGACCCCCTGGGATGCCGAGCGGGAGGATCTGATGCAATCAATCGGCCGTATCCTTGATACCGCGGAAATGCGCGTGGTCACGCGCGACGGCGAGAACGCAGTCGCGGGCGAGATTGGCGAGCTCTGGTTCCGCGGGGCGGGTGTCTGCGCGGGCTATGTGGGCGGGGCGGCCGGGGCCGATGGCTTTGATGCGCAAGGATGGCTGCACTCGGGCGACCTGGGCTATGTGGATGAGCGCGGCTTTATTTACCTGAAGGGCCGTAAGAAGGACATGTATATCCAAGGCGGCTTCAACGTCTATCCGGCCGAGATCGAGGGGGTGATTGCGCGGCACCCCGCCGTCATGATGGTTGCCGGCATTGGCGTGCCCGACCCGGTGATGGGTGAGATCGGGCGCTACTACGTCGTGCCAAAACCCGGTTGCCAGGTCACGCAGGAGGAAATCCGCGCCTATTGTGCGACCCGCCTGGCCGATTACAAGGTGCCGCGGCAGGTGGTACTGCGGGACACGCTACCGCTGACACCCGCTGGCAAGATCCACAAGGCGGTATTGCGCGCCGAGAGCGGAGCGAATTTCCCTTCGTTGCCTTCCTAGCCCGCGTGGGTGTCGGCATGGCACCCATAGCTGCATATGCAAGGGATAGTAGCTTGCTTAAGCGTTGACTCGGAAGGCCAGCCCGATCCCAGTTGTGGCTCGTATAGGCGAATGAGCCAGATCGGTGGAAACTACGCGTTCGAGATACAAGAAGCCGACGTTCGAACGACCGAGTAATCGCTCGGACTAATGACGCTTCATGGCGTGCGCCGTGACAAGGCGGCGCTTTTCCAGTGGGTGAAAGCCCCACCCGGCAACCGCTCCAGCCGGAAGCAACCGGAGCAATCGTGGAGGTAACGAAGCGGTTGAAGCCTTCGGTGAAGCGTGTCACGAAATACGGTGACAGCGCGAGTGTGCAGGCCGTAACGCGAGTGAACGCCGAGCAAGCCTCGGAAACGTCGATGCGCAGGCCGACCCGACTGCCATATCGGGGAAGGCTGATACGGCTGGGCGAATGAGCAGGCAGGACGCCCAGTCGCTGCGCCGGGGTAGTGGCGACAGCATGTACACAAGGAAAGCGCACGCAACACGGGAAGCCCCCTGGCGTGGTCAGGGATGACCAACCGGACGCCCGTGAGGGACAGGCCGGGCGCCTTGGGGTGACGGAGAGGCCCGTACTACTGCTGAAGCTGGTAATGCTGGTGGAGGGAAGGGGCCTCAGTTCAGGACGGACGCAATACGTAGCGAGGGCGTGGAGATTGGGCAACCTATCAGTGTTCAGAAGCTGCAGATGGCGTTACACGCGAAAGCGAAGGCAGAAGCCGGGTACCGCTTTTACGCTCTGTACGACAAGATCTATCGTGAGGATGTGCTGGCACACGCGTACGCCCAGTGCCGCTCCAACAGGGGCGCGCCGGGTGTCGATCGTCAGGACTTCGCGGAGGTCGAGGAGTACGGGGTGCAGAAGTGGCTCGGCGAACTGGCGCTAGCGCTCAGGGAGGAGAGTTACCAACCGGACCCTATTAGAAGAGTGTTTATCCCGAAGGCCAACGGCAAGCTGAGGCCACTGGGCATCTCGACCTTGCGGGATCGGGTGTGCATGACAGCAGCGATGCTGGTGCTCGAACCGATCTTCGAAGCGGATCTTCCACCAGAGCAGTACGCCTACCGCCCGGGGCGAAACGCCCAACAAGCGGTGATCGAGGTGGAGGAGCGGCTGCACCGAGGGCAAACGGACGTTGTCGACGCCGACCTCGCGGACTACTTCGGAAGTATTCCACACGCCGAACTGATGCTGTCGCTCGCGCGACGCATCGTTGATCGGCGCGTGCTGCATCTGATCAGGATGTGGCTGGAATGCCCCGTGGAAGAAACCGATACCCGAGGCCGGAAGAAACGTACGACGGAGGCCCGGGACAGCCGGCGCGGCATTCCGCAGGGTTCACCCATCTCACCACTGCTGGCAAATGTCTACATGCGCCGGTTTGTGTTGGCGTGGAAGAAGCTTGGGCTGGAGCGAAGTCTTGGCAGTCGAATCGTGACCTACGCGGACGATCTGGTGATCCTGTGCAAGCGAGGCAAGGCCGATGAGGCGGTGCTGAAACTGCGCGAGATCATGCGCAAACTGAAGCTGACGGTCAACGAGGAGAAGACACGAATCTGTCAGGTACCGGAAGGCGACTTCGATTTCTTGGGTTACACGTTTGGGCGGATGTACTCCCCGAAGACCGGCCAGGCCCGCATGGGCATGCGGCCGTCGAAGAAGAGTATTCGGCGCATGGTTGAGAAGGTTCATGCGCTGACCGCTTCGTCGATGACGTGGCTAGATACCACGGAGCTGGTGGGCAAGTTGAACCGCACGCTGCGCGGCTGGGCGAACTACTTCAAGGTAGGGACCGTCAGCCGTGCGTATCGGGCGCTTGACAGCTACACCTCTGCGCGGTTACGTCGGTGGTTACGTATCAAGCATAAGGTCAGACGTCGTCGGGGCGGGGCTTATCCACCCTCGCACCTCTACGGGCACTTCGGTCTCGTTCGGCTGTCCGGTCCCTGGTAGTAACTTGCCGTGTACGAAGGCGTGATGTCTTGTCCGAGAGCCGGATGCGGGAGATCTGCATGTCCGGTTCGATGAGCGGGGTGTGGAAACGTGAGGTGTTCTGTCCAGCGCGGACACGTCTGGTTCATGCTGCAGCTAGTCGACTGAGGTAGCTTGCAGCGACTTCGCCTGGCGTTCGGTACCCCAACTTCGAATGGCGCCGTTGGCGATTGTAAAAAATCTCAATGTACTCACGGACAGAGGCCATGGCTTCCATCCGGGTGGCATACCGATGGTGGTACACCAACTCTGCTTTCAGGCTGCCCCAGAAGCTCTCCA